>JBIIYG010000037.1:0-5710 GCA_044346945.1 Pontiellaceae bacterium | reverse complement strand
TTCATTCATAAATTTTTGCAAGGTTCCCGGACGGATTCCACACATTCCTTGCAAATTTTTATCCCGTAAGTTCTGCCATCCGATCTGAAAACATTGGATCAAATGACTTTTTCAGCACCGACTAATTCACCTCTGTGTTTTTGATTTCCGTTTACACTCACGCGCATGCCGCAACGCAAAGTGCGGCGAGTCTAAATTGCCGCATCGGAAAAGCAATTATTTTTACCGGAGCGCGTCTAAAAATAATCGATTATTAGACCGTATAGGTCGTGGATGCGGTACTGCCGCCGCGCCCGGTCCAGTTGGTGTGAAAAAACTCGCCGCGCGGCTTGTCGATACGCTCATAGGTGTGCGCACCGAAATAGTCGCGTTGCGCCTGCAAAAGATTGGCCGGGAGCCGGGCGGCGCGATAGCCGTCGTAGTACGCCAGCGCCGCGCCGATCGCCGGCATCGGGATGCCAAGCTCGACCGACTTGATGATCACCCGCCGCCAGCCGGCCTGCGCGTTTTCAACGGCGTTCTTGAAGAACGGGGCGAGCAGCAGATTAACCAAGTCGGGATTCTTATCGAACGCTTCCTTGATTTTTCCGAGGAAAACCGAGCGGATGATACATCCTCCGCGCCACATCAGCGCGATGCCGCCGTTGTTGAGATTCCAGCCGTACTCTTCGGCCGCCGCCCGCATAAGCTGATAGCCCTGCGCGTAGGAAACAATCTTGGACGCATACAGCGCCTGTTTCAAATCCGCGATCATGGCCGCTTTGTCGCCGGTGAATTTCGCGCCGGGGCCTTTAAGCATTTTCGAGGCGGCAACGCGCTCGTCTTTCAGCGCGGAAAGACAGCGGGCGAAAACCGCCTCGCCGATCAATGTCAGCGGCTGACCCAGATCCAGCGCGGAAACAGCCGTCCATTTGCCGGTTCCCTTCTGTCCGGCGGCATCCAGAATCACATCAATAACCGCTTCGCCTTTTCCGGTTTTATAACCAAGGATATCGCGGGTGATTTCGATCAGATAGGAGTCGAGCTCCCCGGTGTTCCATTCTTTGAACACGTTGTGCATCTCTTCGTTGGAGAGACCGAGCCCCTCTTTCATCATCTGGTAGGTTTCGCAGATCATCTGCATGTCGCCGTACTCAATGCCGTTGTGAACCATTTTCACAAAATGTCCCGCGCCGTCTTCGCCGACCCACTCACAGCAGGGTTCGCCCGCATCGGTTCGTGCGCAGATTTTCTGAAAAACCGGTTTCACGGACGGCCAGGCCGCGGGCGATCCTCCCGGCATGATCGACGGGCCGAGCAGAGCGCCCTCCTCACCGCCGGAAACACCGGCGCCGATATACAGCAATCCTTTGCTTTCCACATATTTTGCGCGCCGGATGGTGTCCGGGAAATGCGAGTTGCCGCCGTCGATGATGATGTCCCCCGGCTCAAGATGCGGGATGATTTTCTCAATGAAGTCATCGACCGCCTGTCCGGCCTTAACCAGCATCATCACCTTGCGCGGACGCTCCAGACTGGCGCAAAGCTCCTTGATGCTGTGACAGCCGATAAACTTTTTCCCCGCGCCGCGACCGGCGATGAAAGCATCCACTTTTTCAACCGTGCGGTTATAGACCGCGACCGTGAACCCCTTGCTCTCCATGTTAAGAACAAGGTTCTCACCCATCACCGCCAGCCCGATCAGCCCAATCTCTGCTTTCATGCCTTTATTCCTTTCCGGATATGAACCACCGCTTTCAGGGTTGGTCCAGGCAGCCTCATGCTAGTGGGCGGCGCGCTGTTTGTCCACTCCCCGCACCAGGGATGAAGCATGCGGGAACTGCCCCGGACAGGGGTCGAACCTGTAACCCTCAGATTCGAAATCTATTTTTTAGTATTCAGCCGGTGACTTTTTGTTTCAGTAAGTCTCTGACTATAAGCAAGCTATAAAAAATAACTTGATTTGTCAAGGCCATTGAAATGGTATGAAAAACGGTGCTTTTTGATGGGTGAAAGCCACACTTTTCGCCACACTTTTCAGAGTGTTTCAGCGCCGATTTTTTGGTGTCTGCCTCCTTAAATGAGCAGATGTCTGGGATAATAAAAAAGCCGCCCGAAGGCGGCAAGACCAGAAATCATTTTTCAGAAATCTGAGGTCAGTTGGGGAGCTTGGCTTCGAGGTGTTTGGCGGGTTCGCCGTCGGCCCAGAGATTTAAAATCTCCAGCCGGGTCTGGTTGACCGCGTCAAACATTTGTTTGGCTTCGTCACCGGTGACGGCTTTGTCGGCCAGCATCGGATCAATGAGCGCCACAAGTTCCGTTAAGTGAATAACGGTTTTGCGGACTTGCGCGATCTGCGCGGCCGTCTTTTTGGACAGCATGATGCGCTGGATAGCGGCGGTGAGCACTTTGGCAACGATCCGTTCCAGCGGTAAAAGCTGGAATAGCGCGAAGCCAAGTTTGATGAGCATAGTATGTAGCATGATGATTCCTCCTTACCCTAAGGGGTAAAATCAAACGGAAGTGCCAGAAAAACGGGCGAACACGGACTGAACGGAACGGTTCAGCGCACAAAAGAGGCGATGGTTTTCAGCACCGTGAGCAAACCTTGCGGGTTGGTGGAGAGAAAAACGACAAGTGCCGTCAAAAGAACAAGGCTCCATTTTTCGAGCTTGGTGACGCGGCCATTGGTTTTGCTGGCCTGTGTGTGGATGGCTTCGAGCTTTTCATCAATTCGGTCGAAGCGCTGCTGGCAGCCGTCCGGCAGCGAGCTGCCGCAGGTGTCGGGTATCCGGTGTCGGTTGTCAGGGGGAGATTTCATAGCCCTGCCCTCAAGGGAGAATGGCGGTGATGAGGCCGTTGGATATGACGAGGGTGTTGCCGGCCTGAATGACCCGGTTGGTGGTGATGCCGGTGGTGCGCAGTAAATAGCGGGTGTCCGCATAGCCGCGATTGATAATCGCTTCGGGATACGGCAATACCTCGTCAATCTGCCAGCCTCCGGAGAGCATGTGTTCCCCGAAATCAATCGTCGTTCCTTCGCTCGTCTGGCTGATTACAAACGGCTTCAAAATAAGAGAGCCAAGCTGAAGGCCCGTATCGCCGTCCGACAGCCGGAGAACCTCCTCGCCCTCATCTGCGATAAAGAACGCCTGTTCGCCCGACCACGGAACGGTTGCGCGAAACAGTCCGGAAGAAGAGACCGAAAAAACAATCGGAGCGGTCATCGGACGGGAGCCGTCGGCATAGAAAGCCTGCGGATCGGAAACATGGATTTCCAAGGATTGGACGCGCTGGCCGTCTATGATCCACTGAGCGCTTGCTGTATTCAGCAGCGCGAAAGATGAAAACAGAAAGATGAAAGATGAAAGTCGTAGCTTCATTGATTGCCCTTTCGGATGATTTCGACGGTGCCGTTGGTGATGGTGCTTGTAACGAGAAGAGAGTCGTTTTCGTTAAAAGGAATGTCCGCGTCCGGAACCCAAACCGCGTGCTGATTGTTGTAAAGCGTACACCCCGTTAAAAGAAAGGCTGTTGAGCCGGTGCGGCGTTCGACGGTGATCGCGCCGGATGCCGGGGTGGCAAACCGGAAGAGCAGAGCAACGGGCACCCATGAGGAGCGTTTCTGGGTGTTGGTGATGGCCACGGTGCCGGTGGCAAGGGAATGGGCGGTGGAGAAGCCAGCCGCGCTGCTGCTTGAGCAAGCGAGCATCAGCGCGAAGGATGAAAGATGAACTATGAAAGATGAAAGTCGTTTTTTCATTGGGTGGCTCCTTTGGATTAAGGGTTTTCGATAGCGGCGGCTTGTGCGACGTAGGTGGGGGAAAGTCCGCCGGTATCCCGGCTGAGCGGGATGTTGCCAGTCCAGACGTTGCGCAAAAACATATCTGAACGCAGTGCCATGTTGTTTTCGCCTTCGGTGAAGGTGAGGCCGATTTCCCTTTTGAGCTCATAAAGAATGATGGTCTGCGCATGACGCAGGCAGGCGGACGGAACTGCGGTTTCGCTGCCGGACGGAACCGGCGTTCCATTGGCCCGCATGGCGCTCCGGAATTCAGTCGCGATTTGCATGATGAGCGCAGAGAGCCGCCCGGACTTGCCGGGGTTGTCGGTGAGCCATTGCAGATAGGCGGCATAGAGCGCGGGGCTCATGACCGATTCGAGGTAAGCGACTGTGAGGATGGGCCACATGGGGGAATTTCCGATTTACGATTACCGATTGATGCGAGACGGAGAAAAAACCGTCCGCACCCACAGGGAAGGCGCAGACGGTGGCACCGAGTTTAGTTGCCCGGAGCGGTCGCGGACACATTGATGCGTTTGGCGGCGGCAGAGTTGGAAACCTGCACATCTTCGGACCAGTCGAATTTAGCGACTTCGACACGTCCGTCGTCACGCATGTAGGAACCGGGAACCATGAAACGGTTCATCAGACGGAAGGTTTTCATGAAGGACGGATCGCGGCGGGTCGGCTGGGCTTTGCGGGCAAAAACCAGCACGGTGCTGTCCAGCAGGAATTTGACATCCTCGGCAACGCCTTCGGGTGCCTCATCAAAGACCATGTAGCTGGTGCGGACTTCGGGCGAACCGATAAAGAGCTCCCCGGCATTGGCCTGCGTCGGCACAGCCAGACCGACACCGGACTTGGCACCGGAACCGACCACAAAGCGACCGCGCACTTTGGCCTGATTTTTGAAGATGTTCCAAGCACCTGCGCCGAACAGAACGCCGACGTTCATCAGCGAGCCGTATTTGCAGGCTTTGATGACATCCAGGATGGTGTCGTCAATGTCTGCAACCGGATCGGCGGCATCGTTCCAAACGGCATCCGTGCCGGGGCCAACCGCTTCGACCGCCAGGTTAATGACGGTCTTCTCGTGGGCGAGTGCCGCGACTTCGGCAACTGCAACCGCCCCTTCCCTGAGCATGTTTTCAATGCCTTCGGCTTCGAGCTGTTCGAGATTATCCACGGGATAATCGAGAGCATGAGGAGCGCAGTTGAAGGTGGCATCGGTCACTTCAAAACGCAGTTCGGCCGCGCGGCCTCCGAGCGTCCGAAGAGTCTTCGGAATGTGGAAGCGGTGTTTCTCGGTGTACTTTTTGAACCGTCCGGTTGAAGTCGGGACTTCAATCGTCGGGGCAATAAAGTCAGCAACGGGCATGATGGCGCTTTGGGCGGCACCCTGCGCGAACTGGCGAAGCATGGGGCTGGAACTGATGGACTGTAAGCGAGACATAGTATTCCTCCGGAATGGTTATTTGTTATTGGTTGATTGGTTATTGGTGAGAACTAAAAGCACGGACTACGCCGTGACGGTGATGAGGCCGAGGTTGGCGGGACGGGCCAGCACAAGCTGACCGGCAACGCCCTTCTCTTCCGCGATGGCAACAACGCGGTAGGTTCCGGCGGCGGTCGGCAGTACGATGACTTTGCCGGGCTGTCCTGAGACAGACGGATTGGCAATGACCAGCGTGTCGCCGGGGTTGCAGGTTCCAATGAGCGGAAGCCGGACATTGCGGTCGGGCGTGAGCGGCTGGAACTCACCGTTTTCGCCGGATGCGGCGCCTGCCAAAATGAGGTAGAGCGCGACGGCGGTGAGAGACGCGGGCAGAATCATCTGCGGGGCTCCGGCGGAATGGCTGAGAACAGCGAGATGACCCGCGTGAGCGGTCAAATCTGCGCCGCAAGGCATGACGACGGGGCCGGTTTTGGTATTGGATTGGCTCATAA
>JBIIYG010000066.1:0-6001 GCA_044346945.1 Pontiellaceae bacterium | reverse complement strand
TCTGGGGGCGACGCTTGGGTCATGAGCAGACTATTGACGGACCGCTATGACGATTTTACGGGTGGGTTGAACCTTCGCGCTGACCAGTTTCAGTTGGCGAAGAATGAGTCGCCTGACATGTTGAATGTGGAGATTGACCCTCGCGGTGGTGTGTTTAGTCGTGGTGGTATGCACAGGTTGAATACGACTGCTGTGAACGGTACGTGGGACCCGCAACGTTTGTATGCGTTTTATGGCAATTCGTCTCGCCTGATGTTGACCAATAACACTCACGTGTTCTGGTCGTCTGGTACGAACTTTACTCGTTTGGAATATTCGGCTGGAAATCCCGTGACTGGAACTATTGCGAATCATGGTGTGTGTATGTATGCGTGGGGTGACACGTTGTACATGGCGACTGGTGCAACATCTACTGCTGTTGGCTACAGGTGGAAGACCACCGATACGTATGCGACTGCGTTGTCTGCGAATGGTCCGACTTGGCAGCCGTACAACAATCCGATTGGTGGATTCATGCCACGTGCTGAGCATGTGATTACGCACACAAACAAACTGTTTGTTGCGGGGACATACGAAGCGGGTGTGTTGTATCCGAATCGTTTGCGTTGGTCACATGAAGGTTTGCCGGGTGACTGGATGGCAGATGACTTCATTGATTTCAACGGTGGCGGTTTGGGTATCCGTGGTTTGGCGATTGTTGCTGGTCAACTTGTTATCTTTAAGCCGAACGGTATTTATCTGCTTGTCGGTAACTCGTCTGACAACTTCCAAGTTGTTGAGTTGTCAACGAACCTTGGCGCAAACAACCATCACAGTATTGCTCAGGCTGAAGATGGAGTGTATTTCTACTCCAACCCAGAAGGTGTGTTCTTTTATAACGGCACCAAAATCACGGATGTGTTTGAGCCGTTGCGTCCACTGGTGGACGAACGTTTGTTGTCTACGGCTTCTACTGAACCGTATTCGGTGTCGTGGATTGGTCGTCGTGCGTGGATTGCGTTGCCGTACGACCCAGACAATATTGCGACCAAGCCGACACGTAACTATGTGTTGGACCCTTCTATTGGTGCTCGTGGTGCGTACACACAGTTCGCTACGCATGATGGTTACGGGTTGATTGGTGGTACTGACTGGACTGACGACGCAAACACGAACTTTCGTGTTGCGTGTCATCCGACGCAGCCGTATGTGTTGAAGGTTGATTTGTATCAGGAGGAGCGTGACAACATCACTGGTACGTTGACAGCGTTCTCGTCGTATTATCGCACTGGTTGGGTGGATGGGAATACGTATGCGCAGAAGAAGATGTTTCGTCGTCCTGACATTGTGTTTAAGCAGGTTGATACGCAGCGGATTGTGAACGTGAAGGTGTTTCAGAATTATGAGGAGGCTGCTGGTAATGAGCGTAAGCAGTTTGATGTGTCGTTGTCTGGTGCTGGTACTGGTGCGTATTGGGGTGTTGCGTTGTGGGGTTCAGGCTTGTGGGGTTCTTCGTCTGAAGGTGTGGTTGTGAGAAATGGTCGGAATCTTGGTTTGGCTCGCAGTGTGCAATTGTTGTTCACTGGTCCTTCCAATGGTGGTTGGGGGATTGATTCAATTACCTATAAGTACAACAACCGAAAGGTGAGTGGCTGATGCCTCTTTCTGTTCCTTATTCTTTTACATCTAACACGGTTATTGAAGCCGCTGAGATGAACAGCAACTTCACTGCGGTGAAGAACTTTGCTGACGGTTTGGCTTCGGGTGTGAACCTTGAAGATGGTGCTGTGACGACAGCCAAGATTGCTACTGGTGCGATTACTTCTGCGAAGTTGGACCCCAGTGTTGCGAACTCTTTGGCTTCTGGTGATTCTGACCAAGTGGTGTTGGGTACGCAGGTGTTCGGATGAGAAGCCCTTGGTCTTCGCCCATTATCAACACGTTGACGACTGATGATGCTGCTCGTTTGCAACAGATTTTTATGTCGTTGTCTCGCGAGTTGACTGAGGTGCGGACGGAGATGGATGATTTGAAGAGGATGGTTGCACGAATGGATAGAGGTAATTATGGCGTACGACCCTAGTATTTACGAGGCACGTCGGCGTGGTTTGACGGAGAATTATGCTGCGACTGCTGCTGCGAATCAGTTTGCTCGTACGCTGTCTCAGCAGCGTGGTGCTCGTCAACGTCAGACTGCTTTGCGTCAGTATGAGCAGGCGCAGCCTGCGTTGGTGAGGGGTTATTCGCAACGTAATCTTGTGTCTCCTTCGGTTCGCAGCGGCTTGTTTAGCCGTGCGATGCAGGAGTTTGGTTCTGAGCGTGCTCGCGGGTTGTCTGAGTTGGAGCAGCAGCAGATGAATGAGTTCCGTCAAGCGGATTTAGAGGATGCACGTTTGTTGCAGGATTATCGTCGCATGTTGGGTGATTTGGAAATGGAAAAGGCAAGAGAAATCGCAGAGGCTGCTCGGCAGTTGTTTGCGTTTAGAGCAGGAGCGGCATAATGGCACGTGGAGTTATTAGATACGGTGATGGCAGCAATAAGCCTGTTGATGCGGAGACACGCAGGTTGACAACGCCCGGTCTTCGGGCGACTTCTGGTAAGGGTAATACGGTTCGTCAGGAGCCACGTAAGTTGACTGACCAAGAAATTGTTGCTGGCTATTTCCGTCAATTGTTGCCTGCTGCTGAGAGAGAGTTGGAGGAGCGCGATAGCGGTTTTCCTTCTTATGTTTCTTCGGCTGGTCCGAAGGCTTCTGATGTTCTTGCTGCACGCAAGTTTGAGTATGAGATGCAGAAAGATAAGGCTGATGCTGCACGTCAGGCTCGCACACTTGAAACGTATCAGAACATGTTGTCTGGTGGCGGTTACCGCAGTGGTGTAGACCAGTTGCTTGGGATGATTGGTGCTGAGGGTGCACGTTCGGAGGGTGCGGTTCAGGATGCTTATCAGCGTGCTTTGGCGAACATTGCTGGTGGTTATGAGACTGCTCAAGGTTTGACTTCGCAGGGTTATTCGGCGTTGGAGAACTATTTGCGTCAGAATCAGACGAATCCGTTTGCGAACGTTCCTGTCTCTGCTGGTACGGCTCCTGATGCGATGGAGCAGATTTTGTCTGCGTATGGTGTGTCGGCTGACCCTGTGCGTGCTCAGGTGGCTGCGGAGCAGGCTTCGGCTCAGCAGGGTGCTGCTGGGTTCCAGAACTTGTTGAACACGCTTGGGGCTGCTGCTCAGCAGTCTGATGCTTCTCGTTTGGCTGAGTTGGAGATGGCTCGTACGTTGGCTGGTCAGACGTTGGGTACTCAGCGTGCAGCGTATTCGTCTCAAACTGAGCAGGCTCGGGCTAGTGCGTTGGCTCAGATTCAGGCTCAGTTGGCTCAGGCTCGTTTGGAGCAGGAGGCTGCGGCGATTGCTCGCCGTCAGCAGATTGAGGATTTGATTGCTGGTGCTGGTGGGACGCTTCCTGTGGCTGGTGGGGAATCTGACGAGGACAGGCGGAGGCGTGAGGAGTTGGCTCGGATAGTGGCAAATGCTGGTGTATCCAATGTTGTTCCGGGTCAAATGTCTCAATACGCCGTTTAGGTAGCAACAGGGGTTATTGGTAGAGATGGATACGGTCCAAGGCGTCCCTATTAACGACTGGTCTGCTCTGGCTCAGATTCTGAAGAATTCTGGGTTGAGCAGTGCCGACATTAGCCGTTTGTTCTCGCCTGAACTTGGGGAGTTGACTGGGACGTTCCAGCAGTCTGCTGAGCAGGATGCTGCCGATGAGCAGATTTCTTGGTTGGAGAATGCTCCAACGTTGCTGCGCACGTTGTCGCTGCCAGATACGGACATTAGGAAGATTATTGCTGCCGAGGTTCAGCGTGGGACGAACCCGTGGGATATTCGTCGTATGGTTGAGGAGTACACCGCTAAGCAGGCGGAGTTGAATCCGGGGGTGTATAACCAAGATGGTGAGACGAAGGATTTGTTGTCTTTCGTGGACACGATTAACAAGGAGTTCAACAACAAGCAGGTTGCTGACCTGAAGAAGTCTCGTAGCGGTTCTGAGGATAAGTCTGGGTTGCCTTCGTCTGAGGCTCGTTTCACTGCTGGCGAGTTGGCTCCTGAGTTCATGGATATGTTGTCTAAGCGTGTGACGACTGCTTCTGAGCGTGCTAATGCTGCGAAGATGAGTCCTCAGACTGTGTCTGCTGCTCAGAAGTTTTTGCAGGAACGTGAAGCGAAGACGGTTAAAGAGCAGGGTGATGGTCAAAGGTTTATGCCTGAGCCGCCTTCTGGTGGCGAGAACTTTATTCAGTCGTTGCAACGTAATCTTGCGAATACGCCGATGGGTCGTGGTGAGGCTGGTGCTCTCGGGTTGATTCCGCAGTTGAAGTATTTGGAGCAGATTCCTGCTGGTGCTGCTGCTCTTTTCCGTGGTGTTACTGACCCAATTTATGATGAGGCTATTTCTAACTTGAAGTATGTTACTGAGTCAACTCTCGGCAAGGAGTTGCCGAAGTTGGGTACAACTGATGCGTTGGGTCAAATTTTGTATGGTCGTCCCCGTGACCAGATTGCTAGTGAGCAGTTTAAGGCTTCTCGTCCTGCTGAGAGCGAGGCTGAGATGACTCGGTTTGGGAACATTGCTAAGGATGTTGTTCGTCGTGCTGAAGACCCAGAGTTGCAGAAGGAGCGTGCTCGTTTGAGTCGTCAGTCTCGTTTGATGGATGAAGCGAAGCAGTTGTTGGCTGCTTATATTGAGCAGAAGGCTGTTGAGAAGGGTGTTACTCCACGCATGAGTGCGTTGGCTACGAGAGCGAACTTTTTGGCTTCTGGCGGTAAGTAATGGCGGTGGACCCAAACATTGATGAGTTGCTGGAGAGGCTGTCTAAGGTTAAGCCTCTTCCGCAGACAGAGCAGCCGTTTCGTACGGTGCAGGCTCAGTCGGCTAGTCGTCTTCGTGATGCTTCGTTGAATGCTTTTCAGTCAACTCCGCGTCTTGCTGACGCGGTGCAGAACATTCAGCAGGGTGGTGTTGCTCAGACTGGTTGGAAGGGTGCTGTTGCTCGTGCTGTGGGTTCGCCTGTTGGTAAGGCGGTGTTGGGTGGGTTGAACTTTATTGACATGCCTCGTCGTGCTGTTGTCACAACGATGAAGGAAGTCAATGACATTATTGACGTTGACCCGAACACTCGTGGTTCGTTGACAGATTTGAAGAATCAGTTCAGTGACCCTTCTTTTGGTTTTGGTCGTATTGCTCCGATGGAGGGTTGGAAGGGGCGTTTGGTTGGTTTCATTGGTGACGTTGCTCTTGACCCGACAACGTATGCGTCGCTTGGTGGTGCCGTACCGATTAAGGCTGTTGCAAAGGGCGCTGGTGCTGCTGGGTTGCGTGCAACAGCAAAGGTTGGTGCGCAGGATGTTGCGTTGCGTGCTGCGTTGGGTACGAAGAATGTTACTGGTCGTGAGGGTCGGTTCGCTTTGGCGAACCTTGTCAAACAGTATGGTGGTACGGCTGAGGAAGTGTCACGTGTTGCTTCTCGTGGTAAGTCGGCTGTGCCAACAGACATTGCACAAGTCATGGGTTTGCAGCGCAACGGCTTGTACATGTTTGGTTCACGTGTGCGCATACCGGGTTCTGGTTTGGTTGGTTCTGCTATTGAGCATGGTTTGGTAAAGACTCGTCTCGGTATTACGAACAGCAACATTGGTAAGAAGTTGCAGTATTTGTACACGCCACGTGGTGCGTCTGGCCGTTTGGGTGATTTGAGCAAGTTGCGTGCCGACATGGCTTCTGGTCGTTTGAAGCCTGAAGAAGTTGATTTGATTATGACACAGTTGAACGGCGCAGAAAACGGTCGCCGTGTCGGTGCTTCGTACGGTTCAGAGTCTGCACGTGAAGCGAACGCGGTAGCGAACCTTCCAGAGGTTCGCGAGTTCAACAGTCAGGTTACGAAGTTCATTGAGAGTGGAACAGATGAGTTGTTGTCTCCGTCGCAGATTGCTGCGAAGCGTTCTGTTGAACAGTACTTTGTT
>JBIIYG010000036.1:0-6136 GCA_044346945.1 Pontiellaceae bacterium | reverse complement strand
GCACGAGGTCCGGCATTCATGTCAAGGCCGCCGGGTCAGCCTCTTGGCATAAAGAAGTTACGGGCCGCAACTATCCCGACGGCCGGTCGTGTATTTCGACGGATTTTCACAGATCATCCGGTTCAGGTTTAGACACCAGGCCTCGATATCGCCGCAATCCCCCAGATATGCGGAAAGAAATTCCCGCCGGATATTTTCCGGAACCAGCCGCAATGCCCGCTCATTCAGATGATGAAGGTTCCTCAGCCGTTTTTCGCGGCTGACCGCTCTGAAGAAACCCGCATCTTCGTAATCGAGCAGAAGGAATTTATATCCACCCGGCACCGGTTGAATAAGCAAATTCCGCAATGAGAGGTCTTTATGCGTCACTCCGGCATCATGCATCCGGCGGATAAAACGGCCAAGCGCCTGTGCGGCGTCCGCTGGCGATCCATTGTTTTCGATCCAGCAATCCATTCTCTGCGCCGCCTGAACCCATTCAGTGATCAGTAACGCTTTCCCGCTTTTCGGGTCTTCGGCATAGCCGATCATCGCCGGACAGTTCACGCCCCGGCGCGCCAAGGCGGCACCTTTCCGGAAAGCTCTTCCGGCCTTGGACAGGCCGATCCGGTTCCGCCATTTCGCCAGAGGGCGTGAATCATAGAACAGCTTTACACAGACCGTCCGCCCGGAGATTTCAATGACGGCGACACCGGCGCGACCGCCCCGGTTGAGCATTTGGAACCCGGGAAAGTCGGATTCGGGCCAGCCGCCGGGCTCGCGAAGACAGATTAAAAGAACCTGCTGGGCCGCCGCCTCGACCAGAAGTTTGTCTGCGGGATTCAGAGCAGTAATTCTCATACCCGGACTCCTTTCCGATCCGCCGATTTTCTCCGGCGTTGAGCAACCCGTTTTCGGACCGCCCGCTCAATCAGCGGTTTCCAGAGCAGTCCCTTGGGATAGCTTTCCATATACCCGACCCAGAAGGCATCCCAATGCCCGTCAGGAACGTAGTCGGCGGCATGCATCAGCTGAATCAGGTTTCTCAGCCGATACCAGTAGATCCGTCCCGTAAAAGCGGATGTGCGGTCATTATCAATCAGAACAAACTTCAGCCCTTTGTCAGTAAACCGCACGAGCACGTTGCCCCATTGGTAATCGCCATGAGCCACCCGCCTGCGGTGCATGGTTCCGGTAAACCGTCCAAACTGATACAGGAATTCTTCGGCGGAAATCCGTGTTTCCGACCCGGCGGTAATCCGCCGGTAAACAGACGGGGCGTTTCCGTCGGCGGCGATCCCTTCATAAACGCAAAACATCCGCAAACCTTTGCGCCCGGCGCAGAACACTTCGGGACAATCGAGTTCCTTCCTCTTCAGCATTCCGGCAACCCGGATCTGCTGAAAAGCGCGGTACCATTTACGAAGCTGACGTCCGCGGGTCGGCGACTTAAATTCCTTGTGATAGAAAACCCTCCCGTTCCAAACCATCCGGTAGAGCAGTGTGTTCCGGCTGTTGCGGATGGTTTCAAAGGACGGATGAGCCGACTTGCCGTCACAACAGCACAGATTCACGAACTCCGGCGTACAGTCCGGACGCACCCGCAGATTCCAGCCGTTCTCCTCCTGCTTTCTGTATCGGACGTCCGCCATCTCTACCCCTTCGGCTTTCTCTGTTCCTTGGAATAAAGCCGTTGAGCGGTTCGCTCGACTGCGCTCCAAAATCCCGCATCCTTGTGCACGGTCTCACACAGCAATCCACCGCTGTAAACCTTCATAAAACGGAGCCGGTCGCGCGGCGTCAGACCGATATTCATAGCGGAAAAATAAAGCCCGGCCACATCTTTGATCGCCCAGCGGCGCGGCGTTTTCTGCCGGAGCTGAGCCCGGTGCAGGTCAATCAGCGAGGCTGTAATGCCGTCTTTCCAAGGTCTGGAAACATCCAGCAGGAAATGGCAGATATAATAATCGCGGTGGTTCACACCGTTACAATGCAATATTCGGCTGACATCCGCCAGATAGCGGATCAGCGCGGACTTCAGCGCAAACGGCGGCGGATTTACTTTCCAGTCGCGGCAGAAATCTTCGAGGCTTACCGTGCCGGTCAGCTCCTCCGTGATAATAAACGATTCGATTCGGGCCGGATTGCGTCCGCGTTCACCGAAGGCCGCAGGTTTCATGGTCGCCACGCCTAGCTTTTCCAACCTCCGGATCGCCCCATATTCATTGCGGGCACTGAGCACCGGACTCTTCAGCTGAAGCAGATTTTTACCGATCTCAGCCCAGCCGACGCCGTGATGCACCTTGGCGAAATAGCTTTTCCCGTTCAGTTCGAAGCGAAACGTCCGGCGGGTTTTAACGGACCGGAAAATCTCCCCGTCCAGCCGCAACACTTCCGCGAACGGATCTTTACCCGCCCAGATTTTTTCGAACTCATCGTTTAAAAATAATTCCGGTTTCCGGATTCCGGCTTGCAGCTGAGAACCGCCAACCTCTGAGCAAATCACATCCGCCGCTTTTTCGTGCATGCTGTAAATATCGTTGGTTCGTGCGTAGGCCAGAGCCCGGGCAGAAAGTTCCGGCAGTTCGCCATCGGTCAGCAATTTTTCAAGCTGACAGTTCAATACCGTCTGATCAAATGGCTCCGGAGTCAACAAACCGCAACTCGCCGCTTTAATGTGACTGCCGTAACCGCAGACTTCCGTGCAAAGCACCGGCAGTCCGGCGGCCACCGCTTCCAGCAAAACGGTACCGGTGTTTTCATCGTACGCCGGGTGGAGCATCAGATCAGCCCCCAGCAGAATCTGCGGAATATCATCCCGGCCTCCGGTGAATACAACGCGGTCGCCAACTCCCAGTTCGCGGGCCAAACGCTCGAACCGGTCTTTCCGATCCTTGCCGACCACCCAGAGAACGGTCTTCCGCCGAACCGCTTCAGGCAGTGCGGCCACCGCGCGAATCGAACGGTCAACGCCCTTTTTGATGAAGCCGGAACCGATCTGCACCAGCAGTTTCACAGAATCATCCAGACGGTTCGCCTGCCGGAAGGCCACCCGGATTGCCGGAGCCTCCGGCGGAGCAACCCGGTCCCGCGCGATGTTCGGCGGCAGAAAATGCATCCGGCTGGACGGCGTTCCGTAATGTTTCACGAAAAACGGCTCCTGCGTTTTTGAAATCATCAGAATCCGGGTTGAGGATTCCGCGCCGAAAACCGCCTCTTCAAACGCGGTGTAAAGCCGGTAGCGGGCACCCAGTCTATAGAACCAGCCCCGCTGTGTGAGCGACTTCTCTTTATAACAGGCGTCGGCGGCGTAATAGACATCCAGCCCCGGCATCTTATTGAAGCCGACTACAATCATTGACGATTGATGACGGACGATTGACGATCGAACATAATCCGAGAATTTCTTTACACGGCGGTGATTATTCAGCGCGCGAACTGGAACGATCCGGACATCGAACCCTTCGGGCACCGGCCCTTCCCAGCTCAAGGTATAGACCGTAATCGAACCGCCGCGCCGCTGACATTCCTGAGCGATCCGCAAGAAGTCGCGTTGCAGTCCGCCGTAGGGAAAGTACTTAAACAGGCAGAAAACGATCTTCATTTCTCAGCCCACTGCTGATAGGTCTTCAACAGCCGATGCCGCAACTGCGGGGAAGAACATGCCTCCATATATCCGGCAATAAACTCCTGAATACCGGCTTCCGTCAGAATTCTCAAATCGTTTGAATACCGGAAAAGATGGTTGAAATTCCGCAGTCTCGCCGCTGACGACAGCGGCCAGGGAACAATCCGCATATTGGAAATATCGATCAATCCGTAGGTCTGATCGGGACATTGCAGAATATTTCCCATATGCAGAGAATGGAAGTCGATACCCTGACGGTGCAGTGCCGCAATAAACCGGCCAAGCCGTCCGGCGAACGCGGAATCAAAATCGCCGGCCTTTTGAGCCTGCCGCAGGGTGCGGCCCTCCAGCGGAGCGTAAATCACCGCCGTCCGTTTGAGATGCGGAATGCGCAGTGTTTCCAGAACGGTTACCGTCGGAATGTTCCGGCGGCGCAAGGCTCCGGCGTGCAGTACAAACCGGAGCCACTCGGGATAAATCCGGCGCGAGGAAATCAAACGCCGGTACCAGAAAGTTTTAAGATAGTTTCCACCGGACAGCCGGACCACTTTGACTCCGTGCCGGTCCTTTTCGACAATCTCGGACCGGGCCAACAGCTCTTCATATCCGCTTTTTGATAATGTCCGCATGCCTGCCTTTACTCAATAAACTGCCGGTCATAAAGACTCTTGTAGAGCTCATCGGAAGCGTACAGCTCTGCGTGAGGCCCCGCGCCCCGCAGGATGCCCCGCTCAAAAACCATGATCTGATCAGCCAGCTTAATGGTGCTGAACCGGTGGGCGATGATAAACACCGTACGGCCTCTGACCAGCTCGACCAGCGCTTTCTGCACCATCTCTTCACTTTCGGAATCCAGCGCAGAGGTGGCTTCATCCAGAATCAGAACCGGAGCGTCACGCAGAAAAGCCCGGGCGATGGCAATGCGCTGTTTCTGTCCGCCGGACAGTCGTGTTCCGCGCTCGCCGACCAGCGTGTTGTACCCTTCATCAAAGGCCGTGATGAAATCGTGCGCAAAAGCGTGCCGCGCGGCCTGTTCCACCTCGGCATCCGTCGCATCCATCCGTCCGAGCCGGATGTTATTGCGAATGGTGTCGTTAAACAAAATCGTGTCCTGCGACACAATCGCCATATGATTGCGAAGGTCGCACTTATTAAACCGGCGCAGATCCATGCCGCCGATGAGGATCGCCCCGCCGGTCACATCGTAAAACCGGGGAATCAGATTCACGAAAGTGGATTTCCCGGCACCGCTCGGCCCGACCAGCGCCACAACGGTTCCAGCCGGAATTTTCGCATTCACACCGCACAGCACCGGAACGCCGGGCTCATATTCAAATTTCACGTCCGAAAATTCAATATCGGTGTTCTTCAGGTCAAACGGCACCGGGTCAACCGGATCGGGCACCGCATCCGGAGTCTGCATCACCTGCTCAATGCGCTCCACGGACGCTTCGCCCTGCTTGATTTCGTTATGAACCGTACCAAACTTGCGGATTGAGGGATAGGTCATATAAAGCGCCGCCAGCAGTGGTGTCATATCCTCAAGCGTCACCCGGGTCTTGGCGCAATAAAAAACCCCGATACCTACCGCGCATACGCCGATAAGCTCGATCAACGGCGGAAGCATTTTTGAATACTTGGTTTTCTTGAGGTGGAACTTGGCGATCACACCCATCCGCTCGGCGAACTTCGCCGTTTCGATATCCTGAAGATTAAAGGCCCGCACTTCGCGGACAGCACCCAGATTCTCATTGATCGCGGTTGAAAGATTACCGGCTCCGGCCTGAAGTTTTTTCGCCCGGGCCTTCATCCGCTTCCCGAAATAGCGGATCGGGAACATGCAGAGCGGGACAACCGCGAGCGCAAAAAGGATAAATACCGCTTCCTTTTTCTGGATGGCGATATAGATCAGCGCGGAGATCGCGCCGATAAACTGCACCGGCTGTTTTACCAGATCGGCGACATTATTGGTCACCACGGTCTGCACCGCCGCAGTGTCCCCCATTACGCGGGACATCAGGTCGCCAATACGCATTGTCCCGTAAAACCCGAGCGGAAGATCCTGCAATTTGCGGTAGAGACGGCTTTGAATCTGAATCAGCACCCTCACGCCGCAAACAGCGGAAAGATAGGAACTCATAAAATCGCTGAACCCCCGGATCAACCCGACCAGCGGAAACAGAGCGATGACAGCGACCAGCATCCAGCCATCCGGCGGAGCCTTATCGAACACCTTGGGCAGAACCTTCCAGAGAATAACCGGCACGCCGAATCCGTTGGTTGCACCGTTCAGCGTTCCGAAAAGAATAGCGCCGGCAAACTGCCACTTCACCGATTTAAGCATGGCGAAATACGGCAGAAAAATCCGCACCCGGTCAGGAATTCTAAAGCTGGGTTTCTTCATAAGGTGGACGGTTCTATCACGAAACCCCCGACGCTCCAAGCCTTTCGGTCAACGGCTTACGGATTCAGTAACGACGTAACGGCATCAAAAACCCGCGCCGGACGGATGGCCGCCAGAGCACGAGC
>JBIIYG010000035.1:0-6238 GCA_044346945.1 Pontiellaceae bacterium | reverse complement strand
CATGCGTTCGCTTTCTGAACCAGCGAACGCATGCTGCCTTTGTGGTCTTCGAAGGGGCCGTAGACATTGAAATATTTCAGACCGGCGATATTGTTCAACAGGCCGGTTTCAAGTGCCCACAGATCAAACATGTGTTTGGAATAGCCGTACATGTTCAGCGGGTGGAGCGTCGGTGTTGCATCGTCTTCATCGCAGTAGCCGCGTGAGCCGTCGCCGTAAGTCGCCGCGCTGGAGGCATAGACGAACCGGACATCGTTTTTCAGACTCCATTCGCAGAGCGTGCGCGTATAGCGGTAGTTGTTTTCGAGCAGATAGTCTGCGTTTTTTTCCGTCGTCGCACTGCAGGCCCCGAGATGAATGCAGGCTTTCGCCTTCTGGGCGCTGCCGTTCTGAACGGCTTGAAGGAATTGATCGGGAGAGACCAGGTCGTCAAAACGCAGGCCGACCAGATTGCTCCATTTGTCGTCGGTTCCGAGAAGATCAACCAGCAGCAGCCGGCTATGCCCGCGCCGGTTGAGTTCTTTGACCACGTTGCGTCCGATGAATCCTGCCGCGCCGGTTACAATGATTGTTTTTTCACTCATTTTTTCTCTTCCTTTCCGTACACATCCAGAACCCGTTCGATGGTTCCGGTCGTTGAGCGCCCTTCGACCATATCGGACAGCACCACGCGACCGCCGTTGGCTTCCACGATCTCCCGTCCGCTGACATAATGCGCCCAGTCTTTGCTTTTGATCAGCACCTGCGGCAGGATTTTCCCGATCAGTTCTTTCGGTTCGTCCTCGTCGAACAGCACCACGCAGTCCACGGCGGCGAGCGAGGCCATCACTAACGCGCGATCCTCTTCGGGGTTGATTGGGCGGTTCGGGCCTTTGTTACGTTTGACCGATGCATCGCTGTTGAGGCCGACGCACAGGGCGTCGCCCTGTTCTCTGGCGAACTGGAGATAAGTGACGTGGCCGCGGTGCAGAATATCGAAACAGCCGTTGGTGAATGCCAGCTGTCTGCCTTCGGCGACCAGCTGGTCGCGGTAGGCGCGCGCCTCTTCCGGCGTCATGATTTTTGTTTCCTGTTTTTTCATCATATACCGTCCTTTTTAATTTATGGAATAGTTGTCAAATGCCGAGCAGGGGTTTGAGTTGCTTCAGCTGGGAAAAGTCCGGAACCACATAGTCCGCTCCGGCGCGGATCACGCGAGTCCGCTTGGTTTCATCGAGACCGTAGCGGCAGATTTCATGGCTGGCCACGCCTAGGCAGAGAGCTCCCCGTTTCTTTCCTTCACGCAGTTCGACCGGACCGTCGCCGGTCACCATCACCTCGTCGCCCGCCGCGCCGACGCTGCTGAAGATGCGTTCCAGCACGACGCGCTTGGCTTCAACCTTCAGATCGCCCACGGCGCCGTGAATGCCGCCGTCGAACAGGTGGGCGTAGCCCATCACGGTTGCTTCCGCCTGCACGTCGGTTTCGTCCGTTCCGCTTGCGAGGTAGAGTTTGACTCCGGCGGCGTGGAGCGCTTCAAGCAGTTCCCGCGCACCTTTGACTTCAAAGTCCCGCGCGTCCAGTTCGCCGCGCTCGATCTTGCGGATGCGCGCGTTCACCATTTCCAGCAGGGCCTCGTTGTACACCGCTTTATAGCCGTGTTCGTCGAGAATTTCCGCTGTCGGCACGAAACCGTATTCGTGGACCAGCGCGATCAGCCCCTTCATCTGGGCGAGGGTTTGAATGCCGGTGGTCCGGTCTATGAAGATTTTTACATCCTCTTCAACGCGCCGGTAGGCTTCGTCGGTTATGATCTGCATTTGCGGGCCGAGAACCGCTTTCATCATCATTGGCGCCATGATGTTTTCCCAACCCTCTCTCAGGGTGGACAGCGTGCCGTCGTGGTCGAAAATGGCGTGACGGATTCTCGGTGCCGGTCGCTCGCGGATGATTTCAATTTCTGTGTCGCGCAAATAACGGGCGCGGCGCGGATTGGCCGCCAGTTCGGGTTCGTAAATATAATCGGGGAACGGGCCGAGCGCTTCCAGTTCGGTGCGGCTTGCCGTTCCGGTTGTGTGGAGTTTGCTCACCGTAATCGAGGCGGCAAGGTTTGCCAGGCGGGCGGCGGTTTCCATGTCGCCTCCGCCGCCGATTACGGCGGCTAGACCGGCGACGGTTGTGTCGCCGGCGCCGACCGGGTCGGTCTTGCCGAGGTTCTGAATGCCGGGAATATCCGCAACCCGCTCGCCGTCCGCCAGCACGAGGCCGTGTTCGCCCCGAGTGACGAATACCGGCACGCCCCGTTGTTCAGCCAGTTGCGCGGCAATTGTGCGCGCTTCCGACGGCAAAACGGGGTTGTCTGGAGAATGTTTTTTACCGGTCGCTTCGAATGCTTCGCGGGCGTTGATTTTAAGGATCATGCCGGAAAGTTCCTTCGCGTAGTGGCGGGTGTCTGCCAGAAAAACGACGTCCGGATGCCGAGCGGCGATTTCGTTGATGCCGGCAATGGATTTCGGCGAAACGATGGAACCGGGTAGCTGCTGGTTGATGATCACGGCGCTGGATTTTGAAGCGGCGGCGTCCAGTGCTTTTAGAAGAAGATCAATCTGCGCATCGGATGTCGTGTTGAGCGTGCCGAAGTCCATGCGGTTGAGTTCTTCACCGGCGAGGTGGGGCTTTGCAAAGAGCGAGGTCTGCCACGGCGGCGGAGCGCTCAGCAGACTGGAAATGTCAATGCCCTGTTCGCTCAGCAGGCGGCGCAGCTCGCCGGAAAAAAGGTCGCTGCCTGTCATGCCGACCGCGCGGACTTCGGCTGCGCCCATGGCGATCAGATTGACGGCGACGTTTCCAGCTCCTCCCGGTGTGTATCCCTGGGTTTTGACGTGGCGGATCGGTAGGCCGGTTTCCACTGACAGCTCGGATTCGTCATCGTCCAGCATCCAGTATGCGTCCAGACAGAAGTCTCCGAAAACGGTCACTTTGCTTTCGTGAATGGCAGCCAAGGCTTTTTCCAGCCAGTCAGCGCCCGAATTAGGTTTTGTTTTGTTTTTCATACTGACAACAGAACATAACAGTTTACAGGTTTCAACAATTAGTAGTATATATGAAAAATAAGTTGTAATTACAAATTGGAGGAGCCGATGAGTTCGCCTAGACACAGACAGATTTTCGATACGCTTCATGCGGAAATTTTGGAGGGAAAGTTCAACCGGGACGGGAAGCTTCCCAGCGAAGAATCACTCTGCCGGAAATGGAACGTCTCTCGCCCGACAGTAGCCCGTGCGCTGCGGGAGCTTCAGATGCAGGGGTTGATCGAACGCCGCGCCGGATCGGGAACCTATCTGCGCGCTGAAAACCGCCCGCTTCAGACGACGATCGGTTTGCTGATGGAGAGCCTGGGGAAAACGGAAATCCTCGATCCGATTTGCGCAGAAATCACCCGCGCGGCCCAGCAGCGCGGATGCAGCGTGTTTACCGGCGGGTTGGCGTCCGGACGGTCGGTGGACGCGCTGGCCTCCGAATGGTACGCCGCCGGTGTGCGCGGAGTTGTGTTCGCCCCGCTGGAGCATCCGCAGGCGGAACGCGAAGCGCTGAATATTCAGATTGTATCTGCTTTCCGGAAAGCCGGACTCTCGGTCGTGCTTGTGGACCGCGACCTGCTGGAGTTTCCTCGCCGGAGCGACTGTGACCTGATCTCCATGGACAGCTTCTACGCGGGCTGTGAACTCGGGGCGCATATCGCGGCAACAGGCGCTTCCCGGACGGCGTTTATTGCGAAACCGGAATATCCGGCCACCACGGATCTGCGTCTCAACGGCCTGAGCGCGGGACTGTTGCGCGGCGGGACGAATCCACCGGAGTTTCTTGTCGGCGATCCCGAAGATGTCGGGTTTGTAAAAAAAATCTGCGATTCATTTGATGCGATTGTTTGCTCCAATGATCTGACGGCGACGCAATTGATGCAGACGGCGTTCGGCCTAGGACGGCATGTTCCCGGCGATTTCAGGCTGGCCGGTTTCGACGACGTCAGCTTTGCCGCCCTGCTACCGGTACCGCTCACCACAATCCGTCAACCGTGCCGTGATATAGGAGCCGCCTGCGTGGACACGATGATCGGACGCCTGCGTCATCCGGAGCTGCCGGCGCGCACCATTCTGCTACGCGGTGAACTGGTCGTACGGCAGTCCACTGCGGCGGCATCCGTCGCGAGGAGGGTTGAATGAACACATCGCAGATCGCGGTAAATCTCTACAGCGTTAAAGACCATCTTTGTACGGTAGAGCAGGCAGAGGAAACTCTGCGGAAACTTTCCGGTATCGGCTTCAGAGCGGTGCAGCTTTGCATGTTGCCGGGGCTGTGCGACGTGCGGAGCGTTGGAACGATTTGCGACCGGCTGAATATTCAGGTCTGCGGGGTGCACTGCGGAGCCGTTCTGGACGACCCGCTGGCGGCGCTGAAGCTGGCAGAGGAACTCCGTTGCGATTTAATTTCCTTTCCGTATCCCGAAGGCCGCAATCTGAACGACCCCGGCCAGATCCTGAAACTGATTGCTGAACTTCAGACGGCCGGAAAGTTTCTGCATCGGCATGGAAGAATACTGACGTATCATAACCATCACCTCGAATTGATCAGGATCGACGGACGGATCGTTCTTGAGCAGATTTTTGCCGGGACGGATGCCCGGGTTGTTCAGGCTGAGCTGGACACGTACTGGATTCAGTATGGAGGGGGAGATCCCGTGGACTGGTGCCACCGACTTGCAGGCCGGCTTCCGCAGATCCACCTGAAAGACTACTCTGTCAATCCGGTGAATCATGTGCCGGAGTCCTGTGCCTTGGGCTGCGGGAATCTCAATATGTCAGCGGTCATTTCTGCGGCGGAGAAATCCGGGTGCCGCTGGTATATTCTGGAACAGGAACACTATAGATCCGACCCGTTTGACGAGCTGGCGGAAGGATACCGGTTTCTTGAATCCGTCGCCGGCCATGCGGTCGCAACGTGAGGCCGGATACCCGCACAGCAGGCGGTTAAGATTTTTTGCGGGGCGGGGCGGTGGTTTTGCGGATGATCAGGTGGCCTTTCATCCACGACTCGTAGTCGGGGCGGGCGGCATTGAAGTCATCCATTTGTTCGTGAACCCATGCGGCTGCGGTACGACCCATTTGCTTGTTGGGGATGTCAATAACCGTCAGCGGCGGGCGCCAGTGTTCCGCTGCAGGACAGTCGTCGCAACCGATTAATGAGACGTCGTCCGGTACCGTCAGTCCCTTGCCGTGCAGGGCGGAGTGGGCGCCGCCTGCCAGTTCCGTGCTGACCGCAAAAAATGCGGTCGGCGCGGCGGCGGAATTAAGCAGATTCTCGGTTAGAGCGAAACCGATATCCATGGCGGAGTCGAACTTCCGCCGAGTCATATTCTCTGAAATGATCGGCGCGAGTCCGGCCTGCTGAATGGCGGCGGTATATCCGTCGAGCCGCTGCTGATAGGATATGGAGGGAGTATGGTCGGTGAGAAAAGCGATATTGCGGTGCCCGATCTGTATCAGGTACTGGGTTGCGGTTTCGGCCAGTTCATAATTGCTGATCGTCAGCGTTCGTTCCGGAAGGTCGGGATGTCCGCTGATGAGCGCACACCAAGGGATTTTCGCATCATTCAGGCTCTTTATAAAAAGAGAACGGTCGTCCGCATCCAGAATCACCACGCCGTCAATGTTCCGCCGGAACAGTTCTTTAACGAAATCAATCGTGTTGAGGCGCTGGTTGGTCGCACTGAAAATGGAAAGTTCCAAATCATGTTCAGTACAATACTGATTCATCCCGTTGATAACCTGGTCGGTGTAAGTCGAAAAGATGTTTTCTCCGGGAGAGCTGTCGGTGCAAATGAGAACGCACAGATTAGTTACCCGCGGAGCGAAGGCCCGAAGCTTGAAGTTTTTTTTCGCTGCCAGTTGAAGAATCTGCTGCCGTCGTTCATTACTGACTTTTGGGGAATTATTCAGGGCGCGGCTGACAGTCGCTATGCTGACCCCCAGCTCTTTCGCCAAAGTGGATATGGTGATTTTTGATTCCATCGCAGTAATTAGAGCCAGAATCTGTTGAATGGTCAATGGTTTTTCGGAATCAATACAGTTTCTTGCATTATATTTTCCCTCGCTTTCCTTTAAATTTTCCCATTATTACATTTGCTGTTGACAAACAAAGCGGACGGGAGTTTCCTATATACATGAACCCATAATGGTTATGGCGGAAGGTTAATATGAAT
>JBIIYG010000034.1:0-6255 GCA_044346945.1 Pontiellaceae bacterium | reverse complement strand
GCCTAAACTGCCGCAGGCTTTCGGCGATTTCCTTCCGGATCGCCTGCGGCGTAATGCCATGTTCCTCGTTGTAGGCGATCTGCCTGATCCGGCGATGCGCCGTTAAATCCATCATCCGGCGCATGGAACCGGTGATTTTATCGGCGTACATGATCACCTTGCCGTCAATATGGCGGGCCGCGCGGCCCGCCGTCTGAACCAGCGAGGTTTCCGAGCGCAGGAACCCTTCCTTGTCGGCGTCCAGAATGGCGACCAGCGAAACCTCCGGCAGGTCGAGTCCTTCCCGAAGCAGGTTAATGCCGATCAGACAATCGAACTCCGCCTTACGCAGTCCGCGCAGAATTTCCACCCGCTCAATGGCGTCCACTTCGGAATGAAGATATTCAACGCGCAGGCCGGTTTTTTTCAGATAATCGGTCAGATCTTCGGACGTGCGCTTCGTCAGCGTCGTCACCAGCGTCCGCTCACCGCGTTCAGCCCGGGCGCGGATTTCCTCCATCACATCGTCAATCTGTCCTTTCAGCGGGCGGACTTCGACCGGCGGGTCAATGATGCCGGTCGGACGGATTACCTGTTCGACGGTTTTTCCGCCGTGCTCCAGCTCAAACGGCCCCGGCGTCGCCGTCGTGAAAATCATCGGACCGGTGATGTTAAGAAATTCCGGAAACTCCAGCGGACGGTTATCGAGCGCCGACGGCAGGCGGAAGCCGTGCTCCACCAGTGTCGTCTTGCGGGCGCGGTCGCCGTTCGACATGCCGCGCACCTGCGGAAGCGTGACATGCGACTCATCAATAATCGTCAGAAAATCCTTCGGGAAATAATCAATCAAGCAGGCAGGCCGGTCGCCCGCCGCGCGGCCTCCGAGGTGGCGGGAATAGTTTTCAATGCCGCCGCAGTAACCGATTTCCCTGAGCATTTCGATATCGTACATCGTCCGCATCCGGATGCGCTGAGCCTCGATCAGCTTGTCGTGATCTTCGAACCACTTCACCCGTTCCTCCAGCTCGGCCTTGATCCGCGTAATCGCCGGTTCAAGCTTTTCCGCCGCCATCACAAAGTGCTTAGCGGGCGAAATAGTGATTCGCTCCAGCTCCTCTTCGGTCGCGGCGGTCAGCGCGTCGATCCGGCGGATACTTTCGATCTCGTTACCAAAGAAAGCGACGCGGATGCCGTGCGTGGCGTAAGAAGGAAAAATATCCACGGTGTCGCCGCGCACACGAAACGTGCCGGGTTTCGGCTCGTAGTCGTTGCGCTCATACTGAATGGCAACCAGCTTTTTGAGCACCTCATCGCGTCCGCCGACATCGCCGACATGCGCCGAAAACACCATGTCGCGGTAATCCTCCGGCGAGCCGAGGCCGTAAATACAGGAAACCGACGCGACAATAATCACATCGTCACGGCTGAGCAGACTGTCAGTCGCCGCCAGCCGCAGGCGCTCAATCTCTTCGTTGATCGAAGCATCTTTTTCGATGAACGTGTCCGTCTGCGGAATGTAGGCCTCGGGCTGGTAGTAGTCGTAATAGCTGATAAAAAACTCGACGGCGTTATTCGGGAAAAAGGCCTTCAGCTCGGCGTAAAGCTGTGCCGCCAGCGTCTTGTTGTGGGAAATCACCAGAGCGGGCTTTCCCTGCCGGGCAATCACATTGGCGATGGTGAAGGTCTTGCCGGAGCCGGTCACCCCTTCCAGCGTCTGGAACCGCTGACCGCGCTCCAGCCCCCGGCAAAGCGCGTCAATCGCCTCCGGCTGATCACCGGTCGGCTGATAGGCGGACACGAGTTGGAATTGACTGTTCATAAGACGGCCACTAGCATACCGCCCCTCTTTTAAATCCAGAACCTGATTAAGGAAAAATTTATGGCTGGCGAATATGTGTACAACCTGCAGAACCTGACCAAACAGCACGACAAAAAAACCGTGCTGGATGATGTCACCCTCGCCTTTTTCTTCGGCGCGAAGATCGGCGTGATCGGCGGCAACGGCTCGGGTAAATCGTCGCTTCTCCGCATTATGGCGGGCGTGGACACGGAGTACATGGGGCAGGTGCAGATCGCCAAACGGGCGCGGATCGGCTACCTCGCGCAGGAGCCTCAGCTCGACAACTCCAAAACCGTTATGGGCAATGTGATGGAAGGCGTCGCCGCCTCGCAGGCAATTCTCGACCGCTACAACGAAGTCTGCGACCTGCTCGGCACGGAACTTTCCGACGAAGAGAGCGACAAGCTCAACGACGAGCTGGGCGAACTGCAGGATAAAATTGATTCGCAGGACCTCTGGAGCCTCGAAAGTCAGGTCGAAATGGCGATGGACTCGCTCCGTCTGCCGCCGGGCGACAGCTCCGTCGAAAAACTCTCCGGCGGTGAAAAGCGCCGCGTCGCCCTCTGCCGCCTGCTGATTTCCAACCCTGACGTGTTACTGCTCGACGAACCGACCAATCACCTCGACGCCGAATCGGTCGCATGGCTGGAAGAATATCTCAAACGTTATGCTGGCACGCTGGTCGTCATCACCCACGACCGTTACTTCCTCAACAACGTCACCGAGTGGATTCTCGAACTCGATGCGGGCCGCGCCTTCCCGTACAAGGGCAACTACGAAGCCTGGCTCTCCCAGAAACAGGCCATGCTCGACGCCCAGAACAAGCAGGCCGCCTCGCGCAGTAAACTGCTGGCGCGCGAACTCGAATGGATCCGCACCAACCCGTCGGGCCGCCGCGCCAAGAGCCGCGCCCGTATTCAGAATTACGAACAGCTCGCCAAACAGGAAATTGATACTCGCGAAGACAGCGTCGAAATCCAGATTCCGTCCGGCGAACGGCTCGGCAATCTGGTTGTACGCGCCGAAAATCTCACCAAATGCTACGGCGACCGCGTCATTTTCGAAAACGTCAGCTTCGATCTGCCGCCCGGCGGAATCGTCGGCATTATCGGCGCGAACGGCGCGGGTAAAACCACGCTGTTCCGCATGATCACCGGACAGGAACAGCCGACCGACGGCACGCTGTCCGTCGGCCCGACGGTGAACATTTCCTACGTTGACCAGTCGCGCGACTCGCTCAATCCCGACAAGAACATCTATGAAGAAATCTGCCGAGGAAACGAATGGCTTGACCTTGGCGGCAAGCGGATGAACGGACGCGCCTACTGCGGTAAGTTCAACTTCAAGGGAGCCGAACAGCAGAAAAAAGTCGGCATCCTCTCCGGCGGTGAGCGCAACCGCGTTCATCTGGCCAAACTGCTCCAGCGCGCGGGCAACCTGCTCCTGCTCGACGAACCGACCAACGACCTCGACGTTACCACTCTGCGGGCGCTCGAAGAGGCTCTGCTCAACTTCGGCGGATGCGCGGTCGTCGTCAGCCATGACCGCTGGTTCCTCGACCGCATCGCCACGCACATCCTGGCGTTTGAAGGCGACAGTAAAGTCACCTGGTTTGAAGGCAACTACGAAGCCTACCACGAACAGCGGCGCCGTCTGCTCGGCGACGAGGCCGACAAGCCTCACCGCATCAAATTCCGCCCCGTCTCACACAAATAAAGCTTCATTTCAAAGAACCAATGATGTTCGGTTTATAGACAAGGCAACCGGGACGGTTTCGATACGTACCGCCGCCGTCCCGGCGGCCTTACGAACCACATGCGCATTCTGCCTCTTCCACCTTCAAATCTTTACCGCCGCCGCTCTTGCCGCCCCGCCCGTCAACCTGTTAAAAACCTCCCATGAACGACAAGCAACATCCTTCTAAAGACGAGATCAACGAACTTATCAATCATAAGGTGACAGAAGCCAAACTTGAAGTCGCTGAACGCCGACTTCATTTCGCTCTTTGGTTTGGGGGCGCTGTCATAGCAGTATTTGGAGTCCTCCTACCCCTAATGCAAAATTCAATCTCTTCACGAGACATCAGTTCTGCCATTGAAAAGACCGAGCTCAGATCTTCTGAAGCGTCCACTGAGGTTTCCAAAGCTATTGAAAAAATGGAACGTGAGTTTGCAGAATTGGCAGGCAAACAAATCCTAAAACCCGAGATAGCGTGTTCTGCAAACGGCGTTCCTCTCGAAAACTCAATACTCACTTTCACAAAGAACAACAACCGACATACAATTTCCGTGCGCAACACCGGCAACAGTGTAGCAACCCTGATCCGCATGCGTTTATACCTGAATGTGCGCGATCAAAATTTGGAACAAGATTTTTTATATGGCGGGCACCAATCTTGGCATTACGCAGAGTATAACGACAAACCAAGCTACAAGTACATGTTGCAAGGTTTCTTCAGAGGAGGAGATGATTTCATTGCTGCTGGAGATGCGCTGTCTGTTTCGTTCGTTATGGAAAGGTTAACCCAATCAAATGAAATGATAGAATCACCCGCATTGCTTGTAATTTATTACGGTGCCGCAGAACCAAAAGAAATACCGTTCACTTTTCGAGCTGAAGGTGCAGGTACTCAAAAACAAACTCCTTAAATCCATAAATTATGGATTCTTTTTGTAGCTTTTGCGCCTTTGCGGCTTGGCGCGAGAATTCCTCATGCATCCAGCTTCTTTTTGAGCATGGCGATGACGGCGGGCGGGTTGGCTTTGCCTTTGCTCTGTTTCATGACGTAACCCATGAGTGCGTTGATGGAAGCCGGATTGCCCGCTTTATAATCCGCGACGGCTTTGGCGTTTCCGGCGATGGCTTCTTCGGCCCATTTTTCGAGCGCGCTGTCGTCGTTGACCTGCGCCATACCTTTGGCTTCGACAATAGCTTTCGGATCGCCGCCTTCGGCAAAAAGAATTCCGATCAGATCGTTGGCGGCATTGGAGCTGATGGTTCCGCCGCCCGCGAGATCGGCGACCTGCGCCAGCGATTCCGGTGTCAGCTGGCTTTCGACAACACGGACGCCCTTCTCGGTCACGAGACTGGCGACTTTGCCCATCATGTAGTTTGAAACCAGCTTGTACTGTTTCGTCTTGTGACAGGCCGCATCGAAGAAGTCGGAAATGTGTTTTTCAGCCGTGAGGACTTTGGCGTCGTAGTCGGGCAGTCCGAGTTCGCGGACGTAGCGTTCGCGCCGCTGTACCGGCAGTTCGGGCAGTTCGGATTTCCACTGATCGATCTGCGCGGCGGAGATTTCGACCGGAAGCAAATCCGGCTCAGGGAAATAGCGGTAGTCGTGGGCGTTTTCTTTGCTTCGCTGAGAAAAGGTTTCTCCGCGATCGGAGTCATAGCCGCGCGTTTCCTGAACCACCTTGCCGCCGTTCTCAAGAACCTCAATCTGCCGCTCAATTTCAAAGTTAATGGCTTCGACGATGAAGCTGGGCGAATTCATGTTTTTGATTTCGACCTTGGCACCGAGTGTTGACTGCCCGACCGGACGGACGCTGATATTCACATCGGAGCGCATGTGCCCTTTTTCGAGGTCGCAGTCGGAAATGCCGCCGTATTCCATAATCAGCTTAAGCGCCTGAATATAGGCGAAGGCGTCATCGGCCGAGTGCATGCACGGCGTGGAAACGATTTCCATGAGGGCGGTGCCGGCGCGGTTATAGTCGATCAGACTGCCGCTGGCGATATGCGTGTTCTTGGCGGCGTTTTCCTCCTGATGAATCCGCTCGATGGTAAAGGTCTTCAGCTCACCGTTCACTTCCGTCACAATCTGTCCGCCGAGACAAAGCGGCTGGTCGGCCTGCGTGATCTGGTAGTTTTTGGACATATCGGGATAAAAATAGTTTTTGCGATCCCACTTCGAATGAGGATTGATGGCACAGCCGAGAAGCAGTCCGGCTTTACAGCACAGCTCAATGGCTTTGGCGTTGAGCACCGGAAGCGCGCCGGGGTAGCCGAGACAAACCGGACAAACGTTAGTGTTCGGCTCGGCGCCGTACTCGTGCTTACAGCCGCAGAACATCTTGGTCTGCGTCTTCTGCATCACATGGGTTTCAAGCCCGATACATGCTTCGTATTTCATAATCAAACTCTCTGCTCCGCCGAATCGGACGGATCGGTCAAATTTCTATAAAACAGGCCTCATCTTGTGCCATTCCGTGGTCTGTTCGTACGCATGGCCGACTTTGAGGATGTTCGCTTCTTTAAACGAGTCGCCGAGAATCTGAAGTCCGATCGGCAGACCCGCTTTGGAAAAGCCGCACGGTACGCTCAGTCCGCAAATGCCCGCGAGATTGACCGGCGTGGTGAGGATGTCATCAAGGTACATTTTAAGCGGATCGCTGGTCTTTTCGCCGATGCGGTACGCGGGGGTCGGCGTGACC
>JBIIYG010000012.1:0-60750 GCA_044346945.1 Pontiellaceae bacterium | reverse complement strand
CGGCTCCAGAACCGCCCATGCGTGATCAGAAATGTCATGTCGTCGAGAAGCGGGAGTCGAGTTCTTCTTCATGCCCAAGGTGTAAACAACTTCAACTCAGGCCGTCAACCACTATCTCGTGACGACAAGCTCTAATCTTTCAGCGTTTCATATTTTTCCGGGCGACGGCTTTCGATGAGACCGTAAACCGCCGGGATGACGAAGAGCGTGAGCAGGGTTGAAGTGGTCAGTCCGAATACCACCACCACGGCCAGCGGACGCTGTACTTCCGAGCCGATCCCGCGCGACAACAAAAGCGGAAGCAGGCCGAGCACCGTCGTCAGCGCGGTCATGAGAACCGGACGCAGGCGAAGCAGTCCGCCTTCGACAATTGCGTCGTGCAAACTGAGTCCTTCCTGCCGGAGCTGGTTGAAATAGCTGACCAGAATGACTCCGTTCTGCACCGCGATGCCGAAGAGCGCAATAAAGCCGACAGCGGCGGGCACGGAAAGATACTCGCCGGTCAGCAGAAGCCCCGCGATCCCGCCGATCAGCGCGAGCGGCACGTTTACGATGATAATCAGCGCATCGCGCCACGCACCGAACGTCATCCACAGCAGAACAAACACAGCGGCAATAACCATCGGGATAATCAGCAAAAGCCGTTTCATGGCGCGTTGCTGATTTTCAAACTGCCCGCCGTATTCCACAAAGTATCCCGGCGGTAGTTTTACTTTTTCCGCGACCCGCGCCTGAATGTCCGCCGCGACACTTCCGAGGTCGCGTCCGCGCACGTTACCCTGCACAATCCAGCGCCGCTGATTTTTTTCCCGGTTGATTTGCAGAGGCCCGGTCACTTCACGCACCGACGCAACCTGTTCGAGCGAAACCAGCGATCCGTCGCCGGTGTGTACCAGCAGGTTGCGGATCGCATCCGGACTGGCGCGGAACGCTTCCTGATAGCGCACGTGGATTCCGAAGCGGCGGGAATTGAGATACATCTGATCCACCGGCTCGCCGCCGATAGCGAGTTCGACCAGCTCCAGCACTTCGCTCCCGGCAATGCCGTACCGGGCGCAGGCCGCGCGATCCACCGCGATCTGCACCTGCGGCTGGCCGAAGCTCTGTTCGACGGTCAAATCCACCAGGCCGGAAACGTCTTTGACCGCCTCTTTGATTTCGCCAGCGACCTTTTGCAGTACCGCGGTGTCTTCACCGAAAACCTTAATCGCCATCTGCGCCTTGACGCCCGACAGTAGTTCGTCGAACGCGTTCTGAATCGGCTGAGTAAAATTCAACTGCACGCCGGGAACGGCGGAAAGTTTTTCGTTCAGCGCGGTGACCAGTTTCTTTTTGCCGGTTCCGAGGCGGAGTTCAATATGGATTTCCGCTGAGTTCACCGGATGCGGACAACTGCCCGCTTCGGGACGTCCGATCCGGGAGATGGTTCCTTTCACCGCCGGGAATTTCATAATTTCCCGCTCCAGCTTCATTACGGTTTCGGTGGCTGTTTCCAGCGAAATGGACGGCGCCATCAGAACACCGACCAGAATCGAACCTTCTTCCAGCGTCGGAACAAACTCCGTTCCAATCATCGGAACGGTCAGCAGGCTGACAGCAAACGCCGCCACGGCGCAGATCACGATCATCCGGCGGCGGCGCTGTGCGCGCTCCAGCAAAGGCCGGTAACTTTTGATCAGCCAATTCATCATCCGGCTCTCGCGATGCTCCCCCTGCTTGAGGAAGTAGAAACTCAGCACCGGCGAAACAATCAGAGCGGTCGCGATGGAGCCCAGCAGGGCAAAGGTGATGGTGAAGGCCATCGGTGCGAACATTTTCCCTTCCACTCCCTGCAAAGTATAAATCGGCAGGAAGACCATGATGATAATGGCAATGGAGAAAAAAATCGGACGGCTGACTTCGCGGGCCGCATCGAGAATCACAGTGGATTTATTTCTCTCCCGGTTTTCCGGCAGGCCGAGATGACGAAAAATATTTTCGACCATCACAATGGCGCCGTCGCCCAGCATACCGATGGCCACCGCGATGCCGCCCAGCGACATCAGGTTGGCGGAAACTCCCTGCAAGCCCATCATGATCACGGCGATCAGCGCGCAGACCGGCAGTGAAAGCACCACAATCAACGCACTGCGCAGATTACCCATAAACAGCAGAAGCGTGATGACCACCAGCAAAGCCCCCTGCCACAGAGCGCTCTTCACCGTGCCGGTCGCCAGCCGAACCAGTTCGGCCTGCTCATAATACGGCACCAGTTTCACCCCCGCCGGAAGCGCGGCCTGCACATCCGCCACTTTAGCGTAAAGTTTTCCGATCACCTCCGAGGTGTTCTCGCCGAACAGCTTGAGAACCATGCCGGCGACCACTTCCTGATTTCCGTTCCGCGTGACCGCTCCCCGACGGATTTCCTTGCCGTACTCGACCTTGGCGACGGTGCCGAGCGTCAGCGGAATTCCGCCCACCGTGCGCACCGGAATATCGCGGATCTGCTCAATATTTTCCAGAAGGCCTAGCCCCCGCACCAGCGCCTCTTCGGCACCGAGCACCAAAAACTGCCCGCCGGCATTCCGATTATTGGAACGGATCGCCTCAACCACTTCCTCCAGCGATAGCTTGTAGCGGCGCAATTCGTACGGATCAACCTGAACCTCATACTGCAAAACATGCCCGCCGATCGAAAGAATATCGGTCACGCCCGGAACCGTCTTCAGCTGGTATTTCACCACCCAGTCGTTGAGCTCGCGCAGATACACATCCGGAGCTTTCCCGCCGGTATCCGCCGCTTCGTCCAGCGTTAGGTAATACATAAAAACCTGCCCCAGCCCGGTTGAAATCGGCCCGAGCTTCGGCGGCTCGTGCATTTCCGGCAGATCCGCCATCGCGGCGGCCAGCCGCTCGGCCACCAGCTGGCGGGCGAAATAAATGTCGGTGCTGTCTTTGAAATAAACATAAACCACCGCCATGCCGAACGCGGAGGTGGACTTCACCTGCGTGACATCCGGCAAGCCGTTCATCGCATTCTCGACGGGAGCCGTAATCAGCCGCTCGACTTCTTCCGGCGCCATGCCGTGCGCCTCCGCGAACACCGGCACCATGACCGGCGAAATGTCGGGAAACGCATCCACCGCCATGTGCCGGTAGGAATAAACGCCGAATGCCACCGTTGCGATAATCACCGCCGCGACGAGACCCCGGACTCTCAGAGAAAACTCAATCAGTTTGTTAATCATAACGGTCTCCTAGTGTCCGCATCCGGCGTGCGGATTGATTCCGCTGGTCAACAGCTCCGCCTTGAACTCAAACGCGCCGTGAGCCACATACGGCTCGCCCGGCTTGAGGCCCGATTTGATTTCGACAAACGTTCCGTCCGACAGCCCGGTCTGCACGTCGCGCGGCTCAATCCCGTCCGCATCCTTCACAAAAACAACCGTTTCTCCGCCGACGGTCTGAACCGCCTCTTTTTCTACACGAACTTCGGCATTCACCGATTCAACCGTCAGCCGTGCGCTAACAAACGTCCCCGGCGCAAACCCGAGTCCGGCGCCGGAGAGCACGCCGCGCGCCAAAGCTGTCCGCGTTTCCGGCGATACCAGCGGGCTCACATAATCAATCATCGTTTCGGCCGTACTGCCATCCGGCGCCGTCAGCCGCACCGACATGCCCTTGCGAACCGCCTGCTGATACTGAGGGAAAACGTGGATTTCCACCCAGACACTGGAAAGGTCCGCAATTTCAAAAAGCACCGCCGCTTCATCCGCCGACTCTCCGGCCGAACCGTTTACCGAAACCACCGCGCCGTCCAACGGCGACACCAGAGGATAGAGCGCCAGCGTTTCGCGGTTTTCCATCACGGCCAGCACGTCGCCCTGCTTCACTGCGTCGCCGAACGCAACCCGAAGCTCGCGGATAACGCCTGCATAGCGGGGCGAAACGGCGGCGAACCGGTTGCGGTTCACTTTGATCTCGGCCGGAAAAGTAAACTGCCGCTCCACCGGCCCGCCCGCCGCTGTTTTGAGCTCAACGCCCGCCGGTTCGGCTTCGTGTCCGCCGCACCCCTCGTGAGCGTGTTCCTGTGAAAAAGAAAATCCCGCCAGCAAAGTAATCAGTAAAAACATCTTCATTGTTATTCTCCCGTATTGAATTTCAAAAGTTCTGCGTAAGCTTTCAGCGCCGCGCGCTGAGCCTCAATCATCCGGATACGCGTTTCCGCCAGCGACTGCTGGACTTCGATGCGCTCCAGCCAGCCGTAGCGTCCGGACATGTCATTCCGGATCAGCTCAACCGCCCGCTCCGCCTTTGGAATCAGCGTACTGCGACAGCGCGAAACTTCGGCGACAGCCGTTTCAAACTCCGCCAGCGCCGCGTCCAGTCCAGTTTCCAGCTCCCGCCGGACGGCTTGATTCTGAAACCGCAAAGCCTCGGCGCGAAGCCCGGCCGCCAGCGTTTGCGCACTTCCCCGGTTGAACAGCGGCAGTGGAATCGAAGCGGAAAACAGATAGCTGTGTACATTGCCGTCCTCTTCGTAGCGCGCCCCGGCTCCGAAGGTCACATCCGGAACTCTCGAACTCTTCGCCAGCGCCACAGCCGCATCTGCCTGATTTTCCAGCGCCTGAAGCCGCTGAAGCGACGGATGCGTTTTTCTAAGCAGTAACTTTCCCGGCAGTTCCAACGGCTGAAAAAAATCGCCGGTCAGTTTTTCAGCCGTCTGCAAGCCGGTCAGCCGGGCCAGTTTTGCGTAAGCCGCCGCCCGCGTTTTTTCCGCCGCCGTTTTTTCGACAGCACCCGACTCCAGCATCATCTCGGCGCGAAGCACCTCCAGCTCCGAGGCCGCGCCGGACTCGCGGCGTTTCCGGGACGCATCCACAAGCTCCGCCGCCAGCGCAAGCTGTTGATCGCGAACCGTCAGAATTTCCTGCGCCGCCTGAGCGTCGGCAAACGCCTGCCGCACCGCCGACTCAAAATCGCGCCCGGTTTCAAGAAGCGCCGCGCGGGCCGCGTCGGCGGCATGAACCGCGACGGCCCGGCCTTTCCGGAATTTTCCGGACGTTGGAAATTCCTGCGAGATGCGCAGACTGTATTCTGCGGAATCCGCCCCGGTATAATCGCCGCCGAGCCCCTCGGACTCGAGTTCGAGCTCCGGATTAGACCATAATGATGCGGCGCGGAGTTCGGCGCCGGAAGCCTGAGCTTCCGCCTGAGCGGCGCGGAGTTCCGGGCTTTGCCCGGCGGCGGACTTCAATGCTTCGTCCAGCGTCAGCGCCGGAGAGAAAAATGACAAGCCGAACGCGGCCGTCAGTAAAATTGTTTTTTTCATGATAACTCCTGATTTGAATGTATTCTTCGTGCGGCGGAAGCGGCGCGAAGAACGATCAAATCAGGAGTTGAGTGGTTAGGAGAGGTAAACGATCGCTGAACGTCAGTACTGCCGGATGAGGCGGACAGACCGGACGATATTCAGCGACCGGCTCGGCGACCGGATTCCATACGGGCGCCTGCACGGCAATCCCGTTGTCCGCCGTGCTGATTTCCGGCGACGGCGGACAGGATTCCGGCGTACAACTGCTACTGCATTCGGTATGCTCGGACGGACAGACCGAATGCAGACCGGATTCATGACCATGCCCTTCCGCATGCGTGCAAGGCAAAAGCCTCAGCACGGTCAGCAGACAAGCCAGTAGGGTCAGATTCCATTTCACCCGATAAATTCCTCTTACCAGTTTTCGCAGAGCAGTTCGAAATGAGCCTGAACGTGGTCGCAGGCGGCGCACTTGGCCGGAGCTTTGGTTCCGGTGTGCAGGTAGCCGCAGTTGCGGCAACGCCAGGTCACTTTTTCTTCCCGCTCGAACACCGCGCCGGCTTTAATGTTGGAGGCCAGTTCGCGGTAACGTTTGTCGTGCTGTTTTTCAGCCACGGCGATCGCGCTGAACACGGCGGCGATCAGAACAAAGCCTTCCTCTCTGGCGATCTTGGCGAAGGAAGGATACATATCCGTCCATTCGTGCTCTTCACCTGCGGCGGCGGCCAGCAGGTTTTCGACCGTTGTGCCGACCGGACCGGCCGGGAAAGCACTGGCAGGAATCTGGATTTCTCCGCCGTTCATCAGACTGAACAGCCGCTTGGCGTGTTCCTTCTCCTGATTGGCGGTTTCTTCAAAAATATCGGCGATTTGAACATAGCCCTCTTTTTTGGCCGCGCTGGCGTAATAGGTGTAGCGATTGCGGGCTTGCGACTCCCCGGCGAACGCGCACATCAGATTCTTTTCGGTCTGGCTTCCTTTAAGTTCCATACAGCTCTCCCCCTTTGGCGTTAATGCGCCGCATTATGGACTCTCCGCCGCGTTTTTCAAAATAAAACCCGCCCTTTTAACCTCGCTCATACCAGACTTTGACCTTTTTCGTCCGCTCGCCCCAGTTGCGGGCGTTAATATGCCACCAGAAATAAAGATCCAGATGCCCGCCTTTAAGACAACCGGTGTCTTCGGCGCGGCCCCAGCCGTAACCGGGGATATAAAACCGGGTGCCGGGCGGAAATATTTTCGGGTCGGCGGCGACCGTGCCGGGGCGGGCCATCCGCATACTCGCCGTCCGCCCGATACTTTTCGCCTCCCCGTTGTGCATGACGGGCAGGCCGAGCCAGTTGAATTTCCAGCCGCCGCACTGCGGACAAGCGCAATAGCCGGTGGTCTTCACGGTGATCACCGCGTCGGCGCGTCGCAAAGGCGGAAAAACAAAATGACAGCGCGTCATAGTCAGCACTGCCAGCAAAACCGCAACCCAAAGAATAATCCGCCGTTTCATACCGGAACTCTAAAGCCGCGCCGACGGCTCCGCCAGCCGATTATTGAAGCCTGCGGTCAAAGTTGCCGGTATGGCCGGGGACAAAACCGCCGGAGATCATGCGCGACACAACATCCGGCGGCACCTCACCGTACGACAGATCAATCCGGAAGCGGCGGGCGCCTTTGGCCTTTAGTTCGTTCAGACACTCGGCCAGCGAAAACGGCGTTTCGTTGATCAGCACAAATTCATGTCCGGCCTGTTCAATACGAAACGCGCGACGTGAGCGATCCGTCAATTCGCCGCCGGAGGCTTCCGGGCGCGTCGCGGAAATCATCAGCGGCGTGTGCTGATAAACCGGAACGACCGCCGCAGAGCCGAGCCGCCCGATCAAAGCAAAAATATTTTCCGCATCATCCTCCGGCGAAAGCACGAACTGCTGAACGCCCGCATCTTTCCACTGCAACGCCGCCTGCTCATTCAGCGTATAAAGCGTCCAGTCGGCGGCGATATCGTCTTTGTCTCGAAGCAGATTCAGCCCGCCGACATTCGCCGCCTCCCACTTCCGGACATTGGAAAACCGTTCGATCAAACGACGGAATGCCGGAATTTCTTCATCGCGGATAATCACCGGCAGTGCCAGACGGAGCTTGTCGGCATAAAACGCCTGCGCTTCCTGAATGTCCTCCGGTCGCGCCGGATTCATCTCCAGCACGAACTCATCAATGTTTTCCAACGGCAGGAAAACACGCGACTTCACCGACCAGACGACCCCGGTTGTTTCATCTCTTTTCCAAGATTCGGAAGCAACTGCGTTGCGGCGCGGAGTTTTTTCGTGGGCACTGGAAAACTCCGTAATCAACTGGCGGCGGCCGTCGTTTAAAACGGAAAGCGGAACAAAGACCGGAGAACCCTCCAGCGTCAGCGTGCCGAGCTTCCAGTCGGTATCGCCCAGCTTTTCAAAACACTGACGGAGCGCGGCGGATGATTTTTCCGGCTGACGCGCTGACTCGAACGGGCCGGGCAAAATAAGTTCGCTTTGTATGCCATCCGCCGACGCGAGCAGTTTCACCTCTTCCAATGTCTGAAAAATATGAATAGCGACAGGTCGCCGCTGACGAAACTGTCCGGGACGCGGCGCGGCGAATTCGTAGCGCTGGCGCACCGCCTGAGAATAAGAACAGTAAACCGGCGCGCCTTTTCCCGGGTGCGGGGCATCGTCCGGAAGCTTCAGCGCGATTTCCGTATCCGCCGGAAGCTCAAAGCGGCGCTTGCCTTCCGGATCAGAGGCCAGTCGTATTTCGTCGGCGGCAAAGCCGTATGAATTTTCGAACTTCAGTCCGTCGTGTTTCTGAAGCGCGCGGTTACTGCGCAGAATCAGCCACGGTCCGGCAACCGCCTTGACGGTTCCGATCAGCGCGCCGCGATGGCCGTCGTTGACCGGATCAACCGGGTTGTTTTCCGGATCGGCCAAGTAAAGGTCGGTAGATGGCCGTCCAAAGATGGTCTGGATGTCCGACAATCTCTGCTCCGAGTCCGCAACGTCTCCGGCGAGCGCTTTGCGGTAGAAGTCGGTGACGGCGGCGACGTAGAGCGGACTTTTCATCCGCCCTTCGATTTTTAGCGAGGCGACGCCGGTGGAAATGAGTTCCGTCAGATGTCCGGCGGCGGAAAAATCTTTCATCGAAAACGGCAGAGTTTCGTTTCCGCCGTTTCCGCGAAACGGCTGGCGGCAACAGTAGGCGCAACGGCCGCGGTTGCCGCTTCGGCCAAGCAGGTGCGAGGAGAACAGGCAGAGTCCGCTGTAGGAGTAGCAAAGCGCGCCGTGAATGAACACTTCGGTTTCGATCCCGCAGTTTTGGCTGATGTGCGCGATTTCTTTCAGGCTCAGCTCGCGCGCCAGCACGATGCGCCGGAAGCCGAGCGACGCGAGTTGCTTGGCTCCTTCCAGATTGTGGACGGCAAGCTGGGTGCTGGCGTGCAGACGGAGCGACGGAAAATTTTTCTGCGCCAGCCGCGCCACGCCCATATCCTGAACGATCACGCCGTCGGCGTTGAGATCGCGAAGCGCCGCCAGCGTTTCGATGGCGGCGTCGAGCTCACTCTGCTGAACCAGCGTGTTGACGGCGGCATAAACACGGCGTCCGCAGTGATGCGCATAGCCGATCAACTCGTCGAGCGCTTCAGCGGAAAAATTACCGGCTTCCGCGCGGGCCGAAAAGCGCGGCAGTCCGGCGTACACTGCGTCAGCGCCGTACGCCAGCGCCGCCCATGCCGCTTCGGGCGTTCCGGCGGGAGCCAGCAGTTCTGGAGGTTTTTTATTCAAGCGGCCCGAACGCTAGCCTGCTTCCGCCGCCGCTTCAAGGCTTTGCCCGCCGCAGGCCGCCTGAAATTAATTAGAGCAAGTTATTTTAATTCTTTAAAACTCTGCTACGCTGTCGCGCATACGAGCCCGGAAATTCATCCGGCGTATAACAACAGGAGAAGGAAATGAAGAAGGTAGCGTTCATTGCAGTCGCGGTGTTAGGTGCAGTATGTATTTCCCTGGCCCAGGAGACCCCGTTAAAAGGGAATCCGGACAGCAAGGTTTTCCACAAATCGAGCTGTCGGTACTACACCAACACCAACTGCACCGCGACGTTCAGCACATCGGCGGCGGCCGCCGAAGCCGGATTCAGCGCCTGCAAAGTCTGCAAGCCGTAAGCCGGGAAGGGAACCGCTCCGGATTTTTCCGGGGCGGTTTTGAAACTCCGGAATTTCCATCCCTGCAAATCAGGCTATGCTGACCGGCAGATTAAAAAAGGAATCTGTCATGAAAAATATACTCCTGCTGGCCGCGTTTTCACTGCTCTATTGCGGATGCACAACCCGAACCGCTACGCTGTCGCCGGATGCCATGCGGGATTTTCAGGGGAAAACCATCGCCTGCGCCGTGCCGCCGCCGCCCTCCTTTAACGCCATGCGCGGCGGCTGGTCTCTGCTCGGCCCGTTCGGAAGCGTTGCAAACACCCTCCACGGCGATCGGCTCGTCCGCGACAACCAGATCGCCGATCCTGCGGAAAAAATCAGCGGCGAACTGGTCAACGAACTGGCCGCCGCTTACAACTTGAAGGTCAGGCCGCCCATTCCGCCGGAACGGAAAATGTCCTGCCCGACCGATCTCGTTCTGGAAACCCGCACCACGTACTGGGGCTTCTGCTTCTTCCTGTCCGAATGGAAAAACTATTTCGTCACCTGCCGCGCCGCCGTGCGACTGATTGATCCGCGCACCGGAACCTGTCTGGCTTCGGGTGAAATAACGGTGGACAGCCGCGACTATGCTCAGCCGCGCTCTTACGATGAATTGACCGCCCATCAGGCCGCCGGTCTCAAAGCCGAACTCGAAACGGCCCGTGAAAAATCATCCGCAGAACTCCTGCAGAAAATTCTGCGCCCCGGATCACTCCGGGGCGCGGCGGTTAACCAATAACTATTTCCCCAGACACTGCTTCAAATCGGCCTCGGCCGTGGTGGTCGGAGCGATGTTGAATTTTTCGACCAGCACATTCAGCACGGCGGGCGTGACGAAGGCGGGCAGGCTCGGGCCCAGCTTGATGTTTTTGATGCCGAGGTGCAGAAGCGTGAGCAGGATACAGCAGGCTTTCTGCTCATACCACGACAGGATCATCGAGAGCGGCAGGTCATTGACGCCGCAACCGAAGGCTCCGGCCAGCGCGACTGCAATCTGAATGGCGCTGTAGGCGTCATTGCACTGTCCGATGTCGAGCAGGCGCGGAATTCCGCCGATGTCGCCGAACTCCAGCTTGTTGAAGCGGTATTTGCCGCAGGCCAGCGTGAGGATGGCGCAATCTTTTGGCACGACTTCGGCGAACTCGGTGTAGTAGTTGCGTCCGCTCTTGGCTCCGTCGCATCCGCCGATCAGGAAGAAGTGCTTCAACGCGCCGCTCTTGACCGCTTCGATCACCGCCGGAGCAACACTCAGCACGGCGTTATGGCCGAAGCCGGTGAGGATGGTTTTTTCCGGCTCGGTCGCGGCAAAGCCGGGAGCTTCGAGCGCGGATTTGATGACCGGCGCGAAATTACCATCGCTGATGTGCTGTACGCCGGGCCACCGGACGAGGCCGCTGGTGAAAATGCGTGCCTTATAGTTGTCCTTCGGCTTCTGAATACAGTTGGTCGTCATCAGAATCGCGCCGGGAAACGCTTCGAACTCTTCGCGCTGATCCTGCCAGGCCCCGCCGTAGTTGCCGACGAGGTGCTTGTGTTTTTTCAGCTCCGGATAGCCGTGGCACGGGAGCATTTCGCCGTGGGTGTAGATGTTGATCCCTTTGCCTTCGGTCTGCTTGAGGAGCAGAGCGAGGTCTTTCAGATCGTGCCCCGAGACAAGAATCGCTTTGCCTTTAACCGCGTTGATGTTCACCGGCGTCGGAACGGGATGTCCGTAGGTTCCGGTGTTGGCGGCGTCGAGCAGACCCATAACCGTCAGGTTGACTTCGCCGACCTTGAGGGCCAGCGGCAGAAGAACATCCACCGTCGCCGGGCCGTTCTTGAGAATTGCCAGCGCTTCGTGGAAGAACGCGTAAACCGCCGGATCTTCTTTACCGAGAATATAGGCGTGGTCGGCATACGCCGCCGTGCCTTTGAGTCCGTAAAGAATCAGTTCCTGCAAGCCGGTGATGTCCGCGCCTAGCAATTTTGTGCGGCTTTCGATGCCGACCGCTTCGCCCTGCTTAACCAGACCGTTCAGATCAGCGGCCGGTTTGAAGCCGCAAAGGGCGGCGCCGCGGCGGATGACGCCCGCGATGTCTTCGGCATCAAAGTTGACATTGGTAACGGTGGTAAAGAGCCCTTCCATAACAAACAGGTCGGCTTCGCGGGTACGGTTACCGGCGTGCGCCTTGACTGCGATCTGCTTGCAGACCTCAATCAGCAGGTCCTGAAGCGCGGCGGTTTCGGGGTCTTTGCCGCAAACGCCGAAGCTGGTGCATCCGGTGCACTTGGCGGTCTGTTCACATTGATAGCAAAACATGCTCATGATCTTTCCTTTCGGTTTTGGTTTCCAGATTCAATGCCCCCGATTATGCTCACTCCCGAAAAACGCTCCTTGATCTGAGTCAAGTTGTTAACCTTTTTATGACGGGACACCCTTTTATGGAAACGGCGGTCAGCATAGTCATCAAATCGTGGGATGTCATGGCAATTATGGCCCCGTACCTCCTGCTCGGCTTTTTCGCGGCCGGATTGCTCAATGTCTTTGTGCCGGTTTCTTTCATCGAAAAGCATCTCGGGAAGCGCGGACTCTGGCAGATTACCAAAGCGTCTCTGCTGGGTGTGCCGATTCCCCTTTGCTCATGCAGTGTGATTCCCGTTACAGCGTCACTGCGCCGCCACGGCGCCGCCAAGGGCGCGGCGATTTCATTCCTTACCTCAACGCCCCAGACCGGCGTGGACAGTATCGCCGCGACGTGGGGACTGCTCGGCCCGCTGTTCGCAGTCTTTCGCATGGCGGTCGCCTTCATCACCGGCGTCATCTGCGGCGCGGCGGTCGAAGCGTTCACCCCGCCGTCCGAAGAAAAAGCCGACGGATGCGCCGACGACCAATGCCCGACCTGCAATCCGACGCGCGGCATGAATAAATGGAAGCAGGTTTTCATCTACGGATTCGGCGTGCTTCCGCGCGATATCGGGCGGGCTCTGCTGGTCGGTATCATCATTTCAGGACTGCTCGGCGCGCTGGTTCCGGACGACTTCTTTATCCGCTACCTGAATTCCGAATGGCTCTCCATGCTGGCCGTCATGGCGCTCGGCATTCCGCTCTACGTCTGCTCAACCGGCTCCATTCCCATCGCGCTGGCCATGATCGGTATGGGACTCTCGCCCGGCGCGGCGCTCGCCTTTCTAATCACTGGCCCTGCAACTAACGCCGCCACCATCGCAACCGTCTTCCAGACAATGGGCCGTCGGGCCGTACTCATCTATCTGACGACACTGGCTGGCTGTTCCTTGGCGGCCGGCTGGCTTTTGAACCGCATCATCACCGCTCAGGTCATCACGGAACAGGTTCACCGTCATGCCGAACACGCCGGACGGTTTGACCAGATTTGCGCCCTGATTCTTACCGGACTGCTGATTTCCTCAGCCTTGCCGCAGAAAAAGAAGAAATGCTGTCACGACTGCTGACCCGTCCGGAAGGAGCGTAAGGGCTCCCATTACATTGGAATCATACGGGTTACGCAGAATTGAGATTGACGCTTTTGCCGGTTTTATGGTCTATTCCGCCCGTCTTTCGGGACAGAATTTAAAAACTCAGGATCAAAAAAATGAAAAAGAAATGTTTATTCGTTGCCGGTCTGCTGGCTGTTGCCGGGTCGCTTCAGGCCGCCACCGTAACTAACACCTTCTCGGTTGTCATGGGAACCGATCAGGACGTTACAGCCTCTCTGGCAAAGTTCAACTCGAACCTCGGGACGCTGACCGCAATCTACCTTGAATATGTAGCGCAGATTGACGACGCATATATCCAAATCGACAACGATGCCGCATACAGCCAAACAGCGAGAGCCATTGCGTCGAGCGCGGTGAATTCTTTTTCCACATCTGTGCGCAGAGATGGCGCTGGCATAGAAGACGATGATGCTCGTCTAGCTGTCTATAAATCAAAACTTTTCACACTGGGCGCCACTTCCGGAGATACAGTCGGAATGTTCAATGCCACCGGAGCCTCAGACTATACGAACTGGAACTCGGGAACCGTAAAATCAACCATCATCGGCGGCTATGTCGATAGCAGTGTTTTCTCCGACTACACAGCCGACGGTAACGGAACATTTTACACCTACATCAATTCAACCATTCTGGCCTCCGCCTCCGTCGGAAGCACCACATACTACTCAGGAAACTCGCCAACCGGAACTTTCACAGGCAAAGTAATTTACGATTACACTGCGGCAATCCCCGAACCGGCTTCTGTTTCCATGGCCGTGCTGGTTGTTCTGGCGGGCTTCTGGATCCGCCGCCGGTTTGCTGAATAGTTCTGATCTGCCGGATCAAAAAGGATGCCCTGCGGCATCCTTTTTTTGTGCCCATTTTCCGGATTCATGCTTAAATCCGGCTCATGACCGACCCCTACCAGCTTATCCGGAGCGCCAGATTTTTCAGCGGACTTTCCGAAACCGCCTGCAAACGGCTGGCCGAACTGAGCCGCCGCAGAATGATTCCGAAACGCGATCTGCTTTTTATGGAGGGAGCGGACGGCACGGCGGTTTATCTACTGACGTCCGGCGGCATCCAGCTGGTTAAGACCAATCTGGACGGCCGGGAAACCGTGATCAAAACGGTTAAAGAAGGTGAGCTGTTCGCCGAGGTGATTCTGTTCGAAAAAAGCAAATACCCTGTCACCGCCGTCGCGGTGACAGAGGCCGAGGTGATCGAACTGCCGCGCGCCGGATTCCTTAGACTGCTGAACGAAGAAGAGTTCCGTAACGATTTCATGGCGATGCTGATGCATAAACAGCGCTATCTCGCCGAGCGCATCCAACAGCTCACCTCGATGGATGTCGAAGCCCGCTTCGTCGAATTCCTGCGCGATCACTACGGCGAGAAGGAAAAGATCACCCCGGATCTTTCCAAAAAAGATATCGCTTCGGCGATCGGCGCAACGCCGGAAACTTTTAGCCGTCTGTTGCAAAAGCTGGAAGGGCGCGACGGGTTTTCTTGGAAAGGAAAAACTATCTCCGTCAAACCCGGGTTCTGGGAGACCATTTAGGTTCAGTTAAACAATAGAAAGGAGCAGGTCATGAGCATGATGCAAGAGTTCAAGGCGTTCGCCATGCGCGGCAATGTGATTGATATGGCAGTCGGGATTGTCATCGGCGGGGCTTTCGGAAAAATTGTTTCCTCGTTTGTCGCGGATGTCATTATGCCGCCAATCGGCCTGCTGATGGGCCGGGTCAATTTTGCAGACCTCTCGATCACTCTGCAGAAAGCCAACGGCACCGTCGCCGCCGTAACCCTCAACTACGGAAAATTCATCCAGACCCTTCTGGACTTCACCATCGTCGCGTTCGCCATTTTTATGGTGGTCAAGGGAATGAACTCTCTGAAGAAAAAAGAGGCCGCCGCGCCGCCTGCGCCTGCCGCGCCGACCAAAGAAGAGGTTCTGCTGGCAGAAATCCGGGATATTCTGAAACAGAAATAGAACCCTGTTTCCGTCCAGGCACCGCCGCACTTTGCTCTGCGGTGCTTGGTTGCCTTTAAACTCTCTTGCGGGTACATTCCCCGCCATGAAAATACTATCCATTGTTCTCGCCGTTCTGTTGATCGTCGTTCTTTTTCTGGGTGCCGGCCTGCAAGTGTTCCTGACCCGCGGATTGACCTCCGCCCTGAACCAGAAGGTGTTTCCGGTTATCAAAGAAACGTACGGCCTTGAAATGAGCCTTACCGGAGCCTCGGTCAGCCTGCTCAAAGGCTCCGCCGAACTGGATGGATTTACGGTACGCAATCTCCAGGGATACCGGGAACCCCGCCTGTTCGCTTTCGAGCAGTGCCTGCTCGAAGTTGAAATGATGTCTCTGCTCAAACGCAATCCGGTGGTCATCAAACAGCTGACCGCGAAGGGCGCGACGCTGGTCATCGAGCGGAACAGCGAAAAGAAAATCAATGTTGCAGAACTGGCCGCGGCGTTAAAACCGGCTGAAAGCCAGAAAGCTCCCGAGCCGGCCGCGCCGCAACCGCAGGAATCCGCGAAACCCAAGCCGGTGCCGGTGCATATCCGCCGGATCGCCGTTGATGCGCTGGTAAAGTGCGTCGGCTTTCCAGTGGTTGGAAACGCCGACCTGAATCTGCGGCTGACCGCCAGCGACCTCTTCACCGTGCCCGCCAAGGGCCAGCAGAATAGTCTGCTGGTTCTGCGCGGCTCACTCGCCAACGATAAAGCGGCGTTCAACACCGATCTGAACGCCATTCTCGAGCCGCTCACCGATCCGCAGAATCCATCGTTCAACGTGGCCGGAAGCATCACGGACATTAACCCCGAAATGCTGGGCGACCTGCTGAAGAAAAATGATATGGAAAGCAGTTCGCTGGATATCAAACCGTCTGTCGCCTGCGCCGAAGGCCGCCTCAAAGGTTCGCGGATTGATCTCGTGCTGAACGACCTGAAAATCTACGGCACGGATATCGGCGACACCGCGCTCAAACTTCCAATCGGCGGAACTCTGAGAAAACCTTCCGTTGACCTCTCTGCGGCTCTGCAGTCGCTCCTGTCTGAACAGGGACTCAAAATCGGCAAGAGCATCGGCCTGCGCGAGCTGAAAAAACAGCTGGGCGTTGATACCAATGCCACGACGCGCGAAATGGTAATCGGCGGACTGACCAATAACGTGAAAGAACTCTCGGACAGCCCCGCTCTGCAACAACTGATCGAGCAGGTTGTTCCGGGCGCTCAAACCAACGCCGCCACTACCAACGTATCGCTCGGCGAAGCCGTCGGCGGCGCGATCTCGGAACAGCTCGGGAAAAACATCAAGGAACTTGAAGGGAACGAGGCGGTCAAGGACACGCTCAAGAGTCTGGGAACCTCTCTGTTTGGGAAATAATATGACAACAGCAATAACACTCACTCTCCTTTCCGCCCTCGCCTACCTGCTCGGCTCCGTGCCGTTCGGACTGCTCATCTCCAAAGCCAAAGGCGTGGACATTCGTAAACAGGGAAGCGGCAACATCGGCGCCACCAACGTCCTGCGCTGTCTCGGCAAACCGCTCGGCATCACCTGCTTCATGCTCGACGCACTTAAGGGCTTTCTGCCTGCCAAACTTTTTCCGATCATTGGAGAAGTAGATCCAACATTTGGAATTCTCTTCGGAACGCTGGCGATTCTCGGCCATAACTTTCCGGTCTTCCTGAAATTCAAAGGCGGCAAAGGCGTGGCGACCAGCGCGGGCGTACTGCTGGGTGTCGCGCCGCTGGCGGTTGTCATCGGCCTGACTGTCTGGGCCGTCGTCTTCTACATGTCCGGCTACGTCTCGCTCGGCTCCATCATCGCCACGGTCTTTGTCGTCATCACCGGCTGGACGGCGGGCTACAGCCCGGTAACCGCCATCGCCCTCACCCTGCTCGGCATCCTCTCCATCTGGCGCCACCGCTCCAACATCGCGCGACTGATGAACGGAACGGAAAATAAGTTTCAGAAGAAACAAAAAATTTGAATTATTAGCCCACGAATCACACAAATTTTCACAAATTAAATCCTAAAGCATCCCTTCCTATTCGTGATAATTCGTGCAGATTGGTGGGAAATGTTTTTAATCAAGCAGGGAAATTTAGACCCATGAAATGTTTCGTTATAGGAAACGGCGGCTGGGGAACAGCGCTCGGTATGATTCTGTCCGGCAACGGCAATCCGGTGACCATCTGGGGTCCGTTCGAAGAAGAAATCAAAGCCATTCGCAACGCGGGTGAAAACACCGTCTATCTTCCGGGCGTAAAAATTCCGCCCGCCATTCAGTGGACCTCCAATCCGGCGGACGCCAAAGAGGCGGAGCTGATCGTTCTGGTCGTCCCGTCCCGGTTTGTCCGCTCCGCGCTCGAAACCTTTAAACCGCACCTGCGCGCCGACGCGCTGATCGTGAGCGCGACCAAAGGACTCGACGAAAAAACACATCAGCGAATGAGTGAAGTCGCGCGGGAGGTTCTCGGCAGGAAAATCGCGGTACTCTCCGGACCCAGCCACGCCGAAGAAGTCGCTCGCGGCGTGCCGACCGCTGTCACCGTCGCCGGGGAAAACGCCGGAATCATCCAGCAGGCGTTTCTGGGAAAAACCTTCCGGGTTTACACCTCCGATGATGTCATCGGCGTTGAACTCGGCGGAACGCTCAAAAACATTATCGCCGTCGCCGCCGGAATTCTCGACGGCATCGGACTCGGCGATAACTCAAAAGCCGCGCTCATGACGCGCGGCCTCGCCGAAATCACCCGGCTCGGCGTCGCTCTCGGGGCAAAATCCGAAACATTCTACGGACTCAGCGGCATCGGCGACTTAATCGTCACCTGCGCCAGTCGCCACAGCCGCAACCGCTCCGTCGGCGAACGGCTCGGCAAAGGTGAAAAACTCAGCGACATCATGGGCGGCATGAAACAGGTCGCCGAAGGAATCTGGAACGCCAAAGCCGCCCGCGACCTCGCTGGCGACCTCGGCATTGAAATGCCGATCACCGAAGAAGTCTGCGCCGTCGTTGAAGACGGCAAAGATCCCCGGCTGGCGCTCAAAGACCTCATGAGCCGAGATCCCAAAGCGGAATAGCGGGGAATGGAATAGTGGAATGCTGGAGTGATGGATTCCCAACGTAGACGCGGTGTCCTCACCGCGTTTCCCAGCGCATGTTTATCGCCGACGCTGTCGGCTCAGAGCGGTGCTCACCGTTCTGTAAAAATGATTCGTGTTCATTCGTGAAATTTGTGGGTGGTCTTCGTACACTGCCCGCCATGTCATCCTCTCTCCACAAAGCGCCCGCTGAGGACAGCGGGCCTACAAAAGCTGTAGGCCGGGCGTCCCCGCCCGGCGAAATTTCAGCTTCGGGATTCTGCGCCGCCTGCGGAACGGTTCATTCGCTCAGTGCAGGCAACAGCCGCAAGTACGCGCTGGAGTTGATGGAGCAACTCAACACGTTTAAATGTATTGATTGGGTAGGGACGGCTGTCCCAGCCGTCCGCGGACGCCTCGGAGATGCGTCCCTACCTTCAAAATTCTCTACCGATTATTTGTGGGGCGACGCTCGCGGTCACATGTTCGGCGTGCTCGAATGCGTAGATGCCGCCGGAAATACGGTCGCGCTGAAAGCTTTCTCCGGGCAGTACAACGGCGAGTGGCTGGCCGACGGCTGGGTTCCGCCGATCCTCGACGTGAATGAATTTTATCGCCTGTCCGATCCGGTTGACCGCGAAATCAAACTGCTCGACCGGCTGATTGCGGAAAATAAAAATCCGGAGCTGATTCAAAAGCGCAAAACGCTTTCGCAGGAACTGATGAAGCGGCTTCACGCGCTCTATCAGCTCACCAACTTTCGCGGCGAAACCAAACCGATGACTGAAGTTTTCCCAGGCGGCATTCCGACCGGCGCGGGCGACTGCTGTGCGCCCAAGCTCTTGAACCATGCGGCAAAAAACGGCCTGCGCCCGGTTGGCCTGAGCGAGTTTTACTGGGGACGCGAAAACCGCTCCGGCACGCGACAGCACAAACAGTTCTATTCCGCCTGCGCCGAAAAATGTCAGCCGATCCTCGGCTTCATGCTTTGTGGAAGGGAAGATCGGAATGTTGGAATAATGGAACAATGGAATGATGATAATCCGCTCCCAACTTCCACCATTCCATCATTCCACCATTCCATCGAAATCGTCCATAAGGACGACGAATTTGTTGTCGTGATGAAACCCTCCGGCCTGCTGGCCGTTCCGGGCAAGGGCGAAGAAAATCAGGACTGCGTCGTCAGCCGAGTCAAAGCGCTTTTCCCCAACTGCATTGAACAGCCTGCCGTTCACCGGCTCGATATGGACACGTCCGGATTGATGGTGCTGGCGCTGACCGCCGATGCACACCGTGAACTGTCGCGGCAGTTTGAACATCGCGAAACGGAAAAGCGCTACGTCGCCCTGCTCGACGGCGAGCTGGCAGGAAACGAGGGGACCATCGAACTCCCCTTCCGGCTCGATGTGGATAACCGCCCGCTTCAGATTTACGATCCGGTGAACGGAAAAACCGGAATCACCCACTGGAAAAAGCTGAGCATCGAAAATGTCTGCCTTTCGCCGGACAGAGACGTCCGGCCTACAAAATTTCAAACAAAGGTCTGTAGCCCCGATGTCCCCATCGGGCGTTTTATCCAAAGTGATTTTGAAGCGACCGTCACCCGCATCGAGTTCATTCCTGTTACCGGAAGAACCCACCAGCTCCGCGTCCACGCCGCATCAGAGCACGGGCTGGGAATTCCAATCGTTGGAGACCGGCTTTACGGATCAGGAACCGCGCCGGGACAACTCAAGCTCCACGCTTCGTATTTAAGCTTCACCCATCCCCGCACAGGCGAACGGCTGGAGTTCCGTTCTGAACCGCCGTTTTGATGTTTTGCGTGGACGAACGGCTGAGGTCGTACTATTTTACTGCCATGCAAAACAAACAGGATATTCTAGTTCTGCTGACTAACCATCTACCGGAACTCCATCGGGAATTCGGAGTTAAAACTCTTGGGATATTCGGCTCCTTCGCAAAGGACACGGCACATAAAAACAGCGATCTTGATGTTCTGGTTGAGTTTGAACGGCCGATCGGCCTGCGCTTCGTGGAATTCACCGAGCGACTGGAACAGATTGTTTCCCGCTCCGTCGATGTACTGACTCAGGCCGGAATTGAAAGCATCCGACAGCCGGAAATTGCCCAAAGTATCCGGAACAGCCTTGTTTATGTCTAAACGAACGGAAAAAGCCTCTCTGCTCACATGATCGAAGCCGCTGAACGTTCCTGCGACTACTGCCGGACACTGGACTACAATGCTTTTCTACAAGATAAACGCACACAGGATGCCGTCATTCGAAACGTCGAAATCCTTGGAGAAGCCGCAAAAAATATCTCAAAGCATTTCTGCTCACAGCATCCGGAAATTCCTTGGAAAAATATTGCCGGAATGCGCGATAAATTGATTCATGACTATTTCGGCGTAAACCTTGATGTCGTCTGGGATGTGGTGCGAACCGACCTGCCGCCAATGATCCTGCAATTAAAAGCGGCCTGCAATTTTTGAGCCTATATCCGTTCTACATTCAAAACATAAGCCGACACGAATCCGGGCCGGCTTAAACTCCACGCTTCGTATTTAAGCTTCACCCATCCCCGCACCGGCGAACGGCTGGAATTCAGCTCCGAACCGCCGTTTTAAAAATATTGGGCAGGCTGAGATAGACCCACCTGCGCACCGAAAATTTATGTGTTTAGCTGGTGTTTTCTATTCCGCAGGCTGCCACATGAAGGTTTTCCCATCATAGGTCACGTTAATGCTAAGATTCAGCGCCTCGCCTTCTACGTCGGCTTCCAATACTCCCGTGTACTGCGTCCCTCCCTTATGAACCAATACAAAACTCTTAATCCGCGCATCTTTTAAATCAGGATTTTTTGCCCATGTTTCTTCAATACTTGCCCGAACCTCTTTTGTGAGAGTTTCTGTTGAGACACCGCACCCTGTTAAAAATCCAACTACCAATGACAATGCAACAAAAGCACTTTTCAGTTTCATTTTATCCTCTTTATTTCCCATTGATCTTTTTGAATTCACCCCGCTTGGCGAGATAGAAAGGAAAACCGACAATCCACAGGAGTAGACAGACAAAAAACCATCCGCCCGGCCCCATATTGGCAACCCCGCCGATTTGCCCTTTCTTAACACCAATCGTTTTAGCATCAACAAGAACCCAGATGCTTGTTGCTACGACAATGATTGTTACGATCATATCCATAATATTCTCCTTATTGGTTTTGCCGCGTCCCTTCCGTCTCCATAAATTTTGCAAATGTAGCCAAATCCACCCTATACCAGCGCTTCGATCCTTTAGGCGCCCATAGAATTCCACTGGGCTTCACCCTGATTTCCCCGACTTTCTTTCTGGCGCCATCAAGGATTTCGAAATCCTCATATTTCCGTGGGTTGAATTGATTTGTGGCCATGACAGGACTCCTTTTTATTCAAAAAGTGATTTGTGTTTTTCCATTTTTACCGACCCATCCCCGCCAATCTGAATTTTCATCCCCCTCTTGGAATCACGGTATTGCCAAGCTTTGCCGTAAGCATCTACCTCGAGTGTGATTCTATATTTATCAGCTAATTGTTGCGCCAGCTCTTCGCCAGTGATGGAAGGGATATCAAACAAAAGTTTTGTTCCAACCCCGTCCATTGCAAACGTCGACAGATATCCACCCTCTTCTTCCACAGCCAAATAGAAATAACCTAATGCATCAATGGCTCCCCTGAAATTGTAGCTCAAAAGCGTTCTAGCTTCATCTATTGGCATGCCTATATATATCCCTTTTAGAGATATGTTTTTTTGGCAAGCCTGCTCATTTTTAGCCAGAATGGCCTTCGCCTGCTTTTCAAGCTCGGCCACCTTTTTTTCATATGCCTGCTTGGCCACTTGCTCTTCCGCTTTTTTAATCCTGTCATTCCTGTCATTTATAAATTTGGCATTAGCGGCATAAACATTCTTAAGCATTTTTAGCCGCGTTTCGCCGCAACCATCTTCACTAAGCTTGAACCTCCTAATTCCGACAGAGCTGGCGGTTTCTGTCGATCGGCTTGGTTTGTACAATTCAACGTCTGCATCAAGAAGCGCTGAGTAATAAATCTGCCGAGCATCTTTCCCGCCCGCATATCCGGGATACCAGCAGGCATACATATAGTCGGGCAGAAAAACATATATCATCCTGCTATAAGCCGGATCGTCATACAGCTGACTGTCATTATCGAACGTGCCATCCTTGGCCAAAGAGGCAACGCCTATAACTTTTCCACGCTCCTGCTCTGGCAAATAAAAATGTTTCCATTCAGAAACATTTATTCGGTTGGTCGGCCACCCTGTTTCCGGCGCAAATGTTCCTTTTGCAGACCGACAATCTGCTTTTATTGCAGGGATTAATAAATTCAACCATTCAGTGCGTTCTTGCTCTGTTAAGTATTTTTCAAAACCGTATTCATCCGGAGAAACTAATTGCGGAACAGCCTCTGTACTCAACAATGTGTTGATATTTGCACATCCGCAGACCGAAAGAATTACCACTGAAAGTCCATAATACATCCAACGCTTCAATTCCATCATCCGCTCCTCTCATGCTTGCAGTTTTCAAGAGCCCAAGAAATCCGCTGTTTTGCGGAAACCCTAATTTTAAACGCAATTTGCGGTCAAGACCATTTAACGCATTTTGCGATATTTAAAGAGTTGACCGCATTATGCGGTCAGATGAAGAAATCCACCCATTCCGATGAGTACGGTTTCGTGCTCAAAAAGCTGATTGAAATGCGCGAGTCAGCTGGACTTACTCAACAGCAACTGGCTGACGCATTGGAGCGCGAGCAGTCTTTCGTCTGGCGGATTGAGCACGGCGAACGGCGGCTGGATGTGGTGGAGTTTTTCTGGGTCTGCGATGCGCTCGGTCAGGATGCCAAAGCGGTTTATGCGGAACTGGCGGCGGCTTTTCTCAAATGCAAATAATCCCGTCCGGGTCTTCCTGCCGGAGATTATTCGTGAAAATTCGCATTCATTCGCGGTTCCTTTTTTAAATAGGTTCGCTACACTGCGCCGCATTATGAAAATCAATCCCTTTAAAGCATGGCGGCCCGCCGCAGGTCTGGCGGAACAAATCGCGACTCTTCCCTATGACGTAATGGACCGGAAACAGGCCGCCGAAATGGCGGCCGGCAATCCGCTTTCTTTCCTGCGCGTGACCCGCTCGGAGATTGATCTGCCGGAGAGCACCGATCCTTATTCCGACGCCGTGTACGCCAAGGCGGTCGAGAATTTCCAAAAACTGAAAACAGACGGCGCACTGATTCGCGAAGAGAAACCGACGCTGTATCTCTACAGTCAGGAAATGGCCGGACGCATTCAGTATGGCGTGGTCGCGCTCTGCAACGTGGCCGACTATGAGTCCGGAAAAATTAAAATCCACGAGAAGACCCGCCGCGCCAAGGAAGACGACCGCACGAAGCACGTTGACCGGACGAACAGTCATACCGGCCCGATTTTTCTGACCTACCGCGATAACGCGGCGATTACCGCCCTGATGCAGAAAACCGCAGAAGGCGAGCCGCTTTACCGCGTTACCGCCGCAGGCGGCATTATTCATACCGTCTGGAAAATCGCCGACTCCGCCGCCGTGCAGTCCGCGTTCGAACAGGTTCCGGCTTTTTATGTGGCCGACGGCCATCACCGCGCGGCCAGCGCCGTCCGGGTGGCACAACTGCGCCGCAAAGCCAACCCGAACCACACCGGCGATGAATCCTATAACCGGTTCCTCTGCGTGCTCTTCCCCGCCGGACAGCTCAAAATTCTGCCGTATAACCGCGTCGTCTTCGATCTGAACGGTCAGTCGCAGGAAGAGTTTTTCCTGGGACTGGAAAGAGCCTTTACCGTTACCGCAACCGACAAGAAAATGCCGGACGCGCCCGGCGCGGTCTGCATGTACATCGACCGGAAGTGGTTCCTGCTGACCCCGAAAGCGGCTCTACCCAAAGACCCGGTCACCTCGCTCGACGTAAGCGTCCTGCAGGATCGCGTGCTGTCTCCGTTGCTCGGTATCGCCGACCCGCGCGAAAGCAATCGGATTGATTTCGTCGGCGGTATCCACGGCACGCCGGAACTCGAACGCCGCGTGGATAGCGCCGAAGCGATTGTCGCTTTCTCGCTTTATCCGACCACGCTCGACCAGCTGATGGCGGTCGCCGACGCGAACCTGTTGATGCCGCCGAAGAGCACCTGGTTCGAACCGAAACTCCGCGACGGACTGCTCGTCAACACGATTGATTGACCGTTTTCCAAGGCTTGGAAGAAATCCATCCAAACCTTGGAAAAAAATTGGCTTTGATTCGGTCATAGGCCTATCATCCGCGCAAATTCCGGATGTCGAGGTGTTCTATGAAACGAAAAAGCCATCTGCTGAAACCGAAACGCACCCCGGGTATGACTCCCGGAACCTTGGTCATTGATCCGTCTTGGCCGAAGCCGGTGATTCAAGTGATGGCGTACGGCCCCGACCAGTATCTGGAAAAGCGCATCAGCGATGTCCGCGAACTGGAAGAGCTGATCGGCAAGTACCGGGTGCTCTGGGTGAATGTGGACGGACTGGGCGATGAATCGGCTCTCCGTTATCTGGGTCAGCTCTTCAAACTCCATCCGCTGGCACTCGAAGACGTTGTGAGTCTGCGCCAGCGCTCCAAGGTGGATCATTACGACACCCATCTGTACACCGCCATGCGGATGCTCTACCTGCAGGATGAAAAACTGTTCTCCGAGCAGGTCAGCTTTTTCCTCGGAACCGATTTCGTGCTGACCTTCCAGGAAGTGGAAGGCGACTGCCTTGATTCCGTCCGGGAGCGCATCCGGAAAAAAGGCGGGCTGGTCTGCAATATGAATGCGGACTATCTGCTCTACTGCCTGATCGACGCGATTATCGACGCCTACTTCCCGCTGATGGAATCCTATGACACCCGGCTGGATGACATGGAAGAGTTCATTCTGAAACACCCCGACTCCACATCGGTCGCTCTGCTGTTCGGCGTAAAACGCGACCTGATGACGTTGCGCCGCACGCTCTGGCCGGTACGCGAAATGGCCGGCGCACTGGTGCATTCACCCTCTCCGCTGATCACTCCGGCAACCCGCGTTTATCTGCGCGACTGTCAGGACCACGCCCTGCGACTGCTCGATCTGGCCGAAACCTGCCGCGAACTCGACTCCAGCCTGATGGACTTTTATCTCTCCACCATCAGCAACCGGATGAATGAGATCATGAAGGTGCTGACCATTATCTCCACCATCTTCATTCCGCTGACCTTTATCGCCGGTGTGTACGGGATGAACTTCGACAATATGCCCGAACTGCACACCCGAAGCGGCTATTTCATTGTCGTGGGAATTATGGCGTTTCTTGGAATAAGTATGTTTGCGCTGTTCATTCACAAAGGCTGGCTCAGCCGCAGTCAGCACCGCCGTATCCAGCAAATAGAAAAATAGCCGCCCCGGAGGGACGGCTGTTTCGTTTCCGATATCCGGAACCTTTACGCTTTTTTGAAGCACAGCGTGGCGTTGTGTCCACCGAAGCCAAGCGAGTTGCTGAGCGCGGCACGGACGTTCGCTTTGCGGGCGACATTCGGAACGTAATCCAGATCGCAGTCCGGATCGGGCGTTTCATAGTTGATCGTCGGAGGAATAATTCCTTCCTTGATCGCCAGAGCGCAGGCAATCGCCTCGACCCCGCCGGCGGCGCCGAGCAGGTGCCCGGTCATGGACTTCGTGGAGCTGACCGCCACCTTGTACGCGTGGTCGCCGAGCGCTTTCTTGATCGCCAGCGTTTCGCCCTTATCGTTGAGCGAGGTGCTGGTTCCGTGGGCGTTGACATAGTCAATATCTTCGGCTTTCAGTCCGGCATCCTCGAACGCCAGCTTCATGCCGCGGGCGGCCTGAACCGCATCCGGATCGGGGGCGGTGATGTGGTGACCGTCGCAGGTGCGTCCGTAACCGGCCAGTTCGCAGTAGATTTTCGCTCCGCGGGCTTTGGCGTGCTCTTCGCTTTCGATCACGATCACACCGGCGCCTTCGCCGATCAGGAAGCCGTCACGGTTCAGATCGAACGGACGCGAGGCGTGCGCCGGATCATCGTTACGGCTGGTCAACGCGCGTAAAGCACAGAAGCCGCCGACGCCGAGCGGAGTGATGGCGCCTTCGGTTCCGCCGGCGAGCATCACATCGGCTTCACCGTGCTGAATAATGCGCAGGGCTTCGCCGATGGAGTGTGTGGCGGAAGCGCAGGCGCTGGTGACGCAGAAGTTCGGGCCTTTCAGGCCGTACTGAATGGCGATGTGTCCGGCAACAATGTTGGTGATCATGACCGGGATAATAAAAGGAGAAAGCCGCCCGGCGCCGCGTTCGCGGTAGGTGTCCTGCGAGGCTTCCATGATCTGCAGTCCGCCGATACCGGTGCTGACGATCACGCCGATGCGCTCCAGATCTTCTTTGGTAAGGTCCAGACCGGAGTCCTGCATCGCCATGATCGAGGCAATCAGCCCGTACTGGGTGAACGGATCCATTTTCCGGACTTCTTTTTTGGAGATGTACTGTTCGGGATCGAAATTTTTGATTTCAGCGGCGATCGTCGTGGTGAAACCGTCCAGATTGGCGATTTTGGTGATCGGGCCGCCGCCGGACCGCCCGGTTTTCAGACCTTCCCAGAATTCGGCCAGATTGTTGCCGATCGGGGTGATCGCGCCCATGCCAGTGATAACAACTTTACGACGACTCATAATTCTCCTCCGGAAAATGAACTATAAAAAAAAGCCGGGAACCTTTTCACAGGTTCCCGGTTTTTCTATCAAAGGGGCCTTTATTCTCCAAGACCTTTTGACTTCAGATAGTCGATCACGGCACCGACCGATGTCAGCTTTTCAGCATCTTCGTCCGGGATTTCCGCGCCGAATTCTTCTTCGAAAGCCATAACGAGTTCGACGGTGTCGAGCGAGTCGGCGCCGAGGTCTTCAATGAACGACGCGGCAGGAGTCACCTGATCCGCATTCACGCCAAGCTGTTCGACGATGATATCTTTTACTTTATCTGCAAGTGCCATACTGTTTTCTCCTTAGTTTCGGCTACTGAATGAACGTCTCTTTAACCTACATAACCATCCCGCCGCAAGTCGAAATCACCTGTCCGGTGACATAACCTGAGGCATCCCCCGCCAGGAAAGCGACCACATTGGCCACATCTTCAGGGGCGCCGAAGCGGCCCAGCGGGATATTGGCCAGCATCTTCTGCTGAACCTCTTCTGAAAGCTTATCCGTCATCGGCGTGCGGATGAATCCGGGAGCCACCGCGTTGCAACGGATATTGCGACTGCAAAGTTCTTTCGCCACGGTCTTTGTGAATGCGATCACCGCGCCCTTGGAGGCCGAATAATTGGCCTGTCCCGGATTGCCGATCAGGCCGATGATGGAGGCGATATTGACGATACTGCCGGAGCGCTGTTTCATCATGCCGCGCATCGCCGCCTTGGTGAACAGGAACACGCCTTTGAGGTTCACATTCAGAACCGCGTCCCAGTCCTCTTCGCTCATGCGCATCAGCAAACCGTCTTTGGTGATTCCGGCATTGTTGACCAGAATATCAACCGCCTTGCCGAAGTCCGCTTCGATCTGCTTAACGACGGCATCCACGCCGGCGGCGTTGCTGACGTCCACGCTGTAGCACTCCACGCGAACGCCGAGCGCCTTGGCCTTGCCGGTCGTCTCTTCGAGCCATTCGGCCTTAAGATCGCAAAGCGCCAGATCAGCGCCGTCAGAAGCGAGCTTCAGCGCAATCGCCTGACCAATGCCGCGCGCCGCGCCGGTTACCAATGCAACTTTTCCACTAAACTGTTTCATTCAAATCCCCTTTTATACGTTTCGTTTTTCTTACGGTTCAGGCCGTCAGATCGGAAATGGCGCCTATGTTAGAGACCGAGACCGTCTTGTCAATCCGCTTAATCAGACCCGCCAGCACCTTGCCCGGGCCGCATTCAACAACTTCCGTAACGCCCTGAGCGGCAAGATACTGCATGCATTCCACCCAGCGCACAGAGCCGGTGATCTGAGCAATCATGTTCGCGCGGATCGCCTCGACGCTTTCGTGCGGCTTGCCTGTTACATTCGAAAGCACGGGTATAGCGGGCGCGTTCAGCTGAATGGTTCCAAGAAATCCGGCAAGCCGGTCGGCGGCAGGCTGCATCAGCGGAGAATGGAACGCTCCGGCGACCGGCAGAGGAAGCGCGCGTTTGGCTCCGGCGGCTTTACAGAGACCCTCGGCCTTGGCGATTCCTTCGGCGGTTCCGGAAAGAACAATCTGGTCGGGCGAATTGATATTAGCCAGCGTCACACCGGCTTCTTCGGCGATTTTTTCGAGGGCGGCGCGGTCGAGATTAATCACGGCCAGCATCGCGCCGGGATTGGCTTCGCAGGCGGCCTGAATAAATTCGCCGCGCGCTTTGAGTACCCGCAGGGTGTCATCAAACGAAATCACTCCGGCGGCGTACAGCGCACCCCATTCGCCGAGACTGTGTCCGGCGGCATAATCAAACTGCATCGGCTTCTTCAGCTTCATCGCCTCGAAGGCGGCGGCGCTGACGGTGAAAATCGCGGGCTGGGTGTTGTGCGATTTCTTCAGCTCTTCTTCGGGGCCGTTAAAGCAGATCGCGGCGATGTCGTAGCCGAGAACTTCGTTGGCTCTGTCGAAAAGCGCTTTGCACTCCGGAATCGCATCGTAAAAATCGCGGCCCATGCCGACCGCCTGCGAACCCTGTCCGGGAAAAAGGATGGCTTTCTTCATTTTGTCCACTCCACAATGTTGGCACCCCAGGTAAACCCGCCGCCGAACGCGACCAGTAACATCAGGTCGCCTTTTGTAACCCGTCCGGTTTTAACCGCTTCATCAATAGCGATCGGCAGAGCGGCGGCCGAGGTGTTGGCGTATTTTTCCACATTCAGAAACATCCGATCCTCCACGTCGAGGCGCGAGCCGATGGCGTTGATGATGCGGGCGTTCGCCTGATGCGGAATAAAGCATTTAATATCGTCAGGGCTGATGCCGTTCTTTTCGAGCGCGTCCAGCGAGGACTGCGTCATCTGGGTTACGGCGTGCTTGTACACGTCGCGACCGTTCATTTTCAAATACTGCTCGTTCCGGTCGAGCATTTCATGGCTCATGGGATTACGCGAACCGCCGCCGGGAGTCCAGAGAAGCGGTGCCAGCGAGCCGTCGGAGCCGAACACGCCCTTCATGATCCCGTTCTTTGCGCCGGTTGCGCGCAGAACCATCGCTCCCGCTCCGTCGCCGAACAGCACGCAGGTGTTGCGGTCTTTCCAGTCCACAAACGTGGACATTTTTTCCGCGCCGATAATCAGCGCCGTTTCGACCGCGCCGCAGGCAATCTGGTTTTTGGCGGTCTCGAGAGCGTACAGAGAACCGGAGCAGGCCGCGCCGAGGTCGTAGCAGTAGGCGTTTTTCGCTCCGATTTTATCCTGAACAAAACAGGCGGTGCTGGGGAAAAACATATCGGGAGAAAGCGTGGCGACAATCAGCAGGTCCACTTCCTCCGCGCCGATTCCGGCGTCGGCCAGCGCCGCTTTGGCGGCTTCGGCGGCCAGATCGGAAGTTGCCTGGTCGTCGCGGGCAATGCGACGCTCGCGCATACCGGTCCGCGAATAAATCCATTCGTCGTTGGTATCCACGATTTTTTCCAGATCGCGGTTGGTGACCGTCTTTTCCGGAAGATAAACGCCGGTTCCAATGATTGAAACCGTGCGCAGGCTGTTGGCGGGCTTACTCACTGTCCTTGAAAACCTCGTTGATCTTCTCTTCGATCAGACCGTTGACTTTCTGCTCAATCGCCGTGCCCGCCACGCGGATGCCGTTATACACCGCAACCGAGGAGGACGAGCCGTGTCCGATGATGCAAACTCCCTTAACTCCCAACAGCGGCGCGCCGCCGTAGGCTTCGGGATCAGTCTTTTTCTTCAGTTCAGAAAATGCGCCGGAGGCTTTCAGAATTCCGGCTCCGATTTTGCGGATCAGCGAAGCCGAGAAGGACTCCTTGATCCACTGAATCATGGCATGAGCGGCGCCTTCGCTGGTTTTCAGAACCACGTTGCCGACAAAGCCGTCGCAAACCACCACATCAACCGCGCCTTCAAACATATCGTGGCTTTCGACGTTGCCGATGAAGTTGAGGCGGGATTTTTCCAGAATCTGAAACGCTTCCTTGGTGGACTTACTGCCCTTGGAGTCCTCTTCGCCGATGCTCATCAGGCCGACGCGGGGACTTGTGATGTTGAGAATATGCTCGGCGTAGATGCTCCCCATGATGGCGAATTCGGCCAGCATTTTCGGAGTGCAGTCCGGCGTCGCGCCGGCATCCAGCAGAACAAACGGTCCTTTAATAGACGGCATGACCGTGGCGATTGCCGGGCGGTCCACTTTATCCATCGTCCGCAGACGGAGCATACTGGCCCCGACCGCCGCGCCGGTGCTTCCGGCGGAATAAATCGCGTCCGCCTCGCCGGATTTGACCAGCTCGACGGAGCGCATGATGGAAGAGTCTTTTTTGCGCCGCAGGGCCATGGCGGGCGAATCGCCCATTTCGACCACTTCCGAGGCGTGACGGATTTCAATGCAGTCGGGTGTCTTGCCGTAAAGCGCAAGTTCCGCCTGGATGGCGGTTTCGTCGCCGACCAGAAACAGCTTTTCGATCCCGGAAAGCTTCCGGGCCGCTTCAACGGCACCCTTTACGATCTCACGGGGAGCGAAGTCGCCGCCCATGGCGTCAATTGCGATACGCATGGCTTACTCGTCGGAAACGGTAATCACCTGACGGCCTTTATATTTGCCGGTCGCCGGACAAACACGGTGCGGCAGAGTCGGCGCGCCGCTTTCGGCGTCAAAACCGGCCTTGTTCAGCTTGCGCTTCATGTTCTCGGCTTTGGTGCGTCTCGTTCTGCTTTTCGATGATTTTCTTTTTGGAAGGGCCATTTCTATTCTCCCGCTAAACTTCTTCTATATAAAAGGCTCGGCATGCTACCCCAGCCTCGTTCCGTTTTTCCATTACAATTTCAAATTATTGAGCGCGCCCCAGGCGCCGCCCTCTTCCGTTTTCCGGCAACCGCATGAGCCGCCGTTCAGGTCTTTCCCGCACCGGGCGCACAACCCTTTACAGGCTTCATCACACAGCGGGAAATGCGGCAGATTCAGAATCAGCGCCTCCCGGATATCCTGTGTAATGTCCACTTCCTCGGTTCCCTGAATACCGGGGAAGTCGCGCAGAAAACCGGAATCGGCCACGGTTGTCGAGAAAATTTGCGTGCATCGTGCGCAGTGCGCCTCCAGAGAAACGGACAGCTTCCCCCGTACAATCAGGATTTGATCCACTACCTGGGCGTACAAATCGCAGACAATCGGCCCCGACGGGCGAAACTCGTCCCCCTCGCCCAGCTCCAGGATCTCGCCCGGTTCCTCTTCATGGAAATTCTGCCCCGACTCGGGGATTCTGGCTACATTGATGATCATGGGGTCAGTTACCGGTTATCTGTTAGCGGTTGTCAGTTTTTGAGAAAGCGCTTTGGCGACCGCTTCAGGAACGAACTCATCGACTTTCCCGCCCAGCGAAGCGACCTGCTTGACGTTCGTGGAGCTCAGAAAGCTGTAATCCTGCTTCGGCATCAGAAACAGCGTTTCGATATCCGGAGCCAGCCGCCGGTTGGTCAGCGCCATCTGAAATTCATACTCGAAATCCGAAAACGCCCGCAGACCGCGGATCAGCACGCCGACACCCTGCGACCGGGCGTATTCCACCAGCAGACCGTCAAACGGCGTCACCGTCACGTTCTTCAAATCCTTGACCGACTGCTCGACCAGTGTAATCCGTTCCTCCTGAGAGAATAAGGTGTTTTTGCCAGTCGTCGCCGCCACCGCCACGATCAGCTTCGGAAAAATCCGCGCCGCCCGCTCCACCACATCCAGATGGCCGAGCGTGATCGGATCAAATGTCCCCGCATAAATCGCTTTTTGATTCATTTCGTTTGCTCCAGAAACAGCATCCGGGTTCCCCCGTACACCTTTTCCTTAATAAGGTTCCAACCAGCGGGCAGACTATAGGCTCCGCGCGACCGCATTTCAAACACCAAGATACCGTCCGGCGCCAGCGCTCCGGCCAGCGCGCCGAGCAGTTTCGGCAGATCGGCCTCGTCGTACGGCGGGTCGGCAAAAACCAGATCAAACGGCCCGACCGGCCGTTTGAGATAGGCATACACATCGGCCTGCACAGCATCCCAGCTTCCTAAATCGGGGTCGCCTTCCAGCGATTGGAAGTTTCCCTGCAAAATTTTCCAGTGTTTGGAATTCTGCTCAACCGCTGTAACGCTCGTCGCGCCGCGGCTCCACGCTTCCAGCCCGAAACTGCCCGATCCGGCAAACAGATCCAGCACCCGCACTCCGGGGATTTTTGCCGCCAGCGACGAAAAGACCGCCTCGCGCGCCTGCTCCATCGTTGGCCGCAACCCGTCTTTCGGAACTTCGAAATTCCGCCGACCTAAAATACCGCTGTTTATTCGCATGGCCTCGCAGGCTAGCGCATCCGCGCTCCCTGCGGGAAGTTATTTGTTATTGGACATTCGATATTTGAGCCAACAGCCCCCGCCACTCGCCACCCGTCACTCGCCACCCGTCACTCGCCACGTTCTTCTGTTTGTCTTTTCCGGTACGGCGTGGCAATAATGCGCCACCTCTTATGAAAGAAACACGCAACCAACTCAAAAAGGCCAAACGGATCGTTGTAAAAGTCGGCAGTCGCGTGCTGGTGGACGCCACCGGCAAGCCCGACCATGAGCGCATTTTTTCGCTGGTTTCCGGAATCGCCGCCCAACGTCAGGCTGGTTGCGAAATGATTCTGGTTTCGTCCGGCGCGATCGCCGCCGGCATCGAAGCGCTCGGTATGACCAAACGCCCGACCGACCTGCCCGAACTCCAAATGGCCGCCGCCGTCGGTCAAGGCCGGCTGATGAGTCTCTACAGCCACCTCTTCGGCCAGAAGCACATCAAAGTCGGACAGGTTCTGCTCACCAACGACATCTTTCAGAACGAAGAACGCCGCGCCAACGCCCAGAATACCCTGCTCAAGCTGATCGAGTACGGCATCGTTCCCGTCATCAACGAAAACGACACCGTCGCCACCGAAGAAATCAAATTCGGCGACAACGACCTGCTCGCTGCACTCGTCGCTATCCTTATTAAGGCCGACGCGCTGATTCTGCTCTCCACCACCGACGGACTCAAAGACGATGACGGCAAGCGCGTACCTTTCGTCGAGCAGGTTTCGGATGACATCCTTGCGCTCGATAAAGGCAAAAACGGCGAACTCTCCACCGGCGGAATGAAATCCAAGCTGATGTCTGCCGGAAAAGCGGCCGCCGCCAATATTCCCGTCGTCATCGCCGACGGCCAGACCGACGGCATTATCCAGACCATCCTCGGCGGAGCCGACACCGGAACTTTAATCGTATCCAGATGAAACTGCCCACGAATCACTCGAATCTACACAAATAAATAGCCTCTTCATTCGTGATCATTCGTGTAGATTCGTGGGTGAAAAATACGAAGGAAATGAAATGAGTCTGCACGACACAATGATCGAAATGGGTGTTAAAGCCGTTCACGCGTCGCGCGAGCTGGCGAAGCTTTCGTCCAAAAAGAAAAACGCCATTCTCGAAGCAATGGCTGACGAAATCGGCTTACAGAAGGGCTTGATTCAGGAAGCCAACGCCAAGGATCTCGCCGCCGGACGCGAAGCCGGTCTTTCCGGTGCAATGCTCGACCGCCTGACGCTGACCGACGCCCGCATCGACGGCATGATTAAAGGTCTGCGCGAAGTCGCCGCCCTGAAAGATCCCGTCGGCAAAAAGCTCGCCACCATCCAGCGTCCCAACGGACTTCAAATTAAAAAAGTCCGCGTGCCGATCGGCGTGATCGCCATCATTTTTGAATCGCGCCCCAACGTTACCGCCGAAGCGGCATCGCTCTGCTTTAAAACCGCCAACGCCGTTATCCTGCGCGGCGGCAAAGAAGCGCTGTATTCCAACGCGGCGATTGCCAAAGCCCTGCGCGACGGCGGCAAAAAACAGAAAATGCCCGCCGACGCCATTCAGCTGGTCGAAACCACCGACCGCGACGCCGTGCGCGAACTGGCCCAGATGGTCGGCAAGATTGACCTGATTATGCCCCGCGGAGGCGAAAGCCTCATCAAAGCCGTCACCGAAATGGCGTGGGTGCCTGTCATCAAGCATTACAAAGGCGTCTGCCACACCTTCGTGGATGCTAAAGCCGACATCGACATGGCGCTCGCCATCGCCGAAAACGCCAAGTGCCAGCGCCCCGGCGTCTGCAACGCCATGGAAACCCTGCTCGTCCATAAAGATATCGCCGACGCATTCCTGCCCCGCATGATTGCCCGCTTCAAACAGCTCGGTGTTGAACTGCGCGGCGACAAAGCGGTGCAGAAATTTGACGCATCGATCAAACCCGCCACCGAAGAGGACTGGTACGCCGAATATCTGGAGCTGATTCTCTCCATCCGCATCGTCAAAAACGTGCAGGCGGCCATTGAGCACATCAACACCTACGGTTCACAGCACTCCGACGCCATCGTCACCACCGACGCCAAGGCCGCGAAAAAGTTTCTGTCGCAGGTCGATTCCGCGACCGTTTACGTCAACGCCTCGACGCGCTTCACCGACGGCGGCGAATTCGGCATGGGCGCAGAGATTGGAATCAGCACCGACAAACTCCACGCCCGCGGCCCCATGGGACTCGAAGAACTCACGACTTATAAGTACGTCATCTCCGGCTCTGGGCAGATAAGGGCTTAAGAAAACCCATGCAACGTCCGGCGCCGACATTTGAAGAAATTCAAGAAGGAGTTAGCTTCTACAAAGTAAAAAGACGCATCAACAATTTGCGCATTGAGTTTGAGTCGTCAGACATACAATCGGAAAAAGCCCGTGATTATTTCCAATATGGCGTTATGCGCCGATTACCCATTATTAGCATTAACCTTTGCGCCATTTTCGACATCGCTTACTCGGGTCGAACATCTCCCTTAGACCTCCTTGGAGAAAGTTCCTGTCTGTCCATGCACCTGCACTCCTTTTTTTACCACTGTTACGGGGCGCTAGATAACGCAGCATGGTCTTTTGCTTATGAAAAGAGATTCATCCTAGAAACCGATGACTGGCGTAGCAAAAAATCCAACATCGGATTCTGGAAAAAGGATTATTCTGCTTGGTTAAAAAAAGACCATACCGCGCTCTGGAATGTCATTTCCAGTCAGCAAGAAGCCAATAAACGAATGAAAGATATCCGGGATGCAATCGCACACCGAATCCCCCTTTACGTTCCGTCCTTCATCACTCAAGAACAACGTGAAGAACAAACTCAGCTATATCAAAAGGCGGCCCAAGCAGAACCGCTTAGCGAGGAATATTTTTCGGTCAGGGAACAAGCCGACACTATGGGATTTTTTAAGCCACTATTTTTCGTCGAAGGAGATCTCTATCCTCAATATCACGTCCGAATAGCCCCGCTAGAAACGGCAACATTCATACTGTCCATTCTTGAGGCTGTTAACGACAAACTGCGCGCCAACCAACCTCTGAAATAAAGACTGCTATTAGCGGTTCCGATCAAATCAAATTCAAAAACCCACTCGATTCGGCGAAATCGACGGGGCTGAACCGATGGCATAGTCTCAAACTGGAGCAGACCCGCTTTATGGTATTATGAAAAATCTTTTTAACTGAGCTTAAAAATCAAAATCGCCAACAGTATAACGACGATGCTGGCAAAACTATACGCCGCTGTTACGTGCGGCCGCATCTTTACAGCACATACAACGCGCTTTAATGAAAACATGATCTTCTTCCCCCATCGAATGAGTATGATTGGAGGTATAAAAATGACGGCAGGGATAGCTAGGTAAAGATAAAATGTTTTTAAAAGCTCTTCTGCCCTCCCATTCCCTTGCCCGGCAGATTTATGAAACCAATATAAAGCCGGAAAATTTTGCGGAAAATCTTTCATTTTATAATACCAGCCGATGTTCCATGATGTCCTACCACTTCTGTCTTGCTCCGCTTTTGTTTTACACAAAGCAACCATGTGCGAAAAAGTTTCCGATTCTGTGTTCTTTTCAACATATCCGCCCAGCCATAAAGAAGAAACCATCTCTATTTTAGATACATCGTTTTTAACCGATTCAGTCATCCAGCGTGCTGCCTCTTTATAATCTTGTGGGACTCCTTGCCCTAAAAAATAGCAACATCCCAGAACATTTTGAGCGTCTGCGCCCCCCTGTTTAGCCGCAAGTTGCCCCCACTGCACCGCTTCTGTGTAATTACCGCCCACGTAGTAGCCTTGAGCGAGAACAGTCTGCGCCGCTATATCTCCCCGTTCAGCTTTTTGCCGCAGTGACCCCAAGTCGTCTTGCGCGAAAGTCGCAGATGACAAGCAACACAGCCCGGCTAGCAGCAACAACAACTTTTTCAACTTCATAATAATCCCTTTTTTCGGCACTCTACATAGACAAAAAAGCCTCTACAAGTTTTCCTCGAACTAAACGGGCAAAGGGGTCAGTCCCGTAATCTAGTAATTTCCGAACCTTGGAACCTCACTTCGTTTGGCCGGTCGGCAAAGGGGTCAGTCCCGTAATCTAGTAATTTCCGAACCTTGGAACCTCACTTCGTTTGGCCGGTCGAGGTGGAACTCGACCCTCCAGAAACAATGAGTCCGCCTGCATTGGGTGGAGCGGCTGGCGTGCGGAAAATCTCTCTGGAGTGCGGACGCAAGCGAGGCGCGAGGCCGCTTTTTCACAACCTGCCGGTAAAAAAGCTCCGTCGCACTTCGTTTGCCGGAGCACTCCAAATTATTTGAAAAAGGGGTCAGTCCTATAAATTAATGATCCCGCCCTATCCACTCGAGCGTGCTCGGCCCTTCGACTAAGCTCATCGGCGACGGGGTCAGTCCGATAATTTGACAATTCAGATTTGCCACTCCCTTGGGTCGTTGCTCCGCCGCATTCTCGGCGGAGCCTTTCTCGCTTTGCTAGGATCCATCCGCCCTCGAACAATCTACGGCGCGACAAGATGTTCGGAGCTTTGGTTATTTTTGTGTTTTTCGTGGCCAAATCTCTTCCAACGACTGGAACCGCGATGAGGGCACCGTGTTTTCCGTCCAGACATAGGTCGAGGTGGAACTCGACCCTCCATATAACGGTGCATCTGCCTGCAATCAGGTGGAGCGTGATCGCCGAGCACGCTTCCGATAAGGCCCCAAAAAGGGATGTCCATTCGTGAAGTTTCGTGGTTAAGTTTCGCCGCAGGGAATCTTTCACGCAGGCAGGAGAGCCGATATGAATAGTCTGAGAAGCGGGTGCGTTCTGCTGGCGGTGCTGTTGCAGACCGCCGCGGCGGAGTTACAGGAGCCGATCTCCGGAGGGCATTATCAGCGGCAGGTGTTCGCGGACAATTTCTCCGCGCCGGCGCTGTCAAAGCTGTGGAAGCTGTATGCGAGTTCTTCGGAAGTCCGGGACGGATTTCTCGTCGGAATTCAGAAGCCGAACATCAAACATGCCGCCGTTCATAATATCAATCTGGAACCGCTGGGTGATGTGGAGCTGAGCGTGGATCTGCGTTTTGCCGGTTCAAAAATGACCAATCTGACGTTCAATCAGGATCAGTTTGAAGAAACGCATGCGGGGCATATCTGCCGGATCGTCGTTTCGCCGACGCAGGTGATTCTGCGCGATGACAAAACCGGTATGTTTAAGAACGAGATTTATGAAATGTCCAAAGCGGGCGGACTGGATGACGCCACCAAGGAATTGCTGAAAACCAAAGAGGTGCGGGTTCCGGTTAATCTCGAAAGCAACCGGTGGTACACCTTCTGCATCCGCATTCAGGGCGACCGGATGCAGACCTTTATTGACGGTAAACTGATCGGCACCCTGCGGTCGGAGGGGCTCGCGCATGCGGCGAAAGACAGAATCGGACTGGTGACTCCCGACCGCGAAATGCACTACGACAACATCGTTGTCAAAGCGCCGTAATACCCCGCTCCGCCAAATCCTTGCGGTGATTAAACTCCTATTCACCGCAGATTTTGCGGCGAATAAATGTCAGGAGGCAGACTGACTCGGCAGATTGAGATGGTAGCGCGTTTGTTTCAGTTCGCCGGTACGGCGCAGAGCGCCTTTAGCGACAAGATCCTGCAAGTCACGGGTCGCGGTGGATGCCGAGGTTTTGGCGATGCGAATATAGTTCTCAGCGCTGAGTCCGCCTTTGAAGCCGGAAAGCCCTTCTTTAAACATGCGCGCCAGAACTTTCTGCTGTCGCTCGCTCAAAGCACCGGCCAGCCGATTGTACAGTTTGGCTTTTTCGATTAGAAACTCGACGCAACGAATCGTGTATTCCTGTGCATCCAAAACCGTCTGCGCGAAATAAACCAACCAGTCGGTAATTTCCAGATGCTGGTTGATCCGTTCCAGCGCCGAGTAATACGCCTTGCGCTTTGCTTCAATCGTATGCGCCAAGGCGATCAGCGTCGGTCGCTCCAGATTCTGCGCCAGCGACTTTTCGGCGATGGCGCGACCGATCCGCCCGTTGCCGTCTTCAAACGGATGAACACTGACAAAATAAAGATGGGCAATTCCGGCGCGGGTCAGCGCCGGCAAAGACTGTTTCCCGCCGGGAGCTGTGCGGTTAAACCAAGCGTTGAAAGCCTTCATTTCACGCGAAACGATTTTTGACGGCGGAGCCTCAAAATGTACTTTCCGGCGGTCAACCGAACCGGAAACCACCTGCATCTGCTCAAAAGAAGTCCGGTAGCATCCGATGTCGGTGAGGTCGCGCCGTCCCTGCGTCAGCATGGCGTGCCAACGGAAAAGAGTTTCATCCGCAAGAGGTTCCGCCCACGTTTGATAAACCTGAACGGTCATTTCAGCAATGCCCTGCTCGGCCAGCGGAACCTTACGGTTGTCGGTCTGCAAACCGAACTGTCTCCGGATGGATGACTGAAGGCTGTCGCAGTTCAAAAACTCACCCTCGATCTCGGAAGTTTTCAGCGCCTCTTCGCTCATCAGCTCAACGGTCAGCGCTTTCAGCTCTCCGCCATCAAGGTGCTTGCAGGTTCCGAGCAGAACGCCCGAAACGGTCAGGAACTTCGCCTCCATCGAGGCCAGCGCAGTGGCGTCAAACGTAAACTCCGGCCAGTTCTCTTGCTGCCAATTCCATTTCATGAGCTATAAGCCTCCCGTCTATAGCCCACAAAAGACCATTTTTATGAGCTATAGGAAAGCTTTTTATAGCCCAACTCTCAGAATGGTTTCGTGATCGTCAGCGTGATCAGCTGTCCTTCGGGCCGTTCGACGGCGGCGAATTCGTAGGCGTAGCGAAGGGATGCGAACAGGCCGAGTTTTGGACAGAAGGCGGAGATTTCAGGGCCGGCGCCGATTTTGCGATCGAGCTTGTCGGTTGCGGCCGGGCCGGAGTCTTCGGTGACCTGCTGTTGGTAATAGCCGATGAAGCCGATGTCGAGGCCGGGGCGCAGGCTTTTGCTGAGTCCCCATTCGGTGGTGAAGACCTGTCCGGGATCGGTGTCTGTTTTTTCCTGTTCGTGACAGAATTCGTAGCGGTTGAGCAGTGATACGGCCCAGGTTTTTTCTTTGTCCGGATACCAGGTTCCGCCGAGCGTCAGCATGTGCGACCAGAATCCTTTCGAGACCAGATCGGGCCGCTCGGGCTCGTAGTCGCCGGTCGGCACCCAGACCGCATAGCCCGCCGCGAGGTCGAACTGCTGGAACTTCCACGAGAGCAGAAGCGGTTCGATCTGGATGTCGCCCAGACCCGAATAGCTGTCGCTACTGCCGTTCCCGGTCCAGTCCATGGAAACAAAGGGAACGAGTACATCCATTCCATACTGGGCGCCGAAGATTTTTTTGTCGGTCATCCAGATCAGACGAGGCGAGTTGACATAGGCGTCGATCTCGAAGTCCGGCGGCCCGTCCTGGAATGTGTCTGCGAAGTAAAACATGTTGTAGTCGCGGAAATACACACCGGGCGGCGGAAGCGACGCCCCTTTGATCCCTTCGGCTCCCGCCGGATAATGCCCGGCCACGACCGGAACCGGAGCGGCGGCAGGGTATGCGTGAGCCATCGCGGCGAGCATGACAACCAGACCCATTTTGGCGAAGACAGCTTTCATGACGATCCTTCGATTAAGGTTAAACGTTCCGCAGTTTGGCGGGCAGATAACTAAAAACAGCGCCGTTCCGCAATCCGGTAATTTATATGTGTGTTCTTTTGCCGCTTCATGGTTAACATGCGTTCTATGGAAAAAGTTGCAGAGAAACCGGAAGCGCGGCTGGATACCTGGCTGGCGGAAGCCGTGCCGGAGCATTCGCGGTCGCGCTGGCAGTCGCTGATTAAAGACGGGCGCGTCACCGTCAACGGCGCGCCGTGCAAGGCGAATCAGAAAATCCGCGCCGGCGATCGTGCCGAGTGGACGGTTCCCGATCCAGCCGCCGCCGCGCCGCTGGCGGAGGATATCGGGCTGAACGTCCTTTTCGAAGACAAGCACATGATCGTCATCAACAAACCCGCCGGGCTGGTGGTGCATCCGGCGGTCGGCAACGAAACCGGCACGCTGGTGAACGCCCTGCTCCACCACTGCAAGGATTTAACCGGTATCGGCGGCGAAATCCGCCCCGGCATTGTTCACCGGCTGGATAAGGATACCAGCGGCGTGATGGTGATCGCCAAAAACGAAACGGCGATGAACGAGCTGGCGCGGCAGTTCAAGGAGCGCGAGACGGCCAAGGAATATCTGACGATTGTCTGGGGCGTGCCGTACGGCAAGCGCGGGACCGTTGAGACAACCATCGGACGGCATCCGATCCACCGCAAAAAGATGGCGGCGAATGTCCGTAACGGCCGCGAGGCGGTTTCTCATTTTGATGTGCTGGAGGCGTTCGGCGATGCCGCGCTGGTCCAGATTAAAATTGAAACGGGCCGGACACATCAGATCCGCGTCCACATGGCGCACATCAAAAATCCGGTCATCGGCGATACCGTCTATGGCCGGGCGCGGGCTTCGTCCATTAAGGCCGACCGCCAGATGCTGCACGCCGCCAAACTTTCGCTGAATCATCCGAAGACCGGCAAGCGGATGACGTTTGAAGCGCCGCTCCCGGAGGATATGGAAGCGCTTCTCCGGACTTTACGGGCAGATCGGCGCGCTGTCTAACGTCTTGACGGCCAGCGATAAACAAACGAATATCCCCGCACTCATGTTGAAAAAACTGACAGAGCGATTGAATCAGCTGATCGGGCCGGTTGCGTTGATCGGATTTTTCCTGCTGATGTTTGAGCAGACCGATCTGATGCGCGCCCACCCTCTGATAGTTAAGCAAATCAACCTGTCCATTCTGGGACTGTTCGCGCTGAATGTGCTTCTGAACTGGCATGTCAGCCGCGAAGGATTCCGCTACTGGAAAAAGCAGTGGTTTGATCTGATCGTGTTCACTCCGCTGATTCCGTTCGCTCTGAATCCGGCGGGCGATGCGTTTTCCGTCATCCTGTGCCAGACCTCCGTGCTGGCGATGCTGTTTGCCCGGATGCGGCGCGTTTACAAACTGGTCACCCTGCTGAGTTTCAAACCCGCACAGCTGATGCTGGCCAGCTTCGCCGGAGCCATCGGATTCGGCACCGCTCTGCTGATGCAACCGGCGGCTACCGTCGCCGGACAGCATACCGATCTCATCGGCGCGCTGTTTACAATCACCTCGGCAACCTGCGTGACCGGCCTGACTGTTTACGACACCGCCACGCATTTTACTCTTTTCGGGCAGGCTGTGATTCTGGCGATGATTCAGGTCGGCGGACTTGGAATTATGACGTTTTCGGTGTCCCTCGCGCTCCTGATGCGCGGCGGCGTTTCGATGAAGAGCCAGGTAATTATGCAGGACGTGCTGGATCAGGATGCCGTCATGAACATCCGGCGGCTGATCGGATTCATCATTATCATGACCTTCGTACTGGAAGCCGTCGGCGCGGTGATCCTTTTTCCCAGCATGCGTCCGCACTGCAACAGCACGTCACAGGCGGTCTGGGCGGCGGCATTCCACTCCGTTTCCGCCTTCTGCAACGCCGGGTTTTCCACGTTCTCCGATAATCTGATCGGATTTCAATTCGACCTGACAGTCAACGCGGTGATCGGCGGACTGATTGTGCTGGGCGGCATCGGCTTTGTGGTGATTGATGATTTTTACCGGGCGTTGAAAAATAAACTGAAGCACTGGCGCGGCCCGAAACATAAATTTCGCATTCAAAGCCGCCTCGCCCTGAGCTGGACCGGCGGGCTGATTTTCTTCGGCACTCTGCTGATCTACTGGATGGAGCACGACCGTCTGCTGGCGGGGATGCGCACCGATCAGGCCCTGCTGGTCTCGCTTTTCCAATCCATCACCACCCGCACGGCGGGATTCAATTCCTGTGACATCAACATGCTTCAGCCGGTCACACTGTTCGTCATGATTATCCTCATGTTCATCGGCGCAAGCCCGGGCGGTACCGGCGGGGGGATAAAAACCACCACGCCCGCCGTGCTCTGGGCGGTTATCCGCGCCGGATTCAAACGCCGCGAAGAAGCCGAGCTGTACCGCCGCACCATTCCGGTCGAAACTGTTCAGCGGGCAGTGATGGTGCTCTGTTCCTCTCTATTGCTGGTCTTCGGTGCGACCATTCTGCTGGTTATGGTTGAGCAGAAAGATCTGCTGCGAATTCTGTTTGAAACGGTCAGCGCGTTCGGCACCGTCGGACTTACTGCAGGAATAACGCCGGAACTCAGCAATCCGGGCCGGATTCTTGTCTCGCTGTTAATGTTCATCGGCCGCCTCGGCCCGCTCACCATCGGCTTTGCCTTTATTCTGCGCACCATCCACCACGCGAAATACCGCTATGCGGAAGAGCGCATTATGATAGGCTAACGGGATATGGAATGATGGATGACAGGAATAATGGAGTAATGGGAAACAGATCGTCCATTGCTCCCTTACTCCAGAACTCCACGGAGGTTTGATATGAGAAACATCGCAGTCATTGGACTGGGGGGATTCGGAAGCTCTGTCGCACGCGAACTGACCGAAAAAGGCGTCGAGGTGCTGGCGATTGACCGCGACCGCGAACCGGTCGAAGCCATCCGCGACTCCGTGGCGCACGCCGCCACGCTCGATTCAACGGACGAAAACGCACTGCGCGCCGTCGGCATCAAAAACGTCGATGTCGCCGTCGTCTGCATCGGTGAAGACATCGAGGCCAATCTGCTTACCACCATCCTGCTCAAGAAAATCGGCGTACATCGCATCTGGACCCGGGCGCTTAGTCATCTCCAGCAGGAGATTCTCAAGATGCTTGAGGTGGACAACATTATCAACCTCGAAAAAGAAATGGGCGGATTCGTCGCCACCAGTCTGGCTTCGGCCAACATCACCCGCCACATCCCGCTGGCCAAAGACCACAGTATTATCGAAATTCAGGTGCCGCCGGAATTCGCCGGCAAAACCCTGCGCTCGCTCGATCCGCGCAATAAATTCGGCATCAACATCGTCGCCATCAAACGCATGGCTCCCGCCATCAACGAACAGGGCGAGCGCATCCTCGAGGAATCCATCGAAGACGTACCGAAGCCGGACGATATCCTCGAAGAAAACGACCGCCTGCTGATCGTCGGCAGTAATAAAAATGTCGAGCGCTTCGCCAATCAGTAGAACACCCCATGATTCCGAACCTTCTCCAGATTCTCTGGTTTCTCATGCCGTTATGCGGATTGACCGCCGGGCTTATCGCCTGGTCGCAGTCGGAAGTTCCGGCGCGGCTCAGCCTCACGGTGTTCTTCATGCTCGGACTGCTCTGCTGGAGCTACCTCACCGTCCGGATCGTCGGATTCCGCATCCGGCTGTTCGCTTTCCTGCGGCAGTTGCTGGCCGGTGACTACGAGGCGGGCATCCGCACCCGGCGCCGCTTCACCGATGAAATCTCCCGGCTCGAAGGTCTCGCCAACCGGCTGGCCGAACGGCTGTTCGCCTACGACCGGCTGCGCGCCGAGCGGGTTTCCATTCAGTCCCGCGCGTTCGACCTCCTGCTGGATCACACCGCCGAGCCGCTGGCCGCAGTGGATGTTCAGCAGGAAGCCTTCCTGTTCAATCCCGCCGCGCAGAAAGCGCTCGGCATTGAGCGGAAAAACTTTTCGTTCGAATCCGTCATTAAACCGGACATCAACGCCGAGTTCCGCGACCTGTTCAACGATTCGGTCTCCGGACGTAAAATCCGCACGGAAGGTTTCAGCTGGCTACAGCTCCCCGGCATGAGCGATCCGGTGTATATCGGCATCGCGTTTCTGCCGCTCCGCGACCGCGACGAAGAAGTCCGCTTCGCACTGCTCACCATCAAAGTGCCTCAAGCCGCGAAAAAATAAATTCTATGACGGACATCCGGCAGTTCGCGCAAAACCTGACTGACTTTCTTGAATACAAAAAAGAGGAAGGGTTCCAATCGCTGGATGTCTCCCCGGAAACACTGGCCGCCATCAGGAATCAGGGGTCAGCGGTCAAAAGTCAGAAGTCAGCCCCGTATTCTGCGCCGCGACCAGCTCCGTCTGCAACAGCTCCGCAAAGCCGTGTCCGCGTCACCGGTAAAACCCTTGATGAAATCGCCGGACAGGTTCGCACCTGTTCCGCCTGTCCTTTGCACAGCTCGCGGAAAAACACCGTCCCCGGCGAAGGCAATCCGAACCGGCCCGATATTCTATTCGTCGGCGAAGGGCCCGGAGCGGACGAAGATGCGCAGGGCCGCCCGTTCGTCGGCGCGGCGGGACAACTGCTCGACAAAATGATCGAAGCGATGGGCTACAAACGCTCCGAGGTCTTTATCGCCAACATCGTCAAATGCCGCCCGCCCGGCAACCGCGTACCGCTTCCGGAAGAAATGAACGCCTGTGTTCCGTATCTCAAAGCGCAGATCGCCCTCATCCAGCCGAAGATCATCGTCGCGCTTGGCAAAACCGCCGTACAGGGGCTGTTGCAGGAAGAGGTCGCCATCACCAAATTCCGCGGCACATGGTGCCGGTATGAAAACATAGACCTCATGCCGACCTACCACCCGGCCTACCTGCTCCGCTCGCCTGGCAAAAAAGGCGAAGCGTGGGCCGACCTCAAAGCCGCCCTGACCAAACTCGGCAAACAGCCGCCGGCGAAAAAAGTCTGAGATTTTTCCAGTATTTCTCCGGCGCGAAGCGTTATAGTCTGCGGCCATGTCACCTTTAAAAATTCCCCGTTTTCCCGTGACCGCGACCCTGCTTTTGCTGGCGGGGCCGTTATCGGCTCAGGATTTTCTGACCTGGCAGGACTGTTTTGACCAGACGGTTGAAAACAATCTCGATCTATCCATCGGACGACTGAAGCTGAAAGAAGCCGAAGCGGCGCTCAAGTCCCAGCAGTCGGTTTATTATCCCGATATCACCGCCAAAGCCGAGCGCAGTGTCGGCGGAACAAAGAGCGGCGGAGATGATAACTGGGGAAGCGGCGAGGCGCTGTCGGCTTCGCTGACCGCCAGCTATACCCTCTTTGATGGGTTCGGTAACCGGGCGCGGGTGACAAAAACCGAGGCCGAGCTGTACGCCGAAAAAGCTAACTTTGATCAGACCTGCTCGAATGTGGAGTACGATCTGCGCAAAGCTTTCGCGGATCAGCTTTATGCGCAGGAACTCCTGACGCTGACAAAAAATATCGCCGAGCGCCGGGCCGGAAGCATGCGGCTTGTGAAAATGCGCTATGAGGGCGGACGTGAAAATAAAGGTTCGCTGTTGCTGAAACAAGCCCAGTTGTCCGACGCGCTCTACAGTGTCGGCGAGGCGGAACGTGCGCTGGAAACGGCTCAGCGTAAACTCGCCAGCCTGATGAAACAGCGCTCCTACACCCCGTTCCGGCTGGACGGTGTACTGAAGAGCCACGAGCCACCGACCGGTGTGTCGCTGAATGAGCTGGCGGAGAAAACCCCGTCGTACCGTTCCGCTGAGGCCGATCTGAAAGCGGCGGAGCAGGGATTTATTATCACCCGCAGTGCCCGCTTCCCGAAGGTTGTCGCCTCCGCCGCCCTGACGGGCTCCGGAGAAAATGATGTGACCAAAGAAGGCTGGGAAACCGGGCTGGCTGTTTCTCTGCCGGTTTTCACCGGCGGACAGCTTTCGCAGGACATTATCAAGGCCGGGCTGGCTCGCGAGCGGACCCGTCTGACCGCCGAAAAAACAATGTTCGATCTGATGAATACACTGCAAGGCGTCCTGAACACCTACCGTGATCGCTACGCCGCTTTGAGCGTGCAGGAAGCCCAACTGCTGGCCGCCGAAACCCGCGCCACCGTGGCCCGGGCGCAGTACGAACAGGGGCTGATCAGTTTTCAGGACTGGGACACGATTGAAACCCAGCTGGTCACCGCCCAGAAAAGCCAGCTCTTAAGCCGGCGCGCCGCAGATCAGGCGGAATCCGCCTGGAAAAACGCCATGGGTCTGAGTTCAATAACGCAGGGGTCAGTTGTCAGGGGACAGGAATCAGAGGGCAGGAATCAGGAGACGGACAGCAGGGATCCGGCGTCGGTCGCCGGGCAGCAGGAGTAAGAAGTCATGGCGGTGCAAAATGTCATAGAACTGGAGGTTTATAAAAAAGCCTATCAGCAGGCCATGAACTTCTTTGAAATCAGCAGACTTTTCCCGGCTGAAGAGCGATATGCACTGACAAGTCAGGGCCGCCGGTCCTCACGTTCCGTGCCGATGAATTTAAGAGAAGCGTGGGCCAAGCGCCGCTATGTAGCGCATTTCGTGAGCAAACTCACGGATTGCGACGGCGAAAACTCCGAGACCGAAACGTCGCTGGATTTTGCCCGCGACTGCGGCTATATCACGCCGGATGAGCACATCGAAATGACGACATTAAACCACGAAATCGGCAAAATGCTCGGAGCTATGATCAAGAATCCTGAAAAATTCTTACTGACTCCTGACGCCCGCCCCCTGACTCCTAAGCTCTAACAACAAAGGATTGTTTATGAAAAAATTTATTCTTCTTCTCATCTTCCTGGCACTGGCCGGCGGCGGATTCTGGTTCTATAAAAAGCATCAGAAGGATGTCGCGGCGAAAGCTGAAGCGCAAAAGTTCACCTCCGCCAAAGTGGAAATACGGACTCTTCGCAAAACCGTTGAAAGCACCGGCGAAGTGCGTCCGGACAACCGGCTGGAAGTTAAATCGGCTATATCCGGACGGATTGAATCCCTGCTGGTCAACGAGGGCGACACCGTGCAAAAGGGCCAGACCATCGCATGGGTCAGCTCGACCGAAAGAGCCACTCTGCTGGATACCGCCCGCGCCAAAGGCGAGGATGAAGTCAAATACTGGGAGGATGTTTACAAGGCGGCTCCGCTGGTCGCTCCGCTCAGCGGCACCGTGATCGTCCGTAATCTGGAACCCGGACAAACCATCACTGCCAGCACCACCGTGATCGTGATCGCCGACCGGTTGATTCTGGTCGGACAGGTGGACGAAACCGATATCGGCGCGATCTCCGCCGGACAGCGGGTTACCGTTCAGCTGGATGCCTATCCGAACAATGTCTTTGAAGGAACCGTGCGACGAATCGCGTACGACTCAAAAATGGTCAGCAATGTGACGATGTACGAGGTGGAAGTCATGCCGGAAAATCTGCCCGGCTTCGCCCGGAGCGGCATGACCGCCACCCTCACTTTTCTGGTTGATGAACGTAACGATGTTCCCGCAGTTCCAACGGCGGCGCTGGAATACCGCAAAGGAAAAGCCTTTGTCCGCCTGCCCGCCGCAACCGGCAAAGAACCGGAAACCCGCGCGGTTCAGACCGGTCTCAGTGAAAAATCATTCACGGAAATCACCAAAGGCCTTTCCGTCGGCGAAGAGGTCTTAATTCCGAAAATCATGCCGAAGAAAGATGCCGCCAACAATCCCTTCGCACTCGCCCGCCCGCCCTCTTCCTCGGGTGGCGGCTCCCGAACTCAGGGCGGCGGAACGAGAAATCAGACCGGCGGGGCAGGTCGCAGTAACTCGCGGTAAACGCCATGCTTCGTCTCAGTAACATCTGCAAAAGCTATCAGATGGGCGAGCACACGGTGCACGCTCTGCAGAATGTTTCGCTCACCGTTGAGCACGGCGAATTCATTGCCATCATCGGTTCGTCCGGTTCCGGAAAATCCACGCTGATGCACACGATCGGCCTGCTCGACCGCCCCGATAGCGGCACCTATGAAATTGACGGGAAAAACGTTACTGGTCTTTCCGATGCGCAAACCGCCCGCCTGCGCAACCGAACCATTGGATTCATTTTCCAGCAGTTCAACTTGCTCAAACGCGCCTCAGCACTGGAAAACGTAAATCTACCCCTGCTTTATTCCGGCAACACCGCCGCCGGACACCGCGGGTTGAAAATGCTGGAGCGCGTCGGTCTCGGTAACCGGACTCACCACCGGCCCAACGAGCTTTCCGGCGGACAGCAACAGCGCGTCGCCATCGCCCGTGCGCTGGTCAACAATCCCTCCATCATTCTGGCGGATGAGCCGACCGGGAATCTCGACTCCAAAAGCTCAAAAGACATCATGGCGCTGTTCCGCGCCCTGCATAAACAGGGGCTTACTATTGTGCTCGTCACACACGACATTGAGGTCGCCGAGCACGCCGACCGCATCATCACCATCCGCGACGGAGAAATCCAGGAAGACCGCCGCAACGAAACTCCGGTGATCAACGAGTCGGCGGAAGAGGATATTCTCGAACTTCTGCGGGAGAGTTCGGCCAAACGGAGCTGGCTGGCCATTCTGCACGAAGGCACCGCGCTCACCCGGCAAAGTCTGCGGGCGCTGTGGCATAATAAAGCCCGCACATTCCTTTCCGCGCTGGGCATCCTGATCGGTGTCGCGGCGGTCATCGCCATGGTGTCGCTGGCACTCGGCGCCAAAGCCTCCGTGAAGGAACAGCTTTCGCGGCTCGGCTCCAACCTTTTGGCGGTTCGACCGGCCTCACGGAACAGTCAGGGGGTTCAGTTGCAGGCTGGCGAAGTTTCCCGCATGGTGCTTGAAGACATCAACGCCGTTGCGGAAATTCCGTCGGTCAAACAGGTTTCTGCCCGCGTTCGCGGCGGCGTACAGCTTCAGTACGGCTCGAAAAACTGGTCCAGTGAGGCCTACGGAATCACCCCCGCCTACGCCCCGATGCGCTCCGAGGTTCCGTTGATTGGACGTTACATCACCGATGAAGATATCGCCCGCCGGGCCCAGGTGGCGGTGATCGGCATGACGCCGCTCAAAAATCTGTTCGATGAAAACGAAAACCCGGTCGGCAAAACCATCCGCATCAACCGCAGAGCCTACGAAATCATCGGCGTGCTTCCGGAGCGGGGCGCCAGCGCTTTCCGCGATGAAGACGACACGGTTCGGATTCCTATCACCACCGCCATGTACCGTCTGTTCGGGAAGCGCTACCTTGACGGCATTGACGCTGAAATCGACAAAATGGAAAACATCCCGCAGGCGCAGGAAGACATCCAGAACCTCATGGCCGCGCGGCATAACCGCAATCCGGAAGAAAATCCGTTCGATATCCGCAACATGGCCGAAATTCAGGAAGCTCTCAGCTCCACGACAAAAATCATGTCCGTCCTGCTCGCCAGCATCGCCGGCATCTCGCTGATTGTCGGCGGTATCGGCATCATGAACATCATGCTCGTTTCCGTCACCGAACGGACCCGTGAGATCGGACTGCGCAAAGCCATCGGCGCGCGGCGTCAGGACATCATGGCGCAGTTTCTCATCGAAGCTCTCGCCATCAGCCTGCTCGGCGGACTGTCGGGGCTGGCTCTAGGCATCGGCATCAGCCTGGGAATGGCGAAAGGCGCGGGCTGGCCGATGGAAATCAGCAGTCTCTCCGTCATCGTCGCCTTCGGTTTCTCGGTCTTCATCGGCATCTTCTTCGGCCTCTGGCCCGCCATGAAAGCCTCCAAACTCGACCCGATTGACGCCCTGCGCTACGAATAGTTTCGCCGAGCTTGTTTTCCCGACATCTGGAACCGTTTACGCGGCTTGACTGCAAGGGCTTCTCATAGATAATGCCACGGTTGTTCCGGAGCGTTTCTTATTATGATTAAGGTTTCCAATCTGACTAAACAGTTCGCGGGCCGCACGGCGGTGGACGATATCTCGTTCGAGGTGAAGCGCGGCGAGATTATCGGCTTTCTCGGGCCGAACGGCGCGGGCAAGACCACGACGATGCGGATGCTGACAGGGTTTCTGCACCCGACGCGCGGCTCCGTGGAAATCGCCGGATGCGATGTGTTTGAAGACCCGATTGAAGCCCGCCGCCATATCGGCTACATGCCGGAAAGCTGTCCGCTCTATCACGAGATGCGGGTGGATGAGTATCTGACGTTCCGGGCGCAAATCAAGGGCGTGGCGCGCAAGGCCATCCGCCAGCGGCGCGATATTGTGAAAGAACAGTGCGGCCTGACCGATGTCGGGCGGCGGATTATCGGCCAGCTTTCCAAGGGCTACCGTCAGCGCGTCGGGCTGGCCGACAGCCTCCTCCACGATCCCGATCTGCTGATTCTGGACGAGCCGACCGCCGGTCTTGACCCGAATCAGATCCGCGAAGTGCGCGAACTGATCCGCCAGCTGGCCGAGCGCCATACGCTTCTGCTTTCGACCCATATTCTGCCGGAGGTTGAAATGACCTGCCGCCGGATTCTGATTCTTAATAAAGGAAAAATTGTGGCGTCGGATTCGCCGGAGAGCCTGCAGAAGCGATTGGAAGGCGACGCGCTGATCAGCGCAGAAATCGAAGGCGATCCGGCGGCTATCGAAGCCGGATTGAAAAAACTCGGCATTGTGGATGTGGTTTCTCACGAGCCGCTGGCGGACGGCTGGAACCGGTATCAGGTGGATTCGGCGGCGGCGGATATCCGCTCAAAGATTTTTGAGTGTGCCGCTTCCAACGGCTGGAAACTCCGCGAACTGCATCTGGAAAGCCGCTCGCTGGAGGATATTTTCGTGGCGATTATCCGCGACAGCGGTTCGACGGGAGCAAAACGATGAGAACTTTTTTCGCGCTGTGGCGCCGCGAGCTTGCGGCGATGTTTCTTTCACCGATCGCTTATGTGATGCTGATGTTTTTCCTGCTGGTGACCGGTTGCGGCTTTTACTGGCTGGTGAAAGAGAATCTGGAAGTGATGCGCTCGGTTCAAGGGCTGATGGTGGTGATCTGGGCCTGCATGCTGATCGTGATTCCGGTACTGACCATGCGTACGTTCGCCGAGGAACGGAAAAACGGCACGTTTGAAACGATGATGACCGCGCCGGTTTACGATTCGACCGTGGTGTCGGCCAAGTTCTTCGGGGTGCTCACCTTCTTTATGCTGATGTGTCTGCCCACACTGTTTTATCCGGCGCTCATCCGCCTGCTTGCTCCCGCCTCCGCTCATCTGATTGAACCCGGGCCGGTCGCTGGCGGCTATTTAATGGCCGGGCTGATCGCCTCGGCGTTTATCGCCGTAGGGATGCTCGCCTCGGCGCTGACCTCGAACCAGATCATCGCGGCCATTTCCTCTTTTTCGGTGATGAGCATTTTCTTTTTCGGCGGCCTGTTTGAGCCGCACCTTTCGCGGAACCCGCTGGTGCGGGAGATCGGCGGCTATCTTTCTTCCGCTCTGCATCTGATGGAGGCATCGCGCGGAGTTTTCGATTCACGCTCGGTGGTGCTGTATGTGAGCGCCACGGCCTTTTTCCTTTTTGCAACCGTGAAGGCGGTCGAAGCCCGTCGCTAAATTGTAATGCCTATGAAAAACCGCAGACACCGTTTATGGATCACGCTGAGCACCGGAGCCGCTCTGACGCTGGCACTGGCGATCGCGCTGATGATCAATTATCTGTCGTTCCGCCATTATTACCGCGCCGACTGGAGCCGGACGCAGTTTTACAAACTCTCATCCAAAACCACCGGCCTGCTGGAGAGTCTGGAGAAGCCGGTTGAAATCACCGTGTTCTTTCAGCCGGGGAACGTGCTGTACGAGGATATTCATAATCTTCTGCGCGAATACCGCTTCCACAGCAGTCGCCTGAACATTCAGTGGGTGGATCCCGACCGCGATATCACACAGACCGAAGAGCTGGCGGTGAAATATCAGGTCACCGAACCCAACGTGGTGGTGTTCGACTGCGACGGACGGAGCAAATATGTCCGCAGTGACGAAATTGCCAACATTGATTCCTCCAGCGGCGTTGACCGCATCACTTCGTTTAAGGGAGAACAGGCGTTCTCCTCCGCGATTCAGGGCGTTGTGCAGGAAACCGTTCCCGCCGTTTATTTTCTGACCGGCCACGGCGAAAAAGATATCACCAGCTTTGACCGGCGAACCGGCTATTCCGGAGCGGCCCAGCTGATCGAGCGCGACAATATTCAGGTGCGCCCGCTACTGCTGAGCACCGACAAACAGATTCCTTCCGATTGCGGAGCGCTGATTGTCGCAGGCGCCGCGCAGAGCATGTCGAAAGCCGAAGTGGATATGATTGCCGCCTGGCTTCGCCGCAGTGGACGGCTGATGGTGCTGGCCGATACCAGCCGGGAATCCGGTCTGGAGAAACTGCTTCAGGAGTGGGGCGTTCTTCTGCGCAACGATGTGATTATTGATCCGGACCGGACGCTGACCGGCCGTGAGGTTTTCGCCTCGGCGTATAACCGCCACCCGATCACCGCGAAGCTCGGCTCGACCGCCGCGATTTTTCATATGCCGCGCTCCGTCGAGCCGGATATGACACAGCCGAAAAACTCATCGGCGGACCGCCCGAAGGTGACCCGGCTGGTGCTTTCATCCAAAAACAGCTGGGCCGAAACCCAGCCGGATCAGGTGCCCATGAAGTATGATGCCGGAACGGCGGATCAGGCCGGGCCAGTCTCGCTGGCGGTCGCGGTTGAAAAAGGCGACACCGCCGGAATGCTGGATATGCAGATCCGCCCCTCACGGCTGGTGATCTTCGGCGACTCCGGGTTTATTTCCAACAGCGGCCTCACCGGCGGCGACACCAGTCTTTTCATGAGCGCCCTGAACTGGCTTCTCGACCGTGAACAGCTGATGGCCATTGAGCCGAAAAACGTGGATGACACCCGGCTGAAACTGACGCGTGAAAAAGTGCGCATTCTGTTCTGGAGCACCGTCGGAGCGATTCCCGCTCTGGCCGCCCTGCTCGGCACGGCGCTATGGCTCCGCAGAAGGAAATAGTTTTTCATGAAACACAACCTCACCAACTGGATGCTTTTAATCGGCGCGGTTCTGCTCGGCGGATTCATTCTGCTCTTCGAGCGCGGCGGAGCGACCTCGCCGCAACAGAACCAGAAGAACCGCACCGTGTTCGCTGTTTACCCCGAAACCATCGAGCGCATCCTTATGGAGCGCGACGAAACGCAGATAGAATGCACCCGGATCGCCGGAGTCTGGCGCCTCACCCGTCCGGCGGATGCGCCGGTTGATTCGGGAATTGTTGAGAAAATGATCTCAGGACTGGCCAAGGTGGAACGCGGAGAAATCATCACCGCCGCCACCCTGCGCGACCGCAACCTCACACCCGCCAGCTACGGCTTCGACACCCCCCGCGCACGGATTACCTTCAAAAACAACCGGGGAACTTTCACCTGGCTGATCGGCCGCGACGCGCCGGTCGGCAAATCACTGTATGTGATGCCCGAGGGCGGCGGAGACATTATCGCCGCGCCGCGCACTCTGCTGAATCTGATTCCTCAGGATCCGTCGTGGATCCGCGACCGGACACTTCTCGCGGGAGAATCCGCCGCCGTCCGGGGAATTGACCTGCGCCGCACCGCCGGATTCCTGCAACTGCGCCTGCCCGACAGCAACGGCTGGGTGATGCAACAGCCTTTTGCCGGACGGGCCGACCGGCAGGCCGTTCATACGCTGATCGAAAAACTGTTCACCGGACGAATTGTTGATTTTATCAGCGATGGAAAAACCGAACCGTCCGCCTACGGACTGGATAAGCCCGCCTCCGAGCTGACGGTTTTCACTCAGGATGAGCGCACGCAGACTCTGCTGATCGGAAACTCGCCGACGAACAAACCCGAACAGCGCTACGCCAAACGGATTGAGAGCGATTCCGTCTTCACCGTTCCGGCCGAGTGGGTGAAAGAGCTCGAAGCGGATGCAACGGCGTTGCGCAGTCTTAAGATCATCAGTCAGCAGGCCGACCGGATTTCCGCCGTCCGGATCACTCACGGCGAACAACAGATTGAACTTCTGCGCACCAACACCAGCTGGCTGGTTGACCGGCCCATGCGCTGGGAAGCCGATCCGGCCCGTTCCGCCGAACTGCTCAAAGCGCTGACCGGCGCTTCCATTGAGATGTTCATTGATACTCCCTCTTCCGGTCAGGTCGCCCGGATAACCGCCGCGCCGTGGAAAATCGAACTGACCTCCGATGCGAAAACCAACACGTTGTCCATCAGCGAGCCGGGCGAGAACGGATTGCGGCTGGTTCAGTGCGGCGGGGAGCCGTCGCTGTATGCCGTCACCGGCACCGCAATCCGCGCGGCCTTTGCCGATCCGCTGTTTTACCGGAGCCGCACCGTGCTGGAAATCAATCCGGTGCAGATTCAGAAAATAACCGCCCTGCGGAACGGACTCCCCGAAGAATCGGTGATCAAAACCGATACGGGCGGATTCGCCGCCGGACAAACCGACCGGCAGATCAACGCGCCGGCGCTGACCGACCTGATGTGGGCGCTGAACGATCTGCGCGCCGAGCGCTATGTGAGTTTTAATCCGGAGTCTCTCCAACCATACGGACTGGATCAGCCGCAGACTTCGCTGACCGTCACCCTCAGCGACACCAATGCAGTCGGCCGCATGGTTCTGCTCGGGAACAAGACCGAAAAAGGCCGGTTCGCCATGATTCAGGGACTCAATATTATCTTCGCAGTTTCCGAGGAAACCGCTCAAACTCTCACCCGTGAACTGACGGTGCCCATTGAAAACCCGACTCAAGAAAATAAACTCCCCTGAACCCCGGAAGGCTAAAGTCTGGCGGAAGGTTCTCCGTCTAGCCGGATTTTCTCTCGGACTGTCTGTACTGCTGGCTCTTTTCGCCGTACTGGCAATTGGCCTGCCGCCCGGCTTGACGCAACGCATCACCGCGCAACTGCGGGAGTCGGGAATTCCTTTGCAGATTGAATCCATCCGGCTCTCCACGCATCGCGGATGGGTTCTGAAAAACGCGCGGCTTTACAGTACGTCTCCGGACGACCTGCAACCTCTGCTCAGCGCCAAAAAACTGTACGTCTTTTTCTGGCCGGTTGACTGGAAAAAACCGGCGGACGGCTGGCACGTTAAAATTTTCGTCCGGGATCTCGGCGTTTCGCTTGGCCGCCCGTGGGAGGAATCTCTGCCGCAGGAACATCCATTCCGGACGGTTGACCGGCTGAAGGCGGAACTCACGGTATCAAAAACACAGATCACCGTTGAATCAACTGACCTCCGCTGGGGCGGCATCCGGATCTCCGCGAGCGGAAGCGCGCAGTTTGCCGAAGCGGAACAAACCGGACATCCAACCCTTGAAGCTGGATCTTTCGCCCAGCGGGCCGTCAAAGTCGCGCAAGGACTGAACCGGCTGAAATGCGGCCAGCCGCCGCAGATCGAGCTTTCCTTCCGGCTCGACGAGAACCGTCCGGAAAACAATTCCCTGAAAGTTCGTCTGGCGGCGGAATCGGTCGTCTGGCAGGAACGCACCTATGAACAGCTTCTGGGCAAGGTCGGCTACGACAATTCCATCTGGACTCTTTCCGAACTGAAACTCAGCCGTTCGGACCGCGAGCAGTTTACCCTGAGCGGCTCATTCAACTTCGCGAACAGCAACGTTCAAGTATCCGTTTCAAACTCTCTGTCCGCAACCGATCTGTTCAATCTGCTTCCGAAAGGAACGCAATCCGCCATCGCACAATCCGGCATCAAACCGTATGGACGGCTTGATTTCACCGCCTCCGCCGGTCCGGCGGAACTCAGCGGGCTCAGCGAAACGGTTCAGGTCCATCTCGGAATGGCACAGCTCAAACGGCAGGATCTCACGCTGGATCCGCTCTCGTTCCATTTGACGCGGAGCGGCGACCGGATTGAGGTTACAAATATCCAAGCACGCGCCAACGGCGGGCCGGTCGCGGGCAGTTTTGTATTCGATCTCTCATCCAAAGCCTGGACCGCCACCGCGCAGGCGCAATGCGATCCGGCTCCGGTCGGCACGCTGACCGGCGGCGGATTGCAGGAATTCATCGGACGCTTCCGGTTCCCGACCGAACAGCCGAAAGCCGAACTGACGCTCTCGCAGGCCGGAGCCGGAGAGCCGATGACCATCATCGGCACGCTGTCCGGAAGCCGGTTCACCTGCGCCGGAGTGCCGGCCGACCGGTTTACAACCTCCATGATTTATTCCAATCACACCCTCAACCTCGCCCCTCTGCATGTCGCCCGGGGCGATGCGGCCTTTGACGGATGTGTGCAGGTGGACTTTATCCGCTCTCTTGGACGCTTCAGCGCGACAAACAGCCTCCCGCCGCCGGATATCGCCCGGGCGCTGGCGCCGTCACAGCACACCGTTCTCGAACAGTTCCGTTTCAGCGGACCGGTTTACGCCGCCGGAAGCGGACAGCTCGATTACGGCACATGGACCAACCACAGTTTCAGCGGAACATTCCGCGCTGAGAAAATCGGCTTCGGCAAAGTACAGGCCGCGCTTTTCCAATCGGATGTCAAAGCTTCCGGAACACAGCTCTCCTTCACAAACACCGCCGCCCAGCTCTACGGCGGGTTCGCTGAAGGCTCGGCGGACTTCGACATTCTCCTCCGTGACGGAACCGCCCCCTACAGAATGGATGCCCGGCTGGTTCAAATTGATCTGGAACAGCTGTTCCGTGCCATCGCGCCGAAAGACGCGGAGCGGACTCGCGGACAGCTCTCCGGCACAGTCGCTTTAAACGCCGATGCCAAAGCAGGTTTCTGGCCGTCGGTTCAAGGACGCGGACAAATCGGAATTGAAAACGGACGGTTGGCGGAACTGCCGCTCTTCGGCGGATTCTCCCGTATCATCCAATCCGCGTTCTCCGGATTCAAACTTTTCTCCCTGACCGCCTTCTCAGCCGACTATGAACTGCACGACGGCGCGATCCGGAGCGAAAACGCCCGGCTCGGCGGAACGCTCATCAGCGCACGCGGTAAAGGAAGCTACTCGCCGGAAACCGGACTGGACTTCGTGGTCACAGCGGAACCGCTGAGACAAACCGCCGGAGGCGACAAGGAAAGAAGCCAACTGCAGAAGCTGGCGGCCAGCGCGCTCAAAGAAAGCACAGCGCCCCTGTTCCGGCTGTTGGAATTCCGGCTTAACGGGCCGCTCCACAAACCGGAATGGGAATTTGTAAACCTGCCGACAGACCTTCCGAAAGACGTTTCGGATCTTCTGCGCCGATCCAAAGACAAATAGTTCCAGCATCCGGAATTCTATTTTTTCCAATGGCCGGGCTTCTTGCCGTCCTTGCCTTTCGGACGATACGGATTGGCCGCGCGCTTTTCGTCGCGCTTCGCCGGATTGCCCGCACCGGCCAGCGTCACGCTGACGCGGCGGCCTTCGAAATCCACCAGACTTTTCGCAAAGCTGTCGATCACGCCCTGCGCCGCCTCGCGCGGAACTTCAAAGAATGATTGCAGATGCGTGATGTTGATACGGCCGATTTCAACACTGCTGTTGCGGTCGGCCACATTCACCAGATTCATCAACTGCTTCGGAGCCAGATGGTTGGCTTTGCCGATATTCATGCACAGCTCAACCAGTCCGCCCGCGGCGGTCTGTTTTTTACGCGCGGCATGACTGCCTTCGTGCAGAGGCTCGGCATTAATGTCCGGCTCTTTGCTGTAGTAGTCGAGCATGCGCTGAAGCTCCATCGAAGCAAAACGGCGCAGAAGCTCCTCGCGGGAAACTCCCTCAAGGCTCCGGCAGAGTTCCGGCAGAATTTCGTCAATCACGCCCGGCTCCGCAGTCATCTGTCCCAGACGCTCAATTAAACCGGCTAGACGCGCCTTGCAGATATCCGCGCCGGTCGGCACAGAACGCTGTACAAATTTACGGCCCAGCTGTTTTTCGATGAACTTCACCTTGTTGTGCTCGCGCATATTAATCAGCGCAATGGACACGCCGGTTTTGCCGGCGCGGCCGGTGCGGCCGCTCCGGTGCGTGTAACTTCCGAGATCGTCGGGAAGGCTGTAGTTGATCACGTGCGTCAGGTCGTTCACGTCGAGACCGCGGGCGGCGACATCAGTAGCCACCAGCATTTGCAGATCGCGGGCGCGGAAACGTTTCATCACCCGGTCGCGCTGTTGCTGAGTCAGATCGCCGTGCAAAGATTCGGACTTGTAGCCGTCTTTGCCGAGATGATCGGCAATATCCTGCGTCTCCTGCCGCGTGCGGCAGAAAACGATTCCGTACATGTCCGGATAAAAATCGGCAAGGCGCTTTAGTGCGCGGTAACGGTCTTTGGCGTGAACCACCAGATATTCGTGGCTGACATTCTCGGCTCCGGCATTGCGTGTGCCGACGGTGATCTCTTCCGGGTCCTTCATGTACTTTTTGGCGATCGAGGCCACCTGTCTCGGCATCGTCGCCGAAAACAGCAGGGTCTGCGCGCCGTCCGGCACTTCGGAAAGAATCGCTTCGAGGTCTTCTTCAAATCCCATGTTCAGCATTTCGTCGGCCTCATCGAGCACCACGCGCTGGATTTTTGAGAAGTCGGCGCGCTTGCGGCGCAGAAGGTCGACCATACGACCGGGCGTGGCGACGACAATATCAACGCCGCGGACCATCGCCGCTAACTGTGGCTTAATGTCGGCTCCGCCGTAAACGGCCAGCACTCGCACACCGCGCACACAGGCGGCAAAATTTTCAAGATCGCGGGCGATCTGCATACAAAGCTCGCGCGTCGGACAGAGGATCAGCGCCTGCGGCGTCTTGATGTCGGTGTCGAGCATCTGGAGAACGGGCAGACCGAACGCGGCGGTTTTGCCGGTACCGGTTTGCGCCAGCGCCACCAGATCGCGGCCGTTGTTAAGGATCGCGGGAATGACGGCGGCCTGAACCGGCGTCGGGGTTTCAAAACCAAGGCGGGAAATGCCTTCGAGAATTTCGGGGCTGAGCCCCAGTTCAGTAAACTTCATTTATACACCCGTATTACATGCAGGAACCCAAATACCGATCTTCATTCCTGCAAGTAAACACCGGGGCCTTAAAAATTCAAGGAGCGCGGAGAATGGGCGCATCGCGCCGGAAGATCAACTTAATTAACAGGATAAATATCTGGTGGAGCGGAGGAGATTCGAACTCCCGACCCCCACGTTGCGAATCCACTCCGTGGTGTTCAGTCATGAACTTCTTGTTTCAGTAAGTCCCTGATTTCCAACATGCTAAAAAAATAATACATTATGGTCAAGCAAAAGAAACACTTTGAAAAACAGCGTTTTATGATGAGTCAAAGCCACACTTTTGCCACACTTTTTCGGGACGTTTCACCAGACATTGCCGGAAATAACAAAGCCCCGTGGACGGTTTAATTCCACGGCCCGGTGAAGCAGATAATGCGTTGACCGCATCACATGTTTTTGAAGACGTGCGCGATTTTCACACAGCACGGCACTGGGTAAAGTTGATAAGCTGATCGTTGATGGTTGTCAGAAAGAAAACGAGATTGTGTTTCAGGGCGTTTCATTTTCTCTGTAAATATGAGGAAAAACATGGGTGCGAAGCACACGGGGCCCCATTTTATGGGGGGCACGCGCAGCGGGGGCCCCCCCCCCCCCCCCCCCGCAACACGGATTTTCCGAACACTGGAAAAAATCCGCGAGTGATTCCAAGGCTTGGAAATTGGCCGCGCCGAGGCGGTAGAGCGGAACGCTGTAACGCCGAGGGGCGGAATCGCCGCAGGCGAAATCCGACTGCAAAGCCTACCGCGCCCCCGGCAAGGGAGCCGGAACGGCGACGACGCAACAGCGGCGGAAAATTCCGCAGACGGCGGCGTAAAGGAATGGCGTCAGATTCCAGACGAAGGGCTGGAGGTAATGCGGCACCGACAGGCAAGCAAAAGCCGCCGGCAAGGAACTCTCTTCGGGGGAACGGAAGAGCTGGGCCCAGAGAAAACCCTTGCGAGTATCCGAGCTCGGGTTTTCGTCGGGCTCGGCTCTGGAGTGAATCACCCCACAACAGAGATTGGCTGAAACTCGGGGCTGGCGCGGTTTCTGCCGCGACGAAGGAGCAAGCACGAAACCGTGACAGCTTTGGGGGAAAGGGGTGAGGCGTATTCGCCGAGGGGAAAGCGGGGCGGAGCGGGGCTTTCCCCTGGGAAAGGAGTGAGGCTTTTTCGGAGAAAACGCCGAGAGGAAAACCCGCCCAGAGGGTGGGTTTGCTTCTTCGGTGGAGCGGGACAAGTGAGACAGAGGGAGGCCGACGAAG
>JBIIYG010000033.1:0-6481 GCA_044346945.1 Pontiellaceae bacterium | reverse complement strand
GGGGGAAACACAGGCGGGCTATTGAGCTCCGAAATCACCTTTTTCCGAGAGCCGACCACGTGGACTGAAGGGGAAGGCAATACGGATCGCCGCGTTAAAACGCAAGCGGCGGACTGTCTCGGCGGAGTCAGAGAACTTGGCATGTGTGGACACTTTTTGCGCGGAAATCGGGAGACCTCGGGAAGGAGTCTGAATGGGTTCTGAAGAGACCATCACAGATAAATCAGGGAAGGGTAAGCCCCGTACGCCTGGTGTAAGTTCCCCAGAGGAGTCGGACGGCAACATAGTACCTGAGAATCCGGCGAACAAAGGGGTGGCAACCCCGGCGGAGTCGGTGGAGGGAAGGGAGCCGCCCGAGAGGAACTCGAAGCAGAAAACCGCACACCGGGCGCAGAGCCGGGAAAGTGCGTCGATTGGACTGCTCCGAGTGCGTCAGAGAGCCGAGAAAGACAAAGCGGTTCCGTTCAATAATCTGTTTCAGTTTCTCAAAGTCGATCTGTTGCGCAAGAGCTTCTATGAACTCAAACGCAAGGCGGCGGCAGGACTGGACGGTGTATCGTGGTGCGATTATGAGCGAACGTTGGAAGCCCGGTTGCCGGAGCTGGAGCGAGAGCTCCACATCGGCAGTTACCGAGCTACGCCAGCCAAGCGAACATACATCACGAAAGAGGACGGGCGGCAACGTCCCATCGGGATACAATCCATCGAGGATAAGGTCGTACAACAGGCTTGTGTGACGATTCTAAATGAGGTGTTTGAGCCAAATTTCATTGGCTTCAGCTACGGATCACGTCCGGGGCGGTCGCAACATGATGCGCTCGACGCACTCCACGAAGGAATCATCCGCCGGAACATCAACTGGATACTCGATTGTGATATAGCAGGGTTCTTCGACAATCTGCCGCACGATCAACTCGTAGACTTCATCGAGAAACGTGTGACAGATCAACGGATGATCCGTCTAATCCGAAAGTGGCTGAAAGTCGGCTGGATTGAGGACGGAAAGCAACATGCCGGAACCATCGGAACACCACAAGGCGCAGTCATTTCGCCGTTACTGGCGAATATATTCCTGCACGAAGTGATGGATAAATGGGCGAAGGCGTGGCGCGAGACAGAAGCAAAAGGAGACATGATCATTGTCCGGTATGTGGACGATGCCGTCTTCGGATTTCAAAGTGAAACCGAAGGACGTATGTTCCTCGAAGCACTGCAAAAACAGGTGGAAGCCTATGGGCTGAAACTGCATCCCACGAAGACCCGTCTGCTCGAATTCGGGCGTTTCGCGGTGGAAGACCGCCGGGAACGAGGAGAAAGCAAACCCGAAACCTTTGATTATCTGGGTTTCACGCATATCTGTGGGAAAATGCGAAATGGCGGGTATTGCATCAAGCGAATCACCATCAGAAAGCGATTTTGTCGGAAACTCAGAGAAATCAAAGAAGAGCTGAACAGACGGATGCACCGACCCTTGAACGAAACGGGAAAATGGCTGGCCAGCGTGATGCGAGGATACACCCGCTACTACGCAGTACCCAGAAACATGAAAGTTCTAAAAGAATTTTACACGCAACTGGGAAGGCTGTGGATACATGCGATACGTCGCCGTTCACAGAAAGCCAAAGCACGCTGGACGTGGGAACGGTTCTACCGATTGCAAACGCGTTGGATACCCCGCCCCGCAGTAGCGCATCCATACCCGAACGTACGCTTTGACGCCAAATATACTCGAGGGAGGAGCCGTATGCGGTAGTGCCGCACGTACGGATCTGCGCGGGGAGGGCTTGCACATGAACTTGTGTAAGTCCTTCTACCGCAACTTGAATCCTGACATTTAGAGGGCGGGAATCGGCCGGAGGTTTCCAAAGTTCGGAAAGGGGTTTTGCGGCTGCGCCTTTGCGAGGGGAATTTTCCAATGCTTGGGAAAACACGGTCAGCGCCCGCGTCTACAGCCTGTAGCCGCCCGCGGTGAGGGCGACTTCCAATCTCTGGAAAAAAAACTGCCAAAAAGGAAGGCCGTTAATCGGTGACAAATTGTCACCAGTTGGGAATGGTTGCCGATGACAGAAAGTTGCGATCTGGCAACGAGAACGATCAGGTGGTTACAAGATGTAACCGACTGACATTGCCGTTTGAAAAATCTGGGAATCAACCGGTTACGTTTTGTAACCGGTTGATGAACGGTTTCTCAAAAGAGATCAAGGGCGGCAAAGGCATTCTGACAACCTTTGGGAGACGCGCCCGGCGGTCGCGTTCCACCTATCATTTTTGCGACTTTTCGTGTTTCTCGCGGCAAATCCAAGATCGCGCTTTTCCACCCGAGCGAAGCGAGAGAGGCCTCGCGAATGCGAGGCAGTGACCGCAGGGAGCGGTAAACCTTGGAAAAGGACTTCCTCTGAGGGCTCAATTCGTGTTTATTCGTGTCCATTGCCACTCCCGTTGGTCGTTGCCGTCCTGCCTTTTGCAGGTCGGCCTCTGCCTTCGGCGGTCGCGGTTAAAAAAGAGGGTTTTTCTAATGATTTACAGAATTGAAATTGGGTTGAAGCCGGGTGTGCCGGATGCGCGCGGGCGTGGAGTGATCGGCAAGGCGAAGAGCGCGCTGGGCATGAAGATCAAAGCCTGCCAGACGCGCGACGTTTATAAGGTGGATGCCAACATTAAGCGGGCCCAGGCCAAAGCCGTTCAGCTCGGCTTCGCCGACGCCGTGGTCGCCCGTTCCGCTCTCGGACGCCTGAAAGCTCCCGGCAGCTTCGATTGGATGCTCGAAATCGGCTTTAAGCCGGGCGTGACCGACAACGTCGGTCGTACCGCCCGCGGCGCGATGGCCGATATTCTCGGTCGCGCACTGGCCTGGGAAGAGCAGGTTTACACCTCAATTCAGTATTTCCTTAAAGGCGATCTGTCCCGCGAAGATGTTCTTCATCTCGGCAAAGACCTGCTGGCCAACACGTTGATTCAGACGATCCAGGTATTCTCGAAAGAAGAATGGCTGTCCGCCGAACCGGATATGACCGCGCCGATTTTCGACGACCATCAAGAAGTCAAAGTCAACGTGATCGAGCTGCCGGACAACGATGCGGCGCTGATGAAGATTTCCAGCGACGGGATTCTCTCTCTTTCCCTCGAAGAAATGCGCGTGATCCGCAACCACTACCTGAGTGACGCTGTGAAGGCTCACCGCGCCGAACTCGGCATGCCCGTCTGGCCGACCGACGTCGAACTGGAGTGTATCGCACAGACCTGGTCGGAGCACTGCTCGCACAAGGTGTTTGCCGGAACGATTGAGTACAAAGACGAAGAAACCGGTAAAGAAGAAATCATCAACTCGCTCTACAAAACCTACGTCAAAGCCTCCACAAAAAAAGTGGCTGAAAAAATCGACTGGCTGGTTTCGGTTTTCACTGACAACGCGGGCGTGATCAAATTTAACGAAGACCTCCATCTGGTCTATAAAGTTGAAACCCACAACTCGCCGTCGGCGCTCGATCCGTTCGGCGGATCGATGACCGGTATCGTTGGCGTCAACCGCGACCCGATGGGAACCGGTATGGGCGCGCAGCTGGTTTCCAATGTCTGGGGCTACTGCCTCGGCTCGCCGTTCTACGACAAAGAAATTCCTGCTGGACTGATGCATCCGCGCCGAATTCGCGATGGCGTACATGCCGGCGTCATTGCGGGCGGCAACGAGTCGGGGATTCCATGGAGCCGCGGCTTCGAATGTTTCGACGAACGCTACCTCGGTAAGCCGCTGGTCTATTGCGGCACGATGGGCACATTGCCGGTCAGTGTCGGCGGACGGCCTTCCGAACGCAAAGAGGTGCAGGTCGGCGACTGGACCGTCATGTGCGGCGGACGTATCGGCAAAGACGGTATTCATGGCGCGACTTTCTCGTCCGAAGAACTGCGTACCGAATCGCCCGCTCAGGCGGTGCAGATCGGCGACCCGCTGACTCAGCGCAAGCTCTACGAATTTTTGATGGAAGCGCGCGACCTCGGCCTTTTCCGCTGTATCACCGACAACGGCGCGGGCGGCATTTCCTGTTCGTTCGGCGAAATGGGTAAATATTCCGGCGGCTGCGAGTGCGAGCTCAAAGATGCTCCGTTGAAATACGAAGGACTCCAGCCGTGGGAAATTCTGGTTTCCGAAGCGCAGGAGCGTATGACGCTGGCCGTTCAGCCAGAATGCCGTGCGGCGTTTGAAAAACTGGCGAAGCAGCGCGACGTCGAAGCCGCCTTCATGGGCAAATACAACGACTCCGGCTACTTCACCGTGAAATACGACGGCAAGGTCGTCGCCAGCCTCGACATGGATTTCTTGTACGAAACCGGCTGTCCGAAACTGCACATGAAAGGTGTCTGGAAAAAACCAGAAATCCAGACTCCGGAAAAAGCGAAGGGCGGAAACCGCACGAAATCGCTCCGGCAGATGATGGGCCGACTGAATATCTGTTCGCGCGAATACAAGAGCCGCATCTATGACGGCGAAGTTAAAGGCCTTTCTGTCGTGAAACCGTTCGTCGGCGTCAATGCCGATGTCCCGTCCGACGCCACCGTCATGCGTATCGAGTACAACAAAGATCGCGGCGCGATTTTGGCCGAAGGGATTAACCCGTGGTTTTCCGATATCGACACCTATCACATGACGGCGTCAGTTATAGACGAAGCCATCCGCCGCGTTATCAGCGTCGGCGGACGGCTCGACCGCATCGCGATTCTCGATAACTTCTGCTGGCCCGATCCGGTGCAGTCGCCCAAGACGCCGGACGGCGAATACAAGATGGCGCAGCTCGTCCGCTCCAACAAAGCGCTCTACGACTACACCATCGCGTTTGGCACGCCGGCGGTTTCCGGCAAGGATTCCTGCAAGAACGACTCGACGCGCGGCGGAAAGAAAATCTCCATTCCGCCGACGCTGCTCATTTCATCCATCGGTCAGATCGACGACGTGAAGAAGGCTGTCACCATGCCGCTCAAAGAAGCGGGCAGTCTGATTTATATGGTCGGCGTGACGAAGAACGAGCTCGGTGCTTCCGAATGGAACCGCATGCTGGCGGAAGAGCAGGGCAATCCGTGGAACTACGGCGGCGACGTGCCGACCGTGGATGCCAAAGCCGCGCTGGCGATTTACCGCGCGATGAATCAGGCTGCTGATCAGGGAATTCTGCTTTCGTCGCACACGCCGTCCAAAGGCGGACTGGCGATCGGCTTCGCGCTCATCTGCATGGGCGGCGGACTTGGCGCTGAAATTGATCTGGCGAAAGTGCCGACTCCCGGTAAGCGGAAACTCAAAGACGATTCGATTCTCTTCTCGGAATCCAACAGCCGCTTCATTGTTTCGGTGAAGCCTGAAAACGCCGCGAAGTTTGAAGCGCTGTTCGCCGGACTGCCGGTCGCGCAGATCGGAACTGTTACAACGGACAAGAAGCTGATCGTGAAAGGCGTTAAAGGCGCAACGCGCATCGATACTGATCTCGAAACGCTCCGCAAGCCATTCAAGAAAACTCTCTACGGCATTTAATGAACGTTCTGCTCCAGCACGGAAACGGCTGGCTTCGATTCGAGAAGCCGGTCGAAGTGCTGACAGCCCGCACGGCTTCCGAAGTTTTCCAATGTCTGGAAAAAATTGAAGCCAGCGGTTTGTGGGCTGCCGGGTTTATTTCCTATGAAGCCGCCGGCGCGTTTGACGATGCGCTGAAAACCCATGCGCCGGGCGGCTTGCCGCTTTTGCAGTTTGGGCTTTTTAAAAAGGTGGAGCAGGCATCCTTGCCTGCTCATGCACAGGCTGGAAGCCTGTGCCACTTTAAACTCGGTGAATGGACGCCGTCGGTTTCGCGCGGAGAATATTCTGTGGCGATTGCGGCGATTAAAGAACACATCGCGGCGGGCGATACCTATCAGGTCAATTATACCTTCCGGCTGAACGCGGAGTTTTCCGGTTCGCCGTTCGCCTTTTTCTGTGACTTGGCTGCCGCACAGCATGGCCGCTACGCCGCGTTCATCGAAACCGATGAGTTCGCCATCTGTTCGGCTTCGCCGGAGCTTTTCTTCGAACTCAAAGATGGCATGATTATTTCCAAGCCGATGAAGGGCACTATGTCGCGCGCGCTGACGGCGAAAGCCGACCTCGCCGCCGCCGAAGCGTTGGAGAATTCGGCCAAGGATCGTGCGGAAAATATCATGATTGTGGATATGATCCGTAACGATATCGGACGGATTGCCGACGCCGGTTCGGTGGAAACCGTCAGCCGGTTTGATGTGGAAAAATATCCGACCGTCTGGCAGATGACTTCGGCTGTGAGAGGTGAGCTGGCACAGAGGCACAAAGGCACAAAGATCGTGGATGTAATGAACGCGCTGTTTCCCTGTGCGTCGATTACCGGCGCGCCGAAGGCCAAGACGATGGAGATTATCCGAGGTTTGGAAAAATCGCCGCGCGGGGTTTATACCGGCGCGATCGGCTTTATCGCGCCGGACGGCGCGG
>JBIIYG010000027.1:0-19954 GCA_044346945.1 Pontiellaceae bacterium | reverse complement strand
GCCTGAATGCTCCCGCCGGAGAGCGGGGCGGCGGTCCACTGTTTCTGGTTTTTTGTGAACAGGGCAAAGGCGTTTGCGCCGATCGCCTTGGCATTGAGCGGCGCGTTTTCCACTCCGCCGCTGGCGCTGACATGAGCTCCGATTGTTTTCATAATTCAACTTTATATAAAACCTGAGGCGAGCCAACTCCTGATTTTGGTAAATCGGCTCTTCGTATATTTTTGTGGAACAATAGGGAAATGTTGCCGCTACGCTTCTTTTTGAAATACAAAAAGCACTTTCAGAATACTTCAGGCCTACAACCGCTGACGCTAGAGGGGCCCAGAGAGGCTCCGAGGGTGGAATCTAGAATAAACGGTGCCCCGGAGTTTCGGGACAGCCCTGTGCTACAGGGCTTGATTCGGAGCAGATATCTCAAGTGAAAACACACTTTCATCTGAGATATCTGCTCTCAATCGGCTCCGTTTATTGCTGGAAGTTCTCTGGCTTGCTCGGCTGTTTTCTCTAGTGAGCTTGCGAACGGTTGTAAAAAATCCCCACTAAATTCTGCGAAGAACCGGCAAATCCAGCTTCCGGTACGCACGGATTTTCTGTAGCATCCGCCTACGTTTCAGCGCCTGCTTTTGCGAAATACGGAGGTTTCTATGCCGGAAAACGTAACCTGTTGTGCCTGTTCGGAGCCTTTGTCCAATGAGGAAATGATGCTCCAGCTTAACGAGATTCTGGACGAATACCGCGATAAACCCGGCGGTTTGATTCCCGCCTTACAGCTCGCACAGGGACGTTTTGGTTACCTTGCCGAGGACGTGCTGAAGAAAATCAGCGCCGCCTTCAATAAACCGTACAGCGAAGTGGCCGGCGTCGTCAGTTTCTACTCGTTTTTCTCGACGGTGCCGCGCGGGAAATATCTGGTGCGGGCCTGCCTCGGCACGGCCTGTTATGTGCGCGGCGGCAAAGAAGTGCTGGCGGCGCTGAAAAAACAGCTTGGCATCGACGTCGGCGGAACGACCGAAGACCGTCTGTTCTCACTCGATGTCGGACGCTGTTTCGGCGCCTGCGGGCTCGCTCCGGTAATCATGGTTAATGATGATGTTCATCAGCGCGTAAAACCGTCCAAAGTCGGCGAGCTCCTTAAAGCGTACGCGAATGCGGAGAAAGGAGTGGCTCAATGATTTCTTCGGCAAAAAGAACCATCTCTTCCGTGAAGGAACTTCGCAAAATTCCTCAGCAACATTCTGCGCCCAAAGGGGTGAAGCAGATTCTGGTTTGTGCCGGCGGCGGTTGTCTTGCCTCGGGTTCGGACAAAGTGATTGCCGCATTGCGCGAAGAGATTCTGAAACAGAAACAGGGCGGGAAAATCAACGTCACGGCGGTTGGCTGTATGGGGCTTTGTGTTGAAGGGCCGGTCATGCTGATGGCTGACGATATGACCTTCTATCAGCGCGTGAAGCCCGAAGATGCGGCTGAAATCATCAAAGAACATGCGGTCGGCGGTAAAGTGATCGACCGGCTGGTTGCCCGCGATGCCGAGGGAAAGGCTGTCGCCAGCATCCAGGACATCGACTTTTTCAAGAAGCAGACCAAAATCGTTCTGCGTCATTGCGGACAGATTAATCCCGAGAGTATGGACGAAGCATTGGCCGCCGGTGTTTATCAGGCGCTCGGTAAGGTGCTTGACGGCATGACGGCCGATGAGGTGATTAATGAAATCAAGAAGTCCGGTTTGCGCGGACGCGGCGGCGCAGGCTTCCCGACATGGATGAAGTGGAATTTCACCCGTCAGACTCCGGCGGATCAGCGGTATATGCTCTGCAACGCCGACGAAGGCGATCCCGGCGCCTACATGGATCGCAGTGTTCTTGAAGGCGATCCTCACAGCCTGATCGAAGGAATGATCATCGGCGCATATGCCATCGGAGCTTCACAGGGCTATGTGTATGTCCGCGCCGAATATCCGCTGGCGGTCGCCCGGCTTCAGAAAGCCATTGATGATGCCAACGCATACGGACTGCTTGGTAAAAATATTCTCGGTAGCGGATTTTCGTTCGATCTTGAAATCCGCATGGGTTCCGGCGCGTTTGTCTGCGGTGAAGAAACCGCGCTGATGGCTTCCATCGAAGGCAGGCGCGGCGAGCCGCGGCCGCGCCCGCCGTTCCCGGCGCAGAAAGGGCTGTGGGGCAAGCCGACGGTTCTTAATAACGTCGAAACCTTCGCCAATGTCCCGGAAATTATCAGCAAGGGTGCCGCGTGGTACGCCTCGTTCGGCACAGAAAAAAGCAAAGGCACCAAGGTTTTCGCACTGGCTGGCGCGGTACGCAATACCGGTCTGGTCGAAGTGCCGGTCGGTACTCCGCTGGGCGAGCTGATCTACGACATCGGCGGCGGCATTGTGAACAATAAGCCGTTTAAAGCCGCACAGCTCGGCGGACCTTCTGGCGGTTGCGTTCCGAAACAGCATCTCAATGTGCCGCTCGATTATGAATCGCTCAGTGAACTTGGCGCCATTATGGGTTCGGGCGGACTGATCGTCATGGACGACGACGCCTGTATGGTGGACGTGGCCCGGTTCTTTGTCGAATTTGTGCAGGAGGAATCGTGCGGAAAGTGCGTACCGTGCCGTGTCGGCACCAAACGCATGCTCGAAATTCTGACCCGTATCTGTGCCGGGCAGGGGCAGTTGGACGATATCGAGCGCCTGATCGAACTCGGGGAGTTCATCAAACAGGGATCGCTTTGCGGATTGGGGCAGACTGCGCCGAACCCGGTGCTCTCAACCATCCGTCATTTCCGCGAAGAGTATGTGGAGCACATCCGTGACCGCCATTGCCGCGCGGGGGTCTGCGCTTCGCTGGTGCGTGCACCGTGCCAGAGTGCCTGTCCGGCTGGTGTCGATATTCCGGGCTTCGTGTCGCTGGTCGGCGAGAAGCGCTACAGTGAGGCGCTCAAACTGCACCGGAGCCGCAATCCGTTCGCCAGCGTCTGCGCCCGCGTCTGCTTTCACACCTGCGAGGACAAATGCCGCCGTTCAACACTCGATAACCCGGTATCCATCCGCGGTGTCAAACGCTTCATGGTCGATCAGGAAAAAGAGATGCAGATTCCGGAAGTCCGCGAAAACGCAGAGAACGCGAAAAAGAAAATCGCGATTATCGGCGGCGGCCCCGCCGGGATTTCCTGCGCGTTCTTCCTCGCGCGTCTCGGCTATAAACCGGTCGTCTTCGAAAAAGAAGCCCGCCCCGGCGGTATGCTGGTTCAGGCTATTCCGGCCTACCGCCTGCCGCGCGAAACGCTCGCCCGTGAAATCCGCCTGATCGAAAATCTGGGCGTAAAAATCAAAACCGGCAAAACGCTCGGGAAAGATTTCACCATTCGGAGCCTTAAAGAGGAATACGATGCGGTCTTCGTCGCCATCGGCGCGCCGGAGGGAATCCGTGTTGATCTTCCCGGCAGTGATGCAAAGGGCGTGGCCGATGCGATGGCCTTTCTGCGCGAGTACAATATTCGCGGCTCGGTGCCGGTCGGCAAAAAGGTTGTCGTCATTGGCGGCGGAAATGCGGCGATTGACGCGGCGCGCACCGCAATCCGTCTCGGCGCAAATTCAGTGACTGTGCTGTACCGGCGTACCCGTGAAGAAATGCCGGCCTACGCCGAGGAAATCGAGGAGGCGCTTCAGGAAGGGGTAAAGATTGAAACGCTCACCGCGCCGGAAAAGATCACTGTTTCCAACGGCGCCGTGAGCGGGGTTAACTGCCGTCACATGCATCTGGGTGAATTCGACCGTTCGGGTCGCAGACGCCCCGAAGCTGACGCCGACGATACCTTTCTGGTGGATGCGGATCAGGTTATCATGGCCGTCGGTCAGGCCATCGACAGCACGGTTTTCGGCGGAGCCTTCGACCTCGACAGCCGGGGCTGGATCAAAGCCGATCCGGTCACCGGAAAAACCTCACTCGACGGTGTTTTTGCCGGCGGCGATTCCGTCACCGGCCCGATGTCCGTTGTTCACGCCATCGGAGACGGGGAGCGGGCGGCGGTTGGTATCGACCAGTTCCTGAGCGGCGCGAAGCATGCGTTTTGGCGGACAGAACAGCCGAACACGACCGACTACGATCCGGATGCGGATCCTGTTCCGTATCCGCGTGAAAAACTGCGAATGATGCCGGTCGATAAGCGGCGCAGTAATTTTGATGAAGTGGAACAGTCGTGGAATGAAGCGGAAGCGGTTCGTCAGGCCCGCCGCTGTTTACGCTGTGATTATGGAAAATGCACGGTTTGTGACGGGGAGGGCGCAGATGTATAAGCTGACAATGAACGGAAAACCGGTCGAAGCACCCGAAGGGGCGACGATTCTTGAAACTGCCCGCCGGATGGGTATCCGCATCCCGACGCTCTGCTTCCTTGAAAAGCGTGAACCGATCGGTGCCTGCCGTGTTTGTTTGGTCGAAATCGCTGGCGCCCGCACCTTAATGGCCGCCTGCTCAACGCCGGTGACGAACGGTATGGATATCAAAACCAACAGTCCGCGCGTCCGGGCGGCTCGTCGGCAGGTGGTCGAACTGCTTCTTTCCGAGCATAACGGCAACTGCCCGGTTTGTGACCGCAATCAGGACTGCGAACTTCAGGCGCTGGCTTCCGAGCTTGGAATCCGCGAGATCGCTTACGAAGGTGAAAAAGCCAAAGCCCGCACGGACGAAAGTACACCTGCGCTGGTGCGCGATAATTCTAAGTGCATTAAATGCCGCCGCTGTGTCACCGTCTGCTCGCAGGTGCAGGGCGTCGGCGCGCTTCATCCGCAGGGACGCGGTTTTGACACGGTGATCGGCCCGGCATTCACACTGAATCTCGATGGTGTGGCCTGCGTGCAGTGCGGACAATGCGCCGCGGTCTGTCCGGTCGGGGCGATTTCCGAGCGCAGTCATGTCGAGGCTGTCTGGAAAGCGCTGGAAGATCCGAAGAAAACTGTGGTTGTGCAAACCGCGCCGGCCATCCGCGCCGCGCTCGGCGAATGTTTTGACTGCGAGCCCGGCACACGGGTCACCGGCAAAATGATCACAGCACTGCGCGAGCTTGGTTTTGACGGAGTGTTCGACACCAACTTCACCGCGGACCTCACCATTATGGAAGAGGGAACCGAACTGCTGACGCGGTTGAAGAAGGCGCTGGTGGACGGAGAGAACGTTCCGTTACCGATGTTCACCAGCTGTTCGCCCGGCTGGATCAACTTTGCGGAATATTATTATCCCGAGTTCCTGCCGAACATTTCCACCTGCAAATCGCCACAGCAGATGTTCGGCGCGGTGGCGAAAACCTATTACGCTCAGAAGATCGGTGTGAAAGCGGAGGACATGGTTGTCGTTTCCGTGATGCCGTGCACCGCGAAAAAGTTCGAAAGCCAGCGGGCCGAAATGAATGGCAGTGGCGTGCGCGACGTGGATTACGTGCTGACCACCCGCGAGCTGGGACGAATGATCAAAGAAGCCGGTATTGATTTTCTGTCACTCGAAGACGGAAAGATGGATGCGCCGCTGGGTCTCGGTTCCGGCGCGGCGGATATTTTTGCCAATACCGGCGGCGTCATGGAGGCGGCTTTGCGCACGGCGTATGAAATTGTGACGGGCAGACAGCTTCCAATGGAAAATCTGCACGTCAAGCCGGTGGCCGGTCTGGACGGAATCAAAGAGGCGTCGCTGGTTATTACCGGCACGGTTCCGGCCTGGTCTTTCCTCGAAGACGTTGAGGTGAAACTGGCGGTGGCTCATGGACTGGCCAATGCCCGCCGTCTGTTAGAAAGCCTCAAGCGCGGCGAAAAGAGTTACCACTTTGTCGAGGTGATGACCTGTCCCGGCGGATGTATCGGCGGCGGCGGTCAGCCGCGTCTGACCGATGACAGCGTGCGGCTGAAACGTATCGGCGCGATCTATGCCGAGGACGAAGGCAAGGCTTTGCGTAAATCGCACGAGAATGAGGCGGTTCAACAGCTCTATAAGGAATTTCTTGGTGCGCCGCTGGGTGAAAAGTCTCACCATTTACTGCACACTCATTACCACAGGAAAGACGCCGTTTAAAGGTAGCGGAGATTTACTTTCCGACGATTGGAAGGCTGGCGCGGACGCCGGGCTCGCCGGATTTCTGTGAAACAAACGGAATATCCTGCGCGGCCTTTTCCCACGGGAGAAAGGCGAGGGGGCCGAAGCCGCTTCCAAGCCCCGGAGCCAGTCGCAGTCCCTGATTGAGGTAGGACTTGGCGACGATGATGCTGTCGAGCGGGCGGTAGCCCAGCGCGCGGGCGGTGGCGATGGCGGATGAGAGCACACAGCCGGTGCCGTGCGAATGCTTCGTATCAATACGCGGACTCGAAAGCCAGGCGTGGTTTTTGCCATCGCTCCAGTAGTCACTGGACAGTTCCATATCGTGGAAACCGTGTCCGCCCTTGATGAGAACTTCTTTGACGCCGGTGGTGAGTGCCTTCTGCGCGGCGGCCTCAATGTCGGCGGGTGTGGCGATTTCCATTCCCAGCAGATGTTCGGCTTCCGGAATGTTCGGCGTGATCAGATCGACTGCCGGAAAAAGTTTTTCCGTGAGGATTTTCCAGGCCGAAGCTTCGAGCAGAAAGGTTCCGCTGGACGAAATCAGCACCGGGTCACACACGGTGAAGGGGGCTTTAACGGTTTTCAGGAAAGCGGCCACGGTTTCAACAGCGGCGGTGGTTCCGAGCATTCCGAGTTTGACCGCTGAAGGGATCAGGTCGGCCCTAAGCGCATCCAGCTGGGCGGACAGCATATCGGGCGCGACCCATTCCAGCCGTCCGGTTCCGATCGTGTTCTGAGCCGTCAGTGCGGTAATGACAGAGCAGTCGTGCGCGCCGAGCAGATTGATCACTTTGATATCCGCCTGAATACCGGCGCCTCCGCCGGAGTCGGCGCCTGCAATCGTCCATACAATCGGTTTTTTCATGGTTTCTTTACTCCAATGGCGGTCGGCGGCGGATTGCTGACAGCCTTTTCGTTAAACTGATAGATGGTCTCGCTTTCGTGGGCGAATCCGATTTCGTGGGCGATCTGCTGAACAAAATATTTATCGGTGCCGAACCGCTCCTGCTTAAGGCGCAGTTCCTTGATGGCTTCTTCCTTCGCGCGGATATCCGCTTCGAGAGAGTTCTTTGTGGTCTGATAACTGCGGAACTGGGTGACCTTCGGCAGGAAGGCGAAAACGACTCCGGTCAGCGCGAGCCCGATCACGGCCAGTGCGACATAGCGGTAAACAATGTTCCAGTATTTCTGAGGACTCACGGCGGGCAGTATAGGGGTCAGCGGTTGAAATATGAAATATGAAATATGAAATTCTCAGGGGAGAAGCCCTGCAAAAAACGCCCCGGAATTTCCGGGGCGTTTTCGGTTTCCGCATGGAAACGCTTAGCAACCGTAGCGGGCGGCGCTTCCCAGCATCTCTTCGATGCGCAACAGCTGGTTGTATTTGCTGATGCGGTCGGAGCGGCTGAGCGAGCCGGTCTTGATCTGGCCTGCATTGGTGGCCACGGCGATGTCGGCAATGGTGTTGTCTTCGGTTTCGCCGGAGCGGTGCGAAACAACAGCGGTGTAGCCGGCCTTGTGAGCCATTTCGATGGAGTCCAGAGTTTCCGTCAGGGTGCCGATCTGGTTGACCTTGATCAGGATGGAGTTGGCGCAACCTTCCTTGATTCCGCGCGAGAGGTACTCAACGTTGGTCACGAACAGATCGTCGCCGACCAGCTGGCACTTGTCGCCGATCTTGTCGGTCAGAATCTTCCAGCCCTTCCAGTCCGCTTCAGACATACCGTCTTCGATCGAGTCGATCGGGTACTTCGCGGCCAGCTCGGCGAGGTAATCGGCCTGCTGAGCGGAGGAGCGTTTGGCGCCGCCTTTGCCTTCGAACTTGGAATAGTCGTATTTGCCTTCCTTGAAGAACTCGGAAGCGGCGCAGTCGAGGCCGATCATGACATCCTTGCCCGGCTTGTAACCGGCGTCTTTGATCGCCTGCATGATGCTGTCCAGAGCCTCTTCGGTGCCGCCGGAGAAGTTCGGCGCGAAACCGCCTTCGTCACCGACTGCTGTGCTCAGACCTTTTTTCTTCAGGATCGCTTTGAGGGAGTGGAACACTTCCGCACCGCAACGCAGACCTTCGCTGAAGGACTTGGCGCCGACCGGACGGATCATGAATTCCTGGAAGGCGATCGGAGCATCGGAGTGCGAGCCGCCGTTGATGATGTTCATCATCGGAACCGGCAGGACTTTGGCGTTGGTGCCGCCGATGTAGCGGAACAGCGGGATGTTCAGGTAATCCGCGGCGGCGCGGGCGACAGCCAGCGAAACGCCGAGGATGGCGTTGGCACCGAGGTTGCTCTTGGTCTTGGTGCCGTCGAGTTCGATCATGAAACGGTCAACACCGACCTGATCCAGAGCGTCCATGCCAATGATGGCCGGAGCGATCTTTTCGTTCACATTGGCAACCGCTTTGCGGACGCCTTTGCCGAGATAACGCTTCTTATCGCCGTCGCGCAGTTCGAGCGCTTCGTTTTCGCCGGTGGAGGCGCCTGACGGGACAGCCGCGCGGCCCAGCACACCGGACTCGAGAATTACATCCACTTCGATGGTCGGGTTGCCGCGTGAATCAAGAATTTCACGGGCCAATACTTCTACAATTGCTGACATTTCTGCTCCTTGGTTAACGGGTTAAACTCCCTGAAAATGAGCCGAGACTATACGGATGCGTCCTCAACCCCGCAACCCGAAAACAGCCTTAAAATTAATGCCGCCGCGACTTTTATTTTTCTGGTACAGTCCGGATATGCAGTGGCCGGAAACCATACGGAAAAAGTTGCGGGAGCTTCCCGATGAGCCGGGCGTTTATCTAATGCGGGGCCGGGACGGGGCGATCATTTATGTTGGCAAGGCGGCTTCGCTTCGCAAGCGCGTTCAGAGCTATTTCCGCGACAGCACCTATCGCAAAGCCGAGCCGAAACTGCGCGGGCTGATCCGCTCGATCACCGATTTCGACGTGCTGGTTTTGCGGACCGACGCCGAGGCGGTGCTGACCGAAGGAAAGCTGATCAAGGAGTACAAGCCGCGCTACAACACGATGTTTAAGGACGATAAGCGGTTTCCGCTGTTGCGGGTTGATCTGCGCAAGCCGTTTCCAAAGTTTGAACTCTGCCGGATTGATAAACACGACGGCGCGGTCTATTTCGGCCCGTACACGTCGGGTCTGGCGGCCCGCGCGGCGCTGGAGTTTGTCGAGCGCCGTTTCGGCATCCGGCAATGCCGTCCGGACTGTCCGGACGAAGAAACCTATAAACACTGCCATAACGACATCATCCGGCAGTGCGCCGCGCCGTGCGTCGGCAAGGTGACGCCGGAAGAATATCTGGAGCGTGTGCAGACCGCCTGCGCTTTTCTGCGCGGCGAGCGTCCGGAATATATCAAAGAAGTCCGTTCTGAAATGGAGGCCGCCGCCGAAAAACACCGGTTTGAGGAAGCCGCCGCGTTGCGCGATATGATGTTTCTGCTGACCCGCGCGGTGAAGGAGCGGGCGCTGGTGCGCAAGACCGACCGGATGCTTCTGGATGATGCTGGCGCCGGAGTCCGAGAGCTGGGCGAAGCGCTCGGTTTGAAGAAGCCGCCGCGTGTTATCGAGTGTTTCGATATTTCGAATATTTCCGGAACGAGCGCGGTTGCCAGTATGGTCGCGGCGGTTGACGGTGTTCCGGTGCCTCAGCGCTATCGCCGCTTCCGGATCCGGACGGTCGAAGGCAGTGACGATCCTCGTATGATGGCCGAAGCGGTCGGCCGCCGTTACAGCCGCCTGACTGGGGAGGGCGGGGCTCTTCCCGACCTGCTGATTGTTGACGGAGGTATCACTCAGTTGCGCACCGCGCTCCAGACTTTGGAAAAGACCGGCGTAACAATTCCAGTGATCGGAATCGCCAAGCGGCACGAAGAGATTGTACGCGACGGACAGCCGTCGCTTTTTCTGCCGCGCGATTCGAAGGCCCTGCGGGTGATTACCGCCTTGCGCGACGAGGCGCACCGGTTTGCGATCGCTTACCACAGGAACCTGCGCGCACAGCGTATCCGGGAGTCGGCGCTCGACGAGGTTCCAACCCTTGGAAAAGCGAAGAAAGAGCTTTTGCTGAAACACTTCGGTTCCTTTGAGCGGTTGCGCAAAGCGACGCTCGCAGAGCTGTGCGCTGTCCCCGGTATCGGCCCGAAAACCGCCGGACTGATTCACGGCCACTTCGCCTTCGGGAAAAATTCTTTAAATAGAAGTTGATGCCGGATTTTTTCCATGTAGTGTTCTGCCTTACATATTCTGTAGGAAAAACCACGATACCGCATGAAGAATTTATGGATAATTACAATCATATCATGTTTGTTATCAGTCGGTTATATTTATGCCGAACTGGTAAACGGTCGGTTTGACAGTCCTGTTCTTTACGATGCGAACCTGATGAGCGTCAGTTCCGATCTGAATCAGGGCTGGCACGCGAAATCAGCCTCTCTTTACGACCTTTCGGAAAGCGATTTGTGGGCGACGTGGTTGATGAATCAGCCGACGTACTGGTTCGGGCAGATTTATGCGGATCACTACGTTACAGCCGGAAATGTTGATCTTGATTTCACCGTGAATTACATGGGGCGAAATATTCTGAACCCCGAGTTCCGGTATGAAATTTACGGCACGGACTCAACGGATGCGCTGACCACCTCGCTGGCGCTCAATACGGAATCAAACCATGTCGGATCGGCGTGGACTCTGCTGAGTAAAGGGTCGGTTGCCACACCGACGGCGGGTGATTATCACACCAACCTGACCTTCAGTGCCGGATATCAGTATATCGGCGTGCGGTTCCGGTTTAACGGCAGTGCCGCCGGACGCGGAACCGATTACGCTATCGCGGCGGATAACTTTTCGATTGAGTCCATTCCGGAACCGGCGGCACTTGCCATGATCTCTCTGGGTGGGTTCGTTGCGATGATCACCCACCGGTTGATTCGAAAATAGACAAAATATGCCGTCAGTGAATTACCGGCGTTTTTTCTTCTCGAGCTTTGCCGCCTTCTTTTCCTTCATGCTCAGCGCCGGTTTCTTTTTGGCTTCTTTTTTTGAGTCCTGTGATTTTGACATGGCTGGGTTCCTTGGGTTTTAGGGTCGTGGATGGGCTGAATCGTAAGATTTGATCTTGGCGGCGACTTCGGCTTCAGCCTCGTCGTACAGCTCGCGGATGGCTTCGTCGTGAAAGTCGTACACGCGGTCTTCAAAATCTGTGACGCCGATGCGGTCAAACAGCCGCTCTTTGGCGGCCTGTATGTCCTTTCCGTAGATATGGAATGAATCCGCCTGCCAGTTCAGGCGGCCCAGCTTGACGGTTTTTCCGGTTTTCGCGGCGACGGCATCGGCAATGACTTCTTTACTGAAGAGAGTAAAGCCGAACATGTTCATGAAGTTGGCTCCCCATGCGTCGTTACTGCGGAAGCGGATATTCGTGTTGAGCCACCAGATTCCGGCGTCGTCTTCGAGAATGCGGTACCAGATGGACTGGAGGCACGGCGGATCAAACACTTCGAGGTCGAGATTCGGCATCCAGGTGATGGCCTGCGCCTGCCGGGTGAACGGCTGTTTGGAAAGCTTTTCGATGATGTTGTCGAGCTGGCGGACTTTAAACGGCCCCGCTTCGGCGCTCCTGCCATCTTTGAGCTCTTTCCAGATTCCGTAGTCCGCCAGCCGCCCGTGATAGGTGTATTCCCAGCGGGTGTCGGCGGGATCGTTCATATTTTTGACCCAGTGGTCTTTGAAGCCTTTGAGCTCCATCACATATTCGCGCAGATCGGCGATGCCGCCCGGAAACGCTTTATGAATCATCGGGTCTTTCATCGGATCAAGCACGGTGATGTTCATCGTGCAGTCGAGACTGAGCGGATCGCCCGGCTTGTCGTACTGCGTTTTAAAACGGGTTCCGCGTTCAAAAAGGCCGGTCAGCGCTTTTTCGTAGGCTTCGGCCAGTGTTTCGGCTTCGACAGTGATGACGGGGATGTTTTTCGGCATGCGGACTCTCCGGTTTATTGGTTAAAAAGCGGTGCGAGAAGATCGTAGGTGGCGCTCAGCGCTTCGGGCATAACCCGGGGGCCGCCGAGCACCGGCATGAAGTTCGTGTCGCCGGTCCAGCGCGGAACGATATGCTGGTGCAGATGATCCTTCAATCCGGCTCCGGCGGCTTCGCCCAGATTGATCCCGATATTAAAGCCCTGCGGATTCATCGCCGTTCTGAGCGCGCTCACGGCGCGGTTCGTCAGGGAGGTCAGTTCAAGAATTTCTTCGGAGGAGAGAGCCTCCGGCCCGGCGATGTGGCGGTACGGCGCGACCATCAGATGTCCGCTGTTGTACGGATAGCGGTTCATCACCACCGCGCAGGTTGTTCCCCGATACAGCAGAAGGTTTTCGCGGTCGGCGTTTTCCCGGATTATGCGGCAGAGAAAGCAGTCGCCGTCTTTTTCACCCCGGATATATTCAATCCGCCACGGAGCCCATAAAGGAGGACTCATTCCATGGTTCTGCGTGTTGCTCATGGCCGGGGATTATGATTAAGATGCCCTAGCAACGCAAATAAGGAATTCAGCCAGTGGCCGTAAAACTGATCCATGGAACCGACGAATATCTGGTGAGTCACAATGCCCGCAAGGCGGTGGACTCTCTCTGTCCGGAAAACGAACAGACCCTGAATCTGGAAACGGTGGACGGCGATGTGAAGACGATTGACGAGGCGGTCGCCGCGCTGAAAACCTGTATCGGTGCACTGCGCACCATTGGACTCTTCGGCGGGCAGAAAACCGTCTGGCTTCGCGACGTTTCGATTTTCAAGGACAGTGTCATCAGCAAAAACGAGCAGGTCAAAGAACTGCTCGGCAGGCTGGCGGATGACATCAAAAAGGGACTGCCGGACGGCCAGAACCTGATCATTTCCGCGCCCGGCGTGGATCGCCGCTCGGCGTTCTATAAGGTATGTGAAGCCGCCGGAGCGGTGGAAGCCTACGATCTGCCGGAGCAGGATTACAAAAAGAAGCCGGTCATCCGCGAGCGGGCTCAGGCGCTGTTTGAAAAGGCTAAGTGCCGGATCGCCGCCGCCGCACTGGATCTGTTTCTCGAAAAAACCGGCACAGATACCCGCCAGCTCGTTATGGAGGCGGAAAAGCTGTTGCTTTATATCGGCGACCGCAAAGAAATCACCGTCGAGGATGTCAAAGCCATCACCTCATCATCCGCCGAAGCGGTTGCGTGGGACTTCACCGACGCGCTCGGCGAGCGGCGGCTGGATGAGGCGCTCAAAGTTCTGCGCCAGCTGATTTTTCAGGGCGAAGCGCCCATCGGCATCATGTTCGCGGTCGAAAGCCTCTATCAGAATCTGATGCAGTACCGCGCGTACATTGATCAGGGCTGGCTGAAACTTTCCGGCGGCTACGGCGCGAACGCCGTGCAGTGGAGCACTGATCCGGAAATGGATAAAATGTTCTCCCAGCTTCCGTCCGATCCGCGCGAAATCCACTGGTTCCGAACCTCGAAACTTGCGGCGCAGGCGAAAAACTACAGCGCCGAAGAACTGCGCCGCTGTCAGAAACGCCTGCTGGAAACGCATGAACAGCTCGTCTCCAGCGGTGTCCCGCAGGAACTGATTCTGGAAATGCTCGTCATCAAACTGATCGCAAAAGTATGAGTATCCGCGACAACCTTGAAGCCGTTGAACGGCGTATCGCCGCCGCCTGCGAACAGGCGGGGCGCCGCCATGACGAAGTGAAGCTGGTGGCGGTTTCTAAAACCAAGCCGGCGGAAGCCGTACTCGAAGCGGCGGAAGCCGGTCAGATTCTTTTCGGGGAAAACAAGGTGCAGGAGGCGCAGGTTAAAATTCCGCAGTGTCCCGGACATCTGCAATGGCACCTGATCGGACACCTGCAAAGCAACAAGGCGCGCATCGCCGCCTCTGGTCTGTTCCGTATGATTCATTCGGTTGATTCCGAAAAACTGCTCCGCCTGCTGGATGAATATACTGCGTTGCCGCTTCCCGTTCTCATTCAGGTTAACGTCTCCGGCGAAGGCTCCAAAGAAGGATGCGCGCCCGGCGAAGCCGCCGCGCTGATTGAAGCCGCCAACCGCTGTGCGAAGGTTGAAGTGCACGGACTGATGACCATTCCGCCGTTTACGCCCGATCCGGAAAAAGCGCGCGTTCATTTTTCCAATCTCCGGAAACTGCGTGACCGGCTTCAGCAGGAAACCGGAACGCCTCTGCCGGAACTTTCGATGGGCATGTCGCACGATTTCGAAGTGGCGATCAAGGAAGGCGCGACCTATATTCGCGTCGGTTCAGATATTTTCGGAGGACGATCATGAGTGTGATGGAGTCGAAGGTGGTTTTTATCGGAGCGGGCAACATGGCGGAAGCCATCGTTAGCGGCATGGTCGCGGCGCAGTTCTGCGCGCCGGAAAAAATTATCATGACGGATGTCCGCCCGGAACGGCTGGCCGATCTGGAAACCGAATACGGCGTTTCAACCTCCACCGATAACAAGGTCGTTAAAAACGCCGAGATCGTTGTGCTGGCGGTAAAACCGCAGGTGATGGCCGAAGTTCTCAAAGGGATCGCGCCGGTGCTTCGTACGGAAACACTCATCATCAGCATCGCCGCCGGAATTTCGTCGGCGAAAATCGAAGCCCTGCTTGGCGGAACCCGCCGGGTGGTGCGTGTGATGCCGAATACTCCGGCGCTGGTCGGGCAGGGTGCTTCGGCGATTACCGCCGGTCTAAATGCCGACGAGGCGGACATCGAAGTGACCGAAGCCATTCTCGGCTGTGTCGGGCTGACGGTCCGGGTGCAGGAAAATGAAATGGATGCCGTCACGGCACTGAGCGGTTCCGGCCCGGCTTATGTGTTTTATCTGCTGGAAGTAATGCTGGCCGCCGCCGAAAAAATGGGGCTGGAAAAAGAAACCGCCCGTAAACTCGCTCTTAAAACCGTTGAAGGCGCCGCACGACTGATGAACGACTCCGGGGAGTCTGCCGATGTTTTGCGCGCCAAAGTCACATCCAAGGGCGGAACCACCGAAGCCGCGATACGCTCGCTGGATCAGTCGGGTGTCAAAGAAGCGGTTGTTCAGGCTCTGCTGGCGGCCCAGCGCCGCTCTATTGAGCTTTCCAACGGCTGAAACTTGACTCGCGGAAAAAGCTCTGACTTAATACGCGCTCTTTTACGGCCAATGTAGCTCAGTTGGTAGAGCAGCTCATTCGTAATGAGCAGGTCATCGGTTCGACTCCGATCATTGGCTCCAACGCCTATTCACCGGCAGTATTTGATCTGCAGACCCTTTAGAAAGTTGCGCAAAAGCTGGTCTTTGCACTCCCGGTAATGCTTATGATCCGGCCGGCGGGAAAAGGCGCTGAGTTCATGCTGGCTGACCGGCATATCCGCCAGCCCCATGATTTCCTGAACATCTTGAGCTTTCAGGTTCAGCGCGATTCTCAGCTTCATCAGAATGGCGTTGTTGGTTAACTGTTTTTCGGGGGCAGGCTGCGGTCCGTCTTTTCTGCCGCGTTTATCAATAATCAGTCCGTTCAAAAATGCGGCCAGATGCGCGTCATCGCATAGCTGGCACGCCGGATCATCGTCTTTTTTCAGCCAGCCGCTGATCTGCTCCCATGTCACCGGCGTATCCGCCAAAGCGAAAAGCGAAATCATCTTTGAATCCTTCAGATCGAAGGTATAGCGGAGTCGGCGCAGAATATCGTTATTTCTCATTCAGTCAGTCCAGTCGGTGGTCGAGCATGATTTTGTGGTCGAAGAGGAAGCGTCCGGTGAATTTTTCGCCTGCCAGCATTCTGGGATACCAGACCGGATCGTCGGCCCACATGTTATGCCAGGGCAGATCATCAACCGGAAACCAGTGCGGAACGGCCTCGTCGGTTTCGGTCGGCGTTCCGGAAAATCCGGTCGCGGTGAACACTTCGCCGTGAATGCTGTGTCCGTCAATAAACTGAAACATCAGCGTACCGGCGTGCGCCGGATCGAGCGGCGTAATGCAAAGCTCCTCCTGCGTCTCGCGGATTGCACATTCCAGCGCGGTTTCGCCCAGCTCCAGCCGTCCACCGGGCGCGTTGTAATAGCCTGCGCCGAACCCGCGCTTTTTATGAATCAGAAGCATGCGGCCTTCCTGCAGAATAAACATCAGCGTGGCGCGCTCTTTGGGATTCCAGCTTTCCCAGTCAACATCGGCGACGGTTTTCATTGGACGGCTTTCGGCGAGGCATACAGATCAATCTTTCCGAGAATCCCTTCCAGCCCGCCGTTATTAAGTTCCTTTTTCCATTCCGGCTTGAGGCCGACTTTTTTCAGCAGTTGGCGGTCGCCCGCATAGACAAAGGCGGTACAACCGGTACAACGCTGTTTCAGGAAATCGCCGAACTCCTTCATCAGTTTTTCCGCCGACTCGCGGTCGCCCAGCCGCACGCCGTACGGCGGGTTGACCACGATCGTACTGTTTCCAATGCTTGGAAAACTGAAAACATCCTTTTGCGAACACGGAATCCGGTCCTTACAGCCTGGCAGGTTATTGAGGTTCGTGCGGGTCGCGCGGACGGCGTCCGGGTGAAGGTCACTGCCGTAAATCAGTCCGGCGGGCAGGGGGCGCATCAGGCCGTCCGCCTCGGCTTTAACTTTTTTCCAGACCTTGGAATCGAAGTCCGGCAGGCGTTCAAAACCCCAGCGCTGTTTACGCAGATATCCGGCGGGAATCCGGCAGTAGCTCATCGCCGCCTCGCACAGCAGAGTGCCGGAGCCGCACATCGGATCCACCAGCGGACGTTCGCCGTCCCAGCCGGACAGCCGGATAATCGCGGCGGCCAGCGTTTCCTGCATCGGCGCCTCGACCGAGACGGTGCGGTAGCCGCGCCGGTGAAGCGAACCACCGGAAACATCAATACTGATCGTGGCGCGGCTGTTGCGGACAAACAGATGAATTCCAAGGTCCGGATTCTGAATATCCACATTCGGGCGTTCGCCGTTCTTTTTACGGAAAAAGTCGCAGACGGCGTCTTTGACTTTGAGCGCGGCGTACTGCGAGTGCGTCAGCGACGGCGTGTTCGACGTGACCGCGTGAACGGCGAACGTGTCGGCCGGAGTCATGAACTGACTCCAGTCCTGCTTGAGCGCGGTCTGGTGGAGATAGTTGTCGCTGTGGCAGTCAAACGTCACCAGCGGAGCGAGAACGCGGACGATCAGCCGCGCGGTGTAGTTGATGCGGTAAAGCACCTCCGGAGAGGCTTCAAAATGAAGACCGCGGTAGGCTTCGAGGATATTCACCGCGCCCAAGCTTTCGAGCTCGGCTTTGGCGATTTCCTCAAATCCCGAGGCGATCTGGGCGAAATACTGATTGCGTTGTTGGTATTGAAACATGCGGCACAGCGTAGCAGAGAGATGGAATATTGGAATAGAGGAATGTTGGAGTATTGGGTTTAAAATGCTATTTCATCATTCCATTGTTCCAAGATTCCACCATTCCTGCCTTATGAGTATTCGATATAAGATCACCATCGCTTACGACGGAACGAACTATGCCGGCTGGCAGGTTCAGCCCGGCAAGACGACCGTTCAGGGCGAAATCGAGAACGCCATCGAAAAGCTGGCGGGACGGCATATCCGCATCCATCACTCGGGCAGAACCGATGCCGGAGTTCATGCTAAAGGGCAGGTGGCCCATTTTGATCTGAAGGAGCCGGTGGACACCGGGCGCTTCCTGAACGGACTGAATGCCCATCTGGATTACGACATCCGTATCATGAAGATGGAAAAGGTTCGTCCGGACTTCAACGCCCGCTACGACGCCGTCAGCAAGGAATACCGTTACTTCATCTGGAACGGCCACGCGGTTCCGCCGGAATTACGGCTCTACCGCCTGCACGAGCGCCGCAAGCTGGACATCAAAGCCATGCGCGCCGCCGCCGGACAGCTCGTCGGCACACACGACTTCGCGGCCTTCACCGCCAATCCGCGTCGGGAAATTGAAGGAACGGTGAAAACTGTCACCAAACTGACCGTCAGTCGCACACGGGAAGGGGATTTAACCATCGCCGTGACCGGCGAAGGGTTTCTCTACAAAATGGTACGCACCCTCACCGGATTCCTGCTGAGGGTCGGTGTCGGTGAGCTGACACCGCACGACGCTACACGGTTTTTAAAAGACGGATCGCGCACCAACGAAATCCCCACCGTTAAACCGCTCGGTCTTTTCCTCTGGCGGGTGGATTATTGAAACAAAAAAGCCGCCCCGTGAAACGAGGCGGCTTTTCCGTTGTTATGGCGTGGCTTACTTTGTCGCAACCGGTGCTTCATACACATGAACGGTGGTTTTGGCGTAGACTCCCAGTACGCTGAAAAACTCATAGTCAGCAAGTCCTGCCTGACTAATCTGTTTGTCTTTGCACGCAGCATTCAAGGAGCAGTCTTTCCAGGCAAAGGAAAGCAGGCCGTATGTAAAGGGAACATAGACATACTCGGAGGAAGCTTCGCCTTTTTTCTGTCCGGTTCCGATGCTGTTATAGTCTATAAGCAATGGTGCTTTATAGTGGGTAAACAGGGCGCCTCCCGGAGGGACAAATTCCGAGTTGGGAGCAACACACCCTGAAACCACCATCAGGCCTATGCCCAGCATAGCCAGTATGATTGTTTTCATAGGAGATGATCCTTTTATTTGCCGTAAACGATCACAGTGGCTCTCTGGATAACGCCAAGAACATTGAAATATTCATAATCGGCATGAACGATCTTTGTAATGCCGCCGTTCTGCGCCGCAGTTTGCGTGCTGGCATCGCCGATAGCAATAAGTCCGAGAATGCTCATGGTTTCCGCTTTGCCTTGTTTCACACCTGCCATGTCGGTGTTCTGAAAATCAACATCCAGCGGAGCATTGAACTGCGAAAAAGCTACGCCGGTCGGCGGAACAAAAGGAGCTTTGATACATCCCGTCATTGAAAGCATCATGACTGCCAGAACTGATACGCATACTGCCGAAACCGAACTTTTGTTCATCGTCCAACCCTTTCTGTTAATGAACCCCTTGCAATGCACACCGTGTGCATGCGGATGCGTTTATAGTTCCAGCAAGGGTTTGTGTAAACCGTAAAGTTATTCGCTGTTGATTAAAAAAGCCGCCCCGGAATCCGGAGCGGCTTGCTGATTTGCTGAATCGGGCCGTTACATCTGTCCGGCAACACTGCGCAGGCACATTTCATTGCCGGTCAGTGCGTCAGCTTTTTTGATGGGGTTTTCGCCGCCCCAGAATTCGATGCTGTTGAAAATAATCGCGTCACCCAGACAGCAGATTCCGTACACTGGGAGAATCACACAGCCGAGGAAGGCGACTTCATCAATCCATTTATCCTCGGAGCTGGTCTGCCACTTGTGCAGGTTTTTGGTCAGCTGGAACGGGCCGGTACAGCCGGTGAGCAGAACGCTGGCGACAAGCAGGGCGGGAATGAACTTTTTCATGAAACCTCCTCAAGGGAGTGGGTTTAACTCTCCCTTTCTGCGGAGCAATCTAATACCGGCCTCGGCATCTGGCAAACTCAAAGCCGGTTTTTATGCGGAATTGCCGATTAGCCGCACGTGTTTCAGCTTTTATCGAGATCCGGTTTTCTTCTTGTTTTAACACAGGACGGCTCTCAGAATGCGCTCCGAAATTCGGGCGGAGAGCGTTCCGCATAACACCGGGAGGAGCAGAATGAAAAACATGTGGCTGTTGTTCGTAATCGCGCTGGCGCTGACCGCCGGCACACAAACCGTTTCGGCAGGCGATACGCCAATGTCGCCGGTGATGATCAGTCTGCTGACGCCGGTGCAGGCTCCGCCGCCGGAGTGGGATGTGAACGGTCTGCGCGTTGATCT
>JBIIYG010000032.1:0-6554 GCA_044346945.1 Pontiellaceae bacterium | reverse complement strand
CCGTCCCTTGACTCCTACAGCACGCGGCAATTCGATCTGGTCTGATGCCTGGCGGCGGTTGAAGAAGAGCCGTCTGGCAATGGTTTGCCTCGGCGTGGTTGTGTTCTACACGGCGCTGGCAGTCTATGGTGAAGTGGTCTACCGCTATTATCAGGCGAAAGATCAGACGGCTTTTTATCAGACGACAGATCTCAATCAAGCCTATCAACCGCCGTCTTCCAGCCATTGGATGGGAACCGATGCGCTCGGTCGCGACGTCATGCAACGACTGATCCAAGGCACGCGTATCGCCTACAAGGTCGGTATCATCACTGCACTCATCGCCATTCCTATTGGCGTTTTCTTTGGTTGTCTGGCGGGATACTTTGGCGGCCGCGTGGACAGTTTCGTCGTCTGGCTTTATTCCACCGTGGCTTCCATGCCGGGCCTTTTGTTTATTCTCGCCATCGCCATGGTCGTCGGGAAGGGGCTGCTCGGAATCTATCTCGGCATCGGGCTTACCACCTGGGTCGGCCTCTGCCGCCTGATTCGCGGCGAAGTAATTAAACACAAAGAACAGGCCTATGTCATGGCGGCGAAAGCGTTGGGGTTGAGCTGGCCGCGCATCCTTTTCCGCCACATCCTGCCCAACGTCTTTCACGTCATCATCGTCACCTTCACCCTGCGCTTTCCGGCGGCTGTCAGCACCGAAGTTTTTATGAGCTTTCTCGGGATCGGAGTCGTCAGTGAACCCTCGTGGGGCGTCATGATCAATAGTGCACGCATGCGGCTATGGCAAGGTGTCTGGTGGGAAATGACCTTCGTTACGCTGGCGATCTTCGGACTCGTCCTCGCCTTCAACCTGCTGGGTGATGCGCTGCGCGACGCCCTTGATCCGCGTCTCCGCACCGAGGGAAGCTGAACGGGATTACTTTGAGGATCATCCTGACGATCCTGTTATCCTGTCAGAAATCTTTATTGTTTACCGGCCTCTCTGTTTCCGGCGGGCATCGGCGACAAACCACTTTTCGACCTTTTCCCGCGCCCACGGTGTTTTACGCAGAAACGTCAGGCTGGACTTGATCGACGGATCATTCTGAAAGCACCGGATTTTAATCCGCTCGCCCATCTCCTCCCAGCCGTGATCCTCCACCAACTGGATGAGAATCTTTTCCAGCGTCATCCCGTGCAGCGGATCCCATGGATGTTCGGAGGGCGAGGTCATTGATAGGTTTGCCCGTTATGCTTTATCCAGCCTGCAGTGTGTCGACCTTGAGGGTCGCTATGAGTCCAGTGGATTACGCCTCCTTGCGGATTCCATTCGTATTCACCGGAAAACTCGACGGAGTCGCCGACTTTGATCGAAGCGGCCCTCGGCGCTATATCAATGTTATGGGCGATCAAAAGGGTCTGTCCTGATGCCAGCTTGATAATGAAGCGCTGATGTCGGCTTCCATCATTATCGTCAGATAGAACTTTTATGACCTGTCCGGCACCCTGTACCTGAATATTGCTTTTGTGATTGGCAAAAGCCGACGCCACAACCTCATCGGCTCCGCCGCCCCCGAATCCTTCGAGAGAAACGGAGATCAAAAGTAGAATTATGAGAATCAGTTTTTTCATTTGTTACCGATCCACCTTGCGTACGCACCGCTCGGTAATGGCATGACGTCGGGTTCTCCGGTGAGGGTCATTTCGCCGCAGTCGGTGGTGCCGTTTAAATCCTTGAGCCATTGCGTGAGCAGATTTTTTAGAATCATCGGCGAGTATTCGGGTGTATGACAGCTCAGCAACAGGAACGCCGGATTTTCCGAGAGCAGGTCGCGGCAGAGATTGAGCAGTTCGGGGAGTGCATCCTGAATTTTGAAGACCTCGCCTTTTTTACCGCGTCCGAAAGAGGGCGGGTCGAGGATGATGCCGTCGTAGCGGCGCTCCCGTTTGACTTCGCGGCGCAGGAAGCCGATGGCGTCGTCGACGATCCAGCGGATCGGCGCGGTTTCCAGTCCGTTGAGCGCAGCGTTTTCGCGTGCCCAGTCGACCATTCCTTTGGAGGCGTCGAGGTGACAGACTTCCGCGCCGCCCTGTGCGGCGGCCAGTGTTGACCCGCCGGAGTAGGCGAAGAGGTTCAGCACATTCATGGAGCCAGTCCGTGCTTTGCGCTGTTGCACCGTTTCGCGGATCCATTTCCACATCACGCGCTGTTCAGGGAAAATGCCGAGGTGGCCGAAGTCGGTAGAAGAAAGTTTGAACGTGATTCCGGCAACGGTGACTTTCCAGTTGTCGGGCAGGTTATGGCGGTTATGCCAGCGGTTGCCGCCTTCGCGGTCGAATCCGGCGGAGATATCGCGCCAGATTTCTTCATCAAGGCTCTGCTTCCAGGCAACCTGTCCGGCGGGGCGCACCAGCTTTACATCGCCGAAGCGCTCCAGCTTGCGGCCGTCGCCGCTGTCGATCAGTTCATAATCGTCGTTCATGAGCGGGAGTCTAAAGACCGCAGTCGAAAGTCTAAAGTCTAAAAGTTGAAAGTCCGGGATTCCTAAAGCCCAAGGCCTAAAGTCTAAAGCCTGAATCCTAACCCCGGTGCAGGCAGTTGAGTATGGAGTCCATCAAGGTGGGTTTTTCGGCGATGCAGCAGGTTTTTTCCCACTGTTCGGCCGAGAGCATATCGCGCAACGGCTGTTCGACTGTATTCACCCGTTTGAAGGCCCCTGCGAGTTTTTCGTCCCACTGCTTGTAGTGCCGGGCGAGGTCGTCGGGATAAACCACTTTGCGCTCGGTGCCTTCGTCGCAAGCCTGAAAGGGCTCCAGAATGTTGAGCGAGCCGTAGTCGTTGGTGAGTTCTTCGCCTTCACGGATGTCGCGCACGGCCAGTTCAAAGTTGTAGGCGGTGGTGATGCAGTTGGGCGTGAAGCTGTGGTTCATGAAGCGGGTGTTGTCCCAGCAGAAGACATATTCGCCGTGCCGGTTGCGGTAGGAATATTTGAGGAGCGTTTCGCGACAGCGGTCGGGGAGTTCAGCGACCTGCTGCGCAGTGAAAAAGCGGTCGAGCGGATCCATTGCCCAGGTGATGGTGCCTTTGGGAATGTCGCGGGTAGCGACAATGCCGCAGCCAATATCTTTGCTGATCCAGCGAACTTCGGTATCGGGGTGTAACATAGGTTTACTGCTTTTCAATGACGGCTGCGCCGAAGGTGAAACCGCCGCCGAAAGCGGTGAGTCCGACGAGCGCGTCTTTTTTCATTTGCGGCATCAGCTCAACCATCGCGAACGGTATGGTGTTCGACGAGGTGTTGGCATATTTGCGGATGTGGTTGAACATTTTTTCCGGCGGGCAATGGATGGTCTTACGGATGGCTTCGATGATCCGTTCGTTGGCCTGATGCGGTACGATCATGTCGAGCGCATCGACGGCAATGCCGCGCATTTCGCAGGCTTCGGCCAGCATGTCGATCATCTTGCGTACAGCCAGTTTGAAGACGGTGAGGCCTTCCATTTCAATCTTTTCGCCAGTTCCCATGTGCGGGACATAAAGCACCTTCTGATCGACACCGGTGGCAGAAAGAACCGGGCGGTTGACCAGTACGTTGACATTCCCGCCGCGCGGTTCGCACGAAACGAGGGACGCCGTTGCGGCATCGCCGAAGAGTGCCACGGTCTTCTGGTCTTCGTGATTGACCATCGGCGAAAGCGTTTCGGCGGTAATGACGATAACTTTTTTCGACGGATCGTCGCGCAGAATGTCGCAGGCATTTTGCAAGGCGTACATATAACCGGAACAGGCGGCGCTGACATCGTGCGCCTGCATTTGGATTTCGCCCTTGGCGGGGCTGAGTTCTTTGAGGACGCGGCAGGCGAGCGATGGAGTCATCATCAGCGGGGTGCCGGTTGAACAGACGATGGCGTCAATATCGGCCAGAGTCAGTTTTTCCATTTCAAGCAGGTTGCGCACGGCTTTGATAGCCAGCGTCTCAACGGTTTCGTCGCCCGTGATCCAATACCGTTCTTCGCAACCGGTACGCGAGCGGATGGCTTCAGAATCCCAGTCGCCATGTCCTTGCAGCAGCTCGTCGTTCAAAATATGCCGCGAGCCCAGCACCGTGGCGATAGAGGAAATCAAAACTGGTTTTGTTTCGATGGCTGCGCTCTTTGCTTTCGCGACGGTTGCGCGTTTTTCGAGAACCGGTGTGCCGGGATCGTCTTTGGTGACCGGTTTTTTGATGAGGCTGACTTCCTGGGTGACGATGCGGGCGAGCGGCGTACCGACATCGACGGAATCGCCTTCGGCAAGAAACAGTTCTTCGACGATACCGCTGGCTGGCGAAGAGATTTCCATCGTGGCCTTGTCGGCTTCGACGGAAGCGAGCATTTCGCCGGCTTTAACGGTCTGTCCGGCTTTAACGTGCAGTTCGATCACTTTAACGGTTTTGTCGGACGGGCTGGAGCCGATGGCGTTGACGGTGACAGAACCTTCGGCTTCTTCGACCGGCTTCTGCCAGATCAGCGAATAGTCGAGCAGTTCGGCGGCTTTGCCGAGCACGGTGCGGAACGACGGCAGTACTTCGATCTGTGTTTCAAAGAGGTAGGGGATGTAGGTGTCATGCCGCGTGATGCGTGCCATTTGCACCGGCACGTTGGCTTTTTCAGCTATCGTGGCCAGTACTTCGCCGCCGAACCCGCAGGTATGATTGTCCTCGTGGACAACGAGCAGGCGTCCGGTTTTCTGCGCGGAGGCGATAACCGTTTCCTGATCCCACGGAACGAGCGAGCGAAGATCGATGACTTCAACCGACGCGCCGGCGGTCTGAAGCGCCTCGGCCGTTTTTTCGCACAGCGGCATCGTACTGCCCCAGCTGACGATGGTGAGGTCGCGGCCCGGACGGGTGATGCGCGCTTTGCCGATCGGCACAAACTGCTTCGCCGCATCGGCGGCGGCCGTGACGGAGCGGTCATTGATCAGATTCTTCGGGAAAAGAAATACGGTCGGGCGTCCGGATTCAAAAGCGGCGTTGAGCAGACCGGCGGCATCCGGTGCGGTGGACGGCATAAAGACGTCGAGGCCGGGAATGTGTGCGAACGTGGCGTCGAAGGTTTGTGCGTGATACGGGCCGAGGCCGGGGCGGTAGGCTCCGCAAATCGCCATCAGGATGACGGGGCATTCCCACTGTCCGTTGGTGCGCCACCACATCGCGCCGAGCTCGGCGGCGATCTGGTTGAAAGCGGGCAGCATGAAGTCGGCAAACTGAATGCAGGCAACCGGTTTTTTACCGACGAGTGCCTGACCGATGGCCGCGCCGACAATGGTGGATTCGCTGAGCGGCGCGTTGATGACGCGTCCGGGAAAAGCCGTGCTTAGTCCGCGGGTGAGACCGAACACGTCGCCTTTGGGATCTTCGAGATCTTCGCCGTAAAGATAAACATTGGCGTCGGTGCCAAGACGGTCGCGGAGGACTGCCCGCATCGCTTCAAGCATCGTAAGCGCATCACCGTCGGTGCGCGTTTCACTTGCGGCATCCGTGAGTTTTGCCGGCAGCGGCTTTTTGGCGCTGAGTTCGGTTTTAGCGTTTTTGGCGTGCCGGGTGACATCGAAAGCGGCGGTGAGGCATTGATTTACTTCGTGTTCGATGGCTTTGAGTTGCGTTTCGGGGATACCGGCGGCGATCAGCTTCTCAGCCAGAATCAGAATAGGGTCGGCCTTTTCGTGCATTTCGCGGATGTCGTCGGCTGAGCGGTAAAGCGTATGATCGTCGGCATTGGTATGGCTGGTCAGCCGCTCGACATCCAGAACGACGATCTGCGGGCCGCGGGTTTTCCGAATAGTGGAAACTGCTTCGCCGAATACGCGATAGGTTTCGATTGTATCGGTACCGTTGGCGCGGAGAATCGACAGGCCGTAAAATTCCTTAGCGTCGCCGTTCGGCAGAGAGAAAAAGGTGCGGCCTTTGGACGGAGTGGAGAGCGCGTAGCGGTTGTTCTGGACAACAAAAAGAATGGGGAGCTGCGAGCGTACGGCTTCGGCCACCGCTTCGAAAAACTCACCTTCCTGCGTGCCGCCGTCGCCGATGCCGCAATAGACGATGTCACTGCTGTCTTTGATGGCTTGCGCCACGCCGACGGCTTGCAGCGTATTGCTGGCAACGCCGGTTGGTGCGCCGAACAGATTCAGCGCCCGGTTGCAGGCGAAACCGGGCATATTGCGGCCTTCAGTCGGCGAGCCGGTTTTGCCGAGCAGATCGAGAAGTAAATCCTGCTGGGTCACGCCGCGGGCGAGCATCAGGGCGCGATCGCGGTAGTGGCAGTGCAGCCAGTCGGTCGGCGTCAGATGGGGGGCGAGCGCCGCCATCGCCTCGTGGCCGGACGACGGGATATAGAAAAAGGCCTCGCCGCGCTGGGCGGCGTCTTCCTGCACGGCATCGGCCTTACGCGACGCGAGCATGTGACGGTAAAGGCCGAGAAAAAGATGGGTATCTAATGTTTGCATGTTTTTTAGAGTTAAATCAGGTCGCCATAGTAGGTTGCCGCTCCGGTCAGGTCGAATAAATTTTCCAAAGATTGGGAAATTTGAGACTGTTGTTCAG
>JBIIYG010000011.1:0-63643 GCA_044346945.1 Pontiellaceae bacterium | reverse complement strand
CCAAACAGCGGCAGGACTGGATCTGGGACAAAATCATCTACGCCAACCCCATCAAGGTGAACGAGGCTCTGCAGGAACTGGATCAGTACAAGGCGCTGGTCACCTACGACAACTACGAAGAGATCAAAAAGATCAAAAAATACGCGCCGAACTCCGGGCTGGTTCTGCGGCTGAGCGTTCCAAACACCGGAGCCATGTGCGAACTCTCTTCAAAGTGCGGCGCGGCATCGGGCGAAGCGGTGGATTTAATTCTCGCCGCCGTCAAAGCCGGGCTGGTCGTGGAAGGGCTGAGTTTTCATGTCGGCAGTCAGACCACCAACTTCGAAAACTTTGTTCAGGCCATCAATCTGGCGGCCAGCGTTTTTGAGGAAGCGAAGAGTCGCGGCTACACCAAAATGAACCTGCTGGACATTGGTGGCGGATTCCCCGCGCCGTACGACTCCACCGTAAAACCGTTCAGCGAACTCGCCCGCAAAATCAACGCCGAGCTGAACCGGCTTTTCCCAAAAGATATCCAGATTCTGGCGGAACCCGGACGGTTCATGGTCGCTACGGCGGGTACCGCCGTTTCAAAGGTCATTGGAAAGGCTGTCCGCAACGGCAAGCTCTGCTACTACATTGATGACGGGGTTTACAATACGTTCTCCGGAATCATCTTTGACCACTGCAAATATCCGCTGAAAGCCTTCAAGCGAGGGCCGACTGAAATCTGCACCGTCTTCGGTCCCACCTGCGACGCGCTCGACGTGCTCTCCATGTCGGAAGAACTGCCGACCAATCTTGAACTGGGCGACCTCGTATATGCCAAGAACATCGGCGCGTATAGCACGGCATCGGCGACGAACTTTAACGGGTTCTCTCCCGCCAAAATCGTCCACGTCAACCAGTAGCTCTTTACAGAAGGAAACGAAGAGAACGGAGAAACCGTCCTTAGTCCATATCCGTGGTTTTATCTAATCATCGAACCTGTTCGGGATACAAAAATTAATGGAAACCAGAAGACATTCGGAAGAGTTTTTGCGCAAGATGGCATCCTATCACTTCAAAGACCACAAATCAGAAACTTGTTTCAAGTTAAACAGTTCTGTGTCGGAAATAACCATCGATGAATTCAAAAAAAGAGGATGCAAGGTTAGTGTTGAACCTGGGACGAGACATTTCGTTATCGAATCTGATGTCCCATTTAAAAATCTCGTTACCACGGACGAATGGAAAATAGATCCCAATACTTTTCTAGCGATCCTACCGTTCATCCTTGCAGTATTCTCCTTCTGGGGATTAATGGTTATCAGTAGAACAACCGCTCCAGTGCTTGCGGTTTTTTTAGCCATTATCGCCCTCTGGATCACTGGTTGTAATACCACCCGAAAAGGGATCAAGGTAATGTCCATTTGGCTACTCCTCATCTTTGGCGCTATTGGCAGCATCGCAAATCCCGGAGAAATGAGTGGATACAGGATTGGGGCGATCGCGCGAGATGGCTGGCGATCTTCTTCAACAAGCTCCGGAACTGCTAGTCACCATAGAGGAGTGAAGAAATGGATCTATTCTTCAGAAGATTTTGGAATCATGGATCATATTGGGTGGTATACTTGCTTCATTTTTATCCCTCTAATGGCTGTGCGTTCAGTAAAAAAATCAATGAAGTAAAAGGTGTCAGTCCCATCCTTTAACCTTATCTCATTGAGACTGGACTCGGATGCCGCTATGCCGCAGCCCGGGTGGGAACTTCAATAAAAAGACCGCCACGCTTTCGCATGACGGTCTTTTGTTTTGGTGGAGCGGGCGCTTCCTCCTTCGCCAAAGGCTTCGGCGGATAAACCGCGCACGCTTAACGCGCCCGGAGGTCGCGTTCCACCTTATTTTTTCTTACCGGCTTTTTTGGTTTTCTTGGCCACGGGCTTTTTCTTTACCGCAACTTTCTTTTTGACGGGCTTTTTGGCCGCAACTTTTTTCGGAGCGGGTTTCTTTACCTTTGCTGGCTTTTTCTTTGCCGCAACCTTGGCTTTTGCCTTTACCGCTTTTTTCGCGGGCTTCTTGCCCGGCGTAGCCTTCTTGGCGGAGACGGGGGCGGTCAGCTTTTTGAGGGCGTCTGCCTGGAATTTTTTGTCGATCGCAATGATGGGGTTGGCCGCCGAAACGGTGACGGTTGCTGTGGATTCGGCGAGCTCGGTCGCCAGATCCCGCACCGTGCCGTCAAAGGAGAATTTGCTACCGGGCTTGATCTCTTTAACTTCCGTGGGCAGACCGATCTGGTCGAGGATGGCGATGAACGGTTCCGGATCGAGTTCTTCGACGTTGACCATGGTCTTCGGATCCCAGATGCCCTGAGCGACCAGCATGGCGGCCGCTACTGGCGGGACGCCCGCGGTGTAGCTGATGCCTTGCGACTCGATTTCCTCGTAGCACGCGTGATGATCGGAAACCTGATAGATCAATACCTCGCGCTTCTTGCCGTTTTTCCAGCCTTTGACGAAATTGCCGATGCAGGTTTTGCCCGTGTAGCCCGGTGCCAGTGTTTTCGGATCGGGCAGGAGAGCTTTGACGACCTTTAGCGGCACCACTTCCTGACCAGTGGTGAGCTTGACCGGCAGGTGGTCGAGGAATCCGAGTGTCCGCAGGACGGTGAAGACGTTGATGTAGTGATTGCCGAAGCCCATCCAGAACCGGATGCTGTTGGCATCAATGTTCTTGGAGAGCGAGTGCAGTTCGTCGTGTCCGTTCAAATAGATCGGGCAGGGGCCGGCGACGGGGAAGTCGTAGATGCGTTTGACGGAGTGGGTCGGGTATTCCTTCCACTGCCGGTCAATCCATGTCCAGACCTTGATGAACTCGCGGAAATTGATTTCCGGGTCAAAGTTTGTGGCGAAGTATTTGCCATGGCTACCTGCATTGACGTCCATGATGTCGATGGTGTCGATCTTATCGAAATAGCGCTTTTGAGCCAGCGCGCAGTAGGCGTTCACCACGCCGGGGTCGAATCCGACGCCGAGGATGGCGGTCAGGCCCGCTTCTTTACAGCGGTCTTTGCGTTTCCACTCATAGTTGGCGTACCACGGCGGCTGTTCGCAAACCTTATCCGGATCTTCATGAATAGCGGTGTCCATGTAAACGGCGCCGGTCTGGAGACAGGCTTCCAGTACGGACATGTTGATGAAGGCGTTGCCGAGGTTGATGACCATCTCGGACTGGGTTTCCTGAATCAGCTTAACAGTCGCCGGAATGTCGAGGGCGTCGATCTGCCGTGAATAGAGCTTCTTCGACGGATCTTTGAGGTGCTTCAGCCGCTTGACGCTCTCGATGATCTCGTCGCACTTGGCCTGAGTGCGCGACGCGATGCAGATATCGCCGAGCACGTCATTGTTCATTGCCGCTTTGTGGGCTGTTACATGAGCCACGCCGCCGGCACCGATAATCAATAGGTTCTTCTTCATCAATATTCCTTTCCTTCCAATCCTCATGAAATCAAATTTTACCCACGGATTTTCACGAATTATCACGAATCAGGACTCTTTATTCGTGCTCATTTCGAGTTATTCGTGGGCAGTTCTTCTTCCGTGTTTGAAACGCTCCTGTCTAGGATAGATTCTCGAGATAGTCCTTGTAGCTGAATCGCCGGACCGTTTCCAGTTTTCCGTTCAGCCTTTTTACACAAATGGCCGGCATCGGCAGGCCGTTAAACCAGTTCTTCTTCACCATGGTGTATCCGGCGGCATCCGCGAGGCGGACTTCCGCGCCGACCGCCAGTTTCGACTTGAGCTTGTACGTCCCGAAAACGTCACCGGCCAGACAGGAACGTCCGGCGATGATGACCGGATAGCGTCCAGGGCCGGGGACATTCACCTTGGGGTTGGTTCGGTAGATCAGATGATCCAGCATGTGGGCTTCCATGGAGGCGTCCAGAATCGCGGTATCCATTTCGTTATGCACGACATCCAGAACGGTCGTCACCAGTTCCGCACAGCCGGTGATGGCGGCTTCGCCCGGCTCCAGATAGACCTGCACGCCGAACTCTTTGCTGAACTGTTTCAGGCGGCGGCAGAACGACTTCACCGGATAGCCTTTTTTGGTGAACGACAGTCCACCGCCCAGACTGACCCACTGCATGGTTTTAAGAAGCGGGCCGTATTTTTTCCCGATCTGATCAAGCGTCGCGGAAAAGCCCTTGAAATTGTCGTTCTCGCAATTGAAATGGAACATCACGCCGGTAATCAGCGGGGACACCTTCATGATTTCCTTGAGATCGCTGACACCCAGCCGGGAGTAGCGCCGGGCCGGATTGGCGAGATCATAATGGGAATGGCTGATTCCCGGATTCACCCGCAGGCCCAGCGGCAGGCCGCGCGTTTCGCAGGCGTACTGCGTCAGCTGGCCGATGGAGTTGAAAATCACCTTATCGGCAAACGTGCTGACCTCTTGAACCTCTTTACGCGACCAGCCCACGCTGTAGGCGTGAACTTCCTTGCCGAATTTTTCGTAACCCAGCTTTGCCTCGGGCAGGGAACTGCTTGTGGTTCCGTCCATATACTTGCGCATCAGCGGAAAAACCGACCAGGTGGCAAAGCACTTCAACGCAAGAACGGCTTTGGCTCCGGACAGCTCGCGCACCTGCCGGATAATCTCCAGATTCCGGAGCAGTTTCTTTTCGTCGATCAGATAATAGGGTGTCACCGGTTTTGTCATAGGTATGTCTGCCTTACTTTCAGGGCGGGCAGTGTGCAAAAACGGGAGGGCTGTGTCAAATCTGTGAATGCTCCCAAAAGGTGGAGCACGCCGTCCCGGCGTGCTTCGTAATTTAAACGTGCCGGGACGGCACGTTCCACCTTTTTCTCCAGTTGCAGGTGGAGCGGCCCGTCCCGGGACGCTTTGATAAATGGTGGAGCACGCCCGGTGTGCTTCTCAATCTAAACGCGCCGGGACGGCGCGTTCTACCTGGCACATTCCGTCACCCAGCGCCACGCATCCGGGGTTTCGCACAATCCCTTTGTAATCGGATTGCGTCGGATATATGCGGCTTTCTCCAGATATTCCTGCACATTCCGGAGCCGGTGATCGAAAAAGTTGTCCTGCCACTGAATGCTGTGCCGCCGGGTCTGGTATCTTTTCCACTCACTGATAATGAGGCTCATCGCCCGGTCTTTCGGAAACGAAATCAGCGCATGAAGATGATCCGGCATCAGCAGAAACAGATGGGCAAACCACCGGCCTTTTTCCGAATAAAACCGAGCCGACTCCAGTAGGTCATTCGCCACGCCGGACTGAATAAGCGGAATCCGGTTATCGGCGGAACAGCGGAGCCGGATGTGGAATACCGCGCCGTCTTCAACCCATGACGGAGTCTTATGATAAAGGCGGGAAGGATAAGACTTTTCCATACAGGAAACTTAACGCGCCGGGACGGCGCGTTCCACCTTATTCGTTCCCAAGGTGGATGGAGCACGTCGTGTCGGCGGGCTGTGTCAAACCCGCTCGGAGCGCGCTGTCTTTATACCTTTGTCTGAATCATTTCCGTGTTTTCGGTGCATTCTGTGGTATAAATTTCCGCCATGAGAGAGTCCGTAAAGCTTCCGCTGGGGTGTCTGGCTGTTGTCTTGATCGCGATTGCGGTTTGGATCGGCGTGCAGTTTATTCTGGTTCCGTCGCTGGAAAAAGATGCCGGAAGGCAGGGTCACAAACTCAAGGACTACACCAACCGGCTTCTTTACGGCCGTTAAGTGAACCACGGAACGCACGGAATACGCTGAAATTTTGTCCGGCTTTGTCTCCGGATTGGCATTGATTCAGGTGGGTGCGGGGTTCAGATTCTGCTTCTGTGTTTTCCGTTTATTCAGTGGTAAGAATGAATTCTGCAGATGTCATTATAGTCGGCGGCGGGGCGGCGGGGATGTTTGCGGCCGCAGTGCTGGCCGAAGAATCGCCGGAGTTGAAGGTTCTGGTGCTGGAAAAGGGCCCGAAGCCGCTGGCGAAGGTACGCGTTTCCGGCGGCGGGCGGTGTAATCTGACGCATGTCTGCGCTGATATCCGCGAGTTCGTCAAAAACTATCCGCGCGGCGGGCGGGAGCTGATCGGCCCGTTTCACCGGTTCGGCCCGGCGGAAACCATCGAGTGGTTTGAATCGCACGGCGTTCCGCTGGTAACGCTGGACGATGGCTGTCTTTTTCCTGAATCCGACACCTCCGAAGATGTGATTGATGCACTGCTGAAAACCGGCGCTGACGTTCGGACGAACGCGGAGGTGTCCAGAGTTTGGAAATTCGACGGTGGATTTAACGTTACGCTGGTGAATGGCGATCAGCTGGCCTGCAAAAAACTGCTGGTGGCGACGGGCGGCGGAGCGTTTGTCGAAGGGCTCGGCCATACCGTCGAGCCGTGCGTGCCGTCGCTGTTCACGTTTAATACGTCCGACAGCGGGTTTACCGGACTGGCCGGAATCGTGATCGAGGAGGTTTGTGTCAGCGCGCCGGGGCTGAAGGCCGGCGGCGCACTGCTGATTACGCATAGCGGCGTGAGCGGCCCGGCGGTTCTGCGCCTTTCTTCGTTCGGCGCGCGGACGCTGGCGGAGACGAATTACCGCTTTGATATGAAAATCAACTGGCTCCCGGCGCAGAGCGAGGAAGAGATTTTCCAAACGCTGGAAAAACAGCGCACGGCTTCGCCGCGTAAACAGATCGGAACGTGGTCGCCGGTCGGGCTTTCTTCCAGACTTTGGAAACTGCTGGTTGCCCGCGCCGGTGTGGAGGAGATGCGTGAGTGGGGCGGGTGTTCATCGAAGGCGTTGCGGCAGATCGCGGGGCAGGTGAGCGGCTTTGTTCTTCCAATCACTGGAAAGAACAGACACCGCGAGGAGTTTGTGACGTGCGGCGGTATCCGGCTGAAAGAGGTGAATTTCCAGACACTGGAAAGCCGGCTGGTTCCGGGGCTTTATTTCGCGGGCGAAGTGCTGGATATTGACGCACTGACCGGCGGCTTTAATTTGCAGGCGGCGTGGACGACCGGATATATCGCCGCGCAATCACTGCGCGGATGATCCGTTGTATTCGGGTCCGGAAAGACCGTCATGTGTGCGGTTGACTTCCTTTACCGGATGGCTTAAAAGCCGCATCAATGAATTTTCGTAAACTGATTTCGTGTCTTGCCCTGATCCTGTGGGGAGTGCTGTTCTCCGGATGCTGCAATTTCGCTTCTCTGGAAGGGAACGGAGCCCGTCCAAAGTCGGTTTGGGAGGCCTATCTGCCACCGGCGGCTCCTCAGCAGATGGATCAAATCCGCGTGGAAGCCGAAACCAGCGACGTTACTCTTTGTTTTGAACGCGGGGCGTACGGCGGTTATAAGGCCAAACTGCACCGGGAATTTGTCTGGAACATACCGTTCGGGCCGTATCATGAGCGTTCATTCTGGACCCCGGATAAGAAGCACACCGGCCGGAGCTTGTGCATCACCTTGGACAGCTGGGGCACGACCATTCTTCCGTTTATGACCGGAATTTTCATGGCGGGCGATGCAAAGGTGTATGACTACCCAGGCGGAGACTGTCTGGCGCATGAGCGTTTCATGCGGGCCGGGATTATTCCGATTGTGGCCTATGAATCCAGCGTGATGCCGGTCACAGACGGGCGCCCGGTTCCCGGATGTCCGAATGTGATGCATTCGGATTCACTATGCCGGATTACGACCGGCCTGGAAGGTGTTAAGCAGGACGAGATGGGGGATTGTTACACGTGGTCTTCGTCGTTTCTGAAACGTCCCGAATATGACCGGCTGACGGCCTACTATTTTCTGTGCGGCCTGCTGGCGTTCGGGCAGAAGAACGACCGCGCCTATATGCAGATCGCATGGTTCCCGATTGAGCTTTGGTCCCTCGAAGAGGAGCCGCCGCTCAACCGGTTTCTTTCGCGCTTTTAATCAGCCCAACGGCAGGACGGTCTTGCCGTAGACTTCGTTCAGAACCTGCGCAATGCCGGTGTAGATGGCCGAAAGTCCGCAGAGAATTCCTTCATAACCCGCAATCAGCTTGAGCGTTGCGTTGCCGGTTGCGTCGCCGATGGCCAGCAGAAAGAAAAGAACGACCAGCGTTCCGAAAACGATCTGCAGAGCTTTGGAGAGCTTCAGGGTGCCGATAAACAACAGCAGGGTGAAAACGCCCCACATACCGAGGAACCAGGCCATTGAGATGCTGGAAGCCGGAGCGGCCCATCCGAATTTCGGCAGGACAATCAGCGCGACCAGTGTCAGCCAGAAGAAGCCGTAGGACGTGAACGCGGTTGTTCCGAAGGTGTTGTTTTTCTTCCATTCCATAATGCCGGCGATCACCTGCGCCGTTCCGCCGTAGAAGATACCCATGGCGAGAATCATGGTGTTGAGTTCGTAGAGTCCGGCATTGTGCAGGTTCAGCAGAACTGTGGTCATGCCGAAGGCCAGCAGGCCGAGCGGAGCGGGGTTGGCGGTGTTGTCTTTGATCGTTGTCATGGAGCTGTCACACATAAGGGGTCCTTTCTGTTTACTGTTTCCCTAAATTTTTTCCTGAAGAATGCGTCCGGCATGATCAAGCGCATGGGTAATGTCTTTATGGATATTGGCATGGCCGATTTTATCAATCAAACCGGACTTTTTCATGGCGGCGGCCGGTTGCTTGTGAATGCCGGAAAGTAATAAGACCGTGCCGTCGCGGTGCGCGGCGGTGACAACGCCTTCGAGCGCTTTCAGGCCGGTTGCGTCCATTGCCGGAACATTCCGCATCCGCAGAATCAGCACCTTCGGCATCCGGATTTTACTGATCTCATCCTGAAACCTGCTGGCGGCACCGAAGAAAAACGGCCCGTCAATTTCGAACACCTCGACACCCTTAGGAACATTGAAGCGGGTCAGGGCATTCGGATCATCTTTGGCGCGGTCAGCATCATCTAAATCAATCAGTCCGAAGTTCGTTACGGTTTCCATACGGCGCATGAAGAGAAGCGCGGAGAGCACCACGCCGGTCTGAATGGCGACGGTGAGGTCGGCGAAAACAGTCAGCAGAAAAACCGTGATCAGGACCAGCACGTCGCTTCGCGGGCTGTAGAAGAGTTTCACGAAGAAATGCCATTCGCTCATGTTGTAGGCGACCATCAGCAGAACCGCCGCCAGCGCGCACATCGGGATCAGCGCGGCATAGTGGCCGAAGAACAGCAGAATCAACAGCAGGGTGACGGCATGAATTATTCCGGCCAGCGGGGTGGTGCCGCCGTTTTTAATGTTGGTGGCCGTGCGGGCAATCGCGCCGGTGGCCGGAATGCCGCCGAAAAGCGGCGACGCGATATTGGCGATGCCTTGCGCCACCAGCTCCATATTGGAACGATGTTTCTGGCCGGTCATCCCGTCGGCTACCACGGCGGACAGGAGCGATTCAATCGCCGCCAGCAGGGCAATGGTCAGCGCGGGCTGAAAAAGTCCGCGCATCAGCTCAAAATTAACGGCGGGGAAAACGAAAGCCGGCAGGTGATTCGGCACTCCGCCGAAACGACTGCCGATGGTTTCCACCGGCAATTTAAACAGCGAAACGAGCAGGGTGGTAACGAGGATCGCAACCAGTGATCCGGGGACGCGCCGGGTGACTTTCGGCCAGATCATCATAATCAGCAGGGCGAGCAGTCCGAGCGTGGCGGAGAGCGGATCAATCAGATGAAGGTGCGTGCCGATGGCTTCGAGCTTGCCGATGAATTCGCCGGGGAATTTTTCCAGCTTCATGCCGAGGAATGCCGGAATCTGAGTGACGGCGATGATCACGGCGATGCCGGTGGTGAAGCCGATAATAAGCGGATAGGGCAGATATTTCAGAACCGACCCGAGGCGGCAGAAGCCCATAAGGATAAGAAGAACACCCGCCATCAGCGTGGCGACAGTGAGTCCGGCGATGCCGTACTGCTGAATGATGCCGTAAACAATCACGATGAACGCGCCGGTCGGCCCGCCGATCTGCACCTGACTGCCGCTGAAGAATGAAATCAGAAAACCGGCGACGATCGCGGTGTAGAGTCCCTGTTCCGGGGTGACGCCGGACGCGATCCCGAAGGCGATGGCCAGTGGCAGGGCGACGATGCCGGTGATGAGTCCGGCAATCAAATCGTTGATAAAATGCTTCAGCGAATAGCCTGAGCGGTAACAGGTGAAAATCTGTGGAACCAGCCGTGTATGCATGTTTTCCTTTTTGGTCGCAAAACAAAGCGTCCCTCATATACCTTTCTGTTTCGAATTAAAGAAAATTCCTATGAAACTTCGTATTAATCAGCTCGATCTGCCTCCGGGATACACGCCCGCCCAGCTTTTGAACGCCGCCGCCAAGGCGCTGAAGTGCAATCCGTCAGCGTTGCAGGGGCTGGAAACCATTCGCCGCTCGATTGATGCCCGTGGACGTTCACCCCGCATGACCGTCGCTGTTGAGGTCGAATTTTCAGGGAAACTTCCTGCCGGACTGCGCGATGTGGAGGAGGTGCAAAGGAGCAAAGGCATAGAGGAACCAAATAGAAAATCATCGATCCCCAATCGACAATCTTCCATTCTTGTCGTCGGCGCCGGCCCCGCCGGACTGATGGCCGCCCTCGGACTGGCCGAAGCCGGACTGAAGCCGCTGTTGATCGAACGCGGTGAAGCCGCCGCGCCGCGGGCCCGTCGAGTCGAAGCGTTCTGGAAAGACGGACTGCTGGATGTCGAAAGTAACGTGCTCTACGGCGAAGGCGGCGCGGGTCTTTTTTCCGACGGCAAGCTGACTTCGCGCAGTAAAGACCGTCCGCGCGTCCGCCGTTTCCTTGAAACGCTGATTGGTTGCGGCGCATCGCCCGACATTCTTATTGATGCAGAACCGCATATCGGAAGTGACGTACTCGAAGAACTGGTTCCGGCTTTGCGCAATCGGATTATCGAACTCGGCGGGGAAGTCCGCTTCGGCGCGCGGCTTGACCGGCTGGAGATTGAAAACGGCGCGGTACGCGGCGCGGTGATTTCCGGTGAAGAATTCCGCACCGATTGCTGTGTGCTGGCGACCGGACACAGCGCCCGCGATATCTACGAAATGCTGGCGGAACAGAATGTACCGCTCGAACCCAAACCGTTTGCTGTCGGTGTGCGGCTGGAGATTCCTCAGCATCGGATTGACACCGCGCAGTGGGGTGGCCCGTTTCCAATGCTTGGAAAGGCCAGCTTCCGACTGACCCGCCGCGAAGAGGAAAACGCCCGAGCCTGCTATTCCTTTTGTATGTGCCCAGGCGGACTTGTCATCTCCTGCGCCTCGTCAGCCGGTCTGATGACCACCAACGGCATGAGTCTTTCACAGCGTGATAAACCGTTCGGTAACGCGGCGTTTCTGGTTCCGGTTCTGCCGGATGATTTTCCAAAAACCGGAACGCCGGTATTGGCCGGAATCGAATTTCAGAAAAAAATGGAAGCGGCGGCGTTCGCGGCGGGCGGATCGGATTATTCTCTGCCTGCTCAGAGGCTGGTTGATTTTCTTGAAGGCGCGCCGCCGTCCGCGCTTCCGGCGGAACGTTCCTGCACGATGGCTCGTCCGGCGCAACTGCGCGGACTCCTGCCGGAATTTGTCGAACACACCCTGCGAAGCGCAGTGCCGAAAATGCTCGTCAGTATGCGCGGCGTGGTTCTGGATGAGGCTCTGCTTTATGCGTCCGAAACCCGCAGTTCCAGCCCGGTTCGCGTTGTACGCGGTGAAGACGGACAGTCTGCGGTTCAAGGACTTTACCCCTGCGGTGAAGGGGCGGGCTACGCCGGAGGAATCGTCAGCTCCGGCGTTGATGGACTGCGCATTGCTGAAGCGATTGCGGAATCCGCACGGCAGGCTTAGTTCGTCTTGTCTTTGACAGTTATCTCGATCGACTTCATGGTGCCGTTGTTCTTATGAACACTGCCGGTGTAGCCTTCCGGAAGGGGGATTTTCAGACTGCGGTAATTTTCTCCGATGTGCGTCCGGGATTCTACGCAAAGGACATATTTTCCGTTTAACAGATCAATTGATCCGATCTGTGCCGGAATACTAATTGTGCTGGTCTGGTTCCATCCTACGGTGGGCCCGCTGACCGCATCAATATCCGCCGGTTTTTCGGTTACCTTTGATTTAGCCATCCAGGTTTTCAGTTTTTCATAGTGTGTTTTCCTTTTGGAAAACATGTGCAACGTTTTGACGAATTCACCGTTGTCGTTTTCCAGCCAGAGAACCATCATCGGGTTGTCGTATGAGCCGTCGCTGACAGAGACAGCTACGTCGATAGTTTTTCCGGTGCTGTCTGCGCTAAGCGCAGAAAGTAACGGCATTGCAAGTACGGTTAGCGTGAGGAACAGGCAGTTTTTATTTTTCATACTATTTCACCATTCGTTGGCTGGGAGAATCAATCATCACTCTGAACGCCCAGAATACAGCACAGAGTTACATAATCGGTTATATCAAAGTCGTCCGGAGGAAGCGCAACCGCGCGTTGATCCTTGCCCATAAAATACTCGCCATTCGGCGGAACTGCGATGGCCCGATTGTCTTTACCGACAATCACGACCCAGTTCTTGGGCTGAGCGATTGTGCGTTTATCCGGGCCCTCAAAAGCGGTTCCTTCGGGTGGTACGGCCACGATCCGCCCGTCTTTTCCAGTCACTTTTGTCCAGCCTTGCGGGATGGCGACCAGCCGACGATCTGATCCTTCAACCGCTGTTCCGTCCGGAGGGATGGCGACAATCCGCCCGCCTGTTCCCTGGCTGTATGTCCACTCGTTCGGTACGGCCACGATTCGTTGGTCTTTGCCTTTTACTACAGTTCCTTTCGGAGGGATTGCTACAAGACGTCCATCAGAACTCTGTGCCTTGGTCCAGCCCTCCGGGACGGAAACGGTTCGCCCGTCGATTCCACAATATCCGCTGCCATTGGGGGCAATGGCTACGGCCCGCCCATCCGGACAGGTTTCGGTCTTCCACGCCGCGAGAGCACCGACTGAACTGGCGCATAAGACCGAAACGGTAACTGAGAAACGTATAAAACCTATTGTAGTCATAATACTCATCACCTAGGCCTGTTGCTTGGTAACCACCGATAACACATTTCTCATATACACCAAACTCGGTGCGCAGGGAATGGCAAAGTCGTAAATGCTCTATAAAAAATAAAAACCACCTTGACGTGTAAAGACCGTTTGTATAAAGCCACTTTGGTTTTTTATTTTCTGGCGTCGTAAATACTGGTTTTAAGCTAGGTATTTAGCCAGGCAGAAAATGCTGTTCCGGAGTGTGCAATGGCCAATGAGATTTTAAAGAACGGTCTTGATCCAGCCTGTATCAGGCTGGAGCTGAATGCGTCCGGAAGGGACGAGGCCATTCGTGAGCTGGTCGGGCTGATTCACGCAAAACACCGTTTGCGCAATGTGGAAGACGCGGTTCGCGCTGTGACGGAGCGCGAAGAAAAAATGAGCACGAGTCTCGAAAACGGAATCGCCGTGCCTCACGGAAAGCTTGCTTCGATCGACCGCCTGATAGTGGCTGTCGGGCTGAAGCAGAAAGGTATTGATTTCAAGAGCGCGGATGGTCAGTCGTCGAAAATCATCATCCTGATTCTTTCTTCGGCAACGCAAAGCGGACCTCATGTGCGCTGTCTGGCTGAAATCGGACGGCTTTTGCAGTCTGAATCCAACCGTAAGAAAATTCTTTCAGCCAAGGACGCGGATGCCGTCTTCAGGATAGTGACGGATACGGAAATCTGATCCATGAAACCAAATGAATCCAGTCGGCCACTGAAAAACGGTTTAAAACCGGCGGGCCGCTGGATGTGCGTGCTTCTGCTTACATTTCTGTTCAGTGTTACCAATTTGTCTGTCGCAAATGAGTTAGAATCCGGCGCGGGTGCTGTTTGTGAAAAGACGGTTGCCGGCGAGGACGGCGGCGAACATTTATCCATCCAGGCATTGGAAGTTTTTAAACTGGGCGATGTGCCGGTCACGAACTCCATGATCACTGGCTGGCTGGCCGCGCTGGTTTTAATCATTGTTTCGCTGAGATTCCGTCAGCAGGTGCGGGCCGGACGTAACACGCTGTTCACCGGGTCTGTTGAGGCGCTGGTTGTTTTTCTGCGCAGGTTTCTTACTGACATCATGGGTGAAAAGCTGGCCCGGAAAACCTTCTGGCTGTTGGGTTCTTTTTTCATTTTTATTCTCTGCTCGAACTGGCTGGGCCTTTTTCCGGGGATTGGAAGTATCGGATGGGGACATGACACGGAACATATGTTTAAGGTGACCTTACCGCTGTTCCGCGGAGTGAATGCCGATCTGAACACCACACTGGCACTGGGCTCGCTGTTTTTCTTTTTCTGGTTTATCTGGGCGTGGAAAGAGAGCGGCCCGGTCGGCATTTTAAGACACATCTTTGCGCCCAAGGGCGGAGCGACCGGCGTCATGTATTTCGTAATGGCGGCGGTTTTTCTGGCGGTCGGTGTTTTGGAAATTCTGTCGATCATCGTCCGTCCGTTTTCTCTGGCACTGCGGTTGTACGGAAATGTTTTCGCCGGCGAGGTGATGCTTGAAACCATGCTTCATAAGGTTCCTGCGCTCGGCTGGATTATGCCGGTTCCGTTTTATCTGATGGAAGTGCTGGTCGGACTGATTCAGGCGCTTGTTTTCATGCTTCTTTCGGCGGTTTTTATCATGTTGATTTGCAGTCATGAAGAGGGCGAGGGGCATCAAATAGAAAAGGAGACAGACCATGGTTGATCTATCAATGCATATCGGGGTTGCGGCCGCAGGCGCCGCGCTGGGCGTGGGACTTATCGGACTGGGTGCCGTGATGGCGGTAGGAAGAAACCCGGGAGCCAGCAACAAGATTATGGTTCAGGCGATTCTGGCCATTGCGTTTGCCGAAGCCTGCGTATTTTACGCGGTGTTCCTGAAGTAACCAACTCGGACGGAATATCATGAAGTCACTGCTTCTGCTGGCCGTTATGGAAAACCCGTTCACAAAATTCGGGGTGAACTGGTATGACTTCATTTCACAGGGGATCGCTTTTCTGATCATCGCCTGGATTTTGAATAAGTTTGTGTTCAAAACCGTGATGAAAGCCGTGGCCGCCCGGCAAAAAGAAGCGGAAGAGGCGGCCGCGAATAATGAGCGGATCCGGCGTGAGCTTCAGGCGGTGGAGGATTCGCGCAAAGAAGTCCTCAGTAAAGCACAGGAGCAGGCCGACCGGTTTGTTTCCGAAGCCAAAGCCAACGTGGCGGAAATGCTGAATCAGGAGAAAGTCCGCTGTGAACAGCTGGGAAATGAAATGATGGCCAAAGCGCGCGAAGATGCGTTGCTGGATCAGGCCCGCCTGAAAACCGAGCTGAAGTCGGAAATCGCCACGATGGTGGTTGATCTGACCGCGAAGCTGGCTCAAATGAACCTTGCCGCGGCGGACCGTGAGCGGCTGTTGCAGGCGGCCATTGCTGAGATTTCGGCTCCGTCTCAAAAGTGATGTCATGAAACTTACCCGCCAGCACCACCGTAATGCCCGCCTGCTGTGGCAGGCTGTCTGCGTGAACGGCGTTCCTGACTCGAACCGTATACAGACCGCCGTTCAGTCGGTGCGGCAGATGGAAGGCCGCAGTGCCGAGGCGGTATTGCGGTGCTTCGTGCAGAGACTTGAGGTGTACATCCGGGCCAGCCGGGTCGGTGTGGTCAGCGCGGAAAAACTTTCGGCGCAACAGCAGGAGCAGTTGACGGAAGTATTCCGGGAAACCGGGCCGGCAAAGACCGGCATCCGTTTTTCCGTTGATCCTGCGGTGATTGGCGGGTTGCGGGTTGAGAAGGGCTATCAGGTGACAGACCGGACGATTGCCCGCCAGTTGGAGATTTTGAAGAGCAGACTCCTGAAGGGGTGAATTTTTGTAGCGAAAGGCTGGGTAGCAAATTATGCAATCGATTGTGGCGGACATTGAGAAGACTCTTGCGCAGTTCCATCCCGAAGCGCATTGCGAGGAGACGGGCAAGGTCATGGAGGTCGGCGACGGCGTGGCCCGGATTGAAGGTCTGCGCAACATCCGCCTGAACGAGATGATTGACTTCGGCAACGGCATCACGGGCCTTGCACTGAATCTTGAAGAGAACAGCGTCGGAGCCGTGGTGCTGAGCGGTGCCGAAACTGTACGCGAAGGTCAGACCGTCCGCGCTACGGGGCGGTTGCTGGAAATCCCCTGCGGGCGGGCCATGCTGGGCCGCGTGGTGGATCCGTTGGGCCGTCCGCTGGATGGTAAAGGACCGATTGCAACAACCGAGATGAATCCGGTGGAGCGCCCGGCTCCCGGCATTATCGGCCGCCAGTTGGTTTCGGCTCCGTTGCAGACCGGGATTCTGGCGATTGATGCGGTGATTCCGATCGGCCGCGGACAGCGCGAGCTGATTATCGGCGACCGCTCGACCGGCAAAACCACGATTGCAATTGATACCATCATCAATCAGGCGCGGCTGAACCGTGAGGCGGAAGTCGCCGTTGATGCGAAAACCCATCCGGTATTTTCCGTTTATGTCGCCATCGGCCAACGGCAGTCGAGCGTCGCGCAGGTGGTGCGTGCGCTGGAAGAGCGCGGCGCATTGAAGTACACGGTGATTGTGGCGGCCACGGCATCGGATTCTGCGGCCATGCAGTATCTGGCTCCGTTCAGCGGAACGGCCATCGGCGAGTGGTTTATGGATCACGGCATGGATGCGCTGGTGGTGTACGATGATCTTTCCAAGCACGCGGTGGCCTACCGGCAGGTTTCGCTGGTTCTTCGCCGTCCGTCCGGGCGCGAGGCGTATCCGGGCGATATTTTTTATCTGCACAGCCGCCTGCTGGAGCGTTCGGCCTGTATGTCGAAAACGTGCGGCGGCGGAACGTTGACGTCACTTCCCATCATTGAAACCCAGACCGGCGACGTGTCGGCCTACATCCCGACCAACGTGATTTCCATCACCGACGGGCAGATTTATCTGGAGAGCGACCTTTTCCATCAAGGCATCCGGCCCGCCATGTCGGTCGGTATTTCCGTGTCGCGTGTCGGTTCCGCCGCGCAGACCAAGGCGATGAAGGAAGTCGCCGGAAAAGTGAAGCTGGAGCTGGCGCAGTATTATGAAATGAAGGAGTTTGCCCAGTTCGGTTCGGATCTTGATTCCAAAACCGTCGCGCTGATCGAACACGGGAAACGGATCACGGAGCTGTTTAAGCAGACGCAGTACAACCCGTTTCCGGTGGAAGAGGAAGTCGTACAGCTGTGGGCGGCCCAGCAGGGATTTTTCGCGAGCACGCCGGTCGAGAAAACCCGCGAAGTCCGCGCGAAGCTTCTTGAATTCATCCGGATGCGCCGGAGCGATCTGTTGACTGATATCCGCGAGAAAAAACAGCTGACGCCGGAAATCAAAAAAGGGCTCGAAGAAGTGATCGCCGATTATCAAAGCATGGCTTAACAGGCATTTATGGCAAACCTACGCGACATCCGTCAGCGCATCAAAGCGATCCGCTCCATGGCCAAAATCACCAAGGCCATGCAGATGGTTTCGATTTCCAAGATGAAGCGCGCCCAGCAGGCGGCGCTGTTCGGTATCCCGTATGCCGACATGCTGAATGATATTCTGGTGCAGGTCACCCAGTACGTCGGAGCCTACCAGCATGGATTGATGGAGAAGCGGAGCGGTGACCGTAAACTGATTATTCTGGTCGGAACCGACCGCGGGCTGTGCGGCTCGCTGAACACGAACATTTTCCGTGAAGTGACCAAGTACGACCGGGACACGACGCTTTTCGTGACGCTCGGCTCCAAGGCGGCGCAGTTCGTGCAGAAAACCGGAAGATTGTTGATCGTGGATTTCAACTACAGCGATTCGCCGAAGCTTTCCGAAGCCCGGATGGTCTGCCGGTTTGTGGCTCAGCTTTTTCTGGATGACGAAATCGACAGCGCCGACGTGGTTTTCAGCGACTATGTTTCGACCTTTAAGCAGATTCCTCTGACGTGGCGGTTTCTCCCGGCGGGTCAGTCTCAGGAGTTTTTCGACCAGATGCCGGAGGCGCTGAAACGCACCAAAATCGTGGAAGCGCAGAAAAGCGTCAAAGGGATCGGTGAATTTGATTTTGAGCCGAACGTGAATACGGTGTACGAATCGCTCCTTCTGCGCAGTCTGGACTATCAGCTGTTGCAGATCATGCGCGAAGTGCGCGCCAGCGAGCACAGCGCCCGAATGGTTTCGATGAAGCAGGCCACGGATAACGCGCGGGACATGAATAACAGCCTGCAACTGGTGCACAACAATCTGCGGCAGGCTTCGATTACCAAAGAACTGCTGGAGATCGGAAGCGCCGCCGGAACGGACGGCTGAGAATTTAACTGCAGAAAACGAGGCGGAAATGAAACAGGGAAAAATCGTACAGGTGATCGGGCCGGTGGTGGACGTGGAGTTTGAAAGCGCCGCCGACCTTCCGGGGATTTATGAAGCGCTGATCGTCGAACAGCCCGATATAGACGGCAACGTGCGCAAGCTGGTTCTGGAGGTTCAACAGCACGTCGGCGGACACTGGGTGCGCACGATCGCCATGGGCGCCGCCGAAGGACTTCAGCGCGGCACGGTTGTCAAAACCACCGGCGCACCGATCACGGTGCCGGTCGGGCAGGGCGTGATGGGCCGCATGATGAATGTCACCGGCGATCCGGTTGACGAACGCGGCGAAGTGAAAGCGGAAAAACATCTGCCGATTCACCGTCGGCCTCCGGCCCTGACGGAGCAGGCGACCAAGCCGGAAGTGCTGACGACCGGAATCAAAGTGATCGACCTGATCTGCCCCTTCCTGAAAGGCGGAAAGGTCGGCGCGTTCGGCGGTGCCGGCGTCGGCAAGACGGTCGTTATCATGGAGCTGATCAACAACATCGCCAAACAGCACGGCGGCTACTCGGTTTTTGCCGGTGTCGGCGAACGCTCGCGCGAAGGCAACGATCTTTACCACGAAATGTCCGCCGCCGGTGTGATCAATCAGAACGACCTCGAAAAATCCAAGGTCGCTCTGGTGTACGGTCAGATGAACGAGCCGCCGGGCGCCCGTATGCGCGTGGCGCTGACCGGCCTGACGGTTGCCGAATATTTCCGTGACGAGAAATTTCAGGATGTACTGTTATTCATTGATAACATCTTCCGCTTTTCACAGGCCGGAGCCGAAGTTTCGGCGCTTCTTGGCCGCACGCCGAGCGCGGTCGGTTACCAGCCGACTCTTTCCACGGAAATGGGGGAGCTTCAGGAGCGGATTACGTCAACGCGTTCCGGCTCGATCACTTCGTTTCAGGCCGTCTATGTGCCTGCCGACGACCTGACCGACCCGGCGCCCGCCACGACGTTCGCGCATCTCGATGCCACCATCGTGCTCGACCGGGCGCTTACCGCGCAGGGAATTTTTCCGGCGGTGGATCCGCTGGCGTCCAACTCCCGCGCGCTGTCGCCGGAAATTGTCGGCGAAGAGCACTACAGCACGGCACGCGGCGTACAGGCCGTACTCCAGCGTTACAAAGAGCTTCAGGATATCATCGCCATTCTCGGGATTGATGAGCTTTCCAACGAAGACAAGATCATCGTCAACCGTGCGCGCCGGATTCAGAAGTTTCTGAGCCAGCCGTTTACCGTGGCTGAGGTTTTCACCGGACGGCAGGGGCGGCAGGTGACGGTGGAAGAAACCGTACGCGGCTTTAAGGAAATTCTGGACGGACAGCACGACACGGTGCCGGAATCGAATTTCTACATGAAGGGCAGTATCGCGGAAGTGACTGAAGGAATCTGATCATGGCGGCTCTGCTGACAGTCAAAATCATCACGCCCAAAGAAGTCGCGTATGACGGAACGGCGCTGGCGGTCACTATTCCGGCCGAGAAGGGCGAGATGCAGGTCTATCCGGGACACATTCCGGTGCTTGCGCGGGTGGTTCCCGGCGTCATCCGTGTCGAGAAGCCCGGCGAGGCTCCGGTCTGCTTTTCGGTGGACGAAGGCTTCTGCCGGGTGACGCAGAATGAAATCAGTCTGCTGATTGATACCGCGAACCCGGCCTGACAGAGGCTCATTTTCAGCTTGTTTTGAATATTCCGGAAATACTATACAGCTCCGGAATTTCCCGCAGGAGACGGTATGGCGAAACAGGACGATAATCTGATTTCATTGGATGGAACCGTGGTTGAAGTGCTTCCGGCCACGATGTACCGCGTGAAGCTCGAAAACGGACACAAAGTGCTGGCGCATGTTTCCGGCAAGATCCGTAAGAATTTCATCCGCATCTCCATCGGCGACAAAGTGACTGTGGAAATTTCCGCCTACGATCTCACCAAAGGCCGCATTACCTACCGCCACGCTTGATGGGCAGGAGATCGTAACCGGCTTTTATGAAAATTACTTTTCTGGGAACAGGCACGTCGCACGGGGTTCCGATGATCGGATGCTCCTGTCCGGTCTGCCGGTCGGCCAATCCGAAAAATAAACGCCGCCGGTGCAGTCTCTATGTTCAGGCTGGCGGAAAACATCTGCTGTTTGACACGCCGCCGGATTTCCGTGAACAGGTGCTGACGTTCGGGGTGGAGAGAGTGGACGCGGCGTTCATCACTCACGCTCATGCCGACCATGTTTTCGGTTTTGACGACATCCGCCGCTTCAGCGACCTGCAGAAGGCGCATATTCCCGTTTACGGCTCGCCGGAGACCATGGCTTCCATGCGGACAAAGTTCGACTATGTGGACAAGCCAAGCCACTCCTTCGGCGGAGTGCCCCGGGTGACATTCACCGACCTGGCCGGCTCAGTAAGCGTGGGAGAAGTTCGCGTGACTCCGGTGTCTGTGAAGCACGGGCCGGACGATGTGTTCGGCTTTGCGGTCGAATCAGCAGGCCGGAGACTGGCCTACATTCCCGACTGTTCCGGAATTCCAGCGGAAAGTTTCCAATGGCTGGAAAATCTCGATGTGATGATTCTGGACGGCCTGCGTCCCGGACGGCATGCGACTCATTTTTCAATCGAAGAAAGCGTCGAGCATCTGCTGAAGATCAGGGCGAAACGGTCGTTCCTGACCCATCTGACTCATCATTCCGACCACGATTTGCTTCAGGCTTCGCTGTCCGCCGGGATCGAGGTTCCGTGGGACGGTTTGACGGTTTCCTTAATTTGACGGGGATGCCGATTGACACTCCCGCAAGCGCCGTGCTAAAAGCCCCCCTCATTTTTCCGCTGGTACCGCATTTTTGGATAACGGGAAGGGCTTTACGAATGGCTGATAAAAAGGGTTCAAAGAAGAAGACGGCGAAGAAAGCCGTTGCAAAAGCTCCGGTCAAGAAGGCGGTCAAAAAGGCCGTCGTGAAGAAGGTCGCAGTGAAAGCTCCGGCTAAAAAGACCGCAGTCGCTAAAAAGCCTGTTGCTAAGGCCAAGGCCGCGCCGATTCCTGTGCATGTGCATAAGCCGGCCGCTCCGGCGCCCGCCGCTCCGGTCGGAAGAAAGCTGACCGCCAAGGAAGTCCGCGAGTTCAAAGATCTTCTGCTGACACTTCGTGAGCGTATTTCCGGCGACTACAGCGCGTTATCCCGCGACAATCTGGAAGCCAATCAGCGCGACGCTTCGCTCTCCGATCAGGGAACCGACACCTTCGACCGCGAAATGGAACTCAACATGATGGGTTCCGAGCAGGAAGTTCTGTTCGAAATTGACGCCGCACTGCGCCGGATTGAAAAGGGCACCTACGGCATCTGCGAACTGACCGGCCAGCCGATCAACATCGAGCGGCTTCAGGCTCTGCCGTATGTCCGCTACACGGTGCGTGCGCAGTCCGAGCTTGAGAAAGGCCGCGCCCGCTACCGCCCCTTCGGCGGAACCATGCGCGGTTAATCACGGAGATTCCCATGTTCGTACTCATTCTGGCACTGGTCATCGTCTGGATGGATCAGCTGACCAAACTATGGGTGCGGGACTCATTCATTTACGGCGGCGAGCCGCAGACGGTAATTCCGGGTTTCTTCAATCTGGTCTATGTCCGTAACGAGGGTGCGGCGTGGGGAATGTTCGGCGGTCAAATGCCGGTTCTGATTCTGCTCTCCATCGTCGTTCTCATCCTGCTGGCGGTTTATCGTCGCAAAGTGCTCAATCCGACGCTCGACCACCGCATTGCGCTGGGGCTGATGGTTGGCGGAATCTGCGGCAATCTGATTGACCGGATCCGTCTGGGCTGGGTCACCGATTTTCTGGATTTTCATGCGGGGCCGTATCACTGGCCGTCATTCAACGTGGCGGACTCGGCGATCTGCGTGGCGGTCGGCCTCTACATGCTTTCCTCGCTCTGGCACAGCCGCCATCCGCTCAAAAACGCTCCCAATGATTCAAAATAATCCCAGCGGGTTCGTCCTCGTCGGTCCGACGGCGTCGGGCAAAAGCGCCGTCGTCCAGCGGCTTGCCGAACAAACCGGAGCACCGGTTATTTCTGCGGATTCCATGAACATTTATCGCGGCATGGATATCGGAACCGCCAAGCCGTCAGCGGCGGAGCGCTCCCGCGTTCAGACTTGGGGCGTTGATCTCGCAGAGCCGACGGAATCGTTCAGCGTTGGCGACTGGTTACGCTCGGTGCGCCCGGCGTTCCAGTGTCCGGAACCGCCGCTGGTTGCGGGCGGAACCGGCCTGTATGTGAAATGCCTTTTACAGGGACTCGACGACCTGCCGACCGCCGACGAAGCACTCCGTGCGCGAACAGAAAAGATGGCGCTGGCTGAATTGCAGGCCGAAGCGCGGCAAACCGCGCCCGAAGCCTATGCCGCGCTGGCCGACAAACAAAATCCCCGCCGCCTCATCCGGCTTCTCGAAGGAAAAAAAACGTCCGAAAGCTGGAACCGCGCCATGCCGGTGATTATCGGCCTGCACGTCGAGCGGGACGAACTGCATAAACGGATTAAGGAACGGGTCGAACGGATGTACGCCGGCGGTTTACTGGATGAAGCGCGCGGACTGGCTGGTCTGCGGCTGTCGGCGACGGCTCAGCACGCCATCGGCTACGCCGAGGCGTTCGCCGTCCTGCGCGGCGAAATAACCGTCGCCGAAGCAAAAGAAAAAACCGTGATTCGCACCCGACAGCTCGCCAAACGGCAGACAACCTGGTTTCGTCATCAGCTCAACGTGGAGTGGATTGATACCTCCGGCTTTCCAACGCTTGGAAGTCTGGCGGAAAAAGTTTCCAATGTCTGGAAAGAACGCGGGCCGGTGCCGCTGTCGGGAGTCCGGTTATGAAGGAAATGAAAACAACTTCGCCGCAGACGCGGGAGCGCGCTCTGCTGGTCGGCGTGATGATCCGCGGCGTGAACGACGAATGGGACGTGCGCGATACGCTCGACGAGCTGGCTCAGCTTGCCGAAAGCGCGGGCGCCGAAGTTCTGGGGCGGGTGCTCTGCAAACAGGCAAAAATTCAGGCCGGGCATTTTATCGGTAAAGGCAAAGCCGAAGAGATTGGAAAACAGGCGCAGGAGCTCGAAGCCAATCTGGTGATTTTTGACGAAGACCTTTCTCCGGCGCAGGGCCGTAATCTGGAGGAGACGCTGGGCGTGCGGGTTCTCGACCGTACCCAGCTGATTCTCGACATTTTCGCCCGCCGTGCGCAGACCCGTGAAGGCTGTCTGCAGGTTGAACTCGCTCAGCACCGCTACCTTCTGCCACGACTGCGCCGGATGTGGACACATCTCGAGCGGCAGGCGGGCGGTATCGGCCTGAAAGGACCCGGCGAAACGCAGATCGAAATGGACCGCCGCCGGATTCAGGAACTGATCCGCACGCTGACTCACGAACTGGAACTGGTGCGAACCCGCCGCGCCGAACAGCGGCGCGGACGTCACCGTCACGGCTGGGCGCTGGTTTCCATTGTCGGATACACCAATGCCGGAAAATCCACACTGCTCAACCGGTTGGCCGGCGCGGAAATTTATGCCAAGGATCAACTCTTCGCGACGCTCGATCCGACGACACGGCAGGTCGAACTGCCGAACCGCGAGCCGTGCCTGATGACCGATACCGTCGGGTTTATCCGTAAACTGCCGCACCATCTCGTGGACTCCTTTAAAGCGACGCTCGAAGAAGTCGTCGAAGCCGATCTGCTTCTGCACGTGGTGGACTGCGCCCATCCGCAGGTCGAACAGCAGATCGCCGCCGTTCATGCGGTGCTTCAGGAAATCGGCGCGGACGATAAGCCGGTGCTATATGTCCTCAACAAAATTGACAAAGAAGAAGGGCGGCACGCCGCGCGGCGGCTGGCGCATACGCTCGGACGCGCGGCGGCGGTATCAGCGGTCAGCGGCGAGGGGATTGAAAACCTGCTGAACGAACTCGCCGACAGCCTGAAAGGCGACAAGCGGCTGATGAAGCTGGCGATTCCGATGAGTGAAGGCCGCCTGCTGGCGCAGTTAAAACAGTCGGCGACGGTGCTGGAAGAAAAATACGAAGGCGAAGCCGCCGAACTCCTCGTCCGCGTACCCGCCCAGCTCGTCCCGCGCTGTGAGCCGTTTCAGATGGAATGATAGGGACAACCCATGAGAACGCCTGATGGGGACATCGGGCCTGCAAGTTCCTAATTGTGTAGGCCGCGTGTCCTCACGCGGCGGAGTGCTGTTTTGACACTGAAGGGCAGAAGAAAGATTGAATTCCGGCAGGCCATGTCGGATAGTGTCGCGCTTTACAGATCGGGGAGAAACCAATGGCGTATGATTTGACAGGGAAAGTGAAGCTTGTGCGGGAGGCTCAGACCTTCGGGTCGAAGGGTTTTACGAAGCGCGAGTTCGTGGTGACGGTTGAGGAGGGTAAGTATCCGCAGGATATCGCTCTGGAGTGCGTGCAGGATAAGGTGACGCTTCTCGACGGACTGAAAGAGGGTCAGCTGGTGACGGTGACGTTTGATATTCGCGGCCGTGAATACAACGGGAAGTATTTCAACAATCTGCAGGCGTGGCGTATTAAGGCCGAAGACGGCGGTGCCGCCGACGATGACCGCCCGCCGGTTCCGACCGACGCCGAGGCCCCCGGCGAGTTTGATGACGATATTCCCTTTTAAACGGAGTCAAAAAGTCAGAAAGTCGAAGGTCGAAAGTCAGTGACCTTTGACCTTTGACTTTTGACCTTAAGACCTTTGACTTAAATCGACTGTAAGGAGATTAGAAAATGAAAGTTGTATTGGCATATTCGGGCGGTCTGGACACAACGGTGCTTCTGACCTGGCTTCAGGAACAGTTTAAGGCGCAGGTGATCTGCTACTGCTCGAACGTCGGGCAGGAAGAGGAGCTTGACGGGCTGGAAGCGAAGGCGCTCAAGCACGGCGCAGTCAAGTGTGTGGTGGACGATGTCTGCGAGGAGTTCGCCAAAGATTTTGTTTTCCCGATGATGCAGGCGAACGCCATCTACGAAGGCACCTATCTGCTGGGCACTTCGATCGCCCGTCCGCTGATCGCCAAACGGATGATGGATATTGCCATTGCCGAAGGCGCGGAAGCGATTTGTCACGGCGCGACCGGCAAAGGCAACGATCAGGTTCGCTTTGAGCTGACGGCTTATTCTATGAAGCCGGACATCAAGATTATTGCTCCGTGGCGTATGCCTGAGGTTTTTAAATTTAAGGGTCGTCCGGATATGATCAAATATCTGGAAGAGAAGGGGATTCCGTGTCAGGTGTCGGCGAAGAAGCCGTACAGCACCGACCGCAATCTTCTGCATATCAGTTTTGAAGGCGGTATTCTGGAAGATCCGTGGAACGAGGCGGACGAAAATATGTGGTGCATGACCAAGCCGCTGAGTCAGGCCGCCGACAAGCCGGAGTATGTTGAAATCAGTTTTGAAAAAGGGATTCCGGTCGCCGTGAACGGTAAGAAGCTGTCACCGGCCGCGCTGATCCGTAAGCTGAACCAGATCGGTTGCGAGCACGCCATCGGTCGTATCGATATCGTCGAAAACCGTTTCACCGGCATGAAAGACCGCGGCATCTACGAAACCCCAGGCGGCACGATCCTTCATCATGCGCACCGCGCGATGGAATCCATCACGATGGATCGTGAAGTGATGCACCTGCGCGACTCGCTGATTCCGAAGTACGCCTCGCTGGTGTACAACGGCTTCTGGTTCGCTCCGGAGCGCGAAATGCTGCAGGCCGCGATTACCGAAAGTCAGAAGATGGTGACCGGCGATGTGCGCGTGAAGCTGTTCAAGGGCGGAGTGCATGTTTGCGGCCGCCGTTCGCCGTACTCGCTTTACGATTCGAAGGTTGTCAGCTTCGACGAGGCGGGCGGCTATGACCAGACGGACGCGACCGGCTTCATCAAGCTGAACGCGTTGCGTCTGCGTGTCCGGGCGGCGATGCAGAAAAACCGGTAAGTCCCGGTTTTCTGCTCAGTAAGAGAGTGAGCGCAGACTGGAAAGTCTGCGCCACGAATAGGGCTCCAAGGTCTGGAGCCCTTTTTTATTCCGGTTTTGGAGCCGTCATGGCTTTGCGGAGCACGGCCAGTTCTGGATCCTGTTTAAGAAGGTAGCTGAGTTCGGCCTGCCGGGCTTTTATCAGGCGGGTGTTGATCGCCTTGAATTCTTCATCTTCAGCCAGCAGTTTTTTATGGAGCGTCTGGGCCGCTTCGTTTTTCAGAAAGGCTTTCGGCCAGCGTTTGTGCATTTCGTTATCCATGGCGATCCGGTCGCTGATCAGCTGGTTGAACGCCGGATCGGACTTCATCAGGCGGTCGCGCAGAAGGGTTTCTTTTTCTGCATAGGCTTTGCGCGGATCGGTCGGCAGGCTCTGGCGTCCGGCCTGTGCCGCCAGCAGTTTTTCTTTGGTTGCGGCGGCGTCCGGCTTCGCTGTCGCGGTCCAGGCGGTAATGTTGTCAAAAGAGGCGGTTTCTCCGGCGACAGGGAACCCGAAGGTGGTTTTGGTGGAGCCCATTTGTTCGTGACTGCCTAGGACAAAGGTTTCTTTGCCGATGTGCGCCAGCAGATCGTTTCCGCAATATTCCACCGTTACGGTGTACCAGACGCCCGGCTTGAATTCACAGCTTTGCCGTCCCAGAGGCATGGACAGTGAGCGGGCATCTTTTTTATCACGGTCTTTTTGCAGGCTGATGCCGTCGGGAGCGATCATAACCCGTGAATGATGTCCTTTGGCTTCGTTGACGCTCAGCGAGAATCCTTTACTGCCGTCGAGGCGGAAGTCGAACTGCAGGATGGCGTTTTCGAACGGCAGTTCGGCGCGGATCGCGGCGGCGTGGTGGTCGGAGGCCAGTTCCTTCCCGGTCAGCACGCCGTTTTCGACCTTCCATTCGCCTTTGGCGACCGTCCAGCGGCCGGTGTTGAGACCGCCGGAGAAGTTTTCCGAGAAGAGAATGTCGCCTTTTTGAGTCAGCCATAAATCCGGTTCTGCGGAGAATCCGGTGATGGCGGGAAACAGACATAACGCGGCCAGAAACAGCTTTTTACGCATAACACCTCCGTTGGCGGGAACATAACGCCGGAATGACGCGGTACCCAGCCCTAAAACGGATTACCCCCGGAAATATTTTACTAAAGATTCCTGCTGGCTTGCTGTTTCAAACGGTGGTAGTAAGCGGTCTGCAAAATCAATGAAAGGCGAATGAGTACCATCCATATCCGCGCCGCGACACTGGACGATCTTCAGGCGATTGAGGCTATAGAAACCGATTGTTTTCCCGCCGACCGGCGCAGTGACCGGCGGGCCTTGCGGCGCAGTCTGAAAAGTCCGATGCAGAGCGTCTGGACGGCCTCCTGCGGCGGACAGACTGTCGGTGCCATGATTCTCCACCATTATCCGAAAACCCTTCGCATTTTTTCCGTCGCTGTACTGCCGGACTTCCGCCGTTGCGGAGCCGGGCGCAAGATGGTCGAAAAGGCGCTGGTGCTGGCGCGCGCTGACGGTTGCGACACGGTGTCGCTTGAGGCGGAGCGGAGCAACCGTGTGCTGACCGGCTGGTATGAACAGTTCGGCTTTTCCGGAAAACATGTTCTCAAAGATTATTATTCTCCCGGCCGTCATGCCGTTCGCATGAAACTGCCGATCAAGCCTGCGCTTAAAGGAGGGCGCGTGCGTGGCCGTTCGTAATCTGATTATTCTCAATAACCCCGCGCACTGGACGTTCGATATCGAGGAAGTGGAGGTGGTTTCCGCCAAGGCCTATTTGACGGAAAGCCGCTATGCCGAGATGAAAAACGCCCGTGTTTTTAATCTGTGCCGTTCGTACCGTTATCAGTCCGTCGGCTACTACGTCTCACTGCTGGCCGCCGCGCGGGGGCATCGCGCGATTCCGACGGTGACCACCATGCAGGATTTCCGCTCGCAGACCATTATCCGCACTATCGCCGAGGATATTGACGAGCTGATTCAGAAAACGTTCGCCAAAGTGACGGAGAAGGAATTCACGCTGTATATTTACTTCGGACAGACGGTTCTGCCGGAGCACCGCTATATCGGCCGGTCGCTCTATAACCTTTTTCAGGCGCCGCTGATGAAGGTCAGTTTTGATTTCACGAAAAAGTGGCTGATCGAACAGATCACACCGCTCTCGCTCGGACAGATTCCCGAAGCCGATCAGGCGCATATGGCGGAATTCGCCCGCAACTATTTTTCACGGAAACGGTTCCAGGACACCCGGATTCAGCAGTACGCCTATGATCTGGCCATTCTGGTAAATCCCGAAGAGAAAAGCGCTCCGTCCTGCCGGCGGGCGCTGAAAAAATTTGAAGAAGCCGCCGATGAGCTGAATGTTTACACGGAGTTCATCACCCGGGAGGATTACAGCCGCCTGCCTGAGTTCGATGCACTGTTTATCCGCGAGACAACTTCGGTGAACCACCATACTTACCGGTTTTCGCGCAAAGCCCACGCCGAAGGTCTTGTGGTCATTGACGATCCCTGGTCGATTTTGCGCTGTGCGAATAAGGTTTATCTGGCGGAGCGGCTGGCGCTGGCGAAACTGCCTGCGCCGCATACGGTCATCCTGCAGAAAGAATCTCTGCGCAGTTCGCCGGCATCTCTTGGTATCACGTTCCCGTGTGTGCTCAAACAGCCCGACAGCGCATTTTCACAAGGGGTTGTGAAGGCGGAGAATGAGGCCGAATTCCGCGAGAAACTCGACCGGCTGTTTGAAAAATCCGATCTGGTCATTGCGCAGGAATTCCTGGCCTCGGATTTTGACTGGCGTATCGGCATTCTGGACCGCAAGCCGCTGTATGCCTGTAAGTATTACATGGCTCGCGGTCACTGGCAGATCCGCAACTGGGCCGGTGAACCCGGAGACCTTGACGGGAAGAGTGAGACGTTGCGGGTTGAAGATGCTCCGCCCGCCGTCGTTCAGACTGCGCTCAAAGCCGCTAACTTGATCGGCGATGGCTTTTACGGCGTTGATTTGAAGCAGATCGGCGACAAGATCGTGGTGATCGAAGTGAATGATAATCCCAGTATCGATGCCGGGGTCGAAGACCTGGTGCTCAAGGATGAGCTTTATCTGGCGGTCATTCGTTCAATCATCGGGCGGATTGACGGTCCCCGGAAATAAGCCCGTTTAATAAATTTATTTGAGTAAACTCCCGGGAATCGGTATAAGTCAGACCGATGTAAGTGCGAATGCTCTTCAGGTGGAGGGCTCGCGGACGTTGGTAATTACAGGGGAGGAGCAGTTTATGAATCGTTTATTGTTTGGCATGCTGATTATGATGGGACTTACCGTTATGCAGGCAAGCGCGGCAAAACCGGCGGGTGTAATGGATACCGACGCTGACGGGAAAGTCACCAAGGACGAGTTTTTCGCGGCCCGTTCCAAGCAGTCTGCAGAAAAAGGCAAGGAGCTGAAAAAAGAAGCTTCGGATGCACTGTTTGCGAAACGCGACACAAACGGTGATGGCGTTCTCACCATGGACGAATTGACCGCCAAAGCAGAACCTGCCGCCGCCAAGTAAGCGACAGGCCGGTGTAAAAAACCCTGCAGATGTATCTGCGGGGTTTTTTTATTTGAAAACCGGCTTTCAAAGGCGGGGAAAATCCGGTTCTGTTTCCTGACTCTTGTGAGAAAGATCGGAGAGAAAATGCCGCAGAAGAAATGTCCTTTGAATTGCGAACAGCTTGAGAAGCTGACCGGAAAATTTCCTACACCGTTTCATCTGTATGATGAGGCGGCGATCCGCGCCAATGCCCGTAATTTAAAGGCGGCTTTTTCGTGGAACCCCGGCTTTAAGGAATATTTCGCCGTCAAGGCGGCGCCGAATCCGTACTTAATGAAGATTCTGAAGTCTGAAGGGTTTGGCGCGGACTGCTCGTCGCTTCCGGAGCTTATGCTGGCGGAGGCTGTCGGGCTTTCAGGTGAAGAGGTTATTTTTACTTCGAACGACACGCCCGCGTCTGAGTATCAAAAGGCGGTTAAGATGGGTGCCATCATCAATCTGGATGACATCACGCACATTGATTTTCTCGACCGGTGCGCCGGTCTGCCTGAGCTGGTTTGTTTCCGCTACAATCCCGGCCCGCTGAAGGGCGGCAACGCGATTATCGGTCATCCCGAGGAGGCGAAGTACGGCTTCACCCGTCCTCAGCTTTTTGAAGGTTACCGTATTCTGCGCGACCGGGGCGTGAAGCGTTTCGGCCTGCATACGATGGTGGCTTCCAACGAGCTTGATTCGGCGTATTTCATTGAAACGGCGCACATCCTTTTTGATCTGGTTGCTGAACTTTCCGCTGAACTCGGCATCCGTTTCGAGTTTATCAATATCGGCGGGGGAATTGGCATTCCGTATAAGCCGGAGCAGGAGCCGGTTGATCTGAAAAAAGTCGGTGAGGGGATTCGCCGGCTGTATGAAGAGAAGATTGAAAAATCCGGTCTTGGCCCGCTTGATGTGCGTATGGAATGCGGGCGGATGGTGACCGGGCCGTACGGCTGGCTGGTCAGCCGCGTGCTGCACAAAAAGAGCACGTACAAGGAATATGTGGGTCTCGACGCCTGCATGGCCAATCTGATGCGCCCGGCTTTGTACGGGGCTTATCACCACATCACTGTGTCTGGGAAAGAGCAGATGCCGCATAATTTTGTTTGCGATGTTACCGGCTCTCTTTGTGAAAATAACGACAAATTCGCCATCAACCGCGCACTTCCTCCAATTGAAGCCGGCGATCTGGTTGTCATTCATGATGCCGGTGCGCATGGACATGCCATGGGCTTTAACTACAACGGGAAACTGCGCTCGGCGGAGTTGCTGTTACGGGAAAACGGAGAGGTCGTGCAAATCCGCCGCGCGGAAACGATTCAGGATTATTTCGCCACGCTTGATTTTGCAGGTTTGAATAACTTCAGCGTATAGGGCATAGTCCGGTGCCTAAGGAAAAAGTTATGCTACAGGGAGCCCATACCGCAATCGTTACACCGTTTAACAAAGACGGGTCGGTGGACTATGTCCGCTACCGCGAGCTGATTGAATTTCAGATCGAAAGCGGTATAGACGGCATTGTTCCGGTCGGAACAACCGGAGAATCTCCGACGCTCAATAACGAAGAGCATATGCAGGTCATCGCTGAAACGGTCAAGGCGGTTCACGGACGGGCTCTGGTAATTGCGGGAACAGGCGCTAATTCCACTTCTGAGGCCCTTGAGCTGACAAAGCAGGCGAAAGAGCTTGGTGTGGATGCAACATTGCAGGTGACACCGTATTATAATAAACCGAATCAGGAAGGCCTTTATCGCCACTTTTCCGCAGTCGCCGATATCGGCCTGCCGGTGGTGCTCTACAATGTCCCAGGGCGCACAAGCCGTGAAATCGCCATTGAAACTGTGGGCCGGCTGGCCAAGCATCCGAATGTGGTTGCGGTGAAGGAAGCCGGCGGCAAGGTGGAGCGCGTTAAACAGACGCTGGAGGTTTGCGACCTCGAAGTTCTGTCCGGCGATGATGCGTTGACGTTGCCGATGATGCGTGATGGCGCGCTGGGTGTAATCAGTGTCGCTTCGAATGTCGTTCCCGGCGTGGTGGCATCGCTTGCTCATACCGCACTGGAAGGGCAATGGGATGCGGCTCAGCTTCTGCACAATCAGTACGCAAAACTTTTTGACGCGATGTTTATTGATACCAACCCGATTCCGGTCAAGGCGGCGCTGGCTATGATGGGGAAAATCGAGGAAGTGTACCGTCTTCCGCTTTGCGAAATGAACCGGGACGACAAGGAAAAGTTGCGCGCAGTGATGGCTTCTTTCGGCCTGCTTTAAATCGGAGGGCTTGCCGTTTGCCGGGAGCCTGACTATACTGCCGCCCGTAAAGAGCCGCTTGTTTTAAGAGAAAGGGATGACTCATGGCCAATGTCAGTAAGTTGCTGGATAAAAAGGGTAAAGAAATTGTTTCCGTGTCCCCTGACGCCGGAATTCGCGATGCGATCGCAAAAATGGCGGAAAAATCGGTTGGAACGGCCTTAGTAATGGATGGGAACAAGCTGGTTGGGATTCTTGCCGAGCGTGATTTTATTCGTAAGGTTTATCTCAAAGATCTCTGCGGAAAAAGTACGAAGGTGAGGGAGATCATGTCCACGAATCTCACCACGGTGAAGCCGGAAACCACCCTTGAAAGCTGTATGGAACTGATGACGGACCGCCGGATTCGGCACTTGCCGGTTGTGGATGGCGACCGGGTTGTTGGAGTGATTTCTATCGGCGACCTCGTCAAATTCATGATTCTGGAAAAAGAGTTCGTTATTAAAAATCTGCAAAGCTATATCGCCGGACCGGGGATGTAACGGCATCCTTCCGACTTAAAAATCAAACCGCTTCGAGAATGTTTCTGACCTGTTTGGCGGCTTGCGTCCAGCTCAGGCGGGCGGTGTAATCATCAAACGCTTTCAGCGCCAGTGAGCGGTATTCTTCGGGGTTGCTGAAAAGCACGGCGATCCGTTCTGCGTAAGCCGGAGCGTTTTCTACATCCACGCAGAAGCCGTTAATTCCTTCACGCACCGCCGTCGGAATTCCACCGGTGTTTGATGCGATGGCGGGCAGGGCGAAGCTGTTCGCTTCCGGGAAGATATGTCCAAAGCATTCCGCACGGCAGGGCTGAATCAGAAAGTGCGCCTCGCGGTAGAGCTGTTCCATCTTCGCCCGCTCTTCCGGTTTGGCGAGCGATAGAAATCCGGCGCTTTTTGCAAACGCCGGAACCATCGGCATATGTTTGGCCGGATCAGTTCCGAGAAAAGTGATTTCGGTGCGCAGTCCCTGCGCGTTCAGGATTTCGACTGCCTTGATCGCGGTGTCGCCGCCTTTTCGTTTCCATTCCACGCCGGTAAAGAGCAGTCGGCAGACACCGTCAAACGGTTTTGCCGCCACCAGTTTTTCAGCATCGGCCCGCGAAAGGCCGGAGGTCAGATTGGCGCCGTACGGAACCACTTTCACCTGTTCCGGCGAAGCACCGTAGAGTTCCATGGCGCGGCGGGCCGCCCAGTCAGAGGCGAAGATCAGCCGTGCGCAGTTTTTGACCGCCGCGCGATCCATCTTCTGCAGGTCGCGCTGTGTGCGGCGGCAGAGTCCGGTGAAGGTTTGATAATAGTCAAACAGTCCGCCGTAGAGCGAATCCGTCCAGACGGCGATTGGCCGATCCACGTGGAGGAACGCGGCGTGTTTGACTTCGGTGCAGAGAACCGCTTGAGCGGAACAGCGCCCCAGTTTATACGCCAGCTGGCGTCCGTAGCCGCGACTGAGTGACGGTTCCGCCCAGCCGTAATATTTTTTACGCGTCAGCTTCTGATACACCAGAATTCTCGCGGCGGCTGTCGGCGAGCAGAGGTTGCGAAGCGGCGCAAGATAGTGAAACGCATCCGATTCCGCTTCAAGGTGCAGGGCGATATTTTCCGCCGCAGTGTGAATGCCGGCCGCGCCGGGCTTGCGCCCGTTGGCCGACTGTTTAAAGTCGAGGTGATGGGCGAACGCCAGATTCACCGGTTGACCTCCGAGCTGGTGGTGCGGGTGTCGCGCCAGACTTTTGTCAGTTTTCCCCGGCAGAGCAGGCGCAGTGCGGCCAGAAACTGGAGAGAGTCGAGCAGAACCTGAACCATCAGCGCCGGAATATACGCCGCTTTTTTCGCGCCCCGGAATGAGCGGAAGCGGGAAAGGCGGGTCGAAAGCAGGATGCGGTAAATGCGGCGGTAGTCGCGTTTCTTTATGCCGTCAGCGATTACCTTGCGTGACCAGCCCGGCTCCGTGCGGTTCAGCTGTTCAATCAGTGCGGCGGCATCCGGTGCTTCGTTCCGCCGGGCCTGAAGAGTTTCCCATATCCAGCGATGAATCATGTATCCGGCGATCTGTCGACGGTGCGTCGCCAGTACATCGGGGAGGCGGGTGTAGGCTTCAAAAACATGCGATGCCGTGCTGGCGGTTACAAGTCTCCGCGCCGCGTCTTCGGGTTCAGTCAGAAAATTAGAGACCGCCATTTTCTTGATGAAGCCGTCATCAACAATAATTCCTTCCGGAATCCAGAGGCGGCGGAGCCATGCGGCACGGGCGCAGTAAAGCTGTCCGCAGAGCTGTCCCGAGGCCGATTGATTGATCGAGGCTGTGTGCAGGGAAATCCGGTCGAGCAGGGTGTAGTGCGGTTTGAAGACAATATGTTTCACCGGCAGGTCGGTGCAGATAAAGGCGTCGGGCTCCTGCAACAGCTTATCCAGCATGTTGTTCAGCGTGTCGGGCATATAAATCTGAATATCCGCATCTACCAGAAAAATTACGTCCGTCTGCGGATCGGCGAGTTCGTGGACAAAAACATTCCATGCGTTGGTTTTTCCGGGAGTTTTCAGCGGGTGAACCTTCCAGGACACCGCCTGCGGGTGGCTGAGCTTTTCGGCGGCGGCCAGCATGGCGCCGTGAGCCGCCTGCGCGGTGTTATCGGAGCATCCGTTCGGAACGCAGATGATTTCAATCAGGTGGCCGGTTGCGCCGGTTTCGCGGATCAGGCTCTGCGCGAAGATGCTGTGAACCGTCGCACGGATGCTGTTCTCCTCATTCCACGCCAGAATTCCAATGCTGATTTTCATAGTGTCAAAGGGTCCGCAGGTTGACCGGCACCGGCGGCGCTTCAGAAACTACAGCCGCCGCATAGCCGGAATCAATGTCCAAAGTCTGGAAAAACCACTGGCCGTCCTTTCCAATGTCTGGAACGGACCGCGTGCCGCCCAGCGGGACCGCGAACGTGTTCAGGTCTTTGTAGATGCCGATGCCCAGCGCTTTGACATAGGCTTCTTTCCGGGCCCAGATTTCGAAAAAGCCGTCCGCCGGGTTTTCCAACGCCTGGAAATAGTCCTGTTCCTCGGGGGCGAACCAGCGTTTCGCGATGGATTGCATATTCAGTCCGTCGCGCCGGAACTCGATATCCACCCCGACCGCCCGCCCGGCGGTGACGGCGATGAGAAGTCTGTCCCGCGAGTGCGAGACATTAAATTCAAGTCCGCCGTCTTCCAGAAACGGTTTTCCCTGAGCGTTCCGGTTGAAACGCAAAGCCGCCGGACAGGTCTGGAGACAGTCCGCGAGAATCCGGCGTAACAGTCCGCGGCTCAGGATGAAGCTTTCCGCATCTCCCGGCTTTAAAAATTTCGCCGCCCGCTCCAGTTCTTCGGCAGTCAGGCTGTTCTGGTACGAATCCGCCTCGTCCTGATGATCCGGCAGATGAAGGTTCCATACTTCGATAGAATTTTTCGAAACTTTTAAAACAGGCTTCATTTGTAGTGGTTTTCCTTATAGCATCCCGAGCCAAGTCACACCAGCCGTGGATGATGGATAAATGATGAACTGTGAGAAAGAAAAAACACTGATCTCGGCTTTTCTTGATCAGGCCGCGGTGACTCCGGATGCGACGGCGGTTCGTTCCGGGAATTCAACCCTTTCGTATGCGGAGCTGGATCGCCGTTCACTGGAACTGGCGCGGGTGTTGCGGAGTCATGGAATCGGGCGCGATATTCCGGTCGCGGTCTGTCTGGATCGTTCGCCGGAGCTGATTATCTCGCTGATGGCTGTCATGCGGGCGGGCGGGGCATGGCTCCCGCTGGATCCTGTCTATCCGCCGGAGCGGCTCATTTTTATGATTTCGGACGCGTCCGTTCAGGTTGTCATAACGACCGCTTCGCGCCGCCATCAGTTCATTTCTTCCGCAGTGGTTGTAACGCCCGACCAAACCCTGCCGGTTCCGTCGCAGTGGGAGCCGCCGCAACCGGACGATCTGGCGTACATCATTTACACCTCCGGCTCGACCGGAAAACCTAAAGGGGTGCTCTGTCATCATCGCGGTGTGCTGAACATGCTTGCTGACGGGCAGTGCCGCTGTCCACTTGGGCCGGGCGATGCCGCCAGCTGGTGGACAAGTCCCGGATTCGACGTGTCGGTCTATGAAATTTTTTCTCCGCTGACCTGCGGCGCCGCGCTGACGGTCATTCCAGAAGAAATCCGCCTGGATCCGTCCCGGCTGATGGACTGGCTTGCCGCCGAAAAAATCACGTCGGCCTATCTTCCGCCCGCCATGATCGCCGGACTGGAGGAATGGACGGGCCGTCATCCGGGAGAAAGCCGCCTGCGGCGATTACTTACTGGCGTGGCGCCGATCCCCGAACAGCGGCTGGCCCGCATCGTCCGCTCGGTGCCGGGGCTGTGCCTGATCAATGGATACGGCCCGACTGAGGCCTCCGTCTATTGCACCGCCTACTGCGTGACCGGCTCTGAAACACCGTTGCGGAATGCGCCGATCGGCAAACCGCTGGAGAACGTCGAACTCTTTCTTCTCAATAGCCGCATGGAGCCGGTGGCGGATGGCGAAGAGGGCGGAATTTATATCGGCGGTTCGCAGGTCGCCCGAGGCTATCTGAACCGTCCCGAGCTGACGGCGGAGTCATTTCTGGAAACAGAACGCGGGCGGCTGTACCGTACCGGCGATCTGGCCGTGCGTCTGCCGGACGGAAATCTCGTATTCAACGGGCGTGCGGATCAGCAGATCAAGTTCTCCGGTTACCGCGTCGAGCCCGGCGAAATCGAATCGGCGCTTTGCCGGATGCAAGGGGTGCGTGAGGCTGTAGTCACAGTGTATGAAGATGCCCGCGGCATCCGCCGCCTGATCGCGTATTATACGGTGAGCAACGGAGATTCGCCGCAGGTGGAAACCCTGCGCCGCGGGCTGGAGCGCAATCTGCCGTTCTACATGATCCCGTCGCTGTTCATCCGTTTGGCGCAGATGCCGCTCACACCGAACGGCAAGACGGATCGCAAAGCGCTTCCGCCGCTTACCGCCGCCGAGCAGGAAAAACTCCGCGCGGCGGAATTCCGTCCGCCGGTTTCTGAAACTGAGAAACGGGTCGCGGAGTTTTTCTCGACCGTTTTAAAAACGGGCGCCTGCGGATTGGACGATGACTTTTTTATGATGGGCGGCCACTCCCTGCTGGCGACTCAGCTGGTGTCGAAAATCCAGACGGAGTTTCAGACTGATATTCCGTTGAAAGATATTTACGGCCATCCGACGGTTGAAAAACTGGCCGCGCTGATTGACCTCCGGCGACGTGAAAATCAGCCGGTGGCGAAGATCGAAAAGTCCGCCGGACAATCTGTGTATCCGCTGACGCCGTCTCAGCGCACGATGTGGATGCTTCATCAAGCCGATCGTTCGGGGATTCTGTCGAATATTCCCGAGGTGGTTTATATCAACGGGCCGCTGGACCGGGAGCTTCTGGAGCGGGCGCTGAACGAGGTGATCCGCCGCCATGATTCGTTGCGCATGGTTTATTCGATGGCGGGCGGCGAAATGGCCCAGCGTCCGCTGGACGAAGTTTATGTGCCGATCCAGTTCACGGATTTAAGCGGACTGGATGTCGCGGAGCGCGACCGCCGGGCCGCGGCGATCCGGCTGGAAAACGGGCGGCATGTGTTCGATCTTTCAACCGGGCCGCTGATGAGGGCCGAACTGGTTAAGCTGGCCGATCAGCGGTTCCAGTTGTTCTTCAATACGCACCACATCGCCGCTGACGGCTGGGGCATCAGTCTCCTGAACGTGGAAATCATGCGGCTTTACGAAGCGTACAAGGAGGGGAGTTCTTCACCTCTTCCCGTTCCGGAGCGGCAGTATTCCGATGTCGCGGTGTGGATTCATCAACGCATTCTCAGCGGGGCGCTTCAGCCTCAGCTCGATTACTGGAAACAAAAGCTGGCCTCGCCCCGTCCGGATGTCGCGTTCCCGTTAGATCGTGAACGGCCTGCGGTGTCGGCGCATCGCGGCGCACGGCATGCGTTTATTGTTTCTCCGGAGCTGACATCCGGTCTCACCGCGCTGGGCCGCCGGGAAAACGCTTCGTTGTTTATGGTGCTGGCCGCGATCTGGCAGACGCTTCTGCACCGTGCAAGCGGTTCCAGCGATGTCATCACTGGCACGGCGATTGCCAACCGCAATCATCCTCAGCTTGAAAATGTCATCGGCACGTTTATCAACGCACTGGCTCTGCGCACGGACTTTTCCGGATCGCCGGTTTTTTCCGAACTGCTTGATCGTGTCCGCCGGAACGCGCTCGAAGCCTACGCCAATCAGGATATTCCGTTTGAGAAGGTGATGGAGGCGGTCGGCGACGGAACCCGCCATCCGGTTTTCCGGAACTCGCTGATCCTTCACAACATGCCCCAGCCGCCCAAAACGTTCGCCGGACTGACGCTTACCGACGATGAAATCGGCAACGATACGTCCAAGATGGACATGCTTCTTTATTTCATCGAGCGCGAAGGACAGCTCGAAGGACAGCTGGAGTACGACACAGAACTGTTCGATGCCGCGACTGCCGAAAAAACCGTAGCCGGATTTTTGATGATGGCGCGGCAGGTGGTGAAAAATCCCTGCCGTCCGCTGAGTGATTATCTGCAGGCCGGCGACGAAGAAGCTCCGTCGTGTTTTGTGATCGGCGAAGGCTCGCTTTGCCTCCGTTGCACCGAAATTCTGCGTAAGCGCGGCATGCGGGCGCTCGGGCTGATTTCGCCGGATGCCGCCAACCGGCGCTGGGCGAAAGAGCAGGGCGTGCCGTGGCACCATCCGGACGAAGGCTTCGCGAAAATTCTTTCCGCCCGGCCGTTTGATTTTCTCTTCAGTATCGTCAATAGCTATATCCTCAAGCCGGACGTCCTCGCTTTGCCGCGCCGCTTCGCGATCAACTATCACGATGCGCCGCTTCCCCGCTATGCCGGAGTCTATTCAACTGCATGGGCGATCATCAACGCCGAGCGCTCGCACGGCGTAAGCTGGCATGTGATGGCCGACGAAGTGGATGCGGGCGACCTGCTGAAGCAGAGGATGGTTCCGATTCACGGTTCGGACACTTCATTCACGCTCAACGCCCGTTGTTATGACGCCGCGATCAGCGCGTTGAACGAGCTGGCGCTTGAACTGGTCGAACGGCGGGAAGTCCGCACGTCGCAGGATTTGCAGAAGCGGACGTATTATCCGCTCTATAAACGTCCGTCCTGCGGCGGGCTGATTGACTGGAGCCGTCCTGCGCCGGAGATTTCTGCTCTGCGCCGCGCGCTGGATTTCGGTAATCAGCCGAACGATCTCGGCACGCCGAAGGTTCTGCTGGGCGGTGAGCTGTATGTCATAAAATCCGACGGCTCGATGCTCAGTCTCGATGGAGAGCCTTCGGAACTGCGGTTTCCAGCCATTGGAGATGCCGCCGACTGGCTGGTTAACGATCCCGATTTTCCAAAGGTCGGAAAACTTCTGGAAGAGCTGACCGGCGAACTGGCCCGTCATGAACGGTTCTGGGTGAGACAGTTTGAACGGTTTCAACCATTGGAACTCCCAGCGGAAATGGATCATTCGATCCATCACTACACGCTGACGGATCTGCCGCTGTTTCTCTGCTTCCTTGCGCGGTTTTGTTCACAGGATGCCTTTACGGTCGGCTGGAAAAACAGCGCGGCGGCTTCTGAATTTTCCGCAGAGATCGTTCCTCTGTACCTTGGACTGGATCGGGAAAAACTGCTGTTCGAGAATCTGCAAAAGGCCGAAGCGGCGCTTGACGCTGTCCGGAAACGTAAAACATTCATTCGCGATCTGTTTGTCCGGTTCCCCGCACTGCGCCGTCCGGCGGCTTACGACGTTGTGCTGGGCGAAAAAGAAGTGCGCTGTCCGTCCGGACTTTGGCACTATTTCCGGGCGTTCCGCCGTACGACGTATGTCAATCAGCCGCTTTTCGCTCAATCCATTCTGACGGCGCAAGATCGGCGTGATCTGGAAAAACTTCAGGCACGTACTCCGGGCTTCGGCGAAACCCGCTGTGTACATCAGCTGTTTGAAGCGCAGGCTGAGAAAACGCCCCGTGCGGTGGCGGTTGAAGGCGTTCATGGCAGGTTGACGTATGAGGAGCTGAACGCCCGGGCCGATGCGCTGGCCGTCAGGCTTCAGGAACTTGGCGTGAAACCGGATATGCCGGTCGGCCTGTTCATCAACCGTTCGCTGGAAATGTGCGTCGGCATCCTGGGGATTCTTAAAGCGGGCGGCGCGTATGTTCCGCTCGATCCGGATTATCCTGCCGACCGGCTGGACTGGATCATGGCCGACACCGCTATGAAGTTGGTGGTGACCGTTTCTGAACTTACTGAGCGGGTCGAGGCGGCGGATCGGGTGGCGGTGTGCGCCGACCGGATTAAAGAGGGCGGGAAAACTCCGGCGGTGTGCGCCGAAAACTCAAATCTGGCGTATATTTTCTACACCTCCGGTTCGACGGGTAAGCCCAAGGGCGTGATGGTTGAACACCGTAATGTGGTGAATCACTGTCTGTCTTCGATTCAGATTTACGGCATTTGCCCGGATGATCGCGTGCTTCAGTTTTTCTCGATGAATTTCGACGGATCGGTTGAAGAACTGTTTCCGGCGTGGGCCTGCGGCGGAACTGTCGTTTTGCGCAGTGATGAGCTTTCCAGCTCGGTTTCCGAATTTGAAAAATTCATTCAGAGCAGAAAGATCAGCGTGGTGGATCTGCCGACGGCCTACTGGCACGAGTGGGTGCGAAATCTCCGGACTCTGCCGGAAACTTTGCGGGCGGTGATTATAGGCGGCGAGAAAGTTTCCGCCGAGCTATGTCGCGCATGGCTTCAGAAAGGCGGCGGCGCGGTGCGGCTGTTTAATACCTACGGGCCGACCGAATGCACGGTGGTGGCGACGGTTCATGAGCTGACCGGTGCGGTGACCGGCGAAGTGCCGATCGGTCTGCCGATCGCCGGAACGGCGCTGTATGTGGCGGACGCGCGCCAACAGCTGGTGCCGCCGGGGATGCCGGGCGAACTGCTGATCGGCGGAGAGGGCGTGGCTCGCGGCTACATGAACCGCTACGATTTGACCCGTGAAAAGTTTATTTCCAATCCGTGGGGCGAGGGGATGCTTTACCGCACCGGCGACCTGGTCTGCCGCCAGCAGGACGGGTCGGTCCGATTCCGCGGACGTGTGGACAATCAGGTTAAAATTCGCGGATTCCGCATTGAGCCCGGAGAAATCGCCGCCGCGCTGGAACAGCACGCCGGAATTGCGCAGGCTGTGGTGGTCGCACGCGACGATCTTTCAGAACAGAAAGAGCTGGCGGCGTATTATATTTCCGCGCCGGGCGGAGCGGTTTCCGCCGCAGAGCTGAGATCCTTTCTGTCTGCGAATCTTCCTGAATACATGATCCCGTCCGCCTTCATGGAACTGGATGAGTTTCCGGTCGCGCCGGGCGGCAAGGTGGATATCAAGGCTCTTCCGTCGCCGGTGAAAACCGTCGTCCGGGCGACTCAGAATCATGTGCCGCCGTCCACTGCGGAGCAGAAAATCCTCGCGGAAATCTGGTCGGCTGTTCTGGGCGTTCCAGAGATTGGAATTCACGATAACTTCTTTGATCTGGGCGGACACTCGTTACTGGCCATTCAGCTGGTTGAGAGGGTTCTTGCCGCCGGGCTTTCGCTGACGGTTGCCCAGCTTTTCCAGTATCCCACGATTGCGCAGATGGAAAAGGCGGTGACTCAGGGCGGCGAGACGGAACACAAGACGCTGGTTTGTTTGAAGCAGGGAGCTCCGGGCCGCACGCCGTTTTTCCTGATGCACAGCGCCCCCGGCGACCTGCTGGGATATTCCAATCTGGTTCACAATCTGCCGTCCGATCAGCCGGTGTACGGGTTCCAGTCGCTCGGTCTGGTTGATCCGGACAATGTGCATTCAACCATCCCGGACATGGCCGCGCATTATGCCGCCGTGCTGAACGACTTTATGCCGGACGGGCCGGTTCTGCTCGGCGGCTGGTGTTACGGCGGTTATGTCGCGATGGAAACCGCCCGCCAGCTGGTTGAAAAGGGGCGCGAAGTGAAACTTCTGGCAATGATTGACTCGTGGGTTTATCCGCCCTGCGAGCGGCGGTTTGCGTTTTATCTCCGCCGGTTGCAGTTACTCCGTGTGATCGGCTGGAGACTCTGGTTTCAGATTATCACCAGGCGGGTTTACAACCTCTTTGCCGATCCGAATGCCGATGCCGCCAAGGTGCTCGGCGGCGTGCAGGTGACGCAGGGTGTACTGGCTAACCGCGAAGAAGTTTACCGCCGCAACCGCCTATCCGCGCTGAAGTATCATCCCCGTTTCTACCCCGGACATATCGCGGTATTCCGCTCCGACGTGCTGGCGTCATGGTTCCTGCCCGATTTGACTATGGAGTGGGCCGTTCTCACCGCTGATCAGGATATTTATCTGGTGCCGGGGGATCATCGCGAGATGCTGAGAGAACCGGCGGTCAAAGTTCTGGCTGACCGGCTGTCATTTTCGATTCAGCAGGCTCTGCAAGGTTGATCACGAAATTTCTTCGCACGTTCCCGCGCTTCTGCTACTTTCTCCCGCCATCAACTGAGAAGGAGTTTTTATGACTTTTTGCAGACCTTTGAAAACCTCGCTTTCGATTCTTTCACTGCTCGGGATTGCGCTTTATGCACAGGCGGCTCCTGCCGCCAAAACGACCACTGCGAAAAAGCCGGCGGCCACTTCTACGGCATCGAGCTCTGCGAAGAAAGAGTCAAACACGCTGTCGCGCGATCCGTACTATGGTGCCGTGGTGATTGATGCGGCGACAGGAATGATTCTGCATGAAGATCACGCCTCGGCGGTGGCTTATCCGGCCAGCATGATCAAGTTAGCCAATCTGTTTATTCTAATGGATGATCTCAAAGCCGGGAAACTCCGTCTGGATGAGCCGGTGACGGTTGCCCGTGAAGTGGCGCAGGTCGGTGGTCGTCAGGTCTGGCTGAAAGAGGGAGAAGTTTTTCCGCTCGAGGAGTTGCTGTATGCGATGGTTGTGCATTCAGCCAATGATGCGGCCGCCGCGCTGGCGATCCGTGCGTCGGGAAGCCGTGAAGCGCATGCCGCTCGGATGACCGCCAAGGCGCGCGAACTCGGACTGCGTAACACCACGTTTAACAGTGTTCACGGGCTTCCGCCGGGGCCGGGTCAGGAAGTGGATGTGACGTCGGCACTGGATATGGCGTTGCTGTCGAAAGCTCTGATGGAGAAGCACCCTGAGATTGTAAAATATACAGCGGTTGCGACCCGTAATTTCCGTGAAACAAATACGGTGCAGTTGACCAGTTCCAATCATCTGCTCGGTAAAGTGCCGGGCTGTGACGGACTGAAAACCGGTTATTTTTATGCGGGCGGATTTTCGATCGCCGCCACCGCACAGCGTGATGGACGTCGCGTGATCGCTGTGGTGCTGGGCAGTAAAGATAAGAATGTGCGCGATGCCAAAGCCGCCGAACTGATTGAAAAAGGATTTTCCCGGCTTCCGCCGTTGCCTCCGCCGCCGCCGGTGGTTGAACCCGTTCCGTCAGAAACGGTTCCTGCTGAGACTTCAGGCGGTTCCGGAATCCTGATTCCTTTGCTGATCGGAATTCCAGTCGTGATCGCGGCGCTCGTTTTCGGCATCCGCCGTTTCCGCCGCCGTTGATTTTACAACGCTTCAAGCGAGGGGTAGCCGACCAGCGTCATCAGCCGTTTTGTAAGCGACTGCATTCGTTTGCCGCTTTCGAAGGCCAGGTCAAGAAGGTCTTTCTGAACCTCTTTTTCAGCATGACGCAGAGACGCCTCGACGGAGGCGTTGACAACAGTGAGGGGCTGGAGCAGAGCCAGTGTCAGCTTGGAAACTTCGACCATCAGATCTTCGCGGCTGAGATGCTCCGCGTGGTCCTCGATGGTCAGCGAATGCTTGGATTCCAGCTCGATCTGGCCTTCCAGTTGATGAATGCGTGTTTCAATCCGGTTTGCATATTCATTCAGCCCGCTCCGGGTTTCGCTGACCGCGGCCTTGATCTGCTCAGGACTGCTGGTTTCAATCTGCATGAGATCGCCCAGTTTATCCAGAACCACAGCCAGCGCGCTCATGTCGATTCCTCCGGAGCCGCCGCCTGACTCAGAAGGGGATTCCATGCCGGCTTTGATCATAAGCCTCTGCCAGTCTGCGGCAGGAACCCCTGAAGCCTCCGCTAATTCGCGGGCTTTTTCAGCCCCCTGTTTTTGAATATTTTCGACCAGCTTTTCTTCAACTTTATCCAGCTTGCGCCGCTGATCAAAATAATGCGCTGTCAGCATCTCGAACTGCTGTTCCTCTTCCATTTCACGGATGGCGTCAAAAATCCGCCGGTCGATTTCCGGATGCTGAGCGCCGATTGCCGCGTGAATTTTATCCAGCACATTTTTTTCGAGTAGCATCATGGCCTTGGTCAGATTGACTTTGCCTTGCGGAGTTTGGAACTCCGCTTCGTTGCGTAACCCGCCGTAGGTGCGGCGCAGACAGCCGATAACAATGTCGGCCAGAGATTCACCGTCGCATGCTGAAACCATCATTTGACGCACCGCTGCGGCTTCCATGATCATCTGTCCCAGACGCTCGGGATCGGACAGCATTTTTTTCACTTCGCCGGTATGATCGCCGGAGGTTTCACCCTTGAGAAATGCGACGATCTGGCTGACTTTCACTTGAGCGGTTTCGCCGGCGTCTGTTCCTGAATCATTTCCACCCTTGCCGCCTTTTCCGATTTTGTGTTCTCCATCGCGCAGGGCGACATATTTGACATCGGACATTTCGATATGATCGAGACCTGCCTCGGCGAGCGTTTCCTTCATTAGCGTTTCTGTAGGGGCGCAAAGGGCGGAAAACAGTTTTTTTAATTCATTGCGGGTGAGCCCCTTCGTGAGGGCGAGATGGGAGACCTTCATGGCAACCAGCCGCTTTTCCAGAGTACGCACAGGAACGTCTCGCGCAATGACCGGCTCTTCATCAACGGTTAGTGTGCCGTTGAAGGTGCCGAGCGAGATCGACTTCCTGTTCTGCAGTGCAATCCGTAAATCCTCGAAGGTTTGGTCGAGAATCTGTTCGACGGACGGATGGTTCGAGCCGTAAACCGAAACGGTTCCGAGACCTCGGCCCAGCGAAATGAGAACCGGACGGAGCGCCTCGGGGATTTCTTTACCTTGCGTCGGGGAATTTGAAACAGCCTGCGCCATAAACCTCTCCTTGTGACGGGGAACTTTAGGGATAAAGACTGTTTTTTCCCAGAGTAAAAACAAAAAAGCTCACCGTTTCGGTGAGCTTTTCGTGTTGTAAGGGAAGACCTTACGCAAGCATTGCGGCGGCGGTTTTATAAATATTTTCCGCCGTGAATCCGAACTCCTTAGCCAGAGTTCCAGCCGGAGCGGATGCGCCGAAATGATTGATTCCAATCATTCGGCCCTGCGCGCCGACATATTTTTCCCAGCCGTGGGTTGCGCCGGCTTCGACCGACAGACGACGCGAGCATTCCGGCGGGAAAACCGATGCTTTGTAGGCGGCATCCTGCTTCTCGAACAGTTCCCAGCTCGGGAAGCTGACCACGCGCACGGCTTTGCCTTCGGCGGCCAGTTTTTTACCGGCCTCCAGAGCGATGGAGACTTCCGAACCGCTGGCCATAATCAGCAGGTCGTGTCCAATCTTGGCGCTTTCCCATAGAACGTAGGCGCCTTTTTTCAGGTTGCAGGCGCAAGGCAGAACCTTGCGGTCAAAGACCGGAAGATTCTGACGGGTCAGCAGAAGGGCGGTCGGCCCGCTCTTGTTTTCGAGAGCGGCCAGCCATGCGCACTTGGTTTCGGTTGCATCCGCAGGGCGGATGACCGTGACGTTCGGCGTAATACGCAGACTCATCAGGGTTTCGATCGGCTGATGAGTCGGGCCGTCTTCGCCGACATAGAAGCTGTCGTGGGTGTAAACGTAAATCACCGGCAGACCCATCAGCGCGGCGACGCGGGTGGTCGGGCGGACGTAGTCAGCGAACACCAGAAAGGTTCCGCCGAAGATACGGAAACCGCCATGAACCTGAACACCGTTCATGATGGCCCCCATGCCCAGTTCGCGCACACCAAAGTGGAAGTTGCGGCCTTTGAAGTTTTTCTTACCGATGTCGCCGAGGTCTTTGAGATAGGTGTTGTTGCTCGGCGCGAGGTCGGCGGAGCCGCCGACAAGATACGGAACCGCTTTTGCCAGATCCTGAAGCACTTTGCCGGAGGCGGCGCGGGTTGCAATGGAAGTGCCGGCTTCGAAGTCGGCGATCTTTTTCGCGAGATTCACCGGCAGTTCACCGCTCATTGCGGCTTTCCATTCTGCGGCCTTTTTCGGCTTGGCCTGTTCAAAGGCGGTAAAGGTCGCGTTCCACTCTGCTTCTACAGCGGCGTTTTTCTTCGCGACAGCGGCGAAGGCGGCGCGGACTTCTTCCGGTACGAAGAATTTTTCCGGGGAGATGCCGAGCGCGGCCTTGGAGAGTTTTACTTCCTCTTCACCGAGCGGGGCGCCGTGACAGTCATGCGATCCGGCTTTATTCGGCGATCCGAATCCGATGGTGGTGTTGCAGATGATCACCGACGGTTTTTTCGTCTGCGCCTGCGCGGCCTTCGTAGCGGCGGCGATCTCATCGGTGTTGTGGCCGTTGATCTCCTGAACGTGCCAGCCGTACGCCTGCATCCGCTTTTTGACATCGTCGGTGTAGGTGATGTGGGTTTCGCCTTCGATGCTGATGAAGTTCTGATCGTAGAACACAATCAGCTTGCCGAGACCGAGGTTGCCGGCCATGGAGAATACTTCGTGGGAAATGCCTTCCATGAACTCGCCTTCACTGGCGATGACGTACGTATAGTGGTCAACCAGCTTATGCTCTTTGCTGTTGAATTTTTTCGCCAGCATCAGCTCGGCAATCGCCATGCCGACCGCATTGCCGCAACCTTGTCCGAGAGGACCGGTGGTGGTTTCGACACCGACGGTGTGGCCGTATTCCGGATGACCGGCGGTTTTGCTTCCCCACTGACGGAATTTTTTCAGTTCTTCCAGAGGCAGATTATAGCCCGCAAGGTGCAGAAGGCTGTAAATCAGCATCGAGCCGTGACCGGCAGACAGGACGAACCGGTCGCGGTCAGCCCATTGCGGGTTTTGCGGGTTGTGCTTCAGGAATTGCGTCCAGAGAACGGCGGCGACATCGGCCATACCCATCGGCATACCGGGATGTCCTGAATTTGCGGCCTGCACGCCGTCCATTGAAAGTCCACGAATCGTATTGGCAATTAATTTAGTGTCCACCGGTTGCTCCTTTTTTTAGTTCAATTAATTTAACTTGGGCTGAGGTCGGGGAACTTAGCTCAAACGAGACCCGGTGACTAATGAGAAATATTAGAAAATTGAATCGAAAGGGAAGTGAAAGCGCCAATGGATGCTTGCGTTTTCGTTTTCGGAAAGCCAGATTGCCGCATGATTGATTTGCACTGCCATTCAATTTTTTCTGATGGAACCAGCACCCCGGAGGAACTGCTTCGTCTGGCCGAACAATGCGGAATTACCGCTCTGGCTCTGACGGATCACGATACGACAGACGGGTTGCCGAGGTTTATGGCGGCCGGCAAATCTTCGGAGGTTCATGCCGTACCGGGGATTGAGCTCAGTGCGGAATATGGTGATACGACATTCCACATGCTTGGCTATTTTTTTGATCCGGCATGCGAGGCTTTGCAATCGGCTCTTCACTGGGTGCGGGAGGGGCGGGTCGAGAGGAACACCCAGATATTGGAAAAGCTCAACCGGCTGGGCTATGAGCTGACTCACGACGATGTCCGTAAACACGCCGGCGATGCGCTGATTGCCCGTCCGCATTTCGCGGCCGCGTTGATTGAGAAGGGGCATTTCTCTCATAAGGATAAAATATTTCAACAGCTTCTCGGGAAAGGGAAAGCCGCCTATGTTGATCGTCGTCGCCTCACACCGGAAGCATGTATTGAACTGATCCGGAAGGCTGGAGGAGTTTCTGTGATCGCCCATCCGGGGCAGATGAAGCTCACTTCGCGGGGATTGCGTCGCCTTGTCAAACAGCTGAAGACTCACGGATTGGGCGGGATTGAGGTTTGGCATCCAATTCACAAGCCGCACCAGTCCGCGTCGTTCCTGCGCATTTGTGAAGATTTCGATCTGGTTGCGACCGGCGGGTCGGACTTTCACGGCGCGCTGACACCGGACCTATCTTTAGGCCGCGGTTTTGGTGATCTCGACGTACCGGAACATGCGGTTGAACTTCTCCGCGCACACGCCGGAGAAAAGCGCTAGATTTTTTTCTGGTTCCAGGCCGCAATACATTCGTCAATGCTCAGCTCGTAATGCCGGTTGCAGAACTGGCAGTTGATTTTCACCGGTTCTTTTTTCTGCACCAGCTCCATCCGTTCCGGAATCGGCAGTGTACGCACAACCGCTTCCATCTTTTCGCGGTTGCACGGACAGAAAAACCGGGGGACGGGGCCTGTTTCAGCGTGCAGACCGGTAAAGCGGGACTCGCCGGCGGTCAAAACGGCCGCGAGCGTTTCGGCGGTCGCGGTGTCGCCGAGCTGTTTCCGGAATCCGGGAGTGTCCATTCTCCGGCGGAGCCGGTCAAACCGGTCGAGATCGGTTCCCGGCAGAGCCTGAATCATCCAGCCCTGACAGAGCCGCACCGGATTTTGCGGATCGGCATTAAACCCGATCATCACATTCAGTCCGGTTTCCAGCTGATCGCTGATGCAGTGGTAATAGGCCAAATCCTTGGCAACGTCGTGGAGAGGGACCGGCGCGGTGCCGGAATTCAGAATTTTACCGTCTTCCGACCGCACAACCTGCAGGTCGCCAAGCTGTCCGTAGAGTTGATCCGGATTATCCTCGGTAAGATTCAGCTGAGGCGGAGAAATAAATCCGCGCACGGTGCCGTCCTGTCCGGCATCGGCCAGAACGGTGCGCAGAAGCCCTTTGTATTTCCAGCAGACGTTCAGTCTCTGTTTTTCGGGAAGAACCGCCGCGCTCAGCAGTGCGCCGGTCAGCGCGCGGCTCAGAATATGCGCCGCCGCCGGATCGCAGTCGTGCAGTCGTACAACTTCATTCACCGCTTCGGTCGTCACCGCGAAGGTGAATGCAACATCCAGTCCCTTAAAATGTCCCTTAACCAGCAAATCGCTCACGGTCTTTTCCTTTAGCTCACGGCCGGAGAGGGTAGGGTTCTGTTCGCGAATCTGCAAGGACTGATCATTTCCTGATTTGCTTCGTTGCCGGTTGCCCGTATTCTGCGGTGCATGAATTTTGAACGGAAAAGCGGAGTTTTACTTCACATTACATCTTTGCCGGGACCTTGGGGTATGGGCGAGCTCGGCCCGCAGGCGCAGGATTTCGGCAGGTTTCTTTCTGACGCCGGGCAATCGCTCTGGCAGATTCTGCCGACCGGGCCGGTCGGGTTCGGCTATTCGCCGTATTCGTCTGTTTCGGCGTTCGCCGGGAATCACTTGATGATCAGCTTTGACCGGCTGATCGAAGAGGGCTGGCTGACGACGAGACAGCTGAAGAATTTTCCGTCGTTCGATCCTCACCGGATTGATTTTCCGGCGGCGATCGCGGCCCGCGAAAAAATCCTGTTCCGCATGGCCGACCGCTTTGAGCCGGACGAGGAGTTTACGGCTTTCTGCGTGAAGGAAGCGGACTGGCTTTCCGATTATGCTTTGTTCATGGCGATCCGCGAGGCGCAGAAAAACCGTCCGTGGATGGAATGGCCCGCCGGACTGCGCGACCGGGATTTCCGGGCTCTGGAACGGGCGCGGACAAAGCTGGCGAAAAAAATACGCCGTCACGAAGTTCTGCAGTATCTGTTTTCCAAACACTGGAACGAAACGGCGCGGTTTTGCAAGGAGTCGGGAATTCGGCTGATCGGTGATATTCCGATTTTCGTCGCGGGGGACTCCGCCGATGTCTGGGCGAACCGCGAGCTGTTTTTTCTTCGGGACGACGGTTCGCCGTCGGTGGTGGCGGGGGTTCCCCCGGACTATTTTTCGGCAACCGGTCAGCGCTGGGGCAATCCGCTCTATGACTGGGCCGCGCACCGCGAATCCGGTTATGACTGGTGGACGCGGCGGATGCGGCGGATGCTTGAGATGACGGATATCGTCCGCATTGATCATTTCCGCGGCTTCGAGAGTTACTGGGAAATTCCGGCCGACGAGCCGACCGCCATCAAGGGCCGCTGGATACACGGGCCGGGGCTGGAATTTTTCCAATCGCTGGAAAGCCGGTTGCGGGAGAACTTCGGTAAAACGTTCCGGCTGGCGGATCATGTGATTGCGGAAAATCTCGGGCTGATCACCGATGAGGTGGAAGCGTTGCGCGAGGCGTGCGGATTTCCCGGTATGTGGGTGCTTCAGTTCCGCTTTGGCGCGGAACCGATGTCACGGGAGGGTTACCGCCCGGAAGGCGTCGAGAAAAACTGGGCGGTTTATACCGGAACGCACGATAACGACACGACCGAGAGCTGGTTCCAGGGATTGGATGGAGGGGAACGGCACCGTGTCAGGATTTGCGCCGGTGACGGCTCCGCGCATCGCGGTCTTGCGGGACTGGCGCTGAGCGCTCCGGCTAAATGGGCGATTCTGCCTCTGCAGGATGTGCTGGGGCTGGGCGGCGAGGCGCGGATGAATACGCCCGGAACGACGCAGGGGAATTGGGGCTGGCGGTTTTCCGGGGATATGTTAAATCCCGAGACCGTTCAGTGGTTGCATGAAATGACTTTGAAAAATGGACGATAGGAGCCGGATATGGATGCCGCAACAGTGATGCCGACGTTACATCAGACGAACAGTTTCTGGGGTTTCTCTCTGGCTGTTCTCATGGTTCTGACCGCGTTTCTCGCCGGGCGGTTTCTGAAATATTTCTGCGAGAAGATCCGGGTGAACACACCGCTCGGCAAAGACCCATTCCATGGCACCGTGCTGGCTTTGGCCGCACGCACGGCGACGTTTCCGGTCACCGTGATCGGTATCTGCGCCGCTTTGCGGACGCTGAATGTTTCGCCGGGGATGGCCGGCACGCGTTCGGATATGATTGCCGTGCTGATTACCATCGCTGTGACCTATGTGATTTATCAGTCCGTCGAACTGCTGGATTACTGGCTGGGCCGTCTGCGGTCGCGGTTGCATACGGCGCTGGACGACCGGATGGCACCGGTTCTGCGAAAAACTGTGCGCACGGTAACGGTTCTGCTCGGACTGGTGCAGATCACTCAGCAGTTGAGCGATAAGCCGATCACTTCGATTCTCGCCGGACTCGGGGTCGGCGGTCTGGCGGTCGCTCTGGCGGCGCAGGATACGATCAAAAACTTTTTCGGTTCTCTGGTGATTTTCGCCGACCGGCCGTTTCAGCTGGGCGACTGTGTGAACGTGGACGGCGAGGACGGCGTGGTGGAAGAAGTCGGGATGCGCTCGACGCGCCTGCGGACATTCAACGGCCATCTGGTGACCATTCCGAACGGCGAGCTGGCGAATAAAACGATCCGGAACATTACGCGCCGGCCTTACATCAAGCGCACCGCCAATGTCGCGGTGGCCTACGACACGCCGGCGGAGAAAGTCCAGCGGGCGGTTGAAATCATCAAAGAAGAGCTGGATCGCCGGAACGAAAAACTTCATCCGGACATGCCGCCGCGAGTCTATTTCAATGACTTCAACACGGCATCACTGAACATCACGGTTCATTACTGGTTTGTTCCGGCTTCCGACTACTGGGCGTTTATGGAATTCGATCAGGCGTTGAATCTGGCGGTGCTGAGCCGCTTTAACGCGGAAGGTATCGAGTTTGCGGCCGCAACCCAGCCGCGCTTTCTGGCTGGCGATCCGGATCGTCCGGTGAAGAAGGTTTAATTGGTTCCGGTTCGGGTAACCACGACATCGGATTTGCGGCCTGCCAGAGAAGCCAGATCGGATACGATGTTGAGGGCTTCATCGAGAGTCGGGTCTTCTTTTTTGGTTTTGTCGCCGACCATTGTTTCATCCTGAAGTTTCTCGAGTTCCTTCTCGGCGGTGATTTCCCCGACGCGGTCGGACAGTTTTAATGAAACTTCAGGAGTTTCCATCCGTTTCCGGATCTGATCCCGCCGCGTCATCAATACAGTAAAAGCAGGATTGGTGGATATGCGCTCTGCGGAGTTTTTCAGCAGTTCCGGAATCGCCGGTTTAACGGAGTCGATCCACGGACGGTAATAGGCACTGCGGACCTGTGACCAGGGCAGGGCGTGCGGCAATGAGTCCTCGCCGATTTCGAGCGCGTCGTACAGTGACGGAAGAACGACATCCGGGATGACCCCCTTGAGCTGGGTCGATCCGCCGGCGATCCGATAAAAACTGGCAGTGGTAACTTTGAGTGAGCCGAGATCCTCATTGAGTTTTGAGAGCGGATAGACAGTCTGCACTGTGCCTTTGCCGTGCGTTTTGCTGTCGCCGACAATGACCGCCCGCCCGTAGTCCTGCAAAGCGGCGGCGACAATTTCAGAAGCCGACGCGCTGAGCCGGTTGACCAGCACAACCAGCGGGCCGTTATACGATGAGTCCGGATCGCCGTCCGGCAGGACGGACACGCCGCGCTGTTCGCGCACCTGCACCACCGGCCCGACGGGAATAAAAAGTCCGGTGATGTCGATCGCTTCGGTCAGTGATCCGCCGCCGTTATTGCGCAGATCGAGAATCACGCCGTCCAGCCGGTTGGTGGCGAACTCATTCAGAAAACGGCGTACATCGGTGGACGCCCGGCGCGCCTCGGCGTCGCCTTTGCGGGTTGCTTCGAAGTCGGCGTAGAATTCGGGCAGGGTGAGGACTCCGATGCGGCGCGGCACTCCGTTGGTTCCGATAATTTCCTTCACTTCGCCTTTGGCGGCCTGCGCTTCGAGTTTCACTTCATCCCGAACGAGATCAATGAGCTTGGTGCGGGTTCCGGTGGCGTCATCGGCGGGAATGACTGTCAGAACGACTTTAGTGCCTTTTTCGCCGCGAATGATGCGCACGGCCTTGCTGAGCGGCCAGTACAGGATGCTGACCGGCGGCTTGTCGCCCTGCGCAACGGCGATGATTTTATCGCCGGCCTGGAGCCGTCCGTCCTGTTCGGCCGGGCCGCCTGCGATCAACTGCATGATTTTCGCCGCGCCGTCTTCACTGCGCAGTGTGGCGCCGATGCCGACCAGTGAAAGGCTCATGTTGATGTCGAAATCCTCGACACTGCGTGGCGAAAGATAATCGCTGTGCGGATCGTAGCTGTGGGTGAACGAGCTCAGATAGCGCTGGAGAACGGTTTCGCTGTCGAAGTTGCTCTCGATCAGCAGTTGATACTGTTTGTAGCGTTCGCGTACGGCTTTTTCGGGCGACAGAATTTCAGCGGGTTTCGCTGTCGCCACCGTATTGGTGGTTTCTTCGTCCTCATCATCCACACCGGCCTCCATCGCGGCGACGCGGGCGACGTAATCGTTTTTAACTTTTTTACGCCACAGATCGTCCCATTCTCCGGTGTCCGCCGGCCACGGCGCGGTGTCCCGCTTCCAGCGGTAGGTTTCTTCGGTGCCGAGATCGAATCCCTGATCCATCAGCCGGTTGACAAACGCCACCCGGTTGGTGACGCGTTCCTTGAACCGGCTGAAAACAGTCTGCGCGAAGCCGGTGTCTCCGGCGATAATCTGATTGTCCAGATTGGTGGCCTGCAACTGGAATTCGGCAATGTCGGAGGCGAGGAAAAAGCTGTGGTCATAGTCGAGAGAGTCGATGAAAAGAGACAGTGCATTGGTGGCAATGCTGTCGTTTAACTCGTCCCGGTTAAGGTGAATGCGCGGAAGCCGGTCGGCCATCCGCGCGGCGATCCGCCCGGTCGGAAGGGAATCCTCCTGCGGCGCGGCGGGTGCGGCGGCTGTCTGGGCCGGTGCATCCGGTTTTCCGCAACCGGAAAGGACTGCGGCCAGCAGAAGGCATAAGGTGTAATTGCGCATAACCTTTCCCTTGTAACATAAAAGCCCCTTGAAACAAGCGCAGGTTGGCTGACTTTTCCTCATTTTCAGGTTTATGACGGAGGTTTCACCCGCTACTCTGCGGCCTGATTTTTAACCATGGAGAACCCAGATGCTTACAAAACGTCCTGAGTGGAAAGAGCTGTCCAAACATTGGAAAAAGACCGAGTCGAAACACCTGCGCGAACTGTTCGCCGCCGACCCGAAGCGCGCCGAGACCTTTTCGCTGACCGCCTGCGACCTGTTTCTGGACTATTCGAAAAACCGTATGACCGACGAAACACTCTGCCTGCTGGTTGATCTGGCCGAGGTGTGCGGGTTGAGGGCGAAGATCGAGGCGATGTTTACCGGCGCGAAAATCAACCGAACGGAAGACCGCGCGGTGCTTCATACGGCTCTGCGCGCTCCGCGCGGAACGAAAGTGCTGATGGACGGCGAAGATGTGATGCCGGGGATTCATGACGTGCTCGACCGGATGGAAGTGTTCTCGAACCGCATCCGTTCCGGTGAGTGGAAGGGCTACACCGGCAAGCCGATCAAAAATATTGTCAACATTGGCATCGGCGGTTCCGATCTCGGCCCCGTTATGGCGTACGAGGCGCTCAAGCCGTACTCCCAGCGCGACCTGACCGTCCGGTTTGTCTCCAACGTGGACGGCACGCACATCGCCGAAGCGGTGCGCGATCTGAAAGCCGATGAAACGCTGTTCATCGTTGCGTCCAAAACCTTCACGACGCAGGAAACGATGACTAACGCCGAAACGGCGCGGACATGGTTGCTGGACGCGCTGAAAGACAAGGCCTCAGTGGCGAAGCATTTTGTTGCGCTTTCCACCAACGCCGCCGAGGTTTCAAAGTTTGGAATTGATACGGAGAATATGTTCGGCTTCTGGGACTGGGTCGGCGGACGTTACTCGCTTTGCTCCGCGATCGGTCTGCCGGTCATGATTGCCGTCGGCCCGGAAAACTTCCGCAAAATGCTGGCGGGTTTTCATGCGATGGACAGCCACTTCCGCACCGCGCCGTTTGAAGAAAACATGCCGGTCATTCTGGCTCTGCTCGGCATCTGGTATAACAATTTCTTCGATGCCGCCACGCAGGCGATTCTGCCGTACGATCAGTATCTGAGCCGCTTCGCCGCCTACTTCCAGCAGGGCGACATGGAATCCAACGGCAAAACCATCACACAGGACGGCAAGCGCGTCGAATGGCAGACCGGGCCCGTCATCTGGGGAGAGCCCGGCACCAACGGCCAGCACGCCTTCTATCAGCTTATCCATCAGGGAACCAAACTCATCCCGTGCGACTTTATCGGCTTTGCCAAATCGCAGAATCCGCTCGGCGACCATCACGCCAAGCTCATGGCCAACTTCTTCGCGCAAACCGAAGCGTTGGCATTCGGCAAAACCGCCGACGAGCTGAAAGCCGAGAAAACACCGGTGGAGCTGATCCCGCATAAAACCTTCGAAGGCAACCGTCCGACCAACACCATCATGGCGGAAAAACTGACGCCCGAAGTGCTTGGCCAGCTCATCGCCCTCTACGAACACAAAATCTTTGTTCAGGGAATGATCTGGGACATCTATTCGTTCGACCAGTGGGGGGTACAGCTCGGCAAAGTGCTGGCTTCGGCCATTCTGCCGGAACTGCTCAGCGACTCGAAACTCAAGCACGACAGCTCCACCAACCGGCTGATTGAGTACTTCCGTAAAAACAAGTAGTGCGAACCCCGCGCCCTGTTTTTGATGGCTCCGTCGTTGCGGCGGAGCCTTTTTGTTACTCTCCGTCTGGAGAAAGAAGTTTCAAGGTTTGGAACAATACGGTAGAAACTTTCCAATCGTTGGGTAAGGGCTTGCAGGAGGATAGGAAATGACTGAAAGCGAACGGGGCGAGCTGATTGTTTATCAGTCGCCGGACGGACAGATTAAGCTGGATGTGCGACTGCAGGACGAAACCGTCTGGCTGACTCAGGCTATGATTGCAGAGTTGTTTCAAACGACTCCGCAAAATATAACCATCCATTTGAAAAGCATTTATGACGAAGGTGAGTTGACCGAAGAGGCAACTTGTAAGGATTTCTTACAAGTTCAGCAGGAAGGTGCGCGGAGAGTTCAGCGTACGCGAAAGTTTTATAATCTGGATGTGATTATTTCGGTCGGCTATCGGGTGAAAAGCGCAGTGGCCACCCGTTTCAGAATCTGGGCAACAGAGCGGCTGAAGGAGTATTTAGTCAAAGGCTTTACGCTGAATGATGATCGCCTGAAAGAGCCGGAGGGTGGACGCTATTTTGAAGAACTTCTCGCCCGTATCCGGGATATCCGTTCGTCCGAGAAGGTGTTCTGGCGCAAGGTGCTCGATATTTATGCCACCAGCATTGACTACGACCCGCAGACGGAAACCTCTCAGCTTTTCTTTAAACAGGTGCAGAACAAGATGCACTGGGCGGCGCACGGCCATACTGCGGCGGAGCTGATTATCCAGCGGGCGGATGCTGAACACCCCACTATGGGGATCACCAATTATCCGGGAAATAAACTCCTCAAGCGCGATGTAGAAATTGCCAAGAACTACCTGACCGAAGAGGAACTCAATCTTCTCAACCGGATCGTGACGGCCTATCTTGAAATCGCTGAAATTCAGGCACTCAACCGTAATCCGATGACCATGCAGGACTGGATTGAACGGCTGGATCAGTTCTTGACCATGACCGGGCGAGAACTGCTGACTCATACTGGGCAGATCGGTCATGAAGCCGCCATTGCCAAAGCGCATGAAGAGTATGAAGCATTCCGGATGAAACAGCTCAGGGAACCGACGGAGGTTGAAAGGCACTTTATCGAGGCGGAGCAGGAGCTGGAGCAGATCGAATTGTCCCGAAAAATAAAATCCCCGTGAGTCGGATACGGTTCGGAGAAGTAATTCGTAATTCCGGAAACAGGCTCCTTTCCTGATTACGCATTGCGCATGACTCGTTACGTATTCGGGGTTGTATTCAACGCCCGTTCTGGAATAATCGCAGGCCTGTTTTGAGAGGAGTTTCATGGAAAATTTTACCCCTAGAGCACAGCGCGTTCTGCACCTGGCCCGCAAAGAGGCCGAGCAGTTTAATCATAACTATGTCGGCACGGAGCATATTCTGCTCGGGCTGGTCGCGCTCGGCAACGGCGTGGCGGTCAGCGCGCTCCAGTCGTTGGGTGTGGATTTACAGTCGCTCCGGCTGGAGGTCGAAAAGGCGGTCGGCACCGGTTCCGATACAAAGATGACCGGGAATATTCCTTTTACGCCGCGCGCCAAGAAGGTGCTGGCACTGGCGACCAGCGAGGCCCGTTCGCTGAATCACAGCTATGTTGGCACGGAGCATATTCTGCTCGGTCTTCTGCGTGAGGGTGAAGGGATCGCCGCCCGGGTTCTCGAGAATATGGGTGTTGATCTCGACGAGGCCCGCGAAGAGATTATGACCATGCTCGATCCGGATTATGACGGCGCCATGGAATCGAATGAGGAAGAGGGGCCGGGGTATGCGACACAGCAGAAACCGGCTGACGGGCAGGCGGTTAAAACCCCCGCGCTGAATGCATTCGGACGCGATCTGACGGAGATGGCGCGAAAGGGTGAGCTGGATCCGGTGATCGGCCGTAAGAATGAAATTGAGCGCGTGATTCAGATTCTCTGCCGCCGGACCAAAAATAATCCGGTTCTGCTGGGCGAGGCCGGTGTCGGCAAGACAGCGATTGCGGAAGGGCTTGCGCAGGCGATTGCCGACGGGACGGTTCCCCAGCTTCTGGCGGATAAAAAGGTGGTCACACTCGACCTCGCGCTGATGGTGGCCGGAACCAAATACCGCGGGCAGTTTGAGGAGCGCATCAAGGCGGTTATGGATGAAATCCGCAAGACGAAGAACACTCTGCTGTTTCTCGACGAACTGCATACGATTGTCGGAGCCGGTTCCGCCGAAGGCACGATGGATGCGGCCAATATCATCAAGCCCGCGCTTTCCCGTGGCGAAATGCAGTGTATCGGCGCGACTACGCTCAACGAATACCGTAAGTCCATTGAGAAAGACGCGGCGCTGGAGCGCCGGTTCCAGACGGTGATTGTCAACGAGCCGACGATTGAAGAGACCGTGCAGATTCTTAAAGGACTGCGCCCGAAATATGAGGAGCATCATCACACCAAAATCAGCGATGCCGCGCTGGAGTCCGCCGCCAAGCTTTCCTCGCGGTATCTGCCCGACCGGTTCCTTCCGGATAAGGCGATTGATCTGATTGATGAGGCGGGCGCCCGCAGTCATATCGCTAATATGGTTAAGCCGCCGGAGTTTCAGGAAATCCGTCAGCGGCTGATGGAATCCCAGCACAAAAAAGATGTCGCCATCCGCGAGCAGAAGTTCGAGGAAGCCGCCGCGATGCGCGATGCAGAACGTAAGGCGAAAGAGGAGCTGGATGCCGCCATGAAGGCGTGGGAGTCCGAACAGAAAGAAAATCTTTCGACGGTGGACGAGGAGGAAATCCGCATCGTCGTTTCCAAGTGGACCGGCGTGCCCGTTGATAAGATGGGTCAGCAGGCTCTGGCTAAACTGCTTCAGATGGAAGCGCAGATTGAAAAGAGCGTTATCGGACAGAACGAAGCGGTGTCAGCCATTTCCCGCGCGTTGCGCCGTTCGCGGGCGGAACTGAAGGATCCCCGCCGTCCGATCGGGTCGTTCGCGTTCCTCGGCCCGACCGGTGTGGGCAAAACCATGCTGGCCAAAGAGCTGGCGCGGTTTATGTTCGATGACCCCGATGCGCTGATCCAGATTGATATGTCGGAATACATGGAGAAATTCTCCTCCTCGCGTCTGGTCGGTTCGCCGCCCGGCTATGTCGGGCACGAAGAAGGTGGACAACTTACCGAGCGGGTACGCCGCCGGCCTTATTCCGTGGTTCTGTTCGACGAGGTCGAAAAGGCCCATCCAGACGTGATGCACATGCTGTTACAGATTCTGGAAGAGGGCCGTTTGACCGACAGTCTAGGCCGCAGTGTGGATTTCCGGAATACGATCATCATCATGACCTCCAATGTCGGAGCCACGCACGTTGCGAAAGCCGGTCTTGGCTTTGCGCCGGAGCGTGAAGAAAACGACTACGATAAACTTAAGACGGTGATGATGGCGGCCTGCAAAGAGGTCTTTAAGCCCGAGCTGGTCAACCGCCTCGACGACATCATCGTTTTCCGTCAGCTCAACGAGAAGGATATCGAAGTCATCCTCGGTCTCGAGATCGCCCGGGTGCAGGAACGGGTTTCGGCCCGTAAAATCCGTATTGATCTTTCGGAGGATGCGAAAAAATTCCTGATCAAGAAGGGCTTCGATAAAGCCTACGGCGCGCGACAGCTACGGCGGTCGGTAGAACGTAATCTTGAAGATCCGCTGGCGGAAGCGATTCTGCGCGGGGAAATCGCCAGCGATCTGCCGGTTGCGGTCGGTATTACGGGCGAGAAGCTGACGTTCTCCCAGAGCTGACGGGCTTCGTCCGGTCAGCTTCGCGGCGTGTAGCGATTCAGGATAGCCTGAAGCTCCTCGCGGTGAATCGGTTTGGCCAGATAGTCGTTCATGCCGGCCTCTATGAACTTCTCGCGGTCGCCTTTCATGGCGTGCGCGGTAAGTGCGATGATCGGAACGATTTTGTCGAATCTCCGGATGGCCGCAGTGGCTTGCAGGCCGTCCATGACCGGCATCTGAATATCCATCAAAATCATATCGTACACCGGACGCCGGTCCGGCGGCGCGGTCAGATATAGTTTTTCCAGCGCATCCTGACCGTTCCCGGCGACGTCGATCAGACAGCCTTCTTTCTCGAGCATTTTCAAAACCACTTTGCGGTTCAGCAGATTATCTTCCACCAGAAGAACGCGGAGCGCGCGAGTGAGGGTGTAGCCGGTTTGCGGGGACGGTTGCTCTGCCGGAGCGTGTTTCTGAGGTGCGGAACGATCCATCGGGAAGGTGACGCGGAAGGAGAAGGTTGCGCCGTGACCCGGCTCGCTGGATACGGTGAGTTCGCCGCCCATTTTTTCGACGATCCGGCGGGAAATTGAAAGACCCAGCCCGGTTCCTCCGTATTTGCGGGTATGAGAACCGTCCGCCTGTGTGAACTCCCGGAAGATAATTTTCTGCGCCTCTTTAGAAATGCCGATTCCAGTGTCCTGCACATCAAATTCCAGTGTGCAGTCTGCCGCTGTCTTTCCGGCGCACCGCACGGAAACTTTCACATGACCTTTGTGGGTGAACTTGATGGCGTTGGCGATCAGGTTGATTAACACCTGACGCAGACAGCCTTCGTCCGTGAGCACGGTTTCGGGAACAGCGTCCGCGCCTTCAATATGGAGGCTCAGACCTTTTGTCTGCACCGCCGGTGTGAAAAATTTATGGAGTTCATTCAGCAGATCGTGAATGCAGACCGGCTCGTTTTTTAATGAAAAGTTCCCGATCTCAATCCGCGAAAGGTCGAGGATGTCATTGATGATGGACATCAGGTTTTTGGCCGAAGCGGCGATGGTTTGGATATAATCCGCCTGTTCCGCGGTCAGGCTGGTGTCCTCCATAAGTTGTGTCATGCCGATAATGCCGTTCATCGGGGTGCGGATTTCGTGCGACATGTTGGCCAGAAACTCACTCTTGCTCTTGCTGGCGCTTTCGGCGGATTCTTTGGCGTTTTTCAGTTCAATATTCAGACGGGCATCTTCGGCCTGCCGGTCATCAAGCCGCTGAACCATATTGTTGATTCCGCGCTCCAGCAGACCCAGCTCATCCCGTGAGTCAGCCTGTTCGATCCTCGCTTTGTAATTTCCGGTTGCGACGGTGCGCAGACATTCAATTGAGGATTTGATCCGAGGCATGGTCAGTCTGCGGATCAGAAAAGCGCCGGCGAGCGTGGTCAGCAGAATGCACAACAAACCGCCGGTCAGAAAAACCGCCGCGACTTTCCGCTTTTCCAGTTCAGCGTCGGAGGTGTCGATTTTCAGATGCAGTTCACCGAGGTATTTGTCTTCAGCGAAGAGCGATGTGGTGCTGTGCAGGCAGAAAGCTTTTTCGTGGTTTTTCCGGGAAGCCGGATCGTTCGCGCAGGTTCTGTATGTTCCTTCCCGCGCGGGGTCGGTGCAGTAATGAATCCGCCGGTCGGCGCGGCTCACGGAGGCACAGAGGACGTTTGCGCCGACGAGATTTGAGAGGGCTGTCCGGTCCCGTGCCGTGCTGTACGGAAGCGCCTGCTGATTCATCAGCTGGCCGGGGATTTTGGCCTGCGCAATCAGCCTGGCATCGATCTGACTGGAAAAGAGATGTGTGCAGTACAGTCCGAGGCCGGAGAAGCTCAGTGCGGCGGTCACAAAGATCGCCAGTCCGAGCTTAAATGCCAGCGATTCGACGATCCGTTTCATTTCTGTTGGCTCCTGATTTTCAGAAGGGCGTCTTCTGTGGAGATTTCTCCGGTCAGCAAAGGGGTAAGATACTTCAAGGCCGGCGCGATCGGAATATTTTCTTTCTGAAGCATGAAAACATCCGGCCTGATTTCGCGATCGGTTGTGAGCTTTCTCTGATATTCCGCAAACATGTCTAGGCCGTATTCCGGATCGTACAGATTGCCTGCGAGGCCGGTCGGGTTTTTCGTGTAGCGGGCCCATTTTTCAGCAATTTCCGGACGGCTCCAGAACTGCATCAGCCGGATGGCGGAGTCCCGGTTCGGGCTGTTTTTCATGACGGCCCAGACCGGCATAAATCCTCCGGCGTAATACCGCTGTTTTCCGAATCCCGGCATTTGCGCCAGCCGCAATTTCTGAAGAAGCTCAGGGTTGTTCTTCTGAATCATGTTGTAGCGCCACGTCGGATCAGCGAGGAAAAGCGCCTTATCTTCATTTAATAGCCGGGCCGCATCCTGCCAGCTGGCTTCCTTCTGTGTGCCGGGCATGGGCGCGAGTTGTCCCAGCGTCTCGAACAGGTCGAGAATACGCTTCATTTTTACCGCCTCATCCTCTTTCTCCGGCAGGGAGAGATAGAGATTGTACGCCAGCCGTTCGAATGAACCGGACAGTTTGAACGGCGCAAACAGGGCGAGCGGGGTTTCGGCGGAACGGTTGTACTCGCTGATGCTCCGGGCGTATCCCAGCAGGTCAGCAACGCTCATTTCCTCTTCGCGGACGGTGAGTCCGAGCTTTTCCGCGACTTTGACGTTATACCAGACCGCATAGAAAAAACCTTCGATGTACGGGCCTGTGAAAACCCCGCTGGTATGAAGATGGCAATCGGATCCTTCGACCAGAAACGGCTTGTGACTTTCTTCAAATCCGGGAATGGCCGAAAAATCGACCAGATGTTTTCTGCCCCAGTCCGGATCCTTCAGCCGCGAGCCGACAGTCCGGTAGATCGGATAATCCAGCCGCACGACATCCCATGTGATATTGCCGGACTTAATCATTTGGACAATCAATTCGGCGGCGGTCGCATTTGAATTGGTCGGCAGAATATCGTCGGGAAATGCGAACTGAATGTGGATATCCTGATTCTGGAAAGCGAAGTCATCAAATACTTCACGGACCAGCTGTTCGCGCAGACCTTCGTTTTTCCAGTGACCCATCCAGCGCAGTTGCTGGCGCGGAATCTCCTGAGAAAGCGCCGGAGAAAAGCGCATCAGGCACATCAGGCAGACAAAAACCAGCTGTAGATTGTTTTTCATGCAAAATTGTTCTGTCGGGCGGTTCTACGGAATTGACCGGCGCTTAACAATGAAAAAGATCGGTTCAGAAAGACAAGCCATCAGATCGGGTATATTCGCCGCCGTGTGTTTCTACTTTGTTTCCTCCGTCCGGTTTTGTAGATTCCAGCTCCACCTTTGGAACGCAACATGCAGACACTGGCAATTTTAGGAACCGGACTGATGGGCTCGTCGCTGGGGCTTGCACTGCGCAAGCGCGGTGTTCCTGTCCGTATCCATGCGTACGCCCGCCGCCCCGAAACCCGGGAGGCGGCTCTGAACCTTGGTATCGCTGACGCGGTCTTTTCCGATCCGGTCCAAGCGGTTCGCGGCGCTGATCTGGCGGTTTTATGCGTTCCGGTTCTGACCATTCCCGAACTGGCCAAAGCCTGCCGGGTCGGATTGAAGCCGGGTGCGATTGTTACAGATGTCGGCAGTACGAAAGCCTGCCTGAATGAACTGATGGCGGAAGCTCTGGCCGGAACCGGCGCTGAATTTATCGGCTCACACCCGATTTGCGGTTCGGAACAGCAGGGGATCGAAGCCGGCAATGCGGATTTGTATGACGGGGCC
>JBIIYG010000010.1:0-65351 GCA_044346945.1 Pontiellaceae bacterium | reverse complement strand
TTACCCTGCCTCCGCGGTTACCCTTGGAGCGGTGGGCTTTTACCCCACCATTTCACCCTTACCCTTCGATGCGCCGAAGCGCCCTCAGGGCGGTATAATTTCTGTGGCACTTTCCATCCCCGGCGATCTCGCACCGGAGTTTCCGCGTTAACCACGGAACGTCCTGCCCTGCGGAGTCCGGACTTTCCTCCCCTTGGCGAACCAAAGAGCGGTCGATACACTCTGCCTGCGGAGAAGGAAGGTACGCATCGGCACCCGCCAAGGCGAGAAGTTTCTGTGCAAAGCGCTCTGGAGTGCTCCAGCAAACGAAGTGCGACGGAGCTTTTCTTAGCGCAGGTTGATGAGCATGCGTCCGCAGAAGTTGCAGATGACAAGCTTGTCGGGATTGAGCGCGTCATTGGTGACCTGCGGCGGCAGGCGCATATGACAGCCGGAGCAGTGGTCTTTTTCGACCTGCACCACGGCGAAGTCGCCTTTGTTTTTGAACAGGCGTTCGTATTTGGAAAGCAGTGACGGGTTAACCGAAGATGTGATCCGTCCGCGGTCTGCCATCATGCCGTTCAGATCGCCCTGCACGTCTTTGAGACGCTCTTCGAGCATTTCTTTTTCTTCGCTCACGCCGTCTTCTTCGGTCTTCAGTTCGGCTTCACGCTCGGCGATGACGGCTTTGGCGGCTTCCGACTGTTCCATCAGGACAATTTCACGGTCTTCGAGGCCGGAGATGGTTTTTTCGGCGGCGGCAATTTCCTGCAGAAAGGCGCGGTACTGCTCGTTGTTTTTGGACTCCATCTGCTGTTGCTTGTACTTGGTGATCTTGTCGCGCAGTGAACCGACTTCGACTTCAAGCTGTTTGAGGTCGGCGGAGAGTTTTTTGAGAGATTCACGGGCCGCCGTCAGGCGGGTTTTTGCTCCTTCGAGCTGTTTGTCAATGTCCGCTTTACGGGCGGGAATGTCGCGGATTTCGCGTTGAAGTTTTGCGATTTTGCGGTCTTTTTCCTGCAATGCCAGAAGTGCTTCGAGCGGATGCGCCATAACTAGAACTCCAATTTGAAGAACAAAAATGAGCGTGGAGGATAAGCCGTATCCGGAGAGGTGACAACAGAAAATTAAGGGAAACATGGCCCGCCGGAAGACAAAAAAGGGCGGACTGACCGTCCGCCCTTTCAGCTTCAGCATCTGCGCTCCGGATCAGCTTCCCGGATGCACCAGCGGGAGCCGTCCTTCTTTACAGAGCGGGCATGCCGCCGGTTCCCAGGTGACAGGCTCAATGTCGAGCAGGCTGACCGTCGGGACCTCGAAACTCGCTTTGCCGCCACTGCGGTTGACCAGTACGCCTACGGAATGGACGATGCCGCCATGCTGTTTGACGATATCAATGGTTTCCTGAACCCGTCCGCCCCGCGTAATGACATCCTCGGCCACCAAAAAGCGCTCGCCCTTGGCGATTTTGAAGCGGCGCATGGTGAGCATTTTCTCCGCGTTCTTCTCGGCGAAGATAAACCGTTTGCCGAGCGCGCGGGCCACTTCATGGCCGACCGGAATTCCGCCCAGCGCCGGCGAAATGACTGTATCCACTTCCAGACCGCCGAGAACGGTTTTCATCTTCTCGACCAGCGCGCCGCATACCTGTTCGGCGATGCGGGGATACTGGAGAAGCAGTGCGCACTGGAAAAAGCGGTTGGAGTGCAGTCCGGAACGGAGTTCAAAGTGGCCGTTGAGCAAAGCCTGGGTGTCTTCAAAGAGTTTGAGCAGATCGGTTTCTTTCATAATGTTCCTGTTGCGAGGTTAAACAAGCAGTTCCTTCACAGCGGTGCGAAGCGCCGCTGTGTCAAAAGGTTTTTCAAAAACGCGGGCCGCGCCGAGCTTACTGGCCAGATCGAGATAGTGACCGGCCCGAACCCGCCCGCCGCCGGACATGACGATCACTTTAATTCCCGGCAATTTATGCCGGATAGCCATCACCAGCTCAATACCGTCACAATCCGGCATAATGACATCGCTGATGACCAGATCGTACGCTGTTTTGTCGAGCAGGGCCTGCGCTTCCAGCCCGTTGGAAGCTTCCGCGAAATCGTAGTTATCGGCGCCCAGAATCGCCCGCACCATTTTCCGGATGGCTTCCTCATCATCGACCAGAAGTATTTTTTTTCGATCCATATAAAATTCCGTCATTTGTTCTCAAAACTGATCCGGTAATCCTGACCGCCGCCAAATTCGAGAATGCGCTGAACGTGCTTTCCGAGAATATCAGCCTCCAGATTCACCTTTGTACCGGGCTTGAACTCCGACATATCGGTTTCTTCGAGCGTATGCGGAATAATATGAACCACAAAAGCGTCCTTTTTGAGTTCCGCAACCGTCAGAGAAATACCGTCCAAAGCAATCGAACCCTTGTACACCATCAACATAAGCATGTTCTGTGCGCATTCGATTTCAAATTTCCAGTCGCGGTCAACCTGATCAATCCGGCGAACCCGCCCGGTGCCGTCAACATGGCCGGTCACGATATGCCCGCCGAGCGTATCGCCCAGCGCCAGCGCACGTTCCAGATTCACCACCGAGCCGACGCCCTTTTCGCCCAGATTGGTTTTATCAAAGGTTTCTTTCAGCACATCAAAGCAAAAGCAGTCATCGGCGAACGCCGCGACGGTCAGGCAGGCGCCGTTCACGGCGATACTGTCGCCCAGTTTCACCGGAGCATCAAACGGACGGTTCGGCCGGAGCGTGATACGGCCTGCCGCGCCGTGCATTTTCACATCCACAATCGTTCCGAGCCGCTGAATAATTCCTGTAAACATTATTTTCTCCTGACCGGTGAGGCGCGTATCAAAACATCTTTTCCGCATTTTTCCAAGGCTTGGAATTTCAAAACAGGCATTTTCGCCAGCGGCCAGCCGTCTTTTCCGAACATAGGAACTCCGTCGCCGCCGATCAGCGACGGCGCGATAAACAGCGCAAACGCATCCACCAGCCCGGCGCGCACCAGCGATCCGGCCAGCTCTCCGCCGCCTTCACACAAAACGTGCATCACACCGCGGCTTCCCAGCTCGCGAAGAATCTCTTCCGGCGTGTCGTCCAGCACCAGCGTCTGCCCCGCCGCATCGTCCGTTAAAACCCTGGATTTGCCCGGAATCTTCGACCCAGCGATCACACGCCACGGCTGTCGTCCTCTGGCTGGTCTCGGCAACAGCGACGGATTATCCGCCCGAACCGTTCCGGCACCGACCAGTATGGCATCCGCCGCCCGGCGAAGTTCCTGAACTTTGGCCCGCGCCTGCGGCCCCGTGATCCACTTGGATTCGCCGGACGCGTCGGCAATCCGTCCATCCGCCGTCGCCGCCAGCTTGAGCGTGACGTACGGCATGCCGGTGAGTATCCGCTTGGCAAACGGCGCGATCAGCTGATCCGCCTCGGCGCGGCAGACGCCGGTGATCACTTCGATCCCGGCGCGGCGGAGAATCCGGATGCCGCGCCCGGCATGCGCGGGATTCGGGTCTTTGGCGCCGATCACGACACGGCCGATTCCTCGCGAAACAATCAAATCTGTGCAGGGCGGCGTGCGCCCGAATGTGGAGCACGGCTCAAGCGTTACATACAGCGTGGCCGACTTCAGACTTTTAGACTTTTTACCTTCGACCTGCCGGAGGCAGTTCACTTCGGCGTGCGGGCCGCCCGCTTTTTTATGAAACCCCTCGGCAATGATTTTTCCATTCTGAACCAGAACCGCGCCGACCGGCGGATTGGGCCGCGTCAGCCCCTCTCCGCGCCGTGCCAGCGCGAGTGCCTTCTGCATGAATGGTTCGTGAGAACTCATTGTGTCGAGTGTGTGCTTCGGGAAGGACGATCCAGTTCTTTCTGAATCCGGTCGAGAACTCCGTTTACAAACCGCCCGGACTCTTTTCCGCTGTAGGCCTTGGCGATCTCGACGGCCTCATTGATGGAAACGACCGGCGGAATATCGCCGCGGAACAGCATCTCATAGGTCGCGACGCGGAGCACGGTGCGGTCCAGAACCCCGAGACGATCGACATCCCAGTTGTCGGTGTATTTTGAAATCGTGCGGTCAATATCGCGGCGCTTTTCAAGGACTCCGCGCACCACCTCGTCCACATACTTCCGGTCGCGATCCGCCGGCTTTTTCTCGTCGTCGGCCCAGAAATCGGTCAGAGCTTGATCCAGATCATCCGGGTTGAACTCGGTCTGAAACAGAAACTGCATGGCCCATTCCCGCGCCTGACGGCGACCCGTTACTTTAGTCATTTAGATCCTTTTATCGTTTTCAAAACATTAGCGGTTTCAATGGCGGCTTCTGCGGCGTACCAGCCGCGGCTTGTCCGACTGCGGGTACAGCGCGCCACCGCCTGTTCCCAGTTGCGCGTTCCGACGATTTCATTAATCACCGGCACGCCATGCTCGCGGGCGATGTCCAGCAGGGCAATCCCTATCGAGTCGCCGATCATCTGGGCGTGCGGAGTTTCGCCCTCAACCACCACGCCCAGCGCGATCAGCGCGTCGTAGTTTCCGCTTTTCGCCAGCTCATTGATCACAACCGGGATTTCGTACGCTCCCGGAACCTCAAATTTACAGACCGCCCTGGCGCCGTTTTCTTCCAGACATTGGACGGCATCGTCCGCCAGCTGTTGCGTCAACTCCGAATTGAAACGGCTCACGACGACCGCAAATTTCAGACTGCTGGCATCCAGCTCTTTTTTTAGAATTCCCTTACCCATTAATCCTCTACTCCAATCCGCTCTTCAGAGCATGTGCTGCATCTTCTCGCGCTTGGTGTTCAGGTAGCGTTCATTGTGCGGCGTTGAGGGAAGCACAATCGACACCCGTTCGACAATCTCAATGCCGTATTTATCCAATCCTTCGATTTTGGCGGGATTATTCGTCAGCAGACGGATTTTATCCATGTTCAGATCTTTGAGAATCTGAGCGCCAATACCGTAATCGCGCAGATCGGGCGCGAACCCCAGCTGGACATTAGCCTCAACGGTGTCCAGTCCCTGATCCTGAAGCTCGTAGGCATGAATTTTTTTTGTCAGCCCGATGCCCCGGCCTTCCTGCCGCATGTAAATCACCGCGCCGTAGCCGTACTCGCTGATCATCCGGATGGCGCATTGCAGTTGATCGCCGCAGTCACAGCGGGCCGATCCGAACACATCGCCGGTCAGACATTCGCTGTGAACCCGGACCAGCGGATACGGCTTTTCAGCGGTCGGCTGACCGATAAACAGGGCCAGATGATCTTTGTCGTCCACCACGGAGCTGTAAACGCTCAGATTGAAATCGCCCCAGCGGGTCGGCATTTTGACCCGACGCTCCATGTGTACAAGCTTCTCGTTCACGTAGCGGTATTTGGCGATCTCAGCGACGGAGGTCATTTTCAGTTTATGCTTTTTGGCAAAAGCGATCAGCTCCGGAAGCCGGGCCATCGTGCCGTCATCATTGGTGACTTCACAAATCACTCCGGCGGGTTTCAGTCCGGCCATCCGGGTCAAATCAATCGTCGCTTCCGTGTGTCCGGCGCGTTCCAGCACTCCGCCGTCCATCGCGATCAGCGGAAAAATATGTCCGGGGCAGACGAGGTCTTCAGGTTTTGTTTGGGCCTCAACCAGCATACGAACGGTGTGCGACCGTTCGGCGGCGCTGATGCCGGTCGTGCTGTCCGAAGCATCCACGGAAACCGTGAAAGCCGTTTTAAACTTATCGCCTTCATGCGAAACGTTCATACGCTTGAGCCCGAGGCACGCGGCCCGCTCTGCGGTGATGGGAACACAAACCAGCCCGCGGGCATAGGTGATCATGAAATTGATCTGCTCCGGCGTGCAGGTTTCCGCCGCGCAGATGACATCCCCTTCGTTCTCCCGGCTTTCATCATCCGTGATCAAAACCATTTCGCCGCGCCGCAGGGCGCTCAAAACATCGTCCATCGAATCAAACAGCTTTTTGCTCATACACCAATACCCCTGAACGCAAAAACCCTGAAGACCAGAGGTCTTTCAGGGCAGAAAGGTTTTTGCATTCTGTTTATCTTCTTCCATCCAGACTTTACTGTCGGCCGCAGAATTTCACTGCATCTGCCCCGCAACTGCGGGGCTCGCGGGCTGTACCGCCGGTCGGGAATCTCACCCTGCCCTGAAGATGCCGAGGATTATTAGCATTTCGTCAGCGCGTTCAAGCTCTTTCTAGCGCGCTTCAAATTCAGCCAGACCGGCTTCGCGCAGGCTGAAAAAATCACCGGTCGCAGAACCGGTTTTGCGGCCCATGATGAGATGATCCAGCACTTTGATCTCCATGGTCTTTCCGGCCTCAATCAGCTTTTTGGTGATGCGGATATCATTGGCGGACGGCGCCGGGTCGCCGGACGGATGGTTGTGCGCCAGAATCACATTCGCCGCTGAGTGCTGAACCGCCGGTTTAAAAATTTCCCGCGGATGAACGAGGCTGGAGTTGAGCGTCCCTTTCGACACCTCGCACGGCGGAGCCATTAAACGGTTTTTGGTGTCGAGCAGAAGCACCCAGAACACTTCACGGTCCAGACTGCGGGCACGTTCGCGTAAAACCGCCGCCGCCTCTTCCGGTGAGGCGATACGGGGGCGCTCGCCGACATTTTCCTGAACCAGCCGCCGCCCGATTTCGAGCGCCGCCTTGAGCAGTTTGGCCTTTTCTTTTCCAATGCCGGGAAACCCGTTTTTGAGTTCCGCCGCAGAGGCCTGCGTGAGCGCGCTGAGCGAGCCGTAACGGATCAGTATGGTCTCCGCCAGTTCAACCACGTTAAGTCCCTTGGTGCCAGTCCGCAGAATCAGCGCCAGCAAATCAGACTCCGACAAATTTTCCGAACCGAGACGGTCAAACTTTTCGCGCGGTTGCAGTGACTTCGGCAGATCGCTGGCCCGCACACGGTATGAGCCACCCTCTTCGCTGACGCTTTTTCCAATCATTGGAAAAAGCTAATCCTTTTCTCCAGCCCTTGGAAGTATTCTTTCCAAGATTTAAAGCAACGGCTCAGCGGGCCTTAACCGCATCCACTTCGATTTCGAAGAGAAGATCGTCGCGGCAGACATCGGCATGCGAGACCGCCAGCGGGAAACGGGGGATTCCCAGTTCGGCGGCAACGCGGCGGTAGATCGGCAGATAGCTCATGTCTTTGAAGTAGGCAATACCCCGGAACAAATCGCTCCACGCCATACCGCGCGATGCCAGAATGGCCTTGATGACATCCATGGTGAGGCGGATCTGCTTTTCCGGATCATCCTGATAAACGGTTTTGCCGTCCGGCGCGATGCTGGCGGTGCCGGAAATGAGCAGATTACGGTGGGTGGGATAATCCATTTCGACCGCGCGGCTGAAGGAGCTTTTATAGTCCAGCGCAGGATTCTGCAACGGCGAGGTGACTTCAAAAATTTTCAGAGCATCGGTCTTGGGCTGAACAGCCAGCACGTCCATCGTGATGGCCGCGCCGAACGGATTGGCCGCGCCGATTCCGGTGCTGGCGGGAACCATCTGTTCGAAGGTACCGTGCGTTTTGAAAAAGTCCGTGCGGACTGTGTTGAACGGCCCGTACCATTCGAGCAGTCGGTCGAGGTATATCCAGGTACGGACAATCTCCGTGAAGGCGAATCCCGATTCGGCGAGAATTTTCTGTATGTTCTGATAGACGGAAAGCGTCTGCTCCTCACGGGAACCCTTTATGCTGGAAGGAAGCACGCCGCGCAACCGGCAGTAGCGGGCATACTGATCTTCATAGATAAACCCGATGTCTCTTCCGGCGAGCCGGACCGGCTGAGGATTCAGTCCGGAAACAGCGACCGCCTGCATGGAATACATGCCGCCGTCTTTACAGGCATCTCCCTGAAGCCAGACCACGGGCTGTCCGGAATTGCCGGTCTGGGCAAGGAATTCCCGATAGTGCTGATTTCCGGCAAAAACAAACTGGCTGAGAATCACCGCATCGCGCTCCTCGACGGCGCGCCTCAGCAGACAGTTCATATTCTGCTCGGACTGCACGGTGATACAGTGCTCAGAGTGGAATGGAAGAATGAGCGACGCGGTGTCGGTGTCACAGCTTGTTTTTGAAATTTTCGCAGTCAAAACATATCCTTTCAGTTAATGATTTCGATCACCAGCGCATCAATCGTAAACTCCAGCGGTTTCGCATTGAAAAACTTTTCGACCGGATTGAAATCCGGGGACTTCGGAGATTTTCCGATCCGGGTTGTCCCATTCAAAAGAACGTTCGCCTTGTTGCCCGGTTCAGCATTCGGACTGACATTCAGAATCACTTCACTGCCGCCAACCCGTCCGATCGTTTCGGTTCCCAATGTGAGCCATTCAGGAGGTTCGGACAATGCAAGTTTGATGACACCTTGTGCATCCGCCGTCCGTTCAACCAGCGCAGTCAGTGTGATTTCTGATCCCGGGCGCGCACGGATAACTCCACCTGGAGGGAGATTCAGCGTGACCGTCACGGGATCGGGCTCGGTGATCTGCGTCAGCATCTGCTGTGCAGGAACCAGATGGCGGTAGATGAACGCCTGCATCATGTCTTCAGCCGGAACAGCTTTGCGGACAATCGTCCGCAGTCCGGATTTGGCTGTCCCTTCAATGTGGAGCGGAATGATCTGGTTCGCCGTCCGGTTCGCGGCGGCAATGACGATACGGGCCGAATCCGCGCCTTCAGGAATTACCGCCCGCTGGAGTTCAATTCCGCGCGGCGCATCTGAAACAGAAATATCCACCCGCCCGGTAAACCCGCCGGTACGGATGGCATGCACCGTGATCAACGCTGTCCCTTCACGGGGAATCCGCAGGCTGGCGGGAACCACACGAAGCTGGAAGTCGGGAATTTCTTCGCCGATCATCAGACGGTATGCGTATTCACTGCCGCCCTTGCCCTGCACATCATCCAGCCGGACAAAATACGTGCCGTTATCCGGCAGTACGGTGTTAATTCGAGTGTCCGCATGATGAGTCAGAAGACCGGATGTTTTGTCTTCGGTATCATCGCCGGAGGCCAGAACTTCATTTTTGGAATTGAAGAGAGTCAGGCGGGCATCCAGCGGAGAACCCAGCCGCCGGGCCGCGACCTCGATCGTTTTGTGTTCGCCTTTACGGCCTTGGAAACAAAACCAGTCCCAATCCCCCGGCTTTCCGATGATGCCGTTGAAAACCACGGAGTTGCTGACCGCAATGGCTTCAGCCAGGGTGTTGTTCGGTTCCTGCTCAAGACGATCCGGTAACGGTGAAGCGCCGAAAACACGCTTATTGGACAGCAGTCCGCCCTTCTCCACCTGAACCGTTTGCGTTTCCGGTGCGTTGGCGGAGGCCTTAACCCGCAGTTTGCTGATCGGCAGATTCACGCCGTAAAGATCGACCTCGGTTTCAGTTCCCGATTTTCCACCCAGAGGGAATATCCGCTCGATGAACGGCAGTTCGCCGGCGGATATGCGGTACACAAAATCTTCACGTCCGCGAAAAATCGAATCGCGAACTGAAAGAGTGTAGTCCCCGTCCTCAGGGACTTCATAGATCAGCACTGGATCGGGATCGAAGCGGAAATCGTCATCGTATGCGACCTCACGCCCCTTGGAATCGTACAGAGTCATGACGGCCTGAAACCAGCCGGGCACCGCGTCAGCCAGATAAGGCACCAATGAACGGGCCTCTGCCCGGAAAACCAGTGTCTGCCCTTTCAGTGCATGAAAACGGAAGCAGTCAGTATCTCCGGGCATGATTTGGCCATTAATCAGTAGAGGAAAAGCGGCCGAAAGCATTTCAGCCGACGCGGTCAGATCGTTGGGTTCATTTTCCTCAACCTCTGCCATCTGCCCGATGTGAAAAAAAAGAGGATTCGACAGTCCCGCCGCAGTGATCACACGCAGTTCATGCTCCCCGGGTTCCGCGTTCGCCGGAATTGTAATTTCAATTGTAAGCCGTTCAGATATCTGCGGATTAAACTGCTTTTTCGCGGCCATTGCGGGATTCATCCTCTCTTCGCGCCGCACTTCCATGGCCATGGCAATTTCCGTCTCAAGCAGGCCGATCTGTTTTTGCATCTGCTGTTTGAGAATATCACTTTTCCCCTCTGCGATTTTCGCTTCAAGCACCTCTTTCCGCCGGCGGAGCGCGCCGCCTTCTTTCTGGTCGTAAATGCGCAGATAATCCGCCAAAACGGCTTCCGTCTGCACGCCGGAGATGTTGATTCCTTTAAATTCCTTCAGGTATTGACCGCCGATCACCACGGTAACCTTTGTGCCGGGCCGGGCTCCCGCCGGATAAACAAATCCCACATGCGGCGTAACCGCCGCCTGCAGGGAGAACATCCCGGCGGCCATTACGAAAACAAGCACACTCATTTTCTTCATGACATAATCTCCCGGAGTACTCCGCCGCTTTCGATTTTCACTGTGCTGTCGGCCAGAGGCGAAATAAAGGCGGTTTTGCCATCAGGCGTCGGCAACGTGCTGTTCGGATCGATCCCCAGCATCTCGTAGATGCTGGCGGTCAGATCCCACGGATAGACCGGACGTTCAATCACTTCTTCACCGCGAGGGTTTGTCGCGCCGACCACATGCCCGCCCTTGAAACCGCCGCCGGCGATCAGATGGGAAAAGGCTTTACCGTAATGCCCGCGCCCGCCGTTCCACGGCGCGGACCAGTCCACTTTCGGTGTGCGGCCGAATTCGCCGCCGCACCAGACGATCGTGGAATCCAGCAGGCCACGATTCGACAGATCCTGAAGCAGTGTCGAGAGTCCGTTATCCAATTGCGGAAGCATTTGCGTCATCATCTCGAAATGTTTCTTGTGAGTATCCCAGTTCGGAGTATTTGCATTGATGGTTATAAAAGGAACCCCGGCTTCAACCAGCTTGCGGGCTTCAAGACACGCCTGTCCAAAAGTGTTTCTGCCGTAGGCGGCGCGAAGTTCATCTGGCTCTTTGGAGAGGTCAAACGTGTTTTTGGCCTCGCCTAGAATCAATGAATACGCATCCTGCTGATTTTTGTTCATGCGCTGAATGACCGGATTGTCGTCAACAGCGCGGGCCAGCGTATCCAGCTCCGTCAACAGTTCGCGGCGGCTCTGCTGTCTGGCTTCGCTGATTCCTTCCGTAACAACGCCCTCGACCGCGAACGGTGTTTTCGCCGGATCGCCGCCGGTGGAAAACGGCTGATATTTCGAGCCGAGAAAGCCAGCCTCGGAAAAGCGTCCTTGCGGTTTGGTTAGTGTGACATAAGGCGGAATGAGGCCGGTATATCCGGCGCTGTAACCTTTCTTGTACGCAACGACTGCGCCGACCGACGGGTTCACGATCCCATCCGCCGGTTTCGTTCCGCTCATTACCATATACGACGCGACTTCGTGGGCATTATTCCCGTGAGTCATTCCGCGCAACAGCGCATATTTATCCGCCATCTTCGCCAGTTTAGGGAGCGCCTGACCGATCTGAATTCCAGCCACATTGGTCGCGATCGGCTTATCATATTTTCCGAAATAGTCGTATCCGGCCTCAGGCTTCGGATCAAATGTATCCAGATGGCACGGCCCGCCCCACAGCCAAACCTGAATGACCGACTTGGCCTTGGCTCGAACCGGATTGATCGCCCCGGACGCTTTGAGGGCGAACCAGTCCGACAGCATTAAACCGGCGGCTCCGAACATTCCGAGCCGCATCGCGTTGCGCCGTGTGATCGTCAGCGGAGATCCTGTTTTTTCATTCATGGTTTTATCCCGTCTAGTGCTTCAGAATAAATTCACTGGTATTCATCAACGCCCACGCCAAATCGTAGAAACCGTTTTCGGCCGGCGAGGAGGCCGACAGATATTCAAGAGCGATCTTCTGCTCCTCCGGCATCGGCATCCGCGAAAGGATTTCGAGGTAGAGCAAAGATATCCGGTCCTTAGAACTTGAAGCGGAACTCATCAATTTGCGGAGCCGGGGGCCCTGCATGATTTTCTTCTGAATGTGCGATGAGTTCAGCATGTGCAGTGTTTGGAAAACGGAAACACTGTTATTGCGATCGGACTCCAGCGAGCTATCCCTTCCCGGCCTGCCGAACATTTCAAGAAACGACGATTTAATACTGCCGTCGGCTAGCAAGATGGTGCGCTGACTGGCCGGGATATAGGTGAAAGGCTCAGGAATCGCGCTGGAATATTCCTCGCCGGTTCCGGTGATCTGGCAAATCGCGTCAATCAAAACCTCAGCATCCATTCTCCGGATGCGGTAATGCGAGAACCCTTTTTCATCCGCCGAATTCCCCTCGGTCGGAATGGATGAAAGCTGATAGGTTGATGAGTTCAGGATCAGGCGAAAAATATGCTTCAGGTCGTACCGGTTTTGAACCAGCTCTTTTTCGAGGTAAGCCAGCAGTTCCGGACTCCACGGCTTATTGTCCGGACGAATGTCATCCACCTCGTGAATAATGCCTCTGCCCATCAGCCAGAACCAGACACGGTTTACAATCGCTTTGGCGAACCAGGGGTTTTCCGGCGCCGTCAGCCAGTCGGCAAATGCGACGCGCGGATCCGCCATCGGATCCAGATTCAGCGGGATTCCGTTCGGCGGAGTCGGCAGAACCGGTTGTTTCGTTTCCGGATCAATCAGCTTTTTATCGGGATCCGAATAAACGATCTCTTCCTTCCATTCAGCTGTTTTTTTGTAGGCGACCTTGGCGAAAAAAGCGTCCATTCCCAACAGCTGTTTTTCGTTCCAGCCGGAGTTGTCCAGACGAACACCCATAAAAACAAGTGCCACCGTATCCAGCATCTTTCTGGGAGTCCTCTCCTGAAACGGCCGGTAAAAATTAACCGGGGCATCCCGAAAATTACTTCCGCTGGCAGTCAGCAGAGCGCGGGCGAACTGGTCGTACGGCATATTCCGGCGAATCGCGTCCAGAATCCAGTAATGGTAGGCCTGCACGGCGTTGGGCCATAAATTGCTCGGGAACTCTGATTTCACCCTCAGCAAATCGCACCACTTGAGCGCCCAATACTCAGCGAACTCGGGACGTTGGAGCAAAACATCAATCAGTTCTGAGCGCTTGTTCGGGTTTCGGCTGGAGAGAAACCGGCGGACCTCTTCCGTTGTCGGCAGAGTTCCGATCACATCTAGGTAGGCCCGGCGGATAAAAACAGAATCCGAACAGAGTTCAGAAGGAGGAAACCCGGCGGCAACCTGCTTTGCAAAAACCAAGTCATCCACGGGATTTTGCCGAGGCGCCACGACTGCACTGCACTGCGAAGCCAAAGCCGCCGCCAGTGCAATAAACCTCCAAATGTGCTTCATAAAATCCTCTGGTTACAAACCACCCGACCGGATAACGCACGTTTTCATAAAAAATTGTACAATTTTCTCCGCATTTTATTCGAATATCCCGGCTTAAACACCAAAAAATTCACATCGGTCACTTTTTCTCCGCCAGACCGGCAAATAAAAACCGCCCCGGAATCCGGGGCGGTCTGCGGAGTCGCTGTAGTAACACCTATCCTTGCAGGGCCATCAGGAACTCGGCATTGCTCTTGGTCTTTTTCAGCCGGTTAATCAACAATTCCATCGCTTCAACCGCCGGAACATCCTTGAGCGCCTTGCGGAGCGTCCAGACTCGGGCCAGCTCATCCTTGTGCAGTAAAAGCTCCTCTTTACGCGTTCCGCTTTTCTCGATGTTAATGGCCGGAAAAATCCGCTTGCCGACCAGATCACGGTCCAGCGCCAGCTCCATATTACCGGTTCCCTTGAACTCCTCGAAAATCACTTCATCCATCCGGCTTCCGGTATCCACCAGCGCCGTCGAAATAATCGTCAAGCTTCCGCCGCCCTCAATATTGCGGGCCGCGCCGAAAAACCGTTTCGGTTTATGCAGTGCATTGGCGTCCACACCGCCGGAAAGGATTTTTCCGCTGTGCGGCTGTACCGTGTTGTACGCACGGGCCAGACGGGTGATGCTGTCGAGAAGGATGATCACATCCTCACCGTTTTCGACCCGGCGTTTGGCCATTTCGATCACGATTTCCGCCACCTGAACATGGCGTTCCGGATGCTCGTCAAAGGTGGAGGAAAGAACCTCGGCCTTCGTGTTGCGCTGCATATCCGTCACCTCTTCAGGACGCTCATCAATCAGCAGAATGATCAGCTTGGAGTCCGGATTGTTCTGCGAAATGCTGTTGGCGATTTTCTGCAGAAGAACAGTTTTTCCTGTACGGGGCGGAGCGACAATCAGACCGCGCTGTCCTTTGCCGATCGGGGTCGCCAGATCCATCACGCGCATCGAAATTTCGTCGGCGGAAGTCTCCAGCTGAAGGCGTTCATCCGGAAACAGCGGAGTCAGGTTTTCGAACGGGATGCGATTGCGGTTTTTTTCTGGAGCATCGTTGTTCACCTTATCCACGGAAAGCAGTGCGAAAAAGCGCTCTTTCGGACGCGGAGAACGGATCGGCCCCTCAATCAAATCGCCGGTGCGCAGACCGAAGCGGCGGATCTGCGACGGAGAAACGTAAATATCTTCCGGGTTGGGCAGATAGTTGTTTTCCGAGGAACGCAGGAAGCCGAACTTGTCCGGGAGAACTTCCAGAATACCCCGGCAGATCGCCTCATTGCCCCAGCGAATCTGGGTTTTCAGAATTTCGAAAATCAGTTCGTGTTTGCGCAGACCTGCCGGATCTTCAATTTCATAGCTTTCGGCCAGCTTCTTGAGCTCGGGAACTTCGGACACCTGCAATTCGAACAGCTTGAGCTTCGGCATTTTTTTGGCCGGAACTTCGGATATCCGTTCCTGCTCGTCGCCGTGCGCCGGATCATATCCGCCGCCATTGCCGTTTCCGCCCCGGTTGCCGCCGTCATTATTATTCCGCCCGTGGTGCCGCTGGTTGTTGCGGTTGTTATTGTTCTGCCGGCGGTTGTTGTCGTGGCGGTGATTATTGTCATGCCGCTGATGATGGTTGTTATTGTTCTGACGCTGACCGCGATCCTCCTGCCGGTAACTGTTATCGTGCTGGGGCTGGCGATCTTCATGCCGAGGGGTGTAATCCGCATCCTGCGGCGACTGCGACTCAACCGGAACTTCTGTCTGCGGCTCAAACCGCTCCATGGCCGTCGCGGGCTCCGCCACAACAAATGTTTCCTCCGGCTTGGGTGCGGCTGTTTTTGCAGTCCGTGGTGCCCGTGGTGTTTTTGCCGGTTTTGCGATGCGTTCTTGATCTTCACTCATAACTGTTCCTCTTCTTACACCTGATCTTCTCGACAAGATTCATGATCCGGTTGCGTAAAGCCTCCGTCGTCCCGTCATTTTCGATTACAAAATCCGCCTGAGCCGCTTTTTTAGACTGCGGCATCTGCGCCGCGATCCGGTTCCGTGCCTCATCCCCTGTCAGTCCACGTTTTTCCAGCCATTGGAACACCCGTTCCTCCGGCGCGGTCACACAGATCACCGCGTCCCATCCGTCCGTCCAGCCGGTCTCAAACAACAGCGGAACCAGCACGGCGGCATCCTCCTGCGCGTCACGGCAATTCTTAATCCACTCCCGCGCCGCCTGAATCACCGCCGGATGAACCAGCCGGTTCAGCGTCTCGCGGGCCTGCCGGTCGGCGAACACCCGCTTACCGAGATTCGCCCGGTCAATCTCTCCATCCGCCGCCAGAATCTCCCGACCGAACTCTTTCACCACCGCCTCATAAACCGGACGGCCCCGGCTCATCAGTTCATGCGCCAGAAAATCACTGTCCAGCACTTTGAAACCTTCCATAGATAAAATGCGGCCCGCCTCTGTCTTGCCGCAGGCAATACCGCCGGTAATGCCTAAAATAATCGCTGGGGGTGATTTCATAAGTTATGACGGATCAACCGGAATCCATCGGGTAGAAAACGTCCGGCGGGAAACAAAGTAACGGAGAAAGTGCCGGAATGTGGCGTGATAGTTACTGCATCCGCTGTGAATGTCAACCTCTGTTTACATCTGCGCATCGAGATAATTCTGCAGGATAATCTGAGCCGCGACCTTATCCACCACACCTTTGCGGCGCTTACCGTCCAGTCCGGCTTCACGCAACGCATTGTGAGCACTGACCGTACTCATCCGCTCATCCCACTCAAAAACCGGCACGCAGGTCCGGGTCTTCAGCTTTTCAATAAAAGCCCGCACCTTATCGCTCGCCGGGCCGTACGAACCGTCCATATTGCGCGGCAGGCCGACCACGATCTTTTCAACATGATAAGAAACCACCAGTTCGATAATCCGGTCGAGTCCGGCGTTTGTGCTGTCGAGCACGCATAGCGACGACGCCAGAAACGCGGTCTCGTCGCTCAGGGCAATGCCGATCCGCGCATCGCCGTGATCAATGCCGAGCACACGCCCCATCACTTCACCATCCCGGCATCAATCGCGTTGCGGTGCTTTTCAATCTCATGAACCCGCTGAACTCCCTGATCCAGCTTCCGCATCGCCATCGGCTCCAGCGTTAAAACCGCCCCGACCGTCAGCAAAGCGACCGTCCAGGCGATCAGCGCGGCGACATATCCGCCCTTTTGAAAAAGCACAGTCAACGGAACCACGACCACCAGCAGAACAAGTGCCGCCATAACCAGCGGCATCCAGTCATTGCAGAAACCGAACAGCGGCGGAACCTCCATCGCCGCCAGAAGAAGCACCAGCCCGACCGGCAGTAATAAAACACCGGTGGTATAAAACGCGCCGATTGCGCCCAGCGAAGTGCCGACACGGCTCAGCGCCAAAGCGCCTAGCAAAACATACAGAGCAATCAGAATATACATCTCCTGCGGAGTCGGGCGTCCGAAAACATTCATCGCCAGATCGTAAACCTGATTCAGCCATGCATTCATGATTCCCTCCGGGTTAAAGAAGATCGTCAAACGATCCTTTTTCACGCAACGCGGTCACCATCTTTTTAATATCCTGCGCACGGTCTTTGGGACAAACCAGCGTCACACCGTCCGCCTGAACCACCACCAGATTCTCTGCGCCGATCACCGCCGTCAACCGGTCCTTGGAATAAATGATATTGTTCTTCGAGTCAATCTGAGCGCAGGTTCCGATCAGCGTATTACCGCCCGCGTCCTGCGAAAAATGGCTTTCCAGCGCAGGCCACGAGCCGACATCGTCCCAAGCAAAGGTTCCGCAAGCCATCACAATATTATCCGCCTTCTCCATCAGCGCGTAATCCACCGAAATTTTTCCAAGGGTCGGATAGGTCTTTTCCAGACCTTGGAAAATCTGTCCGCGCTTCGCATAAGCGGTCAGCTCATCCATCAGCTTCTTCATTTCCGGACAGTGCGCCGCGAACGCCTTTCCAAGGGTTGGAACCGACCAGATAAACATGCCGGAATTCCAGAAAAACTTCCCGCTGGCCAGATACTCCTGCGCCTTCAGCAACGCCGGTTTTTCCACAAACCGCACCGCCTTCTTAAACGACACACCCTCCGCTTTGGCAAAATCCGCGCCGGACTCGATATAGCCGAACCCCGTACTTGGAAACGTCGGCTGAATCCCGATCGTCACCAGAATCTCATTCTTCTCTGCGAGATTCATCCCGCCGCGCAACGTCGCTTTAAACACATCCAGATCGCCCATCACCTGATCGGCCGTCAGCACGGCGAAAACCGCCTTTGGATCGCGTGCGCCGACCAGTGCCCCGCCGCAGGCCACCGCCGCCGCCGTGTCGCGCCCGATCGGCTCGCCGACGATATTTTCCGGCGGAAGCATCGGCGCGGCATTGCGCGTCGCTTCTACGAGATCGGCATTCGTTACGACGAAAACATTTTCCGGCGAAATCAAACCGTCGAGCCGCTCCACCGCCTGCGCAATCAAAGCCTTATCGCCAACCAGCGCCAGCAACTGCTTCGGATGCTTTGACGTACTCAGCGGCCAGAACCGCTCGCCCTTGCCGCCCGCCATAATCACTGCATAACGTCCTGACATAAATAACTCCTACTTCAGTTCCACGCCGATTTTGTAAAACACCTGCCCTTGAGCGCTGCGAACGGTATCGGTGAAAGCGCCCGCCGTCCACGGAATATTGGTCGCCAACGGCTCGAAGCCGTTCAGCAAGTTGGTGGAATAATAGACGGAATAAACGCGCCCGGAGGTCGCGTTCCACCGGAGCGTCTGACCGTTGACCGTCGCGGCAAATCGGCTGTCCGGATCGTTCGGATCCAGTCCGGCAATGTATGCCTCGCGGATCGTGTTGAAACCGTTTGAACAGATCGCCGTTGCACCGGCCTGGTTGATATTTCCAAAATAGCGGGCTTCCCACTCGTTTGAAATCCCGTCACCGTCATAATCATCCTGCGCTCCGTAGAACTCATATGCGCCCATATCCACAGTCCCGTTGATGATGCGCGGATTCTCCTTCAGATCGTTGGTCGCAGTGGCATAGCTGTTGTTCCCGGCATTTATACAGGGCGAGCCAATCTGCAAATGGAAATCGCCATTCGCCGCATCCACAAACATCGGATCGGCGCAGATGTTGCCCTCACCTTCCGGCAGCGGTGATGAACAGGTATTGCGGATTGTGGAACCATCATACGCCCCTATATTGCTTTCATTGTTCGCTGTATTACCCCAGACAATGCTGTTATTCAGTGCACCACGATACAGAAGTGCGCCGCCACCTGCGCCGCCGAACGTATCACCATACTGAGTTAAAACCTCTCTGGCGGTATTTCCACTCAAGGTGCAGTTGTTCAGTGTTCCGCCGAGAACTAACGCGCCACCGCCGTCTCCGGCTGTATTACCGCTCAGCAAACAGTTATTTAGCGCTCCGCCGTCGTTACAGAACACACCGCCACCGGCAGCGTGCGCAGAGTTTTTGCTCAGCACGCAGTTATTGAGCACAGCATTTGTAAAGAGGAGCGCTCCGCCGCCATAGAAGTCGAGATACCACCCGCCGCTTCCGGCCGCACAAGTGTGGCCGCCTGTCAAAGTGAACCCTTCCAGCACTGCGCCGGAAGCTAGATGAGCACAGCGTGCCGCCGCCGGGCCGTTGGCTCCATTATCCGAGGCTCCTTGAATGATCGTCTCTTCTGCGCCATTCACTGAACGGACGGTAATCGCTTTGGTAATGCAAACACGGTTCGTCAATGCATTGGTCACAATATATCCATCGTTATACGGCTCAAACGGCGGAGCAACTGCACCGCCAGCAGCGTACACCCCGTTAGTCACCAGTACCATGTCCCCATCGATCGCTACGTCAACCGCCGCCTGGATGGTCTGCTTCGCCGTCACCCAGTTCGTCGCCGCGCCGCTGTCATCCGGACGCGAGGCGTCAACGAAGTATTCAGCAGGAAAGGCGGAAAGTGCGGTCAGCAAAATGGTTAACAGGATCAGATTTGGTTTCATGCAATCTCCGTTTAGATGCGGAGCAAACTAAACAAATATCCAACCTTTAACAAGACTTCTGCCGGAGCTTTTCCAGTTTACCGACCAGAATTTCGCGCAAGCGCGGTTTGTCGTCAGGATAAAGCGAGATGAGTTTTTTGCCCTGTTGCTGGTAGAGCTGTTGTTTTTTGAGCATGCCGATTTTGTAGTCGGCGGTGTCCATGCCCCAGTACTCGACATAGACATCGAATTCCGGCAGATAAAAGTCGGGCCGGATGGCGTGTCCGCTAAGAATGCGGAACCGTTCGTCGTAGCGATATTGGATTCCTTCCGCCGCCAGCTTTACGCCGCAACGGCGGCAACAGTGAACTGCCTGTTCTTCGGCAATCCGCACAGCCTCACGGATGGTTTTACCGGCGGCCAGCACACTGCGTTTGACGTAATCTTTTTCAACCGGGCTTTTATAAAGATCGCGCAAATCCGGCAGAACATCCTTGGCATGTACGCCGAATGCTCCGAGTGCCTTGGCGGTATACTGCCGAACCTGCGGGTGCGTGTCTGAAAGTAACGGTTGCAGTGTTTTCACTGCGGGCTCCGGCGCAATAATTCCTGCCAGCTTGCCAAGCGCGGAAGCCGCCAGCCGCCGGACGAGCGGCGATTCGGAGCGAGTCAGTTCCGCCAGTTCATCGAACGAAGCCGAACTGGCGCTTTCGCCAAGCTCTTTGGCCCGCGCGGCCAGCTTTCTTTCGTTCGAGATATTCATGACTGATTCCGCATCACCGATGCTCCACGACGTCCGAAGTAAGTCAAACGACGCAACATAGGAAGCCACTCAAACAGCCTTCACGGCCCGAACCATTTCAGCAACAAATTTTTCCGCATCGGCGCGGCCTTCCGGCGTGTGCGGGTTGTTGTGGAATTTATTGACGATGGCGCTTCCAACGACGACGGCGTCGGCGAACGATGCGGCTTCGGCGGCCTGTTGCGGCGTGCCGATTCCAAAGCCGAGCGCGACCGGCAGTTTGGTGTGCGTCTGGATTTTAGCAACCAGTCCGCGAGCCCCTTCAGCGATGGAGGCGCGAACACCAGTGACTCCTTCGGTCGAGACACAATAGATGAATCCGTTGGCTTCTTTGACAATCTGCCGGATTCGTTCTTCGGGTGTGGTCGGCGTGATGAGCGAGATGCTGTTCAGCCCGGCGGCGGAGATAAATCCGCGGTACGGGCCGGCTTCTTCACGCGGCATGTCGAGAATCAGGAACCCGTCAATGCCAGCAGACGAGGCTTCGTTCATGGCTTTTTCAAATCCACGGGCGTAGAGCGTGTTGAGGTAGGCGTAAAAAATCATCGGGATCTGCGAGCGTTCGCGGATTCTGGAAACCATGTTCATCACGCCGTCGAACGTCGCCCCGGCGACCAGCGCGCGGGTGGCGGCATCCTGATTGACCCGTCCATCCGCCAGCGGATCGGAAAACGGCAGGCCGAGTTCAACCAGATCCACTCCGGCGTCTTCGAGCCGCAGAACAATATCCACCGTATCGGTCAGCGAGGGATCGCCCGCGCCAATGTAGGCGATAAATCCTTTTTTGCCCTGTTTCCGGAGGGCGGCGAATTTTGAATCAACACGCGTTTTCTTCATTTGTCTTCCAGAAATTTACGGACAAGCTCCGCCCGCTGAATGTCACGCTCCTCGGGACTTAAAGCGGTGCCGGCTTCTTTCTGCAGATGAGCCGGATGAATCCGGATGAACAGCCGGTCAATTTCGCGGCGTGCAATGCCCGGCAGAAGTCCGAGATCAATTCCCATCCGCAGAGACGACAGCAGATCCAGCGCTTCACCGGTGGCCATCAGCGCGGCGTTCGACAGGATGCCGAACGCACGCCCTACATGATCCTTCACGCGGATTTCCTGTTTTTCCATCAGCCGGAGGCGGGCGTTCTTTTCGTGCTCAATCACTTCCAGAACGATCTGTTCGAGGTTGGCGATAATTTCGTTTTCCGGCCGCCCCAGCGTGATCTGGTTGGAAATCTGGAACATGTGCCCGGACGCCTCGGAGCCCTCGCCCCAGAGTCCGCGCACCGCCAAACCGATTTTGGAAACGGCGTTGATGACCGGCTTAATTTCTTCGGTCAGCACGAGGCCCGGCAGATGAAGCATAACGCTGGCCCGCAGACCGGTTCCAACGTTTGAAGGACAGGCGGTCAAGTAGCCCAGCTTGCTGGAAAACGCATACGAGAGCGCCTGCTCAAGCGCATTATCCAGCGCATCGGCGGCTTCCCATGCCTGCTGAAGCCCCATTCCGGGGCGAAGCGACTGAAGCCGGATATGATCTTCTTCATTCACCATCACGGCGCGGCATTCGTCTTCATTCACAAAAACGCCACTGCCGGTCTGCCGCTCCGCCAGCTCCCGGCTGATCAGATGGCGCTCAAAAAGCAGTTCCCGGTCGAGCGCACTCAGTTCATCCATCCGCCAGCGCAGAAAGTTTTTATTTTCCGGTACGCCGTCGAACGCGAGCACGACTTCATTCCAGACCCGGTTGCGCACTTCTTTAGATGCCCATCCGGGAAACGTGGTGTCGCGCAAATTACGGGCGAGCCGGACGCGACTGCTGATCACCGGCCCTTCGTCCGGGCCGGCTTCGAGCCATCCGCCGTGACGATTCAGAAGTCCGTCGAGCGTCATCACTTCTTTCCCCCTTCGTCCGAAACGATTTCCTCGCGGAATTTTCTGATCTGATCGCGCAACGCGGCGGCTTTTTCAAAATCCTCCCGAGCCACAGCGGCCTCAAGGTCCTTCTGCAGGCGGGCGATATTGGACTTCACCCGGGTCTGCACGCCTTCGCGGGCCGGAATTTTGCCAAGATGCTGTCCGCTGTGGTGCATCGCTTTGATCGCCATGGACAGTTCCGTCATAAACGTCTTGTAGCAGTCCGGACAGCCGAGCCGGCCGGTTTTACGGAACTCTTCGCGGGCCATCCCGCAACGCGGACAGGCCAGACTCAGTTCGCTGGCGGGAATATTTTTCTGCGGCGCGCTGAGCCCCATCAGAATATCCGTGATGGAGATCGGGCTATTCAGATCAATTCCCTGAGCGACCGCATGCTCCTCGCAAAGGTGTACCTCTTTCATCGCGCCGTTAACCACCTGAGTCAGATGGACAACCGCTTCTTTATCGCAGAGATCACACTTCATGAACGGTTCCTACGCGATTTTAACGCCGGCGGTGCAGGCCAGCTTGTGATAGGCCTGCGCCAGTTTTTTAGTGAGCGGGCCGGGCTTGCCGGAACCGATCGGACGTTTGTCAATGTCCACGACGGCAATCACCTCGGCGGCGGTACCGGTCAGGAAAACCTCATCGGCCGTCCAGAGTTCGTAACGGGTCATGACGGTTTCGGAAACCTCCATCCCCGCCTCACGGGCCACCTGCATCACTTTTTCGCGGGTGATTCCTTCCAGCCCACCGCACCAGGAAGGCGGAGTCATAAGCTTATTGCCTTTGATGGCGAACACGTTGTCACCGGAAGCCTCGGCGATGAAGCCCTGCGAGTTGAGCATAAGACACTCCATCACGCCAGAGTTGATCGCCTCAATCTTGGCCATGATGTTGTTGAGATAGTTCAAACTCTTGACGCGCGGATTGACCGCTTCAGGCATATTACGGATCGTGCCAGCCGTGATGATCTTCATCCCTTTTTCGTACAGCTCGGCGGGATACAGCTGAATGTCGGCGGCGATGATGATCACCTGCGACTTTTTGCACTGGTACGGGTTGAGCCCCAGCGAACCGACTCCGCGGGTAACCACGTGGCGCAGATAGCCGTTCCGGATTCCGTTGGCTTTACAGGTTTCAACCGTGGCCTTAATCAGCTCGTCGCGGGTCATGCCGACATCCAGACAAATCACTTTGGCTGAATCCAGCAGACGATCCATATGCTCGCCGAGGAACGCGATATTCCCCTCGTATACACGGGTTCCTTCGAACACGCCGTCGCCGTACAGTAGGCCGTGATCAAACACCGAAACCACCGCGTCTTTTTCGTCCACCAGATTGCCATTCAGAAAAATCTTCATAATCGCCCCTTACTCCTCCAGTTTCCCGTCTTTCAAAATCAGTTCCCGCTGACAGCGCCCCGCCACCTCTTCATTATGGGTCACCATAATCAGCGTGCGCCCAGCAGATTGCGCTAAATCAAAGAGGTTGTTCAATATATTTTCTCCGGTATGCGAATCGAGATTACCGGTCGGCTCGTCCGCCAGAATCAGATCGGGATCATTCATCAGCGCCCGGGCAATCGCCACCCGTTGTTGTTCGCCGCCGGACAGCTCCATCGGGCGGTGATCCATCCGGCCGGCCAGCCCGACTTTTTCCAGCAGATGTTCCGCGCGGGCCTTCACATCGCAACCCGTACCGGCGGCCATAGACGGCAGAATCACATTCTGGCGGACATCCAGTTCCGGAAGCAGATGATAGCTCTGGAAAATAAACCCGCACCGCTTCGCGCGGAACGCCGCCCGCTTCGCCGGGCTCATCTTCACCAGACTCGTCTCCTCGAAAAACACATCGCCGGAATCCGGACGGTCCAGCCCGCCGAGAATATGCATCAACGTGCTCTTGCCCGCGCCGCTCGCGCCCATGATCGAAATCGTCTCGCCGCGACGGATCGTCAGCGACACACCGTGCAGAACCTCCACCGCGCGCTTGCCGATGTGGTAGGTCTTATGAACCTCTTCGGCTCTTAAAATCACATTACTCATTACGTAAAGCCTCCACAGGTTCAAGACGGGCAGCGCGCCAGGCGGGAACAAGTCCGGCGAGCGTGCAGATGACTAAAACGGTGGCGCAGACGGTGACCACGTCCTGCAGGGTCGTGTGCGACGGAATCTGGCTGAGCTGATAGAGTTCTTTCGGAAGCAGATCGACCCGGAACTGACTGGAAATGAAGTTCAGCAGTTCATTGCGGTATTTGAGCGCCAGCAGGCCGAGCCCCAGTCCCAGCCCTGTGCCGATGATGCCCTGCACCATACCGATCCACAGAAAGATCGCCACAATGCGCCGGTTGGAAAAGCCGATCGCCTTGAGCAGTCCGATCTCGTGCGTTTTCTGAACCGTCAGCGTAATCAGCGTGTTCGTGATCCCGAACGCCGCGACGATGGTGATGAAGATCAGCAGGAAAAACATCATATTCTTTTCCGTCTGAAGCGCGGTGAACAGCTGGCGGTTCAGATCAATCCAGGTGCGCGCTTCAAAAAACCGGCCCAGCGACCGGTGAATATCGCGGGCGACCACTGGCGCGGTCATCGGGTCGGCGGTCATGACCTGAATGCTGTGAACCCCCTGCTCCACGTTGTAGATGGTTCGGGCCGTCTCCAGCGATGTCAGCACATAACCGGCGTCAATTTCGTACATACCGACTTCAAAAATCCCGCTGACCTGAAGTTCTTCCGGCAGGCGCAATTCGTCTTTGGAGACAAAATTCTGCGGCGAATAAATCAGCAGTTTGTCGCCCAGCCGCAGGCCACAGCGCAACGCGAGGTCGCGTCCGACAACAATCTGACCGTAGCCAACCGAGAAAGAACCTTCGACCATGTGATTCGGAACCTGACTGACGGTTTTTTCCAGCTCGGAATCAATTCCCCGCAACTGCGCCGGCTGGGCGTTATCGCCGACCTGCACAAAAACCAGTCCTTCAAGATTCGGAGCGGCGCCGGTAATTCCGTTAACCTTCTTCAGCGCCGACAGAAGCTTCTCCGGCTGACGAACCACCCCGCCGTACTCCGTCACCTTGACGTGCGCATTAAAACTGAGAATCCGCTCGCGCCAGGTTTCGTCGAATCCGGTCATCACCGAAAGAACGATAATCAGCACCGCCACGCCCAGAGTGACACCCAGAAGCGAAAGCAGTGTCACCATCGAAAGGAACGACCGCTTAGGCTTCAGGTACTTGAACGCCAGAAATAAAGAAAAGGACTGTTTCATGAATGGGGCGCATCATACACAGCCGTCCGGCGAAAGCAAAGATTCCAAACCCCGGAAAAGTGTTTTCCAAGGTCTGGAATCCGGCTCTAGCGTCCGGGACGGCGACTTGGCGAAAACGACCCGCCTTTATGCGCCGGCCTCGGCGAATGCCCGCGCCCCTGTCCCTGAGCCGGACCGGAAAAACGACGTTGTCCCCGCTGAGCTTTGGGCTCAGGCCGGGCATCGGCTCCGGTCGCCAGCCGCGCGGTTTCCGAATGATATTTATGATTCCGCTCAACCGGAATGGATTTACGGATCATCTTTTCGATATCGCGAAGCCAGTCGCGCTCGCGGGCGGCGCAGAACGAAACGGCATCGCCGTCGGTTCCGGCGCGGGCCGTGCGGCCGATCCGGTGAACATAGGTTTCCGGCTCTTCCGGCAGTTCGTAGTTCACGACATGCGTGATGCCATCCACGTCCAGACCGCGGGCGGCGATATCGGTGGCGACCAGCGCACGCAGTTTGCCGGTTTTGAAGTTGTGCAACGCGGTTGTGCGGGCGGTCTGCGACTTGTTGCCGTGAATCGCCGCGGCGGTGATCCCGGCATGAACGAGACGGCGAACCACTTTATCCGCGCCGTGCTTGGTGCGGGCAAAGACAATCACTTTATCCATGTCGTGCTCGGCGATCAGATCAATCAGCAGATCGTCCTTATTTTCTTTATCCACGAACATCAGCTTCTGCGCAATACGCTCCACCGTCGGCTTGCCCGGATCAATCGTGATCTGAGCCGGATTGTTCAGCAGATCTTTCGCCAGCTTCTCAACCACCGGCGGCATCGTCGCCGAGAAAAAAAGTGAATGACGCTTCTGCGGCAGTTTCGCGACAATTTTCCGGACGGACGGAATGAAGCCCATGTCGAGCATCCGGTCGGCTTCGTCGAGAATGAACAGTTCGATCTGGTCGAGATGAACATGGCCCTGCGCCATCAGATCCAGCAGACGGCCCGGCGTGGCCACAACCACATCGAGTCCGCGCCGCAGGGACTGAACCTGCGGATTCTGCCCCACGCCGCCGAAGATCACTGTATGCGTCACCTTCAAGTGACGTCCGTATGTTTTGATGCTATCGCCGATCTGCGCGGCCAGCTCGCGGGTCGGAGTAAGAATCAGAGCCCGCGGCTTTCCGCCGGGCGCGACTTTTTTTGTTTCCGTCATTTCCTGCAACAGCGGCAGAGTAAACGCCGCGGTTTTTCCGGTACCGGTCTGGGCGCAACCGAGCAGGTCGCGGCCTTCCAGCAGATAGGGAATCGCCTGTTGTTGAATGGGTGTGGGAACCGTGTAGCCCTCTTCGGCCACAGCACGCTGTAGCGGCTCAATCAGAGCCGCGAACACATTTTGTTGTTTCATGAACCTTCTTTTCCGTCCGGCAAATTTAAAATCTCTGCCTTCCGGACGCGGAGGAAAAGAAACTGCCGCTGAATTGCGGCGATTACCCGGAAAACGACCGGGCGGTATTGCAGATTACAAATTCAGTGCAAAATGGTCGGGGTGACAGGATTTGAACCTGCGACATCTACACCCCCAGCGTAGCGCTCTACCAGTCTGAGCTACACCCCGACAATCACCAAAGCGCCGGAAGCTATCACGCAGGCCGCAAGCGGTCAACGAGAGAGTCAGCAAGAATGATGTTAAAACAGCCATTTTTAAATTTATTGCTTCGCTAAACCGCAGTAATCAGCTTAAATGCGCGACAATATGAAAAAGGGCTTGCTAGAGAAAAAGTTTTTTATCGTCGATCATATCCGCAAATTCCAGCCGGTGTCCCGTCACACAATTGCCGACAAGTTCAATATGAACCGGGCAACGGTCGGAAATGTTGTCGAGACTCTCATCGATGGCGGGTTCGTAATCGAAATCAAAGATGATGCAACTCATCAGGAGCGCGCCGCCGGACGCCCCCCGATCGGCCTAAAACTCAATCCGGATGCCGGATACTTTATCGGGCTGGACCTGTACGACCGGCATCTGACCGCGGTCTGGACGGATTTTGAATGCCGGCCTCTTTTTGAGCGTCATATCAGCCTCCGGAAAAACTCAACGCCCCAAATCATTCTGGACACCACGAAACAGGCCGTGGACTCCCTGCTGGAACAGGCCGGGAAAAACAGAAAAAAAATGCTGGCGGTCGGAATGAGTCTGCCCGGAATCGTCAATTTGCGGGAAGGCATCGCTGTCGAGTACCCCCGTCTGCCCCTTTGGAAAAACATTCCGTTTGCCTCGTCGATCAGTCGGCACTGTAAAAAACCGGTATTCGTTGACCACAACAGTAATGCGGTAGCTCTTGCAGAAGCCTGGCGGAGTCCGACCGGAGGCTCCGGTATCGTGGCATCCATTCTGATCCGCACAGGTATTTCGTTTGGAATCGCGCAGAACAGAGAAATAATCCGCGCTGGTATGTACAGTGCCGGAGAGCTCGGACATACGGTCATTAATTTTGACGGGCCTGCATGCTGGTGCGGCAGAAGCGGGTGCCTTGAAACGTATGTGTCAGGCGCCGCACTGTCGAAAATCATCAGCGAAAAGGCCGCTTTGCATCCAGACTGGCCGGGAGCGAAGATTTCTCAGGACAGCGTGATCGCGGCGGATGAAATCTGCAGTCTGGCTGAATCCGGCGATAAATTAAGTCAGGAAATCCTCGATGGCATGTTCCGGCATCTCTGCATTGGAATTGATTCCATCATGTCCCTTTACGCCCCGGATATCATAACGATTGATGGTATTTTCAATAAGGCGGCGACATTGCTTCATAAATCAATCCGCAAGCATTGTCTGCACGCGCGTCTGAACGAGACCGTAATCTGCATTGCGCCGTATGATCAAAAGACTGCCGCAATCGGAGCTTCACTGCTGGCGGCTTCACGGATCTGCAATCCGATTCATCACCTTTTCTAAAAACGCAACTTCCTGCGTCGTCAGTAAAGGGTGTTTTAAAGGTGGCGCACCTGCAAGGAGTTGAACCTTGAACCCCCAGATTCGTAGTCTGGTGCTCTATCCAATTGAGCTACAGGTGCATCAAAGAGGCGCAGAATGTACTGCGTGGTGTTCGTCGAATCAACCGCAAAAATAAAACTATTTCACAGCGGCTCTCAGGTGCTCAATTTTACCTGTTTTTTCCCATGGGAACTGAGGACGGCCAAAGTGACCATAGGCCGCTGTATCGCGATAACTCCAGCCCTTAGGTGTAAGCAGACCCAACTCATTGATCAGTGCCGCGGGCCGAAAATCAAAGATTTTCCCGGAGGAAACAACCGCTTCAAGCTGACTGTCTTCCAATGTTCCCGTTCCATAGGTGTCCACATTAATGCTAAGCGGTTTCGCAACGCCGATGGCGTAGGCCACCTGCACTTCGCATTTTTTTGCCAACCCCGAGGCAACGATGTTTTTTGCGACATAACGGGCATAGTACGCCGCAGAACGATCCACTTTAGAGGGGTCTTTCCCTGAAAACGCGCCGCCGCCATGACTCCCAACGCCGCCGTATGTATCAACGATGATCTTCCGGCCGGTCAGCCCGGCATCACCGTGAGGTCCGCCGATCACAAATTTTCCGGTCGGATTAATGAAATACTCGACATTCCCCTTAAGAAGACCGGTCGGCGCAAGAACCTGCTGAATGACGCCAATCAAATCTTTCCGAATTTGCGTCAAAGGAACATCCGCTGTCTGATGTGAAACAACAACCGACGTGATATGGTCCGGCTGACCATCCACATATTTTATCGAAACCTGCGCTTTTGCATCCGGACGAAGATAAGAAATGGTTCCCGCCTTGCGGATTTTCTGCAATTCGTCCAGCAGTTGATGGCTGTAATACACCGGCGCAGGCATAAGCGCCTCGGTCTCATCAGAAGCATAACCGAACATCATTCCCTGATCGCCGGCTCCCTGCTCACGACTATCCGTTGCGGTAACGCCTTGAGAAATATCGGGAGACTGCTCATGCAAGCGGCCGATGTATTCAAACGTGTCAGCGCAGAATTCGAGTTCTTCCCGGTCATAGCCGATCTCCCGAACGACCCGGCGGGCAATCGCTTCCGGATTGATTTTATTCCAGCCCGGACAGGTTATTTCCCCCGCATTGACCACTAAGTTGGTGCTGACGAGCGTCTCGCACGCAACACGGCTTTTCGGGTCGGCGGCAAGGCACGCATCAAGGATGGCATCGGAAATCTGATCGCAAACTTTGTCCGGATGTCCTTCAGACACGGACTCTGACGTAAAAACATGGTCGGCGCGAATTTTACTCATGACAGCTTTCTATTTAATTCGTTTATCCGGATTGATGAATCTGGTCGGAATGTACCTGCTTCAGGGGACTAACTCAAGAATTTCCGGAGAGGTTTTTAAAGCTCAGCAACCGGAACGCCACATCGTCCAGCCGCCGGGACGACGGGTCACTCCTCAAAAAACTTCTGTTCGAAGAGCTCAGAGATTTCCGCCAGTGCCGCTTCGGCGTCAGCACCGACAATACGCACATTAATCAATGAGCCCTCATGGCCCTCAATGGTGAGCAGGCCCATAATGCTTTTTGCGGAAACTTCCATTCCTTTTCGCCCGATGAAGATGTCGCTGGAAAACTTGCCTGCCGTCTTAACCAGCAGGGCGGCGGGACGCGCATGGATCCCGTACTTATTCAGCACCTTAAACTCGCGTGAAATGGTCTTCTTTTCTGCCATCACCGTCACCTTGCCGCTTTGCGAAGAAAGTTCCCGATCAGTTTTTCATCCAGCTCTTTGGCCGCATCATGTCCAAGCAGTTTAAGTTTATAATTCAAAGCGGTTGCTTCAACAATATTCGCCATATCTCTTCCCGGGCTGACCGGCAGAGCATAATACGGGAACTTTTCGCCAAGCACTTCGATTTCGGTCGGCTCAATCCCGGTGCGATCCTCTTCGGCATCGTTCACATAGGGGTGCAGATTGATCACGATATCCAGCATGGCCTCCCGCCGGATTGCCGAAACCCCGAAAAGGCTCGGGACATGAACAATTCCAACTCCGCGGATTTCCATATGGTAACGCGTCAGTTCGTGTGCAAAAGCCACCACGCGCCCTTCGTTGGTGCGCACAACCTCCGTCACGTCGTCGGCCACAAGACTGTAGCCGCGTCCGATCAGAGAAAGCGCGGTTTCGCTCTTGCCAATCCCCGCCTGCCCCTGCAGAAGGACACCGATACCCATCACCTCAAGCATTGTGCCCTGAATGCGATCACGGGGCGCAGTCAACTCCTCAAGAACCAGTGTGCATTCGTTAATAAAGTGACTGGTGATCATCGCCGTGCGCAAAAGCGGCGTGCCGTATTCCTCCGCCAGCGCCCGCAGTTCCGGCAACGGGTTGCGATTCCGTGAAATAATCACCGCCGGAACGTTTTTCTCGAAAATTCCCCGCAAACGGATTTCCCGTTCTTCCAGACTCAAACTCTTCAGATAAGTAAACTCCGCCAGCCCGAGAATTTGGAGCCGCCGCTGGGCGAAATACTGAAAAAAGCCGGTCAGCGCCAAACCGGGCCGGTTGATCGCCTTTTCCTCGATCTCCCGATCCAGCCGCCCTTCACCCCAAACCAGTTCCAGGTCAAGGCGTTCGGCACCGTTATCCATCAGCTCTTTGATCGTAATCGCCACAGCGGATTTCGCTTATTTGTCAGGATGATGGTGATGATCCTGCACCTTCTGGCGCAGTTTGCGCAGTTGCCGCTCCGCTCTCACAAGAGCGTCGTCAATCGCCGTGTACATATTCTCGGAAGACGCTTTGCCTTCCACATGAATGTTTTTCCCCTGCACGAGCACCTCGGCCATATGCAGAAGTTTCTGTAAATCCAGAACGATTCGCACGTCTTCGACGCGCGGGAAATCAATCAGGGTCCGCTCGACCTTGTCATAGATGTGTTCCCGGATTCCGTCCGTTATCTCGACATGTCTTCCTGTGATATGAACCTGCATGAGCATCTCCTTTCTCTGGGTTACATGCTGAACCGCGGCCCCAGATACAGCTCGCGGCTCATCTCGTCGTTCACCAGAAACGAACTGGCGCCCTCACGAAGAACCTTGCCTTCACACATCAGGTAGGCGCGATCGACCACCGCCAGCGTCTCGCGGACATTATGGTCGGTAATCAGCACGCCAAGCCCCTTTGAGCGGAGGTCTTTAATAATTTCCTGAACCTCATACACCGCCAGCGGATCAACTCCGCTGAACGGCTCATCCAGAAGAATCAGCGACGGATTTGTAACCAGCGCGCGGGTGATCTCCAGCCGCCGGCGCTCGCCGCCAGAAAGTGTGTAGGCGCGCTGTTTCGCCAGATGAGAAATCTTCAGCTCGTTCAACAGGAAATCCAGCCGTTCACGGCGCTCACGACCGGAGATCGGCAGGGTCTCAAGAATGGCCATCACATTTTCCTGAACCGTCAGTTTGCGGAAAATGGAAGGTTCCTGCGAAAGATAACCCAGTCCCATCCGGGCCCGCTTGTACATCGGAACATTGGACACATTACGGTCTTTAAACCAGACCTCGCCCGCTGTCGGACGGATCAGCCCGGTGACCATATAAAAAGTCGTGGTTTTTCCGGCGCCGTTCGGCCCCAGCAATCCGACTATTTCTCCGGGGCGGACATTGACATCCACGCCGTTCACCACGGTTCTTCCGCGATAACTCTTAACCAGCTTCTCCGTCCGAACTAAATAGGTCTCTTCCATTTCACTTCTCAAAAAAATCAGTTTTCACATTCTTATCGGGGAAAATCACCAGCCGCGCCTGGGGTTCACATACCATCCTTCCGGTGGAGCGCCAGAACCGGATCCGATCGCCGAACAAAGTGTTCTTTCCATCCCTGAAACTCGGGTTGTCCTGGAGCATGAACTCATCCGACGCGACATCGTAAACGGCCTTTCCGGCATTTGCTTCCCGCCCTTCGCTCACTATTTTAACGTTGGTCAGAGCCTCGATCCAGTTAATTTCATTCTTTTCACTGAACCGCACATCCAAAGTGCCGCAGTCCATCGTCATCTTGACGTCTTTGACGTGCACATCCTGTTCGAACCGGACATTTCTGCTCTTGTAATTGAAGAACAGCTCCTTGGAGGTAATCACCGTCACGTCATTGCTTCCACGATCAGCAGTCAGCGCGCTCATCCCCGGAACCGGAATGGCGCTGGTCTTTTCACGGCTTCCGGATACCGCCGCAGTTCCTTTACCCTTCTGCATGGCACCTTCAATCGTCACCTGACTTTGATTCAATATCCGCACCGTGTTTGCGCCCGGCTTCAGCAAATAGCCCTGCCCGCTCACGCGCATCTGATCCATTTCGCCGGCAACCGGCGCGTCCGAATGGGCTTCTTTGGTCTTCTGGTTATAAAAACAGTACGGCGAAGTCACCTTCATCACCGTCTTGCTGTCCTTGTAAAATTCAATCGTCAGTCCGGTGATATTCACCTCGCCGTCGTCCCCGATCACCGCATGATCGCCGAAAAGCTGGGACGTCATCGTGCCCTTCGAATCATACTCCGGCACGCGGAAGGCCGAGATTTCCACGCCGGTCATTTGCGCCTGCAAAGCAGGTGCCAGCAGGAGCGCCAGAAGGCGCAAGGCATATCCCGGATTCTTACTGTGAATTTTCATAGTGTTACTCTGCAACCGTTTTCTTCCCGCCGGGCAGTGCCAAAAGATTATCGCCATGACCGTCGCCCAGCGGAATCTTCAGCTTTTCACAGCGCATCTCCATTCCGTCACTGCTCGTCACGTGAACCTCTTTTTCAAACTGCACAATTTTCCCGACGTAATCAAGAAACAGCTCCGTCGAAGTGATCGTGACAACACTTCCGGTCGCCGCCGTGCCATTATCGGCGGAGGGACTGTACGCCAATCCGCCGGAAAGAAGCGTGTTTTTCAGCCGTCCGGCATCTTCCATAACCACCTTGGCATCGCTCAGAACCCGCACGGTATGCACATTCGGCTTCCACTCAAACCCGCGACCGGTCATCGTGATTTTATCGGCCACAGCGGAAACCTCGGCGTCGGAATGAGCCTCGCGCTTCTGCGTGTTGTAAAAACAGAATGGCGACTCGACCGTCGCGACCGTCGAACCGGCCTGATAAAATTCGATGCGAAGCTGATCAATCTTCACTTCGCTGGACAAACCGACCTCGGCATGACGGCCGAAAAGCTGAGCCGTCATATTTCCCTGATTGTCGTATTCCGGAACACGGAAAACAGACAGCTCCATCCCCTGATCCTGCGCCGACGAACAAACCGCCAGAAAACAGACCGCCGTCAGCAGACTCCAAGCTGTGGAAGAAAACTTCATTTTATTTCGCTGATCGCGCTCAGTTTTTTCCAAAGACCGGCAAGCTCGCCCGTCGGAATCATATTCGGACCATCCGACAGAGCCCTCGACGGATCGGGATGCGTTTCGATGAACATACCGTCCACGCCGACCGCCGCCGCCGCTTTCGCTAGGTACGGCGCAAACCGTCCGTCGCCGCCGGACGAATCGCCCTTCCCGCCGGGAGACTGAACGCTGTGCGTCGCGTCAAAAATCACCGGATAGCCCATCTCGCGCATAATCACCAGACTGCGCATATCCGCCACCAGCGTGTTGTAGCCGAACGACGCGCCGCGCTCCGTCAGCATAATCTTCGTATTGCCGGTCTCCTCGAGCTTCTTCACCACATTCTTCATATCCCACGGAGCGAGAAATTGCGCCTTCTTCACATTCACCACCGCACCGCTTTCACCGGCCGCCACCACCAGATCGGTCTGCCGGATCAAAAACGCCGGAAGCTGAATAATATCCACCACTTGGGAAGCAATATGAATTTCCTCGATGCTATGAACATCCGTCAGCACCGGCACATTGTACTTCGCCTTAATCTCAGCCAGAATTTCCAGCCCCTTGGCAATGCCCGGCCCGCGATAGGCCTTGATCGACGTGCGATTGGCTTTGTCATACGACGCCTTAAACACCAGCGGAATGTTCAGCTTCTTCGCCATCTTCACCAGCTTATCGGCAATCGCCATACAGCCTTCGCGGCTCTCAATCACGCACGGCCCCGCAATCAGCGCCAGCGGATTATTCCCGCCGAACTTCACCCCGTTCACATTCACCACTTTAGTCATTGGCTAATTCCTTCAGTATTTTTTCCACTTTTAAAATATCTTCCGGCGTGTCGACGCCGATGCCGACATCTTCGACCTGCAAGACGTTCATGCGACAGCCGATGTAAAGAGCACGGAGCTGTTCGAGTTTTTCGAGATTTTCCAGCCGACACGGCGGTTCCGCCACCAGTTTCAACAGATAATCGCGGCGGTAGGCGTAAATGCCGATGTGCCGCCAGTGCGCGCCGGCGGCATCAGTTCCGGCGTCGCGAACGTGCGGAATGACGGAGCGGGAAAAATAGAGTGCCTGTCCATCGCGGGCGAAAACGGCTTTCACCACGGCCGGATTTTTCAGATCGGCTTCGTTTTTGATCGGCGCGGCGGCAGTCGCCATATCCCAGTTGCCGGAAGTCATGACATCCGCCAGCCGGTCAATCAGCGCCGGATCCATCAGCGGTTCATCGCCCTGAATGTTAATCAGTACGTCGCAATCTTCTCCGGCAACGGCTTCGGCGATGCGGTCGGTTCCCGACGGATGATCGGCGCGGGTCATGACGGCTTTTACACCGGGAATTTTAAAGGAGGCGACGGCATCCACAATCCGCTGGTCGTCGGTTGCGACGAGAACGGCGGAGAGCGACTTAGCTTTTACCACCTGCTCCGCCACGCGCTGAATCATCGGTTTACCGGCGATCATCGCCAGCGGCTTCCCCGGAAGCCGGGTCGAAGCCCAGCGAGCCGGTATGACACCTATTACACGGTTATTCTTTGCCTTCTTCATCGCCATTCTTTTTCTCTGCAATCCAAAAATCATCCCCCGGCCCGTTGACCTCGTGGAGTGTCACGCTGACCCGCCCGAACGGGGTGCTTAGTCTGGCCTGAGTCAGCAACCGCCGGGGATCCCGCGAAACCCAGACCGTAGCTTTTCCTTTCCGCACATACAAGCCGTCAAACATCGCTTCCGGCTTCAACTGGAGCGACGGGATTTCCCGCTCGTAATGAGGCAGATCAACCGGCTCAACGCTGAAGGTTTTGATGAACAGGTCATAGACTTTTTCGTCCGCCATCACCTGATACTGCGTGTTGGTGCGCTCTTCGAGCTGAACGGAGCGCATGAAATACATAAAACTGAACATGTCCCGCATGCCGGGCCGGATGTCGTATGTCTTTTCCCTGCCGTTGCGCAGGTGCCGGTAGTGCGCCTTGAGCGTCTGGAAGTCAAAGGTGGTCACCTCGTGACAGCGGTAGTTCCGCTCGCTGATGTTCTGGGTGTAGCGGACCGGCAGGAGCGTTTCCGGATCAATCAGGCTTTCATGGAAATCGTCCACTTTGCAGATGCGGTCGAAAAACGGGTAGGTCTTCGTATAAAGCCGTAACGCCAGAACATCGCGTTCATCCACTTTGTCCATTTCGGTCACGGCCCGTGTCCACGCCACGGGGATACCGTTCCAGGTGATGGAATAGATCAGCTCTTCGCCGATATAAAACGGCAGTTCCTCGGCGGGCGCGACGGCACGCAGAAGAAGCAATAAACCCGCGAGGACCGAAAACCGTTTCACACGCCGCCTTCCCGCTTGAATTGACGGCAGACCACACCGGCTTCTTTGAACAGCGCTTTCGCCTGATCGCTGAAGTGGTATTCGTGCTCATAAATCACCTCGGCCAGCCCGGCGTTGATGATCATCTTCGTACACATCAGACACGGGCTGATCGTGCAGTAGAGAGTTCCGTCTTTCACCGGAATCCCGTGATACGCCGCCTGCACAATGGCGTTCTCCTCGGCGTGACAGCAGACGCAGTCGCCCAGCGAATGGCCGGACGGCGCGTCGGAATTACACCGGGCGCATCCGCCCTCGTCGCAGTTGGCGATGCCGCGCGGCGTGCCGTTATAGCCGGTCGAAATAATCCGCCGGTCGCGCACAATCACCGCCGCCACCTGCCGGCGACAGCAGTTACCCCGCCGCGCCACCACATGAGCGATGTCCATGAAATACTCATCCCAGCCGGGACGCCTGTGTTTAGTCATGCGGCGCATCCTATTTCATAACCCCGCCCGATTCAACCGTTTCGGTGCCTGAACGGCGGGGTTTTCCTATGTTTGGAAAAATCGTTGCGGTTTGCTCCAAACACTGGAAAACTCCGGCTCTGATTAAACGGGAGTCCTTTTATGGAAGAGCTGATTCGTAAACTGCTGGTGGAGCTGGGCGAAAATCCGGAGCGCGAGGGGCTGAAAGGCACACCGTCCCGCGTGGCGGAGTCCTATAAATTTCTGACGCACGGCTACAGTCAGAACATCGACGACGTGCTGAACGGCGCCTTTTTCGAGGCCGAAGACAGCCACATGGTGATCGTGAAGGATATCGAAGTTTACAGCCTCTGCGAACACCACATGCTTCCGTTCATCGGCAAGTGCCATATCGGCTACATCCCGGAAAAGAAAGTCATCGGCGTCAGCAAGCTGGCCCGCGTGGTGGACGTATTCGCCCGCCGCCTCCAGATTCAGGAACGGCTGACCGACCAGATCGCCCACACGATTATGGAAAAAACCGGCGCGCAGGGTGTCGGCGTAGTGATCGAAGCCCAGCACCTGTGCATGATGATGCGCGGGGTCGAAAAGCAGAACTCCAAGATGATCACCTCGGCGATGCACGGAACCTTCCGCTCCCAGCTCGCCACCCGCACGGAATTTCTGCGTCTGATCGGCACCATCGGCTAAACCGGCTTTTTGACAAACGACCGGACGGTATCCAGAATAATCGTCACCGCCAGAATCATCAGCACCAGACTGATGCCGCCGATGAGATGGCGGATGTCCAGCAGTGCGCCGTCGGCGAACAGATTTCTATAGGTAAGCTGAGTCAGCGCAATCAGCGTGGTGACCATCATGAACACCATCGGCACGGCGACGTAAAACGCCCGCTTGCCGTTCCGCCGGAGCCAGGTGAAAACCACCAGCAGAGCCAGCGCCGCCAGCAGTTGGTTGCACGCGCCGAACACCGGCCAGATCGCCTGCCACGCCGGAATCAGCGTCCCGTTCGGCCCCGGTATCCGCTGGAAAACCACCAGCGCGGGCAGAGCCACCGCCGCCGTGGTGGAAAGCAGGCGCAACCAGAAATGATTGCCCAGACTGAAAAGCTCTTCGATCAGAAACCGCGCCAGCCGGGTGCAGGAATCAAGCGTGGTCAGCAGAAACGTGCTGACCGCCAGCATCGCAAACGTCCGGGCGAACTCCGCCGGAATTCCCAGCGTCTGCACAAACGTGCCAAGGCCGTTACTAAACGTGACCACCGGCGTCTGCCCGGAGGGAACCTTGCCGACGACGATCATCACGGATGCCACGGCCAGCAGAGCCAGTACGCCCTCAACCAGCATCGCGCCGTAACCGACAACCAGCGCGTCTTTCTCGCGAGCCAGCTGTTTCGCGGACGTTCCGGAAGCGACCACCGCATGAAATCCGCTGACGGCGCCGCAGGCGACGGTGACGAACAGCGCCGGATAAATGAACCCGAGATTTCCGCCCGTGAACCCTTTAAACATCGGGTACGACGGCGCGGCGTGACCGGTCAGCCCGTAAATCAGCAGTCCGGCCGCTCCGCCGAGCAGGCAGGCGTACAGAAGGAACGAGGCGAGATAATCGCGCGGCTGGAGCAGAATCCAGACCGGAAGCATCGCCGCCAGCAGACAGTAGAACGCCAGAACCAGCGCCCAGAAATTTTTTGCTGAGCCGAGCACCTGCGGCACCATATCTGCCGTCAGCGGAAACCGCCCGGCAATCCAGAGTCCGACAAAAACCAGCGGAACGAAGATCAGTGAGCCGGTCCGGACAGAAACTTTGAGCTTATAGATGGACAGCCCGAACAGAACCGCCAGCAACATATAAAACAGCGACGCCGAGGCCACCACGCCGCCCTGCCGGACTTCAAGCTGAACCTGATCCGACCCCTCCTGAATCACTCCCGCCGCCGGAACAAACGTGCTGGCAGTGATGTCGAGGAAAACGATGATGACATAAATCAGCGTCAGCAGAATGAACGTCAGGAACATGTAATACGACGCCGGGCTGAGAAAACTCCGGCAGATCTGGCCGATGGAGCGTCCCTGATTGCGGATACTGGCGGCCATCACAGTGAAATCGTGCACGCCGCCGATCAGAATCGAACCGATCACGATCCAAAGCACGGCGGGACCCCAGCCGAACGCCAGCGCGGCGATCACCGGCCCGACAATCGGTCCGGCACCGGCAATCGTGCTGAAATGGTGGCCGAACAGGATCATGCCGGGCGCCGGAACATAATCCACCTCGTCGCGCATCGTATGAGCCGGAGTCGGCGTGCTGTCGTTCAGCTCCATTTGTTTCGCCAGAAACCGCCCGTAAAAGCGGTACGCCAGCACGAACAGCAGACACCCCGTGAAAAAGACAGCCAGAATCATAAACAGCTCCTGATTTAAGCCGGCAGAATAACCGTCCCGCTTTCGTCCTGAAAGAAATTTTCCAATCTTTGGAAATTGTCGGAACCGGCCGGAACTGACAGGATACGCGGCACTATGCTGAGCCGCCTGAACATCCGCAACCTCGCGCTGGTTGACAGTCTGACCGTCTCGTTTGAAAACGGACTCAACGTCATCACCGGCGAAACCGGCGCGGGCAAATCGCTCCTGATCGGCGCGCTGCGGCTGGTGCTCGGCGAACGGGCCGACAAATCGCTCATCCGCACCGGCGAAACCGTCTGCGCCATCGAAGCGGTCTTTGAGCTGAAAAATCCGGAGGACGTCAACGCCGCGCTCGATGCCGTCGGCCTGCCGCCGTGCGACGGCGGAACGCTGATTATTCGCCGCACCATCACCGAGAGCAATTCCAAGAATCTGATCAACGACTCGCCGGTCACCCTGCCTGTTCTCAAATCGCTCGGCGACGTACTGGTGGATATGCACGGCCCGTACGACCATCAGTCCCTGCTGAAAACCGACGCGCAGATGGACATCCTCGACGCCTTCGGCCAGCTCGCCGCCGACCGCGCGGCCTATCAGGAAAAATACAAACGGTTCCAGACGCTGGAAAAACGGTTTCAGGAACTTTCCAATATTGATGAATCCGGCCTCGCCGAACAGATCGACCTGCTCTCGTGGAAGGTCAAAGAAATCGAAGAAGCCAAAATCTCCGAAGATGACGAAACTGCCGTTCAGCAGGAACACGAACAGATCGCCAACGCGCAGAACATTCTCGAACTGGCGCAAACGGCCGTCGGTGGACTGACCGAAGCCGAGTATTCCGCCATGGAAGGACTTTCCGCCGCCCGCAAAGCCTGTACTCAGCTCGTCAAATATATGCCCGCCGCCGAAGCATGGGCTGAAGAACTCGAAGGAGCGGCGCGCACCGCGCAGGAAATTTCCGCCGCCATCCAGAGCGCGGTCGAAGACATCAACGCCGGGCCGGAGCGGTTGCAGTTTCTCGACGAACGCCTCGCGCTCTACCGCAGTTTTAAACGCAAATACGCCCCGACCGTTCCGGAAATCCTCGTCAAACTCGACGAATGGAAAGCGCGGCTCAAAGATTTACAATCCCGCGACGAACAGCGCGCTGCGGTCGACGCCGACCGAGCCGCCGCGCTCATCGAAACCGAAAAGGCCGGACGCATCCTGCGCAAGAAGCGGCAGAAGGTCGCCGGCGATCTGGCCGACGCGATTACCACCGAACTGCGCGACCTTGGTTTCGAACACGGACTCTTTGAAGTCCAACTGCTGGATGCCGACGAACCAGCTGCTTCCGGTATGGACGAAATCGAATTCGGCTTCGCGCCCAACGCCGGTGAAACCATGCGGCCGTTGCGGGCGATTGCTTCCAGCGGTGAAATTTCGCGCGTCATGCTGGCCGTCAAAGCCGTACTGGCGCACCACGACCGGATTCCCCTGCTCGTCTTTGACGAAATCGACGCCAACGTCGGCGGCGAAATCGCCAACGCCGTCGGTGACAAGCTCGCGCAAGTCGGTCAAACCCATCAGGTCATCGCGATTACGCATCTTCCGCAGGTCGCCGTCTGCGGCGCCGCGCACTACGCCGTCGCCAAACGGGTGCAGGACGGCCGCACCTTCACACAGATTAACCAACTCACCGGCGACGAACGCACAGAGGAAGTAGCCCGCATGCTCGGCGGCAAGGATTTGACGAAGGTAACTCTCCGGCATGCAGAAGAGTTATTGCAGAATAAAAAATGAGAGAACGTATCCGACGAATTTGCCTGATCGGACGGTTTATCAAATGTTAACGATGCCTTTGCAGTCGGGATAGCCGATGCAGCCCCAGAACTGTTTGCCGGCGGTTTTTCCGCTCTTCGCAGTGCGCAGTACCGTTGGTTTTCCGCATTTCGGGCAGGCTGGGATTTGAGCTAGCGGATTGGGGTCACGCTTGCGGCTGCGCTCCGCCAGCCGGGCGGTGGCGAGTTGTTCGCTATAGCCGCCGCCTTCGATAAACTGCTTTTCGAGCGCGGCAATCTGCTGGTCGAGCAGGTAATTGGCCTGGTTGATGAGACAGATCAGGGCGTTGGCCCGCACGGCAGAGTCGGCGTGCTCCAGCCAACGGGAATAGAGCGCCCAGCGCTCTTGATCTGACAGATCGGTCAGATTGGACATATCTGACCGATCCCGAAAGTTGCGGGGAACATTGCGCACGGCCAGCGCTTCGGTGCTGTCGGGGGCCCACTTTACGAGGCGGCGGTGGCGCAGAAAATCTTCGTAGTCGAGCAGGAGCTCCTCCAAGCTGGAGCGGGCGACGTTTACCAGCCGGAGTTCAGTCTGCGACGAGGTCGCGGCGGCGCGACTTCCCTCAGCGATATTCTGCCGTCCGGAGCGGGCGGACTGCACCATTTGATCCGCAGTGCGGGAACGCGGATCAATGAACTTTTCGCAAAACCAGACGGTGGCGTCATAGATCAGGGTTGAGGTTTGAAAACTGCATGTATCCCGGTAGCCGCCGCTGGGTCGTATTTTTGCCATAGGGTTCCTCCTAACCCTGTTTTAGCCGAGCGAAACAGACTTTTCAAGTGCACAGCAAGTTGAGCAGCCCGTGATTTTTTTGGATGTCAAAACCCGCCAAAACCGGCTAAAAGGTTGCGCATGAAAACTCTCTCTTTGCTCCTTTGCACCGCCCTCGCCGCCTACAGCGCGGAGCTGTCCGTTGAACTGCAGAATCCTCCTTCGACCGGAACAGTTGAAATTCTGCTTTTCGATTCGCCGGATACGTTCGGCGATCTGCGTGCGCCGGTTAAATCCGTGCGGATTCCCGCCGCCGGACAGAGCGTGTACAGCATCACCGGAGTTCCGCCGGGCGACTATGCGCTGATGGTGCATTATGATGAGAACAGCAACGGCGGTCTGGATAAAAATTTTATCGGGATTCCCCGCGAGCCGGTCGGGTTCGCCAACGGCTACAGCCCGAAAGGTCCGCCCGCCTATTCCCGCGCCCGGCTGACGATTGACGAAAAAACCGCCCAGACAGTTCCGGTCGAACTGAGCCGTCCTCTCGGTGAACGCGGACGGCTTGGTGCCGGGTTGGGAGCCATCGTTCGCAGCAGTCCTTACCGTGATGCTGACGGCGGAACATTTATGCCGATTCCCGCCATCACCTATACCGGCAGCCGGTTGCAGATTTTCGGTCCGCGCGCGCAATTCGGTCTGCTTGAGGCCGGGCCGATGCAGTTCGCGGCGGTCGCGCAGTACCGTTCCGCCGCCTATAAAGAAGATGACAGCGACATGCTGGAAGGCATGGGCAACCGCGACGCCACCCTGATGGCCGGCGGTGAACTGAAAGCTGATCTGCCCGCCGGAATGGAGCTTTCCCTGAATGTTCTGCATGACACGCTTGATCAGATCGGCGGAAGCGAAGCATCGCTTTTTCTGGATCGCTCCTTTCAGCTCGGCGTTGTCCGCCTGACCCCGCGAACCGGAGTGAATTGGACCGCCGCGCGGCTGGCAAATCACGACTACGGCGTGCCGGACTCGAAAGCTGCTCCCGGACGTCCGGCCTATGATACCGGTGACACGCTCAGCGCCGAAACCGGAGTCAGCGCACTCGCCGAACTGACCGAGAACTGGTGGATTGCCGCCAGCCTGGGCGTTGAATTTCTCAGCGATGAGGTCAAAGACAGCCCGCTGGTCGAAGACAGTTTCTTATTCAAAGGCTTTCTGGCCGTGCAGTACGTTTTTTGATGTTCATCAAGGCCGGAGACGGCTAGAAGTATGCCCATGAGAAAAGAAAAAGACTCCCTCGGCGAACTGAATGTACCGGACGACGCGATATACGGCGTGCACACCTGCCGGTCGATTGAGAATTTTCACATGGCGGGCGAAAAGCTCCCGCTCGAACTGATTTACGCCATCGTTCAGCTGAAACAGGCCTGCGCCGCCGCCAACGCCCAACTCGGTCTGCTTTCCCACGAAAAAGCGGTCGCCATCGCCGCCGCCTGTGGTGAAGTGCTGAGCGGAAAGTTTAACGACCAGTTTCCAATCGATGTCTTTCAGGCCGGCTCCGGCACGTCGAGCAACATGAACGTCAACGAAGTGTTGGCCAACCTCTCCGCCGAAGCGCTCGGCGGAAAGCGCGGCGACCGTAAGACGGTTCACCCGAACGACGACGTCAACATGGGCGAATCAACCAATAATGTTTTCCCGTCGGCGATCCGCGTCGCGGCCGTCGAACTGTCCGGCGGACTTTTCCAAACCTTGGACAATCTGATCCAGGCCTTGGAAACCAAAGCGAACGAGTTTTCCAGTGTCTGGAAAACCGGGCGGACGCATTTGCAGGACGCCGTGCCGATGACACTCGGTCAGGAATTCGCGGCGTGGGCGAATGCCCTGCGAAAAGCGGAACGCCGCGTCGCCTGCGCCTGTTTTGATCTGCACGAACTGGGAATCGGCGGAAACGCCATCGGCACCGGCGTGAACACGCCTGCCGCGTTCCGCGCTGAAATCATCAAGGCTCTGAATCAGGCGACGGGTCAGGAATACCGCGCCGCGACCAACGGAATTGAGATTACGCAGTTTCTTTCCGACATGGGTGCCTTCTCCGGCGCGCTGAAAATGCTGGCGCTGGATATCAATAAGATTGTCAACGACCTGCGCCTGCTCGCCTCCGGCCCGAACACCGGCTTCGGCGAAATTCTGCTTCCGCCGGTCGAGCCGGGTTCTTCGATCATGCCGGGCAAGATCAATCCGAGCATCTGCGAAGCGGCCAATATGGCCTGTCTGCAAGTCGTCGGAAACGACGCGGCGGTTGTGATGGGCTGTGCCGCCGGTCAGCTGGAGCTGAACACGCATATGCCGCTGGTCGGCACCAACATCGTCAAGTCACTGAGGATTCTGACGAAGGTGTGCGATGCGCTGGATAAAAAGTGCGTGAGCGGCATCACGGCTTATGAAGATGTCTGCCGGAAATACTTTGAAAACAGCGCCGGACTACCGACGATTCTGAATCCGGTGCTGGGCTACGACAGAGTCGCCGAACTGGTAAAAGAGAGTCTCAAAACCGGCAAGACACTGGCTGAACTGGTGCGCGAGAAAAAGCTTCTGCCGGAAAAAGAGTTCGCCGCCCTGCTCGCCCAATCCAACGGGCCGACAAAATGAGTATTCTGATCCGGCAGGTCGAATGGAACGGTTCGCCGGTTGATGTTTTCATCAGCGGGAACCATCTTCAAACCATCGGCGACTGTTCCGGCGTGCAGGCGGAAACCGTTCTCGACGGGCGGAACAAGGCGATTCTGCCGACTTTTCATAATGCGCATACCCACGCGGCGATGGCCTATATGCGCAGTTATGCCGACGACCTCGAACTCCACACCTGGCTGAACGACCACGTCTGGCCGTTCGAGAGCAAGGTGACCGAAGAAGATGTCTATGACGGCGCGCGGCTGGCCTGTCTGGAGATGATCAAGTCCGGCACGACCTTCTTCAACGACATGTACTGGTTCTGGCACGGAACCGCCCGCGCCGTTGATGAAATGGGCCTGCGCGCTGCGCTGTCAGCGGTCTTCATTGATTTCGACGATCCGGCTAAAGCCAAAGAGCAGATGGAACAGAATCAACGGCTGTTTGACGAACGATCCCGCTACAGCGACCGGATTATTTTCCAGCTCGGCCCGCACGCCATTTACACCGTCTCCGAAAAGTCGCTCCGCTGGTGCAAAGAGTTCGCCGATGAACACGGTCTGATGATTCACATTCACCTTTCAGAAACGCAAAAGGAAGTCGCCGACTGCGTCGCGAAGCACGGAATGCGCCCGACGGAATATCTCGACTCCATCGGCTTTCTCGGCCCGAACGTGGCCGCCGCGCACTGCATCTGGCTGGAGCCGCGCGAAATGAATCTACTGGCGGAACGCGGCGTGAACGCACTGCACTGCCCGACCTCCAATATGAAACTGGCTTCCGGCAAGTTCCGGTTCACCGAGGCGCGGAAAGCGGGTATGCGGATTACGGTCGGCACCGACGGCTGTGCCTCGAACAACTGTCTCGACATGGGCGCGGAAATTAAAATCGCCGCCCTGCTCGAAAAACATTTCACGGGCGACACCACCGCGCTCAGCGCGCAGGCGGCATGGCATGCCGGAACCCGCGCCTGCGCGGAGTTCTACGGACTTACCAGCGGCGTCATCGCCGAAGGCGCATTGGCCGACTGTATGCTGATTGATCTCAACAACGAGAGGTTAGTTCCCGGCCATAACCTGATCGCCGATATGGTGTACAGCGCCGACAGCTCCTGCATTGATACCGTCATCTGCGACGGAAAAATTCTGATGCAAAACCGGCGGGTTCACGGCGAAAAAGAAATCATCGCCAAAGGCCGGGCGCTCAAAGAAAAATTCCGGCACTGATCGGTAGGGACGGCTCGCCGAGCCGTCCGCGGCGCTTTCGGCGAAAGCGCCCTACCCAGATCGCCCGATCAGAGAGAACGGACCGGTCCAGTCGAGTTTGACCTTCACAAGCTGTCCGAGGCAGTCGCCTTCGTGCTCAAAGAAAACCAGCTTGTTCTGCGGTGTGCGGCCGCGCCAGCGGCCTTTGCTCGCCTGAAATTCTTCCGCCAGCACTTCGACAACTGTTCCAAGCATTGGCGCATTGTTTTCACCCATCACCTGCGCCACCCGTTCGTCAATACGGTTTGCCCGGCTCTCTTTTTCTTCGTCGGAAACATCGTCGGGCATTTTGTAGGAAAGCGTCCGGGGCCGCGGCGAGTATTTCGCGATATGCGCCAGATCAAGCTTCAGCTCGCCGTAGAGCTTCATCGTTTCGAGGAAATCCTCTTCCGTTTCGGTCGGATAGCCGACGATGATGTCGGTGTTGATCGAAGCATCTGGAAGGATTTTCCGAATATTGGAAACAACCTGCCGGTATTCGGCGTTGGTGTAGCCGCGCCGCATGGATTCAAGAATCCGGTCGCTTCCGGCCTGAAACGGCAGTTCAAAGTATGGACAGACTTTTTCCGTTTCCGCGACGGCGCGGATCAGCTCTTCGTCAATGTACGACGGATGGCTGGTCAGAAACCGGATACGCAGAATACCGTCCACTTTCGCCACTTCTTTGAGAAGCCACGCCAGATTTTTTCCGTCGCCAAGGTCAAAGCCGTAGCGATCCACAATCTGGCCGAGCAAAGTCACCTCTTTAATGCCCTGCTTTACCAGCTGGCGCACCTCGGCGAGGATTTCCTCCGGCTTGCGACTGCGGTCGGGGCCGCGGCGGTACGGAATGATGCAGTAGGAACAGGCGTGCGAACAGCCGAGCGTGACCGGCACAAAGGCGGTGACCGCCTTCTCGCGGTTGATCGCCGGAAGCCGGTAATCGGCCAGCTCCATCTGCGTGCGATCCAAATGACTGTATTCATCGCGGCTCAAAACGTAATCAATCAGCGCATCGGTCTGCGACGGCGCCATAAAAACATCCACAAACGGAAACCGGTTCGCCAGGTCTTCCGCCTCGCGCTTGCCGACCATACAGCCCATCAGCGCAATGATCATCCTGCGTTTATTTTTCTTGGTATCGCCCAGCGACAGCAGTTTCGAAACGGCCTTATCCTCCGGTTGCTGGCGCACGACGCAGGTGTTCAGCACGGCGATGTCCGCATGCTCGGCCAGCCGGGTTTCTTTAAAGCCCAGCGCCTCAAGCTGTGACGCCAGATGCCGCGAGTCGGCCTCGTTCATTTGACAGCCGATCGTCCAGATGTGATAGGTTCCGGTCATCGTCTAAACCGCGCCGCAGAGGGTGAGCATGACGGCTTTCTGGACGTGGAGACGGTTTTCGGCTTCGTCGAATACGACGGATTGCGGGCCGTCAATGACTTCGGCAGTCTGCTCATAGCCGCGCAGTGCAGGCAGGCAGTTCATGAAGATGGCATCCGGTTTGGCGTGTTTCATCAGCGCCGCTGTTACCTGATACGGCGTGAACAGTTTGATGCGTGCGGCCTCTTCGTCCTTCGGAATGTGGTAGCTCATCCACGAATCGGTATAAACCACGTCGGCATCTTTGATCGCCTCAACCGGATCATCGGTGACGACCAGTTCACTGCCGGATTCCCTCGCGAACTGAGCGCAGGCTTCGGTGACTTCGACCGCGGGCATCTGCTCTTCCGGCGAACCGACACTGCAATGCATGCCAAGTTTGGTACAGCCCTGCATGAGCGAATGGGTGACGTTGTTGTAGCCGTCGCCGAGGTAGGCCAGCTTGAGCCCTTTGAGCGTGCCCTTCTTTTCCTGAATGGTCTGAAGGTCGGCCAGAATCTGGCAGGGATGACCGTCGTCGGTCAGCGCGTTGATCACCGGGATGGTCGCGTACTTCGCCATTTCGAGAATGTCGGAGTGTTTGAAAAGCCGCGCCATGACCAAATTGCACATGCGGCTGATAACTTTGATCGAGTCTTCGATCGTTTCTTTGCCGCCGCCCATGGGCGAAGTGCTCATGTCGTAGTAAATCGCATGTCCGCCAAGCTGGGTCATGCCGATTTCAAACGACAGCCGGGTGCGCAGGCTGGGCTTTTCAAAAATCATCAGCAGGGTTTTCTGCTTCAGAGCATCCGCGTACTTCTGCGGTTTGGCCTTCACTTTGACGGCCAGTGCCAGCACGTCGAGGATTTCCTGCGCGCTCCAGTCTTTGAGTGAGATCAGATGTTTCATCGTTTCATCTCCTTGTAATAGTCACGGACAGCACCGTCGCAACCGAAGATACTCAGCATCAGCGCGGCGCGGATCCACATCCCGTTGCGCACCTGCCGCCAGTAAACGGCGCGCGGGTCGCTGTCCACCGCCGGATCAATCTCCAGCCGGCGCGGAAGCGGGTGCATAATCACTGAATTTTGCCCGAGAATCTTCAAGTGGTCTTTGGTGAAGTGATAGGAAGCGGTGTTGATCTTACTGCTTTCGCCGTCCTTGTCCCACTCGTCCTGAATGCGGGTCATATAAATGGCATCCACTTCCGGAATCACTTTGGCGAAGTCATGGCTGATTTCATACGGCATTCCCGCCGCGTCCAGCTGGCAGAGAATGTCGTCGCCGATTTGCAGTTCCGGCGGAGCGACGAAGTACACCTTGACCCCTTTGTACTGAGTCAGCAGTAATGCCAGCGAGCGGACGGTGCGCCCGCGCTTGAGGTCGCCGACAAAAGCGACTTTCTTTCCGTCAATCCCGCCGATGTTTTCGAAACTGCGGGCCAGCGTGTAGATATCGAGCAAAGCCTGAGTCGGATGCTGATCTTTACCGGAACCGGCATTGACGACCGGAACCGGCCGGTGCGTATTGGAGAGCATCCAGGCAATCCGTTCGGCGAAACCGCCTTCCGGATGGCGCATGATGATCAGGTCGGCGTAGGAACTGAACGTCCGCACCGAATCCTCGGGCGACTCGCCCTTCATTTCGCTGGAGGTCGAGCTGTCGCGCACGTTCATCGTTTGCAGGCCGATAATCTGGCAGGCCGAATAAAAGGAAAGATAGGTGCGGGTGGACGGCTGGGCGAAGTAGAGCATCGCCCGTTTATCGAAAAGCTGTTTCTGCAGAAACGAACTGCCTGCCGGGGTTTTCGCGATCCGGCGGACACAGGTCGCCAGCGAGCAGAAATTCTCCAGCGTCGAACGGTCGAACTGCTGAGCCAGCAGAGCGTGATACGTGCGTCCGTCCGACAGAAAATACGGCGCTTTTTCCGCCGTCTTCAGGTTACTGAACTGCTCCCAGGAAATCTTATCCAGCTCCGCCGTTTTATTCATTGAACCTCCGTGTTTCCAAAAGCCGGAAGCCTGTATGCCATTTTTTCCAGCAATTGGAAATTTTTTGCTCGGTTTTTAAGCGTCCCGGCAACCGGGCATAAAAACGGAACGGCACCTGCGGTCAGTCAATCAGTTCCATCGGCCTTCCACAGCACAGAGGACTGCGCGCGCCAGCTTTGAGATCAATAAACTTATTGCAGATGGAGCAGTAAACTCTTCCGTCATGGTCCAGAATATAGCCCGGTTCGACCTGGCCGGTTTTGACATTCAGACCCTCAATATAAAAGGCCGCCGCATTCTTCTTCTGCGGCACATATTCGCCCACAGGAGCCAACTTGCGGGTTTCATTCACGCAATCAATCAGCATACGCCAGAGCCGCTCCACCCCGGCGGTTTCCGCGTTGTTCTCCGGAATCAGACTGACCAGATTTTTCTCAATTGTAATTTTCATCCGCCGCTCCTTAATTTGTTGTAAAACCGACTAAACGGCTCCTGTTTACAGAAAAGGCCGCCACGAATCAATGCTGAAGCTGTTGCATTTCGAAAAACAGCCCGCGCCGCGCCATTAAATCGCTGTACGAACCCGTCTCCGCAATCTGTCCCTCTTTCAGCACAACAATCCGGTCAGCCCGGCGGATGGTGGACAGCCGGTGCGCCACGATAAACGTGGTGCGGTTCTGCACGGCGTGATCAATCGCCTCCTGCACCTTTTTCTCCGAACCGGCATCCAGCGACGACGTGGCCTCATCGAGCACAAGGATACGCGGATCCCGGATCAGCGCGCGGGCAATCGCGATCCGCTGGCGCTGGCCGCCGGAAAGCAGAGCGCCGTCTTCGCCAATACGGGTCTCCAGCCCTTGCGGAAGACTGTCAACCATCTCAGTCAAATTGGCGGCGGCGATCACACTCCGCAGTTTTTCAGCGCTCACATCCCGCAGACCGTAGGTGACATTTTCACGGATGGTTCCAGAGAACAGAATGGTTTCCTGCGGCACCACGGAAATAAAACGCCGGGCAGTGCGCATATCCAGCTCCTCCATATCCTGCCCGTCGAACCGAATCCGGCCTTTCTGCGGACGGCGAAAGCCGATCAGCAACTGCATGAGCGTGGACTTGCCCGCGCCGCTCGGCCCGACCAGCGCGATACATTCGCCGGGCCGGACATCCAGCGAAAAGCCCTGAATCGCCGGAGCGCCGGAGCGGTCGTAAGAGAAAGTTATACCCTCAAACTGAACCTGCCCGTCCAGCGATTCCACCGTCCGCCGCCCGCGGTTATGCTCAATGTCCGGACACTCCAGCACCTCGCCGATAGAGCGGACTGATTCAATGCCGCGCGCCAGCTGAGGATAAATATTCAGCAGTTGCGCCACGCTCATCACGATCATGCTAAACAGGCTCTGATACAGAACAATATCGCCAGTCGAAATCCAGTTTCTGAAACGGAACCAGCTCAAGACAATCAGTCCGAGTACCATCGAAAGCTGAAAGGTGACAAACGCCGACGAGCCGAACAGCGCGTTCACCGTGTCAAGGCGCCGCCCGCGCTGATTAACCTCGCCGAATTGCGCCTCCATCCGCCGGGCGGCTTCCTCCTCCAGTCCATGGGCCCGCACGACCGGAATCATATTGAGCATTTCAGTCACTTCCGCCGACATCCGCTCAACCTCCGAGCGGAAGGCAGTGTTATGACGGTCAATCCGCCGCTGGAACAGCGCGCGCAACCCGGTGATCAGCGGCGCAAGAACAGCATAAAAAATCAGCATGCGCGGCTGGCGGACGGCGGTGACGCCGGCGGCAATGACAACCGACATCACCGCCACGGCGCCGAATTCTCCGGCCAGCATGCAGAACATCTGAACCTGCTCGACATCGCGCAGTACCTTGGCCTGAAGCCGGCCGGTTTCCGTGCGGTCGTGAAACGCAATGGATAACTGCTGAAGACGCACCACCAAAGCACTGCGCAGTGTGCGTTCCATGTCACGAACCGCCGCGCTGAGCATGGAGATGTAAAGCGTGTGGCTCGGGATGTTCTGAATCACCAGAACCGTCACCACGAGAAAATAGATTGTCAGATGTGCAACAGGAAAAACCTCCGGCTCCGTCAGCGTATTGATCACTCTAGCCATCAGGAACGGAACCGCCCAGACCGGCGAGTGCTTCACCGCCATCACTAGTACAGCACTGACATAGAAATGCCACGGGCGGTTCAGCAAACATAACAGCGTCCGGACAGGCCGGTGACTGCTGTAGCCGCATTCCGGCAAGTGCTCTGATCGCGGCGTCACAGCGAACGTTCCTGCGTTACGTGTTCAGTCATTCGAAACATCTCCAGCCCAAACTGTGTTTATAGTGCCGTCCGCAGACCGCAAAAGCAGTTCACCGGATTCGCCGAATCCGGACAGAATTCCGCGGCGGATCGCACCGCCGTCCCGGACAGCAACCGGTTTTCCAAGATTCGGAACGCGGCGTTCCCATTGTGTCCGGATACTGGGAAATCCACCCTGCTCCCATTCGCCGAGCCGGACAGCCAGATGCTTCAGAAGCTCCCCTAAAAGTTCATTCACATCACTGTGTTTACCGGTTTCGATCTGGATGGATGTCGCGGGCTGATCAATATGTCCGGCGCTGGGCATATTCACATTCAGACCGATGCCGACGATCACCCCGCCCGCGATTCCTTCCGAAAGAATCCCGCAGATTTTCTTTCCGCTCACCAGCACATCGTTCGGCCATTTCAGTGCCGGTTTAATTCCGCTGGCTTCAAGCAGTTCCGCCACGGCGACCGCCGCCGCCATCGAGGCGGACGGCAGATGCCTTGGATTATATTTTCCGCGCAAAAGCAGAGAAAACGTCAGATTTTCACCATACGATGAAAGCCATTCGCGCTCGCGCCGTCCCCGCCCCTGCGTCTGTTCGTGGGCCACCGCCACCGTGCCGGACGGCAGGCCGTTTTCAACCGCCAACCGTTCTTTGAGAAACGTGTTGGTGGACGGGAGCCGGTCATACCACTGGATGAAAAATTTCACTTTATTAATTTATCCGCTTTTTACTGGAAGCAAAGCCTCTGTTTGCGTACAAAGCAGGCTAATTTTTTCAAAACGCAAGACAAAGGAAAAACTATGGCGGAAGGCGTTGTTTTATTGATCATCGGAATGGCTGTTGTTTTCTCATTCCTCCAGCTCATGGTTCTGATCATGAACCTGTCGGCAAAATTCTTCGTCAAATTCGCCCATTGGTTTCCGGAAGAGAAAAAGGCGGATGCCGCTCCGGCGACTGAAGACCTGACGGTTATCGCGGTGGCGATTGCGGCCGTGAAGGCAGTCAAAGGCTAATCATAATTTAAAACCAGCAAGGAGCATCTATGAGCAAAAAAATCGAGACCATGATCACAGCGTTCCGCGACGGCTTTCAGTCCGTGTACGGCGCCCGCGTATTCACCAAAGATTTCCTGCCGGCGGTCGAAGCGACCAAAGCCGCAGGCATCACCCACTTTGAAGCAGGCGGCGGTGCCCGCTTTCAGGCTCCGTTTTTCTACTGCAACGAAAACGCCTTCGACTCCATGGACGCGTTCCGCAAGGTTGCCGGGCCGAACGCCAACCTTCAGACGCTCGCCCGCGGCGTAAACGTGGTGGCGCTCGACTCGCAGTCCAGCGATATCATCAAACTGCACGCGCAACTGTTCAAGAAGCATGGCATGACCACCATCCGTAACTTCGACGCGCTCAACGATGTGAACAACCTGATTTATTCCGGGCAGTGCATTCACGACGCCGGACTGAAACACGAAGTCGTCGTTTCGATGATGGCTCTGCCGCCGGGATGCGAAGGCGCGCACGACGCCGCCTTCTACGAAAAAACCCTGCGCGACATTCTGGACGCGGGAATTCCGTACGACAGCGTCTGCTTCAAAGACGCTTCCGGCACGGCGACTCCGGCCACGATTTATGAAACCATCAAGCGCGCCCGCAAGATGCTTCCTGCGGGAACAAAGATTGTCTTCCACTCGCATGACACCGCTGGAACCTGCGTCGCCTGTTACATGGCCGCGATCAATGCCGGTGCCGATCAGGTGGACTGCTCCATGGCTCCGGCCTCCGGCGGAACCTGCCAGCCTGACGTGATCAGCATGTGGCATGCTTTGCGCGGGTCGGAATTCTCGCTGAATGTTGATATCGAAAAAATGCGCGAAGCCGAAGAGGTGTTCAAGGAGTGCATGAAGAACTACTTCCTGCCGCCGGAAGCCAAAGAGGTCGAACCGCTGATTCCCTTCTCGCCGATGCCCGGCGGCGCGCTGACCGCCAACACCCAGATGATGCGCGACAACGGTATCATGAACCGCTACCCGGAAGTCATTAAAGCCATGGGCGAAGTCGTTCGCCTCGGCGGCTTTGGAACCTCCGTTACTCCGGTCTCGCAGTTCTACTTCCAGCAGGCGTTCAACAACGTCATGTTCGGCCCGTGGAAAAAAATCGCCGACGGCTACGGCAAAATGGTGCTCGGCTACTTCGGCAAAACCCCGGTTGCTCCGGACGCCGAGATCGTCAAAATCTGTGCCGAACAGCTGAAGCTCGAGCCGACCACAAAGAAGGTTCTCGAAATCAACGATGCCGACCCGAAGAAGAGCGTCGCCGCCGTTAAGAAACAGCTAACCGATGCCGGAATCACGGATTTGAGCGACGAAAATATCTTCATCGCCGCTTCCTGCGGCCAGAAGGGTATCGACTTCCTGCTCGGCAAAGCCGTTGTCAACGGCGTGCGCATGAAAGAGGAACCGAAAAAGGAAGAGCCTAAAAAAGACACCGCTGGCGGGTACACCGTCACAGTCAACGGCCAATCCTACGCGGTTGAAGTCAAAGGCGATAAAGCCACCGTCAACGGCAAGAGCTATGATATCACCGTCAAAGACGGCGTCGAAGCTGCGGCTCCTGCCAAGGCCGGTGCAGTTGCGAAGGAGTCTGCCGACTCGATCATTGTCAAAGCTCCGATGCCGGGCAAAATCATGCGCATCAATGCAAAAACCGGTGAACATATCAGCGCCGGCGGCGTTCTGCTGGTCATCGAAGCCATGAAGATGGAAGTGGAAATCAAGTCATCCACCGCCGGAACGGTTTCCTCTATCGCCGTCAACATCGGCGATCAGGTCAGTGCCGGACAGGCCCTTGCTTCAATCAACTAAGGAAATCACGCCATGCGGAAAAACATAAGCAAATGGATCTTGGCCGCGCTGACCGTTCTGACGGTCTGCGCGACCGCTTCGGCGGCAGAACCGCCGGAAAAACAGAAAATCTCCATCAGCGGAGGCTTTGTCAAACTCTGGCATGAAACCGGAATCTACCGGTTTATGAACCCGCGGACGGCCGAAGAAAAGAAGGCCGAATATATCAACGCCTGCCTGCAGACGGCCGAAGCCGAAACCAATGCCGGACATTTTGAAAGTGCTGAAAAATATATTGGCATGGCAAAAAAGACCGGTGTTGACACGTCGGCTCTGGAGTCGGCCCTGACCGCCGCGATCGCCAAAGGGGTTCAATACAAAGGACTCCTGCCGGAAGGCGCTGGCCAGTTCGTCATGATTCTGGTCGGTCTTCTGCTGATTTATCTGGCCGTCGCTAAAGGCTTCGAACCGCTCCTGTTGATCCCGATCGGCTTCGGCTCCATCCTGACCAATATCCCGGTCGCCGGTATCGCCGAAGCGGGAATCCCCGGACAGCCCGGCGGTGCCCTTTATTATTTTTATACCGTCGGCGTTCAGTCCGGCGTGTTCCCCCTGCTCATCTTCCTCGGTGTCGGCGCGATGACCGACTTCGGCCCGCTGATCGCCAACCCGAAAACGGCACTGCTCGGCGGCGCCGCGCAGATCGGTATCTTTGTTTCACTGATGGGAGCACTCGCGCTCACCAAATGGACCGGAGGCGTTATTGACTTCGATCTGGCCGATGCCGCGTCCATCGGCATCATCGGCGGAGCCGACGGGCCGACCGCTATCTTCCTGACCAGCCGCCTTTCCCCGAACCTGCTCGGAGCCATCGCCGTGGCCGCCTATTCCTACATGGCACTCGTGCCGATCATTCAGCCTCCGATTATGCGCCTGCTGACCACCAAAGCAGATCGCGCCATTGAGATGAAACAGCTCCGGCATGTTGGAAAAACTGAAAAAGTCATCTTTCCGCTGGTTGTTCTCGGTCTGTGCATTCTGTTCCTGCCGTCCGCCTGTCCGCTCGTCGGCTTCCTGATGCTCGGCAACCTCTTCAAGGAATGTCTGGTGACAGACCGCCTCTCCGATACAGCCCAGAATGCGCTGATCAACATCGTCACGATTATGCTCGGACTCTCCGTCGGCTCCAAACTGGCGGCTGAGAAATTCCTGAATGCCGAAACGCTGGGGATTTTGGCGCTCGGCTTGATCGCTTTCGCACTCGGCACAGCGGGCGGTGTCCTGCTGGCCAAACTGATGAATGTATTCAGCAAGGACAAGGTCAATCCGTTGATCGGTTCCGCCGGGGTTTCCGCAGTTCCGATGGCCGCACGGGTTTCCAACAAAGTCGGACAGGAAACCAACCCCTACAACTTCCTGCTCATGCACGCCATGGGCCCGAACGTCGCGGGGGTCATCGGCTCCGCCGTCGCCGCCGGGGTTCTCCTCGCGCTCGTCGGCAAATAATTGCGTTACAGCACAGTAAAAAGAGCGCCGCAACTCGGCGCTTTTTTTTTGCCGCTACTGCCCCAACCCGTTACAGTCGCCGCCATGTCAGAATCCATTCACATCATCGGCATTGGCGGAACGGGGATGAACGGTGTCGCCCAGCTGGCCGCGCACGCCGGTTATAAAGTTTCCGGCTCCGACCGCGCTTCCGACCTTCCAATCTTCCAACGTTTGGAACACCTAGGCATCCGGATCGTTCCGCAGGACGGCTCCGGCATCACCGCCGACACCGGCTTCGTGGTTTTCAGCACCGCCATCGAGTCCGACAATCCGGACATCCAAAAAGCCAAGTCCCTGAATATTCCCCTGCTCCACCGCGCCGATATGCTGGCAAAGCTCTGCGAAGGCAAAGAAGTCATCGCGGTCGCCGGAACCGCCGGTAAGTCCACCGTCACCGGCCTGCTCGGCTGGATTTTCCAATGTCTCGATAAATATCCGACCGTCTATTGCGGCGCGATCATGAATAACGTCGGCGCGTCAGTCCGCTACGGCTCCGGCCCGTGGATTATTGAAGCCGACGAAAGCGACCGCTCGTTCCTGAAGTTTCATCCACACCACGCCATCATCACCAATATCGCCGAAGACCATTTTTCTCTCGCTGAACTTCACCAGCTCTTCGCGCAGTTTGAGTCTCAGGTGTCGGGTGTCGTAGTCAAAAATGCTGAGCCATTCAACTGTTCAACTCCTCTTCTGGGTAAACACAACCTGCAGAATATCAACAGTGCATTGACGCTCTGCAAAGCGCTCAGTCTCGATATGCAGAAGTGCATCGAAGCGGTCGGCAGTTTCAAAGGCATTGAACGCCGACTGGAGCGCCACGGTTCAAAGGTTATTGACGACTTTGCCCACAGCCCGGTCAAAATCGCCGCCGCGCTGGAAGCCGTTTCCGGCGAGTTCCCGGCGTTCTCGGCCTACTGGCGTCCGCATGGCTACACCCCGCTCTTCCAAGGCTTGGAAGGTTTCGTCGAGGTGTTTTCCAATGCCTGTAGGCCCGGTGTCCCCACCGGGCGTCTCAAGAAATTATTTATCCTGCCGGTCTATTTCGCGGGCGGAACGGTGAATATCAAGATCACCTCTGAACAGTTCGTGGAGCGGCTGAAGGCCGCAGGTGTTCCGGCGGAATTTGCGCCGGATTACACTGCGCTGGAAAAACGCCTGCTGGACGCCGGCCTGCCCGTCCTTGGAATGGGCGCCCGCGACCCCGATCTTCCGATCTTCGCCAGACGACTGGCAACGGCTTTCGACAGGTAGGGACGGCTCGCCGAGCCGTCCGCGGCGCTTTCGGCGAAAGTGCCCTACCTCTGGCGGAAGTTATCTGTTAAAAGTGATTTGTTATCAGGAGACTCAATAACTACTATCTCCCCCCAACAACCAATAACGAATAACCAATATCCACGTCATGAGCTTTAAGATTTACAACACGATGTCCCGCTCGCTTGAAGAGCTGGTTCCGCTGAAAGACAACCACGTCCGCATGTACACCTGCGGCCCGACGGTTTACAACTACGCCCACATCGGCAACTACCGCGCCTACATGTTCGAAGACCTGCTCCGCCGCTGGCTGAAGTATAAAGGCTTCAAAGTGACGCAGGTGCAGAACCTGACCGACGTGGACGACAAGACCATCCGGGGTTCGCGCGAAACCGGTCTGCCGCTCCGTGAATACACCCAGAAATACAAAGACGCTTTCTTCGAGGACCTCAAGACGCTCAACATTGAGCCGGCCGAATTCTATCCCGCCGCGACCGACTGCATTCCCGAAATGATCGCCATTATTGAGAAGCTCTTTGCCAAAGGGCTGGCCTATAAATCCGAAGACGGCTCGGTCTATTTCCCGATCGACAAGTTTCCGGAGTACGGCAAGCTGGCGCACCTCGACCGCGAAGGAATGCGTTCCGGCGCACGCGTCGCGCAGGACGAATACGACAAGGAAAACGCCGCCGATTTCGCCCTCTGGAAAGGTTACGACGAAGCCGACGGCGACGTCGTCTGGGATTCGCCGTGGGGCAAAGGGCGTCCCGGCTGGCATATCGAATGTTCCGCCATGAGCATGAAATATCTCGGCGAAAGCTTCGACCTGCACACCGGCGGCGTGGACAATATTTTCCCGCACCACGAAGACGAAATCGCCCAGAGCGAAGGGGCCAACGGCAGAATGTATTCCAAATACTGGATGCACTGCGCCCACCTGCAGGTGGACGGCAAAAAAATGTCCAAGTCGCTCGGCAACTTCTACACACTGCGGCAGGTTCTCGAAAAAGGCTTCACCGGACGCGAAATCCGCTACGAGCTGATCGCCACACACTACCGGCAGGGACTGAACTTCACCTTTGCCTCACTAACCGCAAACCGCGCCGCCCTCGCCCGCCTCGACGAATTCTGCGCCAAGGTCAAAGAAGCAGCCGGAAATGAAACCAAATTGGGCGAACTACCTGAATGGGCCGTCGAACTTGAAAAGCGGTTTGCTGAAGCATTAGACGACGACCTCAATATCGCCGGTGGACTCGGCGCACTGTTCGACGGCGTCCATGAAGGCAACAAAGCCTTTCCCATGTACACAACAACCGCGCTGGCAGTTTGCAACCTATGGAAAAAACTGGATAGCGTCCTCGGATTTCTTGCGCCAACCGCCGTCGAGGTTCCGTCTGAACTGATCGTTATGGCCGAAGCGCGCGTCGCCGCAAAAAAATTAAGGGACTTTGCAGAAGCCGACCGCCTGCGCGACGCCATCGCCGCCGCCGGATGGACCGTCCAGGACACCCCCACCGGCCCGAAACTCAAAAAGAATTAGCCGCGAAAAACACAAAATTCACAGAAAAAACTATTTAGGGTCGTGCTTCTTTTTCGTGTTTTTTGTGGCAATCACTCTCTCTATAAGTTCCGGCACGGTTTCGGGGACGAGCTGGCCGGTCGGGCTGATTTTGAAGACGCAGATGAGACCGGGTTTCAGCTTTTTGTAAACGGCGTTGCCGTTATTTTTTCAGCGGAAACCTGTACTAAACGGAGGTTCACGTCAGCAGATCGCCGACATTTTGATTACAGCCCAGCACTCTTCCGTTCTCCAATGGTTGGAAAAATTTTCCGTCCGCCCAGCGGTGCAGACGGTACAGTGTGGCAAAGGCAAATGCCGGCGGTGTGCCGCCCTGCCCCAGCACCACCTCGCCTCCGCGGCGCACATTGTCCATCATCCATGCAGGCAGAGACAAATGATACGGATTACGCGCGACCTCGCCAGCGTGCAGAGCGAGCGCGGCGATCAGATCGGCCAGCATCGGTGTATCGGCCTCCACCATCAAATTCGGGTTCTTCATCGGGTGCCAGAATTCCGTCTCAAACACGAGACAGGAAAACGCAACCGGCAGGGTCGACAGAGCGTCAATAACCAGATGATGGGTGGCTTCATGACGGGTATTCCAATCGTCGGCATGTGGAACAAAGATTGCGACCGGCTGAAAAGCGGTCAGTAGTTCCGCAATATTTTCTTTTTCCAGGTTCTGGAAACCGCGCTGAGGCCGGCATCCGGTTTCTTCCAAGGTCTGGAACCCGAGATAATCACAGGCGGCCTTCAGTTCGGCGGCCCGCCCGGCACGGCGCGATGGATTACTGCCAAAGGTGACCGGTACGTTGATCACCTGCGCGCCGGCTTCGCGCATCAGACGCAACGGAAGCAGGCCGGTGATGATTTCGTCATCGGGATGCGGTGAAAACAGAAGAACCTTCCGTTCCGACTCAACAACCGGTGTTTTCCGGGACAACGACGCGCCTTGCACCAACTGCGGTGCATTGCGGAAAGCCTCAACAAAATCGAGATAGGGATTTTTCATAGCTGGTTTCCAAGGTCTGGAAGGCTGGCGGCGGCGACCGCCTGTCCATGACGTTTCATCTGTTCATCAGGCATGGTGATGCGAAGCTTTTTGCCAAGGTCCGGGAACTCGGTGTTCAGCACGGCTTCGGCCTTCTCGATGAGCAGACTGCCGCCGATGCCGCTGGTCACGCGACCGAGCAAAAGGATGTTGCGCAGTTCGTAAAAGTCCGCCCAGTGGGCAAGCGCATAGCCGAAGCAGGTTCCGATGGTGGAATAGATTTTTGCGGCGCGCTCATCCCCGACAGCCATCCGTTCCTGCACCTGAACCAGCTGTTCGGCGAACGGCATTTCAGAAGGAAAGTTAAACCCGGCCGCGGGGGCCAGGCGGGCGACCGCCTGCTGGGAAAAATACTGGACGCCGCAACCGCGGTCGCCCGACCATTCATCCGCCGGAGCATCGGCGCGCAGATCCACCGGCGCAAAGGCGAGTTCGTTGAGCCACGGAGTGAGCCCGCCCTCGGGCGTTACATATCCCGCGGCCAGGCTTGTGCCCATGGAAATGCCGAGCACCGGGCTGTCGTTGAGCGACATGGATCCGGCCAGCGCGGTCACTTCGCCGTCGTTAACCACTTCAAACGGCACATGGTTCCACGCCTCTTTGATCCGGAAAAACATCCGCCGGACCTGCGAGTCAAAGTCGGCAGGAGCGACCCCGCGGAACAGCGAGGCAACGCGAACTTCGTTGTTTACATAGATGCCCGCCGCACTTCCGCCTATGGCATCCACCCGAGGCAGGTGCACAGCCGCACGCTTCAAGGAATCCATGACGCCTGCATAATGGTATTCCGGATTGCTTTCAAAATAGGGATCCCAGCGGATTTCTTCAGAAAATACGACGTTGCCATCCATCACCGCCGCACATTTCCGATCCGATCCACCCAGATCAAAACCAATGCGACAGCCGTTTAAATGCCGGCCCAGAGAAACCGTGGTTTCATAAGGTTGCGGGAGGTTTTCCGGTGAACAGGCGCTGATACTCAGCGGTTTTAAATAAACCTTTCCCCCGAAAAACCCGGCGTCGAAACTGCGGAGTCCTGAACAGGAATAGATTTCTGCGATTTCAGATGTCAGCTCATCACATCCGGCAATCCGGACCGTTTCCGCTCCGCGCTGCCAAAGCAGAAACTTCAGTGTGCGCTCAAGATAGCGGAGGTTCAGCGGCCGGTTCTCCGGTGTATTTGGGAGAATCCGGGTTTCATGACGAGAAACGCCCCCTGGATAAAGCAGTACCAGCGCCACCGGGCAATCGGCCCGTTTTTGAAATTCACGGTTCCATAACGCAAACGGAACAAACGAACCATCCAGCTCCGGTTTAACTGCAGATTTTATCTTCATGACCTAACGATCTTATAAATTGAACTTATCAGCCAGGCTTTCTTCGAGTCCGCCGGGTCGGTTGCGCACCAACCAAATATCCGCGAAACGCTCCTTGATCTCCATGCTCACCGCTTGCAGTGGGTCAAGGGAGGCGTTGTCCCTGATTCGCCGGACACGCTCCAGCGCGTAGAGGGCCATGTCGTGCGCCAGCCGCAGTTCTTCGCGGCAACGCAAACCTTCGTCCGTTTGCGGGGTAGCCTTCTCGATGTGTTCCCTCGCCAGATCGAGGCATTGCCGTCCGGCCGTCAGTTTCTGGCTCGTCAGTAACGGCAGGTAGGACGAAAGTTCCTTCGGCGGAAGGTGCGAACCGAGGAATAGAAAACTGCGGTTCGGAATGGTGATGCCCATGGCGTCATCCAATCCCCCAAGCGCGACAGAGGCCGCGCCCAGATGCATCGACGAGTCCTTGAAAAGCAGGATGTCGAGGCTGTCCGCCAGCGCTGGCTCATCGGCGCAGGGATTCCATGAGGCGCTCGCGGCGAGCAACAGACCTGGCAGGGCGATCGCCCACGCCTGGGGATGACCGTTGTCGCCCCAGTGCGTATGCAGGAACCCTACGGCTCCGTGGCGCACAGCGGCCTGAGCGGCGGCGCGGATGTTGGCGCGCGCCGTGTGCAAGCGTCCGGTGAAACTGTTCCAGGTGGAATCTCCCGGCGCAAGATAGAACGGCTTGCCCGTCGCCGCGATCAGCGCGCATTGTTCGTCGAACGGGTGGTTGGCCTCGTATCCCCAGATAACCGGGCGCGCATTGTCCGGAGCGAGCGGAACCAGCTCCGGCGAATGCAGCAGGCCATCCGCCCAGTAAAGTGCCTCACGCCCGTGCGCGGTGGCAAGCGCCACGAGTTTCGACAAATGATTGAGATAGAGCCGGCCCTTCCCCATGGTTTCCGCCAGAGGTCGGCTCCAGCCTGTCCCCAGCTCCCATGGCTCGTCGCCGCCGATGTTGAATTTGCGGCTGGTGAAGTTAGGCAGTAGCTGATCAAACAATCCGCCGACAAAGTCGATCGATGCCTGGTCGGGCCGGAGCGTTGTGCCGCAGGGGCGGCGCTTGCCATCAACCGGATGCACGAAACCATCCGGGCATTCGGCCAGATGCCGGTACTCTTTGTGGCGGAGCCAACGCTCCATGTGGCCAAAGCTGTTCTGATTAGGAACGAGTTCAATGTGAAGTTCGCGGCAATGGGCATCTAATGCGCGGAGTTCCTCCGCCGTCATCGGGGAAGCGTCTTTCCAAACCGTTTCATGGTTCGCGTAGGCGAAGGTGTGCTCCATGTAGAGCTGGAACTGATTCATCTTCAGGGATGCCATGAGGCTGGCGATGTCCATCAACGACTCAAGCGTCGGAACTTTACAGCGACTGATATCCAGCATGAAACCGCGCTCAGGCAAAGCCGGCTCGTCCTCAATTTCCAGACAAGGCATCCGTTCGCCGCACTGACCGGCAATCTGAGCGAGTGTCTGATGCGCATAGAACAGGCCCGCCGACCCGCCATGCGCGATTTGCACGCCATCGGGTGAAATGGATAAACGGTAAGCCTCCGCACCCAACGTCGCGTCAAACTCGACGGAGGGTGTCTGCTCCGGATGGGTGCAAACACCCTCCCCGAGCCGGACAGATTTAGGCTCGGGTATGAGATTCATTTTCATTCCGTTTAAAAGCGCTGCCAACAGTATAGGTAACCACTGCGCCGATCGCTATCACCCATGTCCACGCAATAGAAATCCGCCCCGTTTTAATGGCGGCAAGGCTTATAGCCGCCGCCAGCAGTCCCAGCCCGATCGCCAGCATGTTTCCGGTATCATTGCCGCGCTTACCTCTTAGACCGAGCAGGAATACCCCGAGCAGGACGCCGTACGTGACGCTGGTAACCTGGAATGCAAGCCACAGGAACGACTCACTGTCGCGAAACAGCCATGCGATCAGCGCAAGTATGATGGCAAAAACGTAAATAAGCCCACGGGAAATTGCCACATGGTTGAGTCTCTCCCCCTGCCTGCCCGTCCATGGTTCGATCAAATCCCGTAAGACCGAAGAACTCAGGGCGGCCGTCGTGGAATCAATGCTGGACATCGCCGCGGCCAGCACGCCGGCTAGCAACAGCCCGCGCAATCCCGCCGGAGCGATTGCTGTGATAAACCGTGGGAAAGCCTCGTCATTGCTTGAGAGATTCGTAAGCTCGACGCCCAGCGGCGTACAGCTGATCCCGTAGAGCCCCACTCCCACCAGCAGGAAAAGCGTCGCAATCGGGATGGCGACAAACCCGCTGAGGGCGACACTGCGCCGCGCAGCGGCCGCGCTTCTGGCGCTGAGCAGGCGTTGCGTTAAATCCTGATCCGTCCCCAGCGCCGCCGTTGTGCTGATAAAACCGAACCAGATAGCCATCATTAGCGTTTTCGAGTCGTTTAGCCACGCGCCGATTCCCTCTCCGTCGGGTACGAGCCGGAATATTTCAAAACGCCCGCCCGCCATACCTGCAGATACAAAAGAGTGCCATCCCAGCACCTGCACGATGTAGCAAAGCACGGCGATCCCGGCCCCCGTAAACACGAGTGCCTGCAAACAGTCTGTCCAGATCACTGCCTTGATGCCGCCGTAACCTGTGTAGATAACTGTAAAAAGGGTGAACGCGATGATGACCCAATGCAGAGGCATCCCGAAAATAATGCTGAGTCCCTTTGCCGCGATAAGCAGTCTGACACCTGATGCCATCAGCCGGGTGACAAGGAACAGCAGGGATCCCGCGTACTGACTGCGCCGCCCGAAAGACTGGCCGAGAAACTCGTAGATGCTCATACAGCCCGCATTGTAAAAGACGCCAATGAACACAGCGGCGACGAAAAACCGCGCCAGGATGGAACCGATGCCGAATTGCAGATACGTCATGTTTTCGCCAAAGCCAATGCCCGGCACCGCGAGAAAGGTGGCCGCGCTGACTTCGGTGGCGATCAGCGATGCGAGCACCGCAAGCCATGGAACCTTTCGCCCCCCGACAAGAAAATCCGTCTCATTTTCCTCGCGGCCGCCGGCAAAGAAGCCTACGAGAAGAACCGCAACCAGATACCCAGCCGCAATCAGCCAGTCAACAAGATCCATCGTGTTATCCCTCTCTTTGGATTCTCTCCAGCGTTTTCAGCACAATCGGTTCGGTAGGCCGCAGTGACGCCTGTGCCTCGAACAGCGCGTGCGCTACCCTAGAGTAATCCGGCCTGCGTCCGCAACGCCTGTAGTGCAGTTCGCGCACATAGCGGATCGCCCGGTCGATCAGCTTGTTATTGCTCGGTTTCACCCAGGTCATAAGATTGCCCTCATAGCGTCCAAGACGGCCCATCATCAGCGTGGAATGCGCATTGAGCAGAACCTTCAGGCAGAGATTGCGCTGAATCGCATCGGCCGGCATCGGTATCTTGACCGCCATATCATCAAGGACGAAGCGGATGCCGTCGCTTTCGTCATCAATTGAAAACAGATGCGCGGAAGAGCCCCAGCGCTCCTCGCGGTGCGCACGGGCGCGGCTGGAAATATCGTAGCCAAGCAGCCAGTCCTTGCCGGTTATACTGCGCGACTCCTGCCATTCGAGCGTGCGCGGACCGCGCCCGAGGAGGGCTTCCCAGGCGTCGGCGCTATTCCGCGATCCGGTAAACATGAGGTAGCAAAGTGATTTGGGCAGACTGGTGTCCTGCACATTCTCAAATGCGGCCAGGCTGAATGTCGGGGCGCGCTCGGTGGTGTCGGTGAGCACCGTCAATCCATACTCGCGGGTGGAATAAAGCACATGGCCGCCGTCCTGGTAAATGGCGCTCTCGGCCTTTGTCAGCGGCGCCAGCTCTGCATAATTCAGTCGCTCGATCGCCGCAGCCAGACGCTCCAGTTCCTCCCCGATCCTGCCGGGGCTCTCACGATGCCGGATAGCGACCAGCATAGCCGCCAACTGGACGGTGGTGGCCTGCATGCGTGTGCTACCCGCGAGTGCCATCGGCCCGACCGTCAGATTCAGCTTTCGAATGCGCGGGTCATCCAGCGTTTCGCGCGAGCGGGTGGCGACACGCCTGAGTACGTCATCCGGATTGCAATAACAGAACCACGGCGCGCGGGTCGAAAGCGGAATCGAAGCCCGGACCGCGCCGATGACAAACGGCGTCTCGCCGCCTTCGGTCACGCCCACAAGCAGGTCGCCCTCCCGGAAGCCCAGCTCCGTTAACTGTCGCGCTCCATATTCGGGGTGATCCTCAAATCCCTCAATGGAACGGATCAGTGCGACATCACCACCCGCCATGAACCCGATTACAGATTCCCGCAACTCCGGAGCTAGCACACCACTCCGGCAAAGCATTTCCACGGTCAGGGCGAGACGACCCGTAGCGCCACATCCCGCAATAAACAACCGTCCTCCGGAGGCAAAGGTATCCGCAATGGCCTGCGCAAACTCCGCAATCCCCTCCGCCTCATCACACAAGAGCGACAGCGCCGCGAGGTCGACCTCTTGCAACCGGTTGAACGCGGCGGGCAAATCCTCCTGCGCAAGGCGGGAGAGATCGACCGTCAGGGGATGGGACTGTTCAGTGGGCAGGTCTCCGAGACTAAACTCACCGGCTACCTTCAAACATTGTTCTGTTTGATCAATAGGTTTCAGCATGGACACTCGCATAGCACAGCTCTCCCGTTCTTGTCGAGCGTCCCCCTCGCCGGCCCGGCATCTGCCGAGCCGGTTTTCCCAATTGACTGGAAAAA
>JBIIYG010000026.1:0-21316 GCA_044346945.1 Pontiellaceae bacterium | reverse complement strand
TTCATTCGTTTTTCCAATCTCCGGAAAGAAGAACCGCGTCGGCTTCCGCCGGGCCCCACGATCCGGGCGCATAGAGGAATGGCGCTTTTCCGGCGGCGGCGAGGACGGGCCGGATGGCTTCCCACTCCGCTTCGACCTCGTCGGAGCGGGTGAAGAGGGTGGAGTCGCCGCGCATGGCGTCAAGCAACAGCCGCTCGTAGGCTTCCGGAAGGTCTTTGGCCCAGCGTCCGGAATAGGAAAAGTCCATTTTCACGCTTTCGACCACCATCTGCATGCTGGGTCGTTTGGCGGAGACTTGCAGGAATATCCCTTCGTCCGGCTGAATCCGGAAGATCAGAGTGTTCGGCTTTACTCCCGCCAGATCGCATACATCGCCTTCGCAGGCGACGTGCTGGAAAAGCGCAAGCGGCGGAGTTTTAAACTGAATGGCGATTTCGGTGGTTTTTTTCGCCATCCGTTTTCCGGTGCGCAGATAGATCGGAACTCCGGCCCAGCGCCAGTTGCCGATTTCCATCCGCAGGGCGGAGAAGGTTTCGGTGTTTGACTGCGGATCAACGCGTTCTTCGTCGCGGAAGGCTTTGATTCCGTCGCCGCCCGCATACTGCCCGAAGCAGGCCGCCGGATGTTGGGCTATCTCATCCGCCAGCCGGAGCGCCCGCAGAATTTTCATTTTCTCATTACGGATGGAGCGTGCATCCAGGCCGTCCGGCGGCTCCATGGTCACCAGACAGAGGAGCTGGAACAGGTGGTTGACCGTCATATCGCGCACGGCGCCTGTCCGGTCATAGAAAGCGCCGCGTCCGCTCTCCATTCCGACCGTTTCGGCGGCGGTGATCTGAATTTGATCCACGTAGGTGCGGTTGAAGACCGGCTCGAAAATCGCATTGGCAAAACGGAATGAAAGAATGTTCTGCACCGTTTCTTTGCCGAGATAGTGATCAATCCGGTAAATCTGGGTTTCATCCAGCTTGGTCAGCAGGTTCCGGTTGAGGAGGGTTGCGCTTTGCAGGTCGTGCCCGAACGGTTTTTCGACGACGACCCGCGTCCAGACTTTGGAATCCGGCGGCGTAATCAGCCCGGCCTTTTTGAGGCTGTTGACCGTGGGTTCGACCAGTTCCTGCGCGATGGAAAGGTAGAATATCCGGTTGGCGGGCAGGGTGCCTGTTTCGAATTTTTCGCGCAGACCGGCGTAGGCGGCGGGGTCGGCGAGGTCGCCGCGGTGGTAGATCAGGCGGGAGCAGAATTTTTCTATGGACTGTTCGTCGGCTTCTGTCCGGCTGTATTCGCGCAGGGAATCCCGCATCAGTCTGCAGAAACCCTGTCCGTCGTAATCCCGCCGGGCAAACCCGACGATCGTGAAATTTGCGGGCAGAGCACCGTCTTTAAACAATGTGTAGAGAGCCGGAATCAGTTTCCGGCGGGTCAGATCGCCCGAGGCGCCGAAGATGATAAACGTCACCGGGTCTTCGATGTGGACTTCAAGAGTGGACATGCGGTCGTCTCCGTTCAGATGGCCGGCATTATCGGGATTCTCCGCCGCTTCTCCAATAACAAAGATTGAATATCCAACTCGGGCTTGCGGGTGAAAGCCTTTCCCGCTACCGTCTGACCCCGTACATGAAAATCCTTACCAAATACCTTTTGAAAAGCCTGCTGTATCCGCTGATCTACTGCCTGCTCGGGTTCAGTCTGATTTTCATCATTGACGATCTGTTCAGCCACTTCAGCGACTTTCTGGAGGGCGGAGCCCGTCCGCTGGAGATGCTCTATTACTACAGCCAGCTGTTGCCGCCCGTGACGGTGCTCATTCTCCCGGTCTGTCTGCTTCTGGCCATGCTGTACAGCCTTTCCCGCCTCACACGGCACAGTGAAATCATCGCCATGCGCGCCGGCGGCGTCAGCATCTACCGGATTGTCGCGCCGTTTATCGGGGTCGGTGTGCTGGCCAGTCTGCTCACCGCCTATATCAATGAACAGATCGCGCCGGATTCCGCATGGCGGGCCGCCAAGTTTGTTGACTATCAGGAGGCGGGCCGGGACAACGAAATTTTCTTTGCCCGCAATCTGGCGCTTAAAAACCGTAATCATGTCTGGATGATTCAGAAACTCGATACACGCGACTCCTCGATGTACAACGTGGAGCTGGTCGAACAGCGTCCCGACGGCTCTGACGCGATTAAATATCAGGCCGACAAGGCGCTTTGGCTGGACGGGCGCTGGTGGTTCATGGATCTGACGATTCAGCATTACAAAGAAAACGGCGACCTGTCCGGCGCGCCCGAGCTGGTTTTACAGAAGGAAATGCGCGACCTGCGCGAAACGCCGCAGACCTTTATGGCGGAGATCAAAGAACCTCAGCATCTTTCGGCGAGGGAAATGCGCCACTATATCCGCTCCAAAAAAGGAATTTCCGAAAACACGCGGGCCCGGCTGATGGTGGATATGCACAGCCGTCTGGCCGCGCCGTTCGCCTGTCTGGTCGTCACCCTCATCGGCGTGCCGATCGGGGCGCACACCGGACGGCGCGGAGCCTTTGCCGGCATCATGATCGCGGTGAGTCTGTTTTTCGTCTTTTACATTCTCCAGCTTTCCGGTCAGGCGATGGGCAAAAACGAACTGATTCCCGCATGGCTGGGCGGATGGCTTCCGGTTATCGCTTTCGGCGCGGCAAGCCCGTGGTTTATTCACCGGATGCGTTGATATGACGGCAGACACCGACAAAGCGCTGGTGGATGTTCAAGGCCTTCAGGTTCACTTCGGCCCGGCCTCTGATCCGGTGCGTGCGGTGGATGGTGTTGATTTTCAAATTTTTCCCGGCGAAATCGTCGCGCTGGTCGGCGAAAGCGGAAGCGGAAAAAGCATCAGCGCGCTTTCGCTGGCCCGGCTGACTCCGGAGCATGCGGCGCGCATCATCGGCGGTAAAATCATTTTCCATGGACTGGACGTGCTGACGCTTCATCCGTCTGAACTTCGGAAACTGCGCGGCGCGCGCATCTCGTATATCTTTCAGGAACCGGCTACTTCGCTGAATCCGGTTTTCACGGTCGGCTGGCAGATCGGCGAAGCCATCCGGCTTCACCGTAAAGGCGTCAACGTGAAAGCCGAAGTCGGAAACCTGCTCGCCGCGGTCGGCCTGCCCGATCCGGCGCGGATTGCGCAGTCTTATCCGCATCAGCTCTCCGGCGGTATGCAACAGCGCGCGATGATCGCCATGGCGCTGGCCTGCGATCCGGAACTGCTGGTCGCCGACGAACCGACGACCGCGCTGGACGTGACAGTTCAGAAGCAGATTCTTGATCTGCTGATGGAACTGCGGGCAAAACGCGGGCTTTCCATTCTGCTGATCACCCACAACCTCGGAATCGTCGCCAACGTCGCCGACCGCGTGTATGTGATGAACGCCGGAAAAATTGTCGAATCCGGTGAAACCAAAACCGTTCTGCGCACTCCGCGGCACGATTACACCAAAAAACTGCTCAAAGCCGTTCCCCGTTTGCACCAATCGAACCGCCAAGGCACCAAGAATGTATAAAGAACCATCCAAAGAAATTGATCAGTTAGCAACTTTAGTCGTTGATGCCGCTCTGGATGTTCACAGGGTGTTGGGCCCCGGTTTTCTTGAGTCGGTGTACGAAGAAGCTTTGTCCGTTGAGTTAACATTACGAGGGATTCCTTTCGAACGGCAGAAAGGTGTCGGTGTTTCATACAAAAATCATCAGGTTGGGCAGGGGAAAATTGATATTCTGGTTGCTGGCCGACTGGTTGTTGAACTGAAAGCGGTGGAAGCTCTGGCACCTATCCATACCGCGCAGGTTTTGTCCTACTTGAAATCAGCCGGGCTTTCTTTGGGGCTTTTGATCAATTTCAATGTTTCATTACTTAAGAACGGCATCAAACGGGTGATCTTGTCTTCCTGAATCTGGCGTCTTGGCGGTTATGAAAAATATTCTGACAGTTGAAAAAGTGAGCGTCCGCTACGGCGAACTCGAAGCGGTGCGCGGCGTCAGCTTTTCGCTGGCGGCGGGCGAAACGCTCGGACTGGTCGGCGAAAGCGGATGCGGTAAAAGCTCGCTCGGCCGCGCGGTGCTGGCGCTGGAGCCGGTCGCCGCAGGGCGGGTGGCGTTTAATGGACGCAACGTTCACTCGCTCAAAGGCGCGGCGATGAAACAGTTCCGCTGTCAGGCGCAGATGGTCTTTCAGGATCCGTTCGGATCGCTCAATCCGCGCATGAGCGTCGGCGCGGCGATTGAAGAAGTTCTCCACGTTCACGGAATCGGCGGATCGCGGGCCGCGCGGCGCGACCGTGCGGCGGCTCTGTTTGAAGATGTCGGTTTGAATCCGGATTGGCTGAGTCGCTATCCGCACGAATTCAGCGGCGGACAGCGCCAGCGGATCGGTATTGCCCGCGCCTTGGCACTGGAGCCGAAACTGCTGGTCGCCGACGAGCCGGTTTCGGCGCTCGACGTTTCGGTGCAGGCAGAAATTATCCAACTCCTCAAGCGTCTTCAGCGTGAGCGCGGATTGGCCTATTTGTTCATCGGTCACGATCTGGCCGTCGTGCGTGATATGAGCGACCGGATCGCGGTTATGCACAAAGGTGAAATCGTCGAAACCGGCACATCCGATCAGGTTTGCGACAATCCACAGCACCCGTACACGCAAAAACTGCTTTCCGCCGTTCCGGATATTGATAAAGCTCTGGCTTAACCGAGGAGGAAACATGAAAAGCATGACCCCGATTCGCGACCTGACCGCCGCCGCCCGCGCCGGACTTTCCGGCAACTGGGGGAAAGCCATCCTGCTGATGCTGATCTATGGCCTTTTAAGCGCCGGGATCAGCGGTGTTCCGTTTGCCGGCTGTCTGCTTCAGCTGGTTTTTGCCGCGCCGCTGGTTGTCGGTGTTCACATCTATTTTCTGTCGGCGGTTCGCGGTCAGCCTGCGACGCTTGGACAGCTTTTTGACGGATTAGGAAGGTTCGGCACTTCATGGTGCGCTTATATGCTGGTGGTTTTGATTATTGCGGCATGGATGATTCCCTTCGCTGTTCTCGTTGTTCTGTCGGCGGTGTTTCTGCATCTCGACCCGGCGACCTGTCTGACCGGCACGGCGTGGATGATTCCGGCGGTTCTGATTCTGGCCATGAGCGGGTTTCTGATTGTTCTCCAGATGCGCTATTATCTGGTTCTTTACATTGTGGCGGATGATCCGTTGGTTCGCGCCCGGCAGGCGGTCCGGCGGAGTGCGGAACTGATGAAAGGGAATTACTGGCGGCTGGGACTGCTCTGGCTCCGGTTCACCGGCTGGTCACTGCTTGTTCCTTTGACCCTGTTCATCGGCTTGATCTGGCTGATTCCGTATCTGTCGGCGGCGACGGCGGCGTTTTACGACGATTTGACAAGGAACGGCTGAACCGCCGGATTCTAGCTTGCCAAGTACAGAGGCGGACTCTAGCATGTCCGCCTTCGTGTTTTTTGTGTTCAACCAAAGGAGAAAAGTATGTTTTTACAGACGATTGCCATGGCTCCGCCCGCAGGTGCAAACGGTCAAGCAGGACAAACCTCGCCGGGTTTCACGATCGGCTGGATGGTCTTTATGGTCGCCATTTTCTATTTTGTGATGATCCGCCCTCAGCGCCGCCGCGAGAAAGAGCGTAAAGCGCTGATCGAAGCGGTTAAAAGCGGTAACCGCGTTCTGCTGACCAGCGGCATCATCGGTGAAGTGGCGACGGTGAAAGAGAAGACGCTGATCGTTCAAATCGCCGAGAAGACCAAAGTCGAGGTGCTCAAGAGCGCCGTCGCGCAGGTCCTGGAAGAGAAGGGCGACCTTCCGGCCGAGGTTTAATTTTCACCGTTCAGGGAAACCGCTATGAATAAAAACGCAATCTGGAAGTGGCTGGCTCTTATCGCAATCACCGCATGGTCGCTGGCTCTGGTGACTCCGTTTGACCAGAAAGTGAAACTCGGGCTCGACCTGAAGGGTGGAACGAGTTTTACCGTTGAGGTGGATCAGAACGAAGTCCGCAAGAATGCTCTGGAAAAAGACCCTTCGCTCGACGGCACCGCGTTGGAATCCGCTGTTAAAGCGGAAGTCAAGGCGACGCAGGGCGTGGCGCTGGAAGTGATCCGCAGTCGCGTGGACGGCCTCGGTATCGCCGAGCCGGAGATTTATCCTCTGCTGGACGACCGGATTGTCATCCGTCTGCCGGGTGCCGACGTGAATAAGCGCAACGAAGCCAAGAACTCCATCATGAGCGTGGCGTTTCTTGAGTTCCGTCTGGTTCACTCTGAAAGCGACGCATGGGTGAACGAGCTGTTCGCCTCCGGTCTGACGCCGGTCGGCTTTACTTCGGCGCGCACCGCCGCAGGCCAGTATTTTGTCCGCGACCGCAACGCGCTTCCCGACAGTAAAATGGATCGCGCGTTCCGGGAAGAGCTGAAGAAGTTCGGCTCCAAACGCGGCGCGGAGTTTATGCTGGAAAAGGACAGTCTGCCGGACGGCTCCACTGTTTACCGCCCGGTTTACGTCGAAGTGCGCAAACAACTTACCGGCTCGGCGCTGAAAGACGCGCAGGTTGATTATGACCAGTACAGCCGCCCATACATCGGGTTGACGTTTAATAAAGCCGGAGCGGATCGTTTCGGTAAAGTCACCGCCGCCTATGCTCCGCGCGGCGAAAACAATCTGAACAGCGACACAGGCCGCCGTCTGGCCATCATTCTGGATGGAAGTCTGTATTCGGCTCCGACCATTCAGGACGCCATCTACAGCGGCAACGCTCAGATCACCGGTTCCTTCACTGTGGACGAAGCTCAGCGGCTGGTGAATGTCCTGCGCGCCGGAGCTCTGCCGGCTCCGGTCAAAATCATTGAAGAGCGCACGGTTGACCCGTCGTTGGGTAAAGACTCGATTGACAGCGGCGTGCGTGCGGCAATCTACGGAAGCATCGCGGTGCTCGTTTTCATGGCCGGTTACTATTTCCTCGCCGGTATTGTTGCGAACATATCTCTGCTGTTGGTGGTCATCCTTCTGCCGTTCGGCATGTGGTTTTCCTCCGGCATCCTCAGTCTCTTCACGGCGGGCGCCGGTTCATCCATCGGACTGCCGGTGCTGACGCTTCCCGGTATTGCCGGTATCGCGCTGACGATCGGGATGGCGGTGGATGCCAACGTTCTGATTTACGAACGTATGCGCGAGGAGCTGGAGGCCGGTAAATCTCTGCGTAACGCGATTTCCGCCGGTTATGACAAAGCGTTCAGCGCGATTTTCGACTCCAATCTGACCACACTGCTGGCGGCGGTGATTCTGTTCTGGCAGGGATCCGGCCCGGTGCGCGGCTTTGCGGTGACGCTGGCCGCCGGTATTATTGTCAGTATGGTGGTGGTACTTCTCTTTACCCGTCTTCTGCTCAATCTGATCGCCGACAAACTGCATCTCAAGACAATGAAGATGATGCAGGTGTTCAAGAACCCGAACTTCGACTTCCTCGGCCAGCGCACCTGGGTGATCGCGCTGTCCGTCGCCATGATCGTCGGAACCTGGGCGGTTTTCCTCAAGAAGGGACAGGATAATTTCGGCGTGGACTTCACGGGCGGAACTTCGATTACGTTCGCCTATAAAGAAAAACAGCCGGTTCCCGCCGTGCGGGCCGCGCTGGAAAAGGCCGGAGTGAGTGATGCCAGGATTCAGTACCAGAGCGAACTTGATCCGACCGCCGAAGGCGCGGAAATGCTGGAAATCAAAGTGAGCGGGCAGAACGGCGATCAGGTGGTTCAGGCGGTTGAATCCGCCTTCGGCGACAAAGGCTATCGCAGTTTACAGGCCAATGTGGTCGGCCCGCAGATCGGGGCTGAGCTCAAAAAGAGCGGCATGATCGCGCTGGTGCTTTCTCTGCTTGGAATCATTATCTATCTGGCGTTCCGGTTTGAGTTCGGCTTCGCGGCGGGCGCGGTGGTCGCTGTGGTTCACGACGTGATCATCACGATCGGTATCTACTGCCTGCTGGGCCGTCAGCTCGACCTAACCACCGTCGCGGCACTGCTGACGATTATCGGTTATTCGGTCAACGACACGATCGTGGTGTTTGACCGTATCCGTGAAGACCTCCGGGCGATGCACGGCAGGCCATATGTCGAAGTGGCCAACCTCAGCATCAACCGTACACTGAGCCGCACCTTGCTGACCGGGGTTTCAACCCAGCTGACGATTCTTTCGCTGATGATTTTCGGCGGCGGTTCAATCAGCGATTTCGCGCTGGTGCTGTTTATCGGTATTGCCGTGGGAACCTTCTCGTCGGTCTATATCGCCACGCCGGTGGCACTGCTCTGGCATCGGCAGGAAAAGGCGTAAGAACGGACGGACGGAACGGATGAAGGACAGCGCCCCGATGTGTCGGGGCGCTGTTTTGCTAAACAATGTCCAAACACTGGAAATTTAAACCGTGCGATGAGGCGCTGGCGGAGCATTTTTTCCAATCACTGGAACGGATGCCGAAACCGCTGGCGGCTCTGCTTGCCCAGCGCGGATGCAGGACGGTGGCCGAGGCGGAACTTTTCATCAATCCGGCGCTTTCGACTCTGCGCGATCCGTTTGAACTGCCCGATATGGCGGCGGCGGTAGGGCGTATCCGCCGGGCGCTGTCGGCTGGAGAAAAGATCACGGTTTTCGGCGATTACGACGTAGACGGCGTTTGCAGTACGGCGCTGATGGTGCGTGTTCTGCGCGAACTGGGCGGGGAGGTCTCGGCCTTTATTCCCAGCCGCTTCGATGATGGCTACGGTCTTTCCGCCGATGCGCTGACCGCCTGCATTGCGGAGCATAAACCGTCGCTGATCGTCACGGTGGATTGCGGAACCAACTCGGCTGACGCGGTCGCGAAAGCGTCCGCCGCCGGCGTGGATGTGGTGATTACCGATCATCATGAGCCGGATGCGAGTCCGGCTCCGGAGGTCGCGGTGGTTAATCCTAAACGGACGGCGAACCATCCGGCGCGGACTCTCGCCGGTGCCGGAGTGGCTTTTAAGCTGTGTCACGCGCTGATTAAAACCGGACGGGAAAACGCCTGCGCGGTTTCATCGTCGGTGGATCTGAAGCGGTATCTCGATTTTGTCGCGGTTGCGACAGTGACCGATATGGTTCCTCTGCTGGGCGAAAACCGCGTACTGGTGCGCGCCGGGCTCCAGAGTCTGGAAAACTCCTGCTGGGCCGGATGGAATTCACTCAGAAAAATGGCTGGTATTGCCGGAACCGTGGAGACGTGGCATGCCGGATTTTCGTTCGGGCCGCGCATTAACGCCGCTGGACGGATCGGGCGGGCCGATGCCGCGCTGGAACTGCTTTTGACCGACCTGCCGTCCCGGGCCGATGCGCTGGCGCAACTGCTCGAAACCGCCAACCGGGAGCGGCAGGCGATTGAGAAAGATATCGTTCGCGAGGCGATTGAAGAGATTGATGCATACTTTGACGCGGATAAAAACTTCGGTCTGGTGATTGCTCGCGAGGGGTGGCATACCGGCGTGATCGGGATTGTGGCTTCGCGTCTGGTCGCCCGTTACGGACGTCCCGTGGCGGTGATCGGTATGGACGGCGGCCGGGGTCGCGGTTCGTGCCGCAGTATTGACGGCTGTAATCTGCTCGACGGTCTGAATGCCTGTGCCGGCCTCCTTGAACAGTTTGGCGGACACGATATGGCCGCCGGACTGGAAGTCGAAGAGCGAAATCTCGAGGCGTTCAAGATTCAGTTCAATGAAGCGGTCGCTTCACAGATTCAGGGCGCTGATCTGCAACCTGTGCTTGAGATTGACCGCGCGGTGCCGCTTTGTGAAGCCGACGAGGCGCTGATGGACGGACTGAAGCGTACCGGGCCGTTCGGACAGGATAATCCGGAGCCGGTCTGGGCGGTCTGCGGTGTGCAGGCGGTGGACAGCCGGATTCTGAAAGAAAAGCATCTCAAGCTGACTCTGTCGGACGGGAAAACCCGCCGCGAGGCGATCGGTTTTAATCTGGCGGAAAAACTGCCGGACGGGCCGGTGGATGTGGCGTTCACCCTTCAGGAGAACAGCTGGAACGGGCGCACGTCCATTCAGCTCAATATCCGCGACATCCGCCGCGCCGCGCAGTGACCGGCTATTTCAGGAACCACCAGCCGAGTACGACGATTCCCAGTACGATCCGGTACCAGCCGAACGGGACGAAGCTGTATTTGCGCAGATATTTCATCAGCCATTTTATGACGGCCGCCGCGACGGCGAAGGAGACGAGAAAGCCGATGCCGAGCAGTATCCATTCAGTCGGCGAGAAGGATGCGCCGCTGTCGAGCAGTTGGAGCAGTGCCGCTCCGGCGATGGTCGGAATCGCGAGGAAAAAGGAGAATTCCGCCGCGAGCGTCCGGCTTAATCCCAGCGCCATGCCGCCGAGGATTGTAGCGGTTGAGCGGGAGGTTCCCGGAATAATGGCGAGACATTGCATGAGTCCGATGAAGAAGGCGGTGCGGAAGCTAAGGTTGTTGATGTGCTGTAATACGGTCGGTCTGACCCGGTGAGTGCGTTCGAAGAGAATCAGGGCGATTCCGTAAAAAATCAGTGTCGCCGCGACGGTGAGCGGGTTGAAAAGATGTTCTTCGATGAAGTCGTGAAACAGAAGTCCGGCGATGGCCGCCGGAATGAAGGCGACCACGGTTTTGGCCCACAGGAGCCACTTGTCTTTGCGGTCGGATGCCGTTCCGGAAAACGGCCAGAGCTCACGGCGGAACAGAACTACAACCGCCAGAATCGCGCCGGACTGAATGAAAACGGTGAAGGCGGCGGTGAAATGCTGGTTGGCGGAAAGCTGAATAAATTCGTCGGCCAGAATCATGTGTCCGGTACTGCTGACCGGAAGGAATTCGGTGATTCCTTCGATGATGCCCAGCAACAGAGCTTTCAGAAACAGCAGAACCGTCATGATTTCTTCCCGTGAACGTTCGTAAAAAAAGACCTGCGCACTATGACAGGCGGCCAGTTGCAAAGTAAAGCGTTTCGGTGTGCGGTGCGCGGGAAAAATCCTGAGGGACTTCGCCGTGTTTTGTCTGGAGATTGATCAAGGGAAAGCGTATCTACAGCTCATCATGAAGGGAAGTTGCACAGATATTGTCCGGTTCGCGTGGCTGTCCACAACCGCGGCGGTTTTTACCATCGGACTGAAAGCGGCGGCGTATTTTTTGACCGGTTCTGTCGGGCTTCTTTCTGATGCGCTTGAATCGGGCGTTAATCTGGCCGGAGGACTGATGGCTGTGGCGATGCTGACTGTCGCCGCGCGCCCGGCGGATGAAGACCACCCTTACGGACACAGCAAGGCGGAATATTTTTCCAGCGGTGTGGAGGGGACTCTGATTCTGGTCGCCGCGGTCAGCATCGGTGTTGCCGCTGTCCACCGGCTGATTGACCCGCGACCAATTGAACAGATTGGTCTGGGATTAGGCATTTCTGTGGCGGCATCGCTGGTGAATCTGGTTGTGGCGATCGTTCTTTTGCATGCCGGGCGGCGGTATCAGTCGATCACATTGACGGCCAATGCTCACCACCTGCTGACCGATGTGTGGACATCGGTCGGGGTTTTGGTTGGTATCGGCGCGGTGGTTTTAACCGGCTGGACGCACCTAGATCCAATCGTGGCTCTGCTGGTCGCCGCAAATATTGTCCGGATCGGCATCCGCATCATCCGTGAATCGGTCGGCGGCCTGATGGATGCGGCGATATCGCCGGAAGACCAGCAGAAGGTTCGCGGCATTTTGGAATCTCATTTAGAAGAGGGCTCAAAATATCATGCGTTTCGCACCCGGCAGTCCGGGATGCAGAGATTTATTTCCTTTCATGTACTGGTTCCCGGTTCCTGGACGGTGGCGCGCGGACATGAACTGTTGGATCGGATCGAAGCGGACATCTGCCGCACGCTGTCACAGGTGACAGTATTCAGTCATCTGGAGTCGCTTGAGGACCCGTCCGCATGGGACGATGCCGAGCCGTCGGCGTAGCCCCGCCTTGGCCAAATATGTTTTACAACCCGTCGGTCTGCCGGTATAACCGCGCGTTCAATCATTGGGAAACCGGGAGCTGTTGATGACAAAAGAGTGGATCAGTCTGTCCGTATTTATTCTTTGCTATGTTCTGTTCGTTTGCCTGCCCGGGAAACGTTCGTGGACGGCCTGCGTCGGCGGCGCCCTCCTGATCGCAACCGGCGTGCTGACCTGGCAGGACGCCTTTTTCAGTAAAATCAGCTGGAATGTGATGGGTCTGTTTTTCGGCACGCTGATTCTGGCTGAGATTTTTATGATGTCGCGCGTTCCGGCGGTGATGGCCGAGTGGCTGGTGGACCGGGCCGGGAGCACACGCGTCGCAATGCTGATTCTCTGTTTGCTGGCGGGCGTTATTTCCATGGTGGTTGAGAATGTGGCCGTGGTTCTTTTGCTTGCGCCGGTTGCTTTGAGTCTCGCCGAAAAACTGAAGACCAGTCCGGTTCCGTTGCTGATCGGTATCGCGGTGAGCAGTAACTTGCAGGGGACGGCGACGATGATCGGCGATCCGCCGAGCATGATTCTGGCCGGTTATATGCGCATGGGTTTCTGGGATTTCTTTGTGTATGAAGGGCGGCCCGGCATTTTCTTCGCGGTTCAGATCGGCGCGGTTGCGTCGCTGGCGGTTCTGGCGTTTGTATTCCGCCAGAACAATTCCAAGCCCGTTCTGCTGGCGCAGGAAAAAGCCCGTTCCTGGGTCCCTGCCTCACTGCTGGGCCTTCTGGTGATCGGGCTTTCCTTTGCGACGCTGTTCGATCCGGACTTTAAGTGGTTTGCGGGTGTTTATACGCTGATTCTGGGCGGCATCGCTTTATTCTGGTTCCGCCGGATCGCGCAGTGGGGCAGTGTGCGCGCTCTGGGCAAAACGCTCGATTGGGATACGACGTTTTTCCTGATCGGTATCTTTGTGCTGGTCGGCGGCCTTAGCGATTCCGGCTGGATGGATAAGCTGGCATCGGGCATGTCCGGCTGGGTTGGATCGAATGTGGCGCTGGCGTTTGCCGTGATTGTTCTCTTTTCCGTAATCATCTCGGGCTTCGTGGATAACGTGCCGTTCCTGCTGGTGATGATCCCGGTGGTTCAGAAGGTGGCCGACCAGATCGGCGCTCCGATTCCTTTGCTGATGTTCGGTTTGCTGATCGGCGCCTGTCTCGGCGGAAATCTGACACCGATCGGCGCCTCTGCGAATGTCGTCACACTGGGGATTCTCAAGAAACAGGGACATCAGGTCGGGTTTATGGAATTCATGCGTATCGGCATTCCGTTTACCGTGGCCGCGGTTCTTTCCGCCTGCGCCTTTGTCTGGTGGATTTGGGGTGTTTAAAGATTCTGGAGAATAAATGATGAAACATGCTGCGAAAAAAGCGGAAGCCCGGATCGGCAGTCATTTGAAGGCCCGGATGATTTCGGGTTTGCTGGTACTCCTGCCGCTGGCGATCACGCTGTTTGTTCTTAAATGGGGTTTTGCCGCGCTGACCGCCTTTGTGCTTCCGGTGCTCAAAGAGCTTCCAATGCTCGAGGAACTGCCCGGCGGAGTTCTTGTTTTCATCGCGACGATTCTCGCTTTGCTGATGATCTATCTGGTCGGCATGTTCACGACTCACTTTATCGGGCGCCGCTTTATTAACATGGGCGAACGGCTGATGCTGAAACTGCCGATCGTGAAGTCGGTTTACTCCGCTTCCAAGCAGGTGATGGACACTTTTTCAAACTCAACGAAAGCCTCTTTCACCGCCACTGTGCTGGTCGAATTTCCTCATCCCGGGTCAATGGCTGTCGGGTTCATCACTGGTACGATCCTCAACCCAGAGGGCAAAACCCTTTACCGCGTATTTGTCGCCACCACGCCGAACCCGACCTCTGGATTCCTGATTATTCTTCCGGAAGAGCGCGTGACGTTTACCGATATTTCCGTTGAAGACGGCATCAAGATGATCGTCTCCGGCGGAATGCTGGCGCCGAAACAATATGCCGTGAGATCCGGCCCGCTTCCGGCGGCTGTTACGGAACAGGCCGCCGTCGCTCAATAAGGAACTCTGCATTTTGAACCGGTTTATTCGAAAGCACATGACAGCGATTGAAATGACCGGTGTGCTGATGCGCATCGCCAGTTTCAGTCTGGTCAGCTGGCTGGGAGCCGCGAGCCCGTTCCTGCTGGTCTGGATCGTAAACACCACCGATGCGGTTGTTCTCTCCTGGTGCGCCATTCTGAAAAAGGATCGGGCGTACACACTGCTGAATGTGTTCTGGATTATGGTCGGCGCGGTCGGCATTCTCCGCGCAAGCGCAGTTATTCATTGATCGGCGCGGATATCTTTTTTAAGAGCGCATTCTGGTTTTCAATCTTCGTGGAAGCGGTGCTATATTCCGCCGCATGAAAACCATTGAAGATCAGATTCTCGAACTCAAGCGCCAACGCGGCGCGGTGATTATCGCGCACAACTACCAGATTGACGAAGTGCAGGCGATTGCCGATTTCACGGGCGATTCGCTGGAGCTGAGCCGCAAGGCCGCGACACTTCCTAACGAAGTCGTTGTTTTTTGCGGCGTCCATTTTATGGCCGAAACCGCCGCGATTCTTTCGCCGGAAAAGACGATTCTGATTCCTGATCCGCAGGCGGGCTGTCCGATGGCTGATATGGTGACTGCCGAAAAACTCCGCGCGGTCAAGGCTGAGCATCCCGGCGCAAAGGTGGTTTGTTACGTCAACAGTTCTGCCGAGGTGAAGGCGGAGAGCGATATCTGCTGTACGTCGTCGAATGCCATCAAGGTCGTGCAGTCGCTCGGCGATTCCGAAATCATTTTTGTTCCCGACCGTAATCTTGGGTCGTTTGTCGCCGAACGGCTGGGGCGCGAATTGATCCTCTATAATGGATTCTGCCCGACCCATGAGCGGATTCGTGACACCGACATTCTGGAGATGAAAGCGAGGCATCCCGGCGCGCTGGTGCTGGCGCATCCGGAGTGTAACAAGCCGGTGCGCAATCTGGCGGACGAACTGCTTTCGACCGGGCAGATGTGCCGCTTTGCCCAGGCCTCGGATCATAAGGAGTTCATCATCGCCACTGAACTCGGGATCAATTACCGCCTGCGGAAAGAAAATCCGGGCAAAACCTTCTATCCGGTCAACCCGGACCGGGCGGTCTGTCCGAATATGAAGAAAATCACGCTCGAAAAGGTGTTCTGGTCGCTTCAGGACATGAAGCACCGGGTGACCGTGCCGGAAGCAATTGCCCGCCGCGCCGTCGGTTCCATCGAACGAATGCTGGAACTATAAACGCGGAATGATGATAATTAGGAAACATGAGCCATTGACTAGGTAATGTAAATTCTCCAGCATTCCAGCTTTCCAATATTCCAGTATTCCATTCCTCCAAGGGAGTTTACATGTGGGACTATACAGACAAGGTGAACGACCATTTCAAGAACCCGCGTAACGTCGGTAAAATCGAAAGTCCGGACGGCACGGGACAGGTCGGCTCGCTGGCCTGCGGCGATGCGCTGAAGCTGATGTTTAAGCTGGATGAAAATGGACGTATCAAGGAGGCGAAGTTCCAGACCTTCGGTTGCGCCAGCGCGATTGCCTCCTCTTCGGCGCTGACGGAAATGATCATCGGCAAGACGCTCGAAGAGGCTGAAAAGATCACCAATAAAGACATCGCCGAGTATCTCGGCGGACTTCCGAAGCAGAAGGTTCACTGCTCCGTGATGGGGCGTGAAGCGCTCGAAGCCGCTATTTATAACTACCGCACCGGAAAAGAATGGGACAAGTCCATTGAAGGGGAAGTGGTGTGTCACTGCTTCGGCGTGACCGATAAGGAGATTGAAAAAGCGCTTCGGAACAATGACATCAAAACCGTCGAGGAACTGACCAACACCTGCAAGGCGGGTGGCGGTTGCGGAAACTGTCTGTCGGAGCTTCAGAAAATCATCGACCGCGTTTCGGGGGAACGGGCGGTTTCCGCCGTACCGGAAAAGAAGCCGATGACCACGTTGCAGAAAATCCATCTGATTGAGGATGTGATCGACCGGGAAATCCGCCCGGCGCTCCGTCAGGACGGCGGCGATCTGGAGTTGATTGATGTGGACGGCAATACCGTCAAAGTGCGCTTCCGGGGAGCCTGCTCGGGTTGCGTCGTTTCGGCGATCACGCTCAAGGATGTTGTCGAGGCCCGGCTGAAAGACAATGTTTCGGATGACATTCGCGTCGAGGAGGTCAAATGATGCGCATGGTTTATCTCGATAACAACGCCACCACGAAAATCGCGGACGAGGTGCGCGAGGCGATGATGCCGTTTCTGACCGACCTGTGGGGCAATCCGTCCAGTATGCACACGTTCGGCGGACAGGTGAAAAAATATGTTGAAGCCGCGCGGGAGCAGGTCGCCGGACTGATCGGCGCGGCGGATCCTCAGGAGATCACCTTCACCAGTTGCGGTTCGGAAAGCAACAACCTAGCCATTCGCGGCGGGGCTGAGGCGATGGAAAAACCGCCGCATATCATTACGTCGAAAGTGGAGCACGCCGCTGTTTCCGGTCCGTGCCACTATCTGGAAGACCGCGGATTCCGCCTGACCAAGCTCGGTGTGGATGAGAAGGGCCGGCTGGACCTCGACGCTCTGCGCCGCGAGGTCAAAGCCGGTAAAACGCTGACGTCCATCATGTGGGCCAACAATGAAACCGGCGTGATTTTTCCGGTCGGAATGATCGGCGAAATCGTCCATGAGTTCGGCGGCCTTTTTCATACAGATGCCGTGCAGGCGGTCGGCAAGATTCCCATGAAAGTCAGCGAGCTTCCGATTGATATGCTCTCGCTGTCCGGCCACAAACTGCACGCCCCGAAAGGGGTCGGTGCGATTTATATCCGGCGCGGCACCAAGGTGAAGCCGCTGGTTCTCGGCGGTCATCAGGAGCGCGGACGGCGCGCTGGCACCGAAAACGTACCGTACATCGTCGGCCTCGGTGTGGCCTGCAATCTGGTCGCGCAGTGGATGAAAGAGGAAAACAGCCGAGTGAAAGCTCTGCGCGACCGGCTGGAGCAGGGCATTCTGGCAACCTGTCCCGGTTCCAGAGTCAACGGCGATCCCGCCTGCCGTCTGCCCAATACGACCAACATTAGTTTTGATTTCATCGAGGGTGAAGCGATTCTGTTGATGCTGGATGATCGCGGGATTTGCGCTTCGACCGGCTCGGCTTGCGCCTCCGGTTCGCTGGAGCCGTCGCATGTTCTGCGAGCCATGAACGTGGCGGGTGTTTCGGTTCACGGCTCCATCCGGTTCAGCTTCAGCACATACAACACCGATACGGATGTGGATGCGGTATTGACCGAACTGCCGAAAATTGTAAAACGTCTGCGTGAACTTTCACCCTTTGTTTAAAACAGGAGAATGTAATGACCCAAGCATTGACCAAAATTCAGATTCCAGGTGTTCCTTCGCGCAGTGGAAAGGTCCGTGAGATTTTTGATGCGGGCGATAAACTGCTGTTCGTGGCCAGCGACCGTATTTCCGCTTTTGACTGTGTGATGCCGAACGGCATTCCGCAGAAGGGCAGTGTGCTGAATATGATTTCCAAATTCTGGTTCGAGCGGACCGGTGACATTGTCAAAAACCACATGATCACTACGGATGCCAGCAAGTTTCCGGCGCCGTTCAATCAGTACGCCGAACAGCTCGCAGGCCGGTCCATGCTGGTTCAGAAGACGCAGGTTTTCCCCGTGGAGTGCATCGTTCGCGGCTACTTGATCGGCTCCGGCTGGAAGGAATACAAGCAGAGCGGAACCATCGGCGGAATGCCTCTGCGCGCCGGCTATCAGATGGCTTCAAAGCTTGATGAACCGATTTTTACGCCCTCCACCAAAGCGGAGCAGGGGCTGCACGACGAGAATATCTCCTTTGAAAAATCCAAAGAGATTGTCGGCGCCGAAAAGGCGGAAAAGCTGAAAGCGATCAGTATCGCGCTCTACAAGCGGGCCGCTGAATATGCGCTGACCAAAGGCATTATTATCGCCGACACCAAGTTTGAATTCGGCGAACTCAACGGCGAGATCATTCTGATTGATGAGGCGCTCACGCCGGACAGCTCGCGCTTCTGGCCTGCGGACACCTACAAAGTCGGTTCTTCGCCGATGTCGTACGACAAGCAGTTTGTCCGCGATTACCTCGAAACGCTTGATTGGAATAAAACCCCGCCCGCGCCAGCGCTCCCGGTGGAGATCGTCGCCAAAACTCAGGCAAAGTATCTTGAGGCGTACGAACGTTTGACCGGAGCGAAGCTCTGAGAGCGCTCTTAGAGCAGTTTCTGGATTATGTCTCGCTTGAACTGGGACTCAGCCCGAACACCCGCTCGGCGTACGCCGACGATATTGGGCGTTTCCTAGACTGGCTGACCGGCAAGGGTGTCCGGTCGGTCAATGAAGTCACGCGCAAACAGATTCTTGACCACCTGATGTCGGAAAAGGCGCGTGGACTGGCGGCCAACTCGCTGTCGCGTCATCTGGTTTCTCTCAAGATGTTTTTCCGCTATCTCGCGCAGGAGGGGCTTCTCAGCATTAATGTCGCCGAGACGATGGAGTCTCCCAAAGTTTGGAAAATGCTTCCGAGCGTTCTCACGACGAAGGAAGTTGACCGGCTGTTCGCCGCGCCGGACATCACGACGCCGCTGGGACTCCGCAACCACGCGATATTACAGCTTTTCTACGCTTCCGGACTGAGAGTTTCGGAGCTTGCCGGACTGCAACTGGACGACCTCCGGTTTGATGACCGCTTCCTGCGCTGTATCGGAAAAGGGCGGAAGGAGCGCGTGGTGCCGGTCGGAAAAGATGCGATCGAGCGGGTAAAGCAGTATATCCAGACCGTTCGTCCTCAGCTTTCTCCCGGCCCGCAGGAGCGGACGGTTTTTCTGAGCAGTCGCCGTCAGCCGATGTCGCGCAAAACGATCTGGGTGATGATCAAGCAGTGTGCGCGTGATGCGGGCATTACGAAAACGATCTATCCTCACACCTTGCGACATTCGTTTGCCAGCCACCTGCTGGCCAACGGCGCGGATTTGCGGGTGATTCAGGAAATGCTGGGTCATGCCGATATCGCCACGACGCAGATATACACGCACGTCGATCCCGACCGTCTCAAAGGCGTCCACCGTCAGTTCCACCCGCGGGCATAAAAAAGCGCCCCGGAACCCGGAGCGCTTTCAGAGTGCAGATGAAAAGGTTTAGATGTCGTCCACGATGGTTTTGCGTTTCTGCTCGTACTCTTCTTGAGTGATGAGTTTTTCATCCAGCATGAGTTTTAGCCGTTCAAAGCGGTCTTTCGGGGCGGATTTATAGTAGTGCAGAGTCAGCGCGATCTGCTGAGCGACGTAGTCGGCGATGACCGGGTCGGCTTCCTGCTGAACCAGCGGAGTGACGGTTTCGTCGTAGGTCATGTTGTGCAGTCCGCCGATCAGGGCGCTGATTCCGAGCGTCGGCCAGGCGACTCCGTCAACCCATGTCCGGTCAATGTCGGCGTGTTTCACGTCGAGGCGGATGGGAATGAACATAGAGTTGATCAGTTTGCCGGTTTTGGCGTCGTTGAGGGTGACATCAATGTCGTACATCACGTCATAGTTATAGCCGTGCCAGGACGGGAACCAGATCAGGAAGCCGGGGAAGTCCGCCCAGTAGTTCCAGCCGGAACCCCTGTATTTGGAGACAATGGAAATGTTGGCGATGACATCAATGAATCCGTCGTTATCCACCGCCGTGGTAGCCTGTGCATTGTATTTGAGCAGGTCGCGGCCAATGGCATGAATCATCCGGTGTCCGTTGAGGTCGGCGGCATTAGCGCGGACGCCGACACGCAACCGCTCATCCAGAGAGACGATGGTCCTGTTATGATAATTATCCAGATTTTTGATGGCCATCGGATGGGTGCACCCGGTGAGGACGGTAACCAACGCGAGAAGAGGGAGGTGGAAGCTCAGTTTTTTCATAGTCTGCTCCTTTTGCTGTTTCCTGAATACACGATGCATTTTCGATCGCAACGTCCCCATTCATAGACTGAAAAGGCCTCGCTGTAAATCCTATAAACTGGAGCATGAACCCGAAATTTTCAATGGTCGCAGGCGTTTGTGCCGGACACCAGAGTTCCGGCAAGATACGCGGTCACCAACGCTTCCGGCGCGGCAGATGGAGCGCCGACGACGACCGAAATATTCTGTTCCGCAAACAGCTGTTGCGCCCGCTGTCCCATGCCGCCAGCGATGATGACGTTCACTTTCTGCTCGCCGAGCCAGCGCGGCAGAACACCCGGCTCGTGCGGAGGGGGAACGAGGTTCTCGCATCCGGTGATTTTTTTTGTTGCGGCATCAACGGTCAGCACGGCGAAGGTTTCGCAGTGGCCGAAGTGCATGCATAGTTGTCCATTGGCGACGGGTATGGCTATTTTCATTCGGGTTCTCCTTATGTTTTATAGTTCGATGGTTTCTCCAGCCGGGCAAATTTTGCATTTTCCTGGAAATTCGTTCCACAGCCGAACGACGGCCGGGAATCCGGTGCAGTGGCACGGCATAAGCCGCTGAATATTGAAGCGGCGCAGTTCAGCGATGGTTCGATTCATGCGTTCCGGCGAGGCGTTGAGCAGGTGCATTCCCCCGATGACGGTATGGATCGGACGGTTATCCGTGAGAGTCTGGATGTGCCGGAGTGTGTTGATGAGTCCGGAATGAGCACAACCCAGAATCACAACAGTGCCGTTTTCATTTTCAATGAATGCGGCCTGATCGTCCGGCAGATCATCCGGGATCCTGCAGGCTGTGTCTTTAAAAAAGGCTCCGCCGGTGTCTTCAAAATCTGTGCCGCGTGGAATAGGGCCGGTCAGAAATACCCCGTCGAAAACCCCGGTTTTTTCGTCAGTAAAAACAATTTCAGCAAGCTCGCCAGCTGTTATTTTATTGCCCGGCGTTATGCCGACTTCGCGGGCTGATCCGTCCGGGTTGCGGGCGTATTTTAATGAGAAGGCTTCCGGGTGGACATAGAGCCGCGGGCAGTTCATGCGGTTCAGCGCAAAAGTCAGTCCGCCGGTGTGGTCATAGTGACCGTGGCTCAAAACGACAGCATGGATTGTTTTCAGATCGACGTTCAGCGTCTCGGTGTTATGCCGCAACGCCAGCCCCTGACCGGTATCGAAGAGAATTTTATCCCGTCCGCTTTCGATCAAAAACGAAAGTCCGTGCTCTGCCAGCAGATCGCGTTTGCCGGCGGTATTTTCAACCAGAACGGTAATTTTTAT
>JBIIYG010000009.1:0-68337 GCA_044346945.1 Pontiellaceae bacterium | reverse complement strand
GCTCTGGGCGGGCTCTATATGCTGATCTTCCTCGCATTGATCCGGATATTCCGGCTGGTTAAAGAGGAGGATGTTTCCGACTTTCGCGAGCTGAACATCAAAAAGCTGAACTTCTTCTTTGATCTGCTCCTGCCGAGGCGGAAATAAGACGCCGCCCCAAATCAGTAGTAATAAGCCTTTGTGCTCAGGTCGCCGATATTGATTGGCGTGTTCCCGACGGTCAGCTCGCTGATATCGCTGATTTTCAGAACTGCGAATAAATTACTCAAAACCGTCTCATCGAACGGGTCATCCGCTTTCAGATTCATGGCCCCCGTCACGATCCCGGGAGGAAGGGTGAGGGTGCTTTTCGCCTTTTCGACCGAAACGATATTCTGTTCCCGGGCGGTATTCTGCGCCTTAGTGTAGGCTCCGAGGATGGACGGGATGCCCAAAGCCGCCAGAAAACCGATAATCGAGATCACCAGCATGACCTCAACCATCGTGAATCCGCCTTTAGCTCTGTTTAAACCCGTTTCCATACACCTGCATCTTTAGCATATTTCAGGCCGGAAAAGTCAATCTCCCGGAAACAATTTGAAAACCTGCGGTTTGGCGGCAATTCCGGCTTTGCCGGATGGGGGCGTTCTGTTTAACTCCTCGCACTATGTTGGCAAAACGAATCATACCTTGTCTGGATGTCACCGGAGGCCGCGTCGTCAAAGGCGTTAAATTCGTCGAACTGCGTGATGCCGGCGATCCGGTCGAATGCGCAAAAGCCTACGAAGCGCAGGGCGCGGACGAACTGACCTTTCTCGACATCACCGCCTCCAGCGACGGACGCGACACTATGGTCGATATCGTCCGCCGCGTCGCCGAGCAGGTGTTCATGCCGCTCACCGTCGGCGGCGGCATCCGCACGCCCGCCGACGTCCGCCGGATGCTCAACGCCGGAGCCGACAAAGTTTCCTTCAACACCGCCGCTGTCAACAATCCTGAAATCCTCAACGTCTGTTCCGAGCAGTTTGGCAGTCAGTGTACCGTGCTGGCGATTGATGCCCGCCGGAACGACAAGGGATCATGGACGGTTTACACGCACGGCGGACGCAACCCGACACCGATGGATGCGATTGAGTGGGCGCAGGAAGGTGTGGCGCGCGGGGCAGGCGAAATCCTACTGACCAGCATGGACGCCGACGGCACCAAAAACGGCTACGACCTCAAGCTCACCCGCGCCATCTCCGAAGCGGTCGGCGTACCGGTCATCGCCTCCGGCGGCGCAGGAACACTCGATCATCTGGTCGAAGCCGTTACCGAAGGCAAAGCCGATGCCGTGCTCGCCGCCTCCATCTTCCATTTCGGCGAATTCACCATCCGCCAAGTCAAAGAATACATGCGCTCAAAAGGCGTGGTTGTAAGGTTGTAACATGCTTTATCGGCGGTTTTTACGACGCGGAAATCGTACAATGAAAGCGTCGGTTTACGATTCCGTCTTGATCATGAGGCTTTTGCTTGTTTCCGAAGTCGCATTGCAATGCCGAGGCGACACCCAGCCCAGGAAATGGCAGTCGGGATGAGAAACGATGTCAGAAAAATAATTGCAGAGAACTCGTTGATTAGATGGCAGGCAATTGGGAGAAAAAAGTAAAGTCCCGGTGACGTGACAAGGGAGACGAGGGCAGGAAACTGGGTTTTCGGCTGAGTGAGGCCGCTGATAAAACCTCCGCCCAGAAGAGCTGCTAATTGAGCGGCAAAGATGATGGGAAGCCAGAAAATATCCCCGGCGCTGTTCAGGAGGAAGAAGGAGGGAGTGAACACGGCCAAGACGGGAAGTAGTCCTAGAAGGGTGGAGGCGCACCTTCGGAGAATAATTCGGATATCCGTTCTCTTCATCTTGTCCATTGGTTCTCGTGAACAGTTTAGTTGATTGAATGAAAACATTGATAGGTAACTACCCTATATCTTGCTTATGAGTCAATAGGGCATGAGCAACGTAGACGCGCCGCCCTCGTCGCGTTTCTCTGTTGAGATCGTTTGCCAACCATTCAGGGTGGAGCGGGCACTCCGTGCACGCTTAAACGCGCCGGGACGGCGCGTTCCACCTTTGAGGCTGGCAAGCGGAATTTCTATTACATATATTGCCAGTCTTTAAAACGGAGAAACTATGAAACGAAATCTATCTGCCTATCCGTCCCGTGTCGAAGCTCGGATTCTGATGCTCCGGGGACAAAAGGTTCTGCTCGACCGTGATCTCGCTGAACTTTACGGGGTTGAGACCAAGGTGTTGAAGCAGGCGGTGAAGCGTAACATCGAACGCTTTCCAGAGGACTTCGCCTTTGTTCTGAACACTGCCGAATTTACAAATTGGAGGTCACAATTTGTGACCTCCAATTCTGACAAGATGGGTCTGCGCTATGCCCCGATGGCTTTTACGGAGCAGGGCGTGGCAATGCTTTCGAGTGTCCTGCGTTCGCCGCAGGCGATTGCGATTAATATTGAGATTATGAGAACTTTTGTCAGGCTACGCCGTATTCTGGAGTCGAATAAGGAGCTGGCGCGCAAACTCGAGGAATTAGCGGCGGATTGCGATTCGAAGTTTAAGATCGTATTTGAGACTCTGGATGCGCTGTTGGCACCGCCGGAGAAAAAGAGCAATCCGATCGGATTCCATGTGTGCGAAGATGAGGCGGTTTACAAAGTCAGGAAAAGGAAGAAGAGATGAGCAAGGAATTGGAAGAAGGACTGAAACTCGAACTCGACTGGAACAAGCTGGAGAAGGCGGTGGCCGGAACCAAAGGGATTATTCCGGTCGCCGTACAACATGCCGATACCAAGGAAGTGATTTTGGTCGCCTATATCAACAAGCTGGCGTTCGAAGAGTCGCTGAAGCGCAAGATGCTGGTTCTCTGGAGTTCGTCGCGGCAGGAGCTTTGGATTAAAGGGCTGACGTCCGGCGAAACGTTTGAACTGCTGGAAGCGCGCGTCAACTGCGAGCAGAATTCTCTGCTGTTTATCGTCCGCCCGAACCGCGGCGGAATCTGCCATACTAAGAATAAAAACGGCAAGCCGCGCGACTGCTACTACCGGAAAATTGATTTCAGCACGCTCCAGCTCGAAAACCTTGATCCGTAACAGTCATGGAGCAATGGAATGATGGAATAACGGAATATTGTTTCCTCTCATCATTCCATCGTTCCTCTATCCCAACATTCCATTTTTCTTATGAATAAGCCTGCTTTACTTCGCGCCGTTATTGCTGAGCTGGAAAACGAGCTGATCCGTCAGCGGGCGGCGAACGCGCAGGCGTCCGCCGGTGCGACCGACGGCGAGGCGCGGGCGGAAACCAAGTGGGATACCTGCGGGCTGGAGTCGTCCTATCTGGCGCGCGGCCATGCGATGCAGTTCAAGGCGCTGGCCGCCGATCTGGAGGATTTGCGGACGTTTATGATTCCGGTGTACGCCGGGTTGCCGGTCGGTGTCGGCGCATTGGTCGAGGTGGAGCTGGATAAGGAGAAAATGATCTGCTTTCTGTTGCCGTGCGCAGGCGGAACAGAGGTGGCTTTTGAAGGACAAAACGTGAGCGTGATCACTCCGTCGTCGCCGATCGGCGCGGCTCTGCTCGATAAGAAAAAAGGCGACCGGTTTTCGTTCCGCGCCGGATCGTCCGGGAAGGTTCTTTCGGTGTTATGAGCGCGCCGCACCGTCAGCGCCCGAAGGGGCTGGATATCGTTTATGAGGATCGCGACCTGCTGGTGATCAATAAAGATGCCGGTCTGCTGACGATGAGCACGATTCGCGACGAACAGCGCACGGCGCAGTGTCTGCTGACCGATTATCTCCGCAAGGGAGCGGCCCGTTCGCGCCTGAGGGCCTACACCGTTCACCGGCTCGACCGCGAAACGTCCGGCCTGCTGATTTTTGCCAAGACCGAGGCGGTTCAGCAGAAACTCAAGGACGGCTGGAAGGATGTTGAAAAAGAATATCTGGCGATCGTTCACGGACAGCTGAAGGAAAAGTCCGGCACGCTTTCGAGTTATCTGGCGGAGAACGAGGCGCAGTTTGTTTACTCAACCAGCCAGACCAAAGGCCGCTGGTCGGAAACACAGTATGAAGTTGTCCGGGAGAACAAAGAGTTCAGCGCGTTGAAAATCAATCTGCTGACCGGGCGGAAAAACCAGATCCGCGTCCATTTCGCGGAGGCCGGGCATCCGGTGGTCGGCGATGTCAAATACGGGCTGAAAGGCAAAAAGTTTGACCGCATGGCACTGCATGCCCGCTTTATTTCCTTTAACCATCCGCACAGCGGAAAGCGGATGACCTTCGAAGCGCCTGTACCGGAATTTTTCAGCAGGCTGATGAACCGGACATAGCAGACGGCTACTTGTTTTTCCATGTCTGCTGGCGCAGAGAGCGTTCTGCCGCCGCCGCTTCCTGCCGCATGCGGATAAAGTTTTCGTAGCGGGCCTTGTCAATCGTGCCGGCTTCAACCGCCGCTTCAATCGCGCAGTCTTTGGTCTTGGTATGGGCGCAGTCGCGGAAGCGGCATCCGCCTTCCAGCGCGATAATATCCTCAAACGTGTCATTGATCCCGGTGGCGGTATCGAGGTGTCCGAGTTCGCGCATGCCGGGCGTATCAATAACCAGCGCGCCGTTATTCAGCACAATCAGCTCGCGCCACGTCGTGGTGTGGATGCCTTTGCCGTCGCTTTCGCGGACGGGCAGGGTGAAGTACAAATCCTCTTCGCCGAACAGGCTGTTGATCAGCGAGGTCTTGCCGACACCGGACGCGCCGAGCAGGCAATAGGTTTTTCCGGGCTTGAACAGTTTTTGAACGGTTTTCAGCCCGGAGCCGGTGGTGTTGCTAAAGGCGTACACCGGAACATTCGGCAGACGGGCCGTAACCTCCGCCAGCCGCTCCTTCAGCTCTTTGGCGGACAGCAGATCTTTTTTTGTCAGCAGAACGACCGGTTCAATGCCGCTTTCATTGACGATGGAAAGGTAGCGCTCCAGCTTCGGCAGATTGTAGCCCTTGTCCAGCGTGTGGACGACGAACGCGGTGTCGAGGTTGGCCGCGATCAGCTGGTGGCTGACTTCTTTGCCGGCCATCTTGCGCTTCAGCGTATTCTGCCGGTCGAGCACTTTCTGAATCATGGCGAAATCGCCTTCGTCAAAATTTGCGGCGAGCACCCAGTCGCCGACGGTCAGGTAATCTTTGGTCTCGCGGGCGATGCGGCGCAGTTTGCCGGTGGTTTTGGCCGGGCGGGTTTCTTCGCCGTCGCTGATATCGCACCAGCCTTTATGAACGGCGGTAATCCGGGCCGGCTTCCAGCCCTTGGAAACAAAGGCTTCCGCCTGTTCCTGAAACCACGAGGTAAAACCGAATTTTTCCAATGTCATGGAGTTTCATCCAGAAAACGGGCGGTGAGTTCGCCGTAGGCATCAATCCGCCGGTCGCGCAGGAAGGGCCAGCTTTGGCGGACGGTTTCACTGCGCCGACCATCGAGTTCAACGGTCAGTTCGGTTTCTTCGTTGATGCTAGCCTGCGCCAGCAGTTCGCCCTGACATCCGGCGATGAAGCTGGAGCCCCAGAATTGCGCTCCGCCTTTTCCGCACGGCGACGGTTCGAAGCCGGTGCGGTTTATACTGAGCAATGGAATTCCGTTGGCGATGGCGTGCGAGCGCTGAATCGTGATCCACGCTTCGCGCTGGCGGGCCTTCTCGTCTTCGGTATCGTTCGGATCCCAGCCGATCGCGGTCGGATAGATCAGCAGATCGGCTCCGGCCAGCGTCATTAAGCGGGCGGCTTCCGGATACCACTGATCCCAGCAGACGAGCACACCGAGTGTTCCGACGGATGTTTTGATCGGCGTGAAGCCGGTGTCGCCGGGCGTGAAGTAAAATTTTTCATAGTAGCCGGGATCATCCGGGATGTGCATTTTTCGGTATTTTCCGGCGATGCTTCCGTCGGTGTCGAGCACGACGGCGGTGTTGTGATAAAGGCCCGGAGCGCGGCGCTCGAACAGCGAGGTTACAATCACGATACCGAGTTCTTTCGCCAGCGCGCCGAAAACAGCGGTAGAGCGTCCGGGGATCGGTTCGGCGAGAGTAAACTGTTTGGCGTCTTCGGTCTGACAAAAGTAGAGGCCGGTATGGAGTTCCTGCAGGGCAACCAGCTGAGCGCCCTGTTTTGCACACCGGCGGATCGCGGCGACGCTTTTTCCGATATTGGCTTCCCGGTCGGCAGTGCATGCCTGCTGAACCAGCCCGACTTTTAGTTTCCCGTTCACGGACTTCTTTTTTGCAGAAACGGCCTCATTCCGCAAATTTAAAATCGGAACCGCGCATGTCCGGGAGCTTTTTATTGAGGGCTTTCTTGACCGGATTCGGATGGGTGTGTTATCCAGCAGGCCGGTTTGGTTCAATTATTTAACTAACGGGGGCGGTCATGACTGTGCTGAAACGAAGTGTATTCTGTTTTGCAATTCTGATGGCGGTTAATAGCTTCGCCTCCAGCGGCGGAGTTCTGGCCGCGGATCAGCTGAAGCTGAGTCTGAACGGACAGGGAGCCTGCGCCGCCCTGAACGTCGGAGCGAAGGATATTGCCGGAGCGAAGCCGGAAAGCCGGTCGGGATTTTATGTTGTTGAGTATCCGGGTAAAGAGACGGTTGTTTTGACCGGCAGTTTGAAGAAGCGCTTCGGAAAGCTGATCCAGGATGCCGGATCAGAACCGGCTCAGTTGAAACTTCATGCGGAATACCGTCAGTGTGACGGATATATCGCAGTGAACGGTGTCATCGAAGACCTGTCCGGAAAAGACCGCGCGATTGATCTGGTTTATGAACTGCCGGTTTCCGGTGCCGGATGGCAGTGGTGGAAGGATTACGCGACCCGTCTGGAGGTGACGGGTTGTATGACGAACATTGCGTATCCGATGGCCTGCGTTTCCAGTGAAAAGGATAAGGCGGCGGTGGTGCTGGCGGTGGATGGAAAGAGCCCTTGCGTTTACAGCATCGAATACAACCCGAAGAAAGAAGTTCTGCTGATCCGTTTTAATCTGGGGCTGACCAAAGACGCCAAAAAGAAACTGCAGAGCCGGGCTCCGTTCGGATTCCTGATTTATACCGTTGATCCGAAGTGGGGATTCCGGGCGGCGCTCAAAAAATATTATGATGTTTACGCCGATCTGTATCAGCGCAAGGCCATGAAAGACGGGCTTCAAGTGGAGGCGCTGGTTGCGGAAGAGCGCGTGTTGAATCCGAAATGGAACCCGGCGTATTTCGCGTACAGCCGGACCTGCCGGATGCAGGCTTGTGAAACGGATCTGCGTAAGTCGCTGGGTATGGACGACTATCTTTATGTTCTGCCCGGCCAGCTGGAGCTGAAATATCTGCCGTCGCTTCCGACCGGCTACGACGATGCGATGTCCGTTTACAAGCAATGGCTCGAAGGCCCTGACCGGATGAACGTTAAAGAAAGCCTGATGAGTGCCAATGTCGAGATCAAGCCGTTGATAGAGGCGGCCTCGTTGCGGAACAGCGAAGGGAAATATGAACTCAATTTGCGCGATACGGAGTGGGGTCATAAGAGTATCACCTTCACGTTGAATCCCGATCCGGATCTTTTCTGCGATCAAAAGGGCAAGCGGACGTTTACGGACGTGATGATGGCGAACATTGCGGAAGAGATAAAATTGTATCCGACCTATGCCGGAGTTTTTTCGGACTCGTTCCATGGATGGGGCGGCCGGAAAAACTACCGCCGCGAACATTTCCGCTATGCGGATTTTCCGTTTACCCACGATGAAAAGGGCCGGATTTATATCTACAACATGCTCAGTCATCTGGAGTGGGTCAACGGGTTGAAGGAGCGGTTTGGCAAAGACGGGCGGCTGGTGATGGGGAACGGGCTGAGACCTGAATCCCAGCAGTCGTTTGTTACGATGAATCTGGATGTTTTGATGGTTGAGGTGCGCGACCTGAGCAGTGTCCGCTGGGATCGCAGTATGGCCTACCAGAAACCGTTCCATCTTTCCTGGATGGGTGATAAATCGCCGGAAGGCATGGAAACCTGTCTGAAGCTTTGCGCTTTGAATGGTCTTCTGCCGAACCGTATGGGGGCGTTCGACCAGATGCCGGAGGACAAAAATCTGATTCCGACCCGCATGAGTACAGAAATTCAGCAGGGACTCATCGAGAATTCATACTGCGCACGGGATAATGATCTCATCGACAAATACGTGCCGGTGATTCTCGAACACTCCAGACTGGGCTGGGAGCCGGTTCCGTATGCGAGTACTTCAGACCCTGAAATCCAGATTGAACGCTTCGGGCCGAAAGACGGGAAAGTGTCGCTGGCCATATACAACACCGGCAAAGCCGCCAAACAGATTGCGGTTGATCTTGATACGAAAGCTCTGGGGATCAATCAGGTGACAGCCGCGAAACTTCTGTTTGCCGACCAGCCTGTTAAGTCTGTTGAGCGGTTGGATATGAATCTGGCGGCTGGCGGACTGGTTGTTCTGCAGATCGAATTTAAATAACCGGTTCGGGAAGAACTCCGCGCGGAATCTGCATGGTCACGCAATGCAGTGAGCCGTGTTGCCGGATCAGCGCGGAGCAGTCTATGCCGATAATTTCACGGTTCGGAAATGCCTTTGCGACAGTTTCCAATGCTTGGAAGTCGGAGGGATCGTCATAGGTCGGAACCAGCACGGCGCTATTGATGATCAGGAAGTTGGCGTAGGTGGCGGGCAGGCGGTTCCCTTTTTTATCGAATTTAGCTTTCGGCCACGGCAGAGGAATTAATCGGCATCCGGTCTGCTTCAGCTCGTTTTCCATGGCTTGCAGGGCAGAATAATGTTCATCCGCCGGGTCGTCGCATTTGACGTAGAGAATCGTGTTGTCCGGACAAAGCCGGGCAAGCGTGTCAATGTGCGCATCGGTGTCATCACCAGCCAGCCAGCCATTCTTCAGCCAGTGGAATTTTTCGACGGCCAGTTCGGCGGCCAGCCGGGCTTCGACCTGAGCCTTGTTCAGTTCGCGGTTTCGATTGGGATTGAGCAGGCATTCGGCGGTGGTGAGCAGGGCGCCTGTGCCGTCGCTCTCAATGCTTCCGCCTTCGAGAATCAGGTCAACCTTGCGCAGTGGAGTTTTACCGAACGCTCCGGCGGCGTGCAGTTTGGCGGTGATCTGATTATCGAGTCCGGCTTCAAACTTTCCGCCCCAGCCGTCGAAGGTGAAATCGAGCAGAACCGGCTGTCCGTTTTCATAGATGGTGATCGGCCCGAAGTCGCGCGCCCAGGTGTCGTTGGATTCGATTTCATACAGCGCGACGCGATCCATACGGATGCCGCGTTTTTCCATTTGTGCGCGCACGGATGTTATGTTGTGAGCAACGACGATCAGCTTTTCAAAACGCGTGACGGCTTCGGCAATACCGGCGAAAACCGCTTCGGCTTCCGCTAGATGCGGCGCCCAGTCGGTTTTCTTATGCGGCCAGCCGATCAGTACGGCATCCTGCGGCTCCCATTCAGCGGGCAGACGTTTCATGAATTCTCTCCTCGAAAACCGCCGTATCCTAACCGGAAATCTCCGGCTTGCAACGTTTTGCGGGCGGCAGCTTGATTTTACTGAAGTGTTTGTGGCAAAAGACGTTTATGAAAATAAAGCTCTTTCTTGGGGTGCTTTCACTGGCCGGTCTCTTATCCGCTGAAACCATAGAAACCATTGTTGAGCGCAACCAAAAAACCGCCTTGCCCGCATATCCGGAAACAGTTCCGGTGAACTTTGCCGGACTTCAGAAAAAAGCGGTTGCCGGAGACGATGATGCATATCTGAAGGTTCCTCAGATTTCTATTACGCGAATCTGGGCCGTTTATAAGGTTCTTTCTGCGCACAGGGGATTGCTCTTTTCTGTTCGCAAACCGGTGCGAGGATATGACACTGCGAAAAATAACTATGCTGTGAATATCGAAGAATTCTTCGCGGCGACCTCGGACGGTATCCGCATCAAAAAGAACGGGTTTGATGTGTGCACGTCCAACGGGGTTATCTATTCCGTTACCGGTCTGAACTACAGCCCCGCCGATTCCTCGATTGAGGTCAAAAACGGATCTGTATCCAGCCGGATTTCTTTAAATCAGTTGACCGCCGCAGATCGCCGGTTCGTTGAAAACGCACTGCAGGATGAGATTTTTGATTCGTCCAGCTCCTTTTTGATCTCCTCTCAAGATGCCCGAAGTGACGGTGAATCGAAACAAGGTGACAAAGTTTCCGGAACATACCGCGCTACCGGAGAGAAGGTGTCCGGAGCCTTCTCGTCGTCTTCTGAAAATAAACTTTCCCGTAAAATTATTCTCGAGAACAAAGGATCATTACCGCTGGAAAATCTGGTGATTGAGTACCAGTCGTTTGCTGAGCAGACCTTAATGAAGTGGCCTTCCGATTTTCACGACGAATACTGCTATGCCGGATATTTTGAGGTTAAATCGCTGGCGCCGGGCGCGAAAAAAGAACTTGATCTCACTGCACTTCCGGTGACTGTTAACGCCAAGCAGGAGAGTATTAATACCGGAACGACCGAATACTCTGTGGTGATTCCTGCAGGGTTGAATAAACAAAGCGAAGGCCGGATGAACGGTATCCGGATGAGAGTTCACCGCTTTACTCCGTATGGAGAGAGATTGACCCGTGAATATAAAAGTGCGGGAGTGCCTTCGTTGGAGTGGAGCTGTGTCGCGCCGACAACCGCGGAGTTGAAAAAATGAACCTCAAATATCTGACAACCGGAGTACTCCTGATCGCAGGGGTGTGCGGCTGGGCCGATTCTGTTGAGGACTGCCTGTTCACGGCGCAGAGGGACGGCAAGGAGAGCGGTTCCGGGTTTCTTCTGAAAGAGCAGGACAGAACATGGATGGTCAGCAACTGTCATGTCGTTCAAGGCTCCAACGAAGTCCGGTTTGTCGGAATGCGCGATGCGGGAAAGGTGTACAATCTGCCGGACACGATCGAGGTGGCCAAAGACCGGGACGCGGTTCGTTTTCAGGTTCCGGCGGATTTAAACGGCTTGCTGACGGCTTCGGATTGTTCTTTTGATGAAGCGGTTCGGGCTTACGGCAACAGCGGTGGTGCCGGGGTGATTACCAAAAGCGCCGGAACGGTGATTGGTAAGGGGCGGGACGAGGTGGAGGTTTCTTGCGAGATTGTTCCCGGTAACAGCGGCGGCCCGGTTCTGAACACAAACGACCAGATTGTCGGAATCGCCAGTTTTATCATCAAAGCGCCAAAATCGCCGAATTCCAGCCGGATATCTGCTTCTGAGCGGAGCTATTTGGAACGACGGCTTGAGACCGTTAAAGGAACCCGGTACGAAAAAACCCGGCGGTTTGCCATCCCGATCGCTGATGCGGAATGGCAATCGGTTGCTCTTCCGGTGTTCAAGACGGAGTCCGGAATTTACGGGAAGATTGATGAGGATCAGGACCGGTTTTTCGCCGCGGTCTCGGCAATTTGTCAGGTACGCCTGCTTTCGGAGAAATATGAAGACCTGTTTCCCCGTCGCTGGGTGCGAGAATATAACCGGATGCTTGAGGAGCACGGCTACTTCACCACTGGCGGTCTCAGTATTTATGAGGGGAAAAGCGACTCGTTCAAACGCCGTTACAGTCGTTGCTTGAAGGAAGCCGGAACGGCCGCCGAGACTTTGGCGGGACAGATTCAGGGACAGGCTGATCTGCTGACGGTGAACTACTTCAAGGAACAGATCAAAAAGAAGGCCGAATATCTCAGCCGCGCCGGGCAGGAAATTGCTGACGCCGCCGTGAAAGTAAAACCCTGAGTTATCAGCCTAGCAGAAGATCCTGAGTTGTTTCCCAGCTGATACAGGCGTCGGTGATGGACTGCCCGTATTTCAAATTCTGACTGATCGGCTGACTGCCTTCTTCGATGAAACTTTCCAGCATGGCACCGATGACTGGACAGCCGGGCTGTTTTCGCTGTTCCAGCAGTTCTTTCCAAACCTCGGATTGCCGCGCCGGAACTTTACCGGAGTTCGCATGCGAGCAGTCCACCATCATAATTTCCGGCAGTCCGGCGGCGCATAGTTTTTTTGCCGCTTCGGCGACTTCGTCGGCATGATAGTTGGTTTTTCCGCCGCCGCCGCGCAGGACAAGATGGGTGTCCGGGTTGCCGCGCGTTTTGACGATGCTACTGCGGCCTTCCTGATCAATGCCGAGAAAACTGTGCGGCGAGCGGCAGGCGAGCAGGGCGTCAATGGCGCGCTGGACACTGCCGTCGGTGGCGTTTTTCAGGCCGACAGGCATGGAAAGGCCGCTGGTCATTTCCCGGTGTGTCTGCGATTCAATGGTGCGTGCGCCGATGGCCGCCCAGCTGACCAGATCGCCAATGTATTGAGGGATGATCGGATCCAGAAATTCCGTGGCGGCAGGCAGTCCGAGCGCCGTGATATCGAGCATCAGCTGGCGGGCGGCCCGCAGACCGTAATCCATATCGCAGGAATCGTCCAGATGCGGATCGTTGATAAAACCTTTCCAGCCGACCGTGGTGCGCGGTTTTTCAAAATAGACACGCATCACAATCAGAAAGCGGTCTTTGACCTTTTCGTTCAGCGCGGCCAGCCTCCGGGCGTAGTCAAGCGCCGCCGCCGGGTCGTGAATGGAGCAGGGGCCGGTGATGACCAGCAGGCGCGGGTCTCTACCTTCCAGCACGGCCCGGATTGCTTCCCGGCCCTGCACGATGGTTTCTCTGGACCGCCCGGTCAGCGGCTGTTCTTTTTTGAGCGTCGCAGGTGTGATGAGCCGGATGACGCTTTCGACGCGCAGATTTTCAATGGGGCAAACAGATTTCATGGGCGCAGACTATACCGCATTTCCAATGTTTGAAAAGGAAGGCCCATGAAAATGTGCTTTGATGTCACAGGGGCCGGTCCGCCGCAGTTGCGCAGGGAGGTTTACTTATGCTTTTCAATAATGCCCAGCACCAGATGGTTGTGATTCGGTTCAAGGTGAAGAGGGACGTGCTCCCGTCCGACGGCCATGGCGACCTGCCGCCGGGCGCAGATGGCCGGATTGTTTTGGCAGTATACTTTTTTTAGTTCATCAATCGCATGCTGATGCAACGCATTGAAGAAAGGGCATCCTTCCAGAAGTTCGCAGTGCATAACAACCTCCCCTCTGAGGGGTAAGCTATGCTTCGGCTTGAGGTCTTGCAAACCTAAATACCTATAATTGTGCAGGTATTTTAGGTACGCAGTTTCTTCGGAGGGACCATCGCCATGATGTCGGCGGCGGGCCGGTTACTGCGGATGAGCTGAGCCATAGTGCGCATGTACGGATCAATGTGATGCAGGAACATTTTGTAGCCCTCGCACAGCCAGTTGAGGCCCGGCTCTCCGGTCGGCGTGGTGATGAACCGGTGCTTCGGGCATTCGCCGTGGCAGACAAACATGACATCGCACTTGCGGCACCATTCCGGCAGTTTGTCGAACTTGTCGTTCCCGAATTTTTTCTGCTTCTCCGAGTGAGCCAGTTCGGTCATGGGCGTCTGGAGAATATTGCCGAGCAGGAAGTCGGGATAGACGAAATGGTCGCAGGCGTAAAGATCGCCGTTATGTTCAATAATCATGGCGCTTCCACAGCGCTCGGCGAAGACGCAGAGCGGCGGCGGCATATCCATCCAGCCGTTGAGCATCACGTCGAAAATCTGCACGAACACGTTGCCGACATCGTTGCGCACCCATTCCTCGAAGATATCGATCAGGAACTGGCCGTACTGCTTCGGCTGGACGGTCCACGGCATCACGAGGTCGTCGTCATCGGCGGAGACGAGGTCGGGCGGCATGGCCAGTTTCAGGCCGAGGCGCGCGGCGGCATCGTCGGGCTTGCGTTCGATGATCGGAATGAACTGGAGAAAGGTACTGCCGGTGCTTTTCAGGAAGTCGTAGATTTCGAGCGCGTATTGCGCGTTCTGGCGGGTGACGCAGGTGAGGGTATTAAAATCCACCCGGTGCGCTTTCATCAGCTTGAGCGCTTTCATCACCTTATCGAAGGTGGGATTGCCGCCGCGGTCGATACGGAATTTGTCGTGGATGTGGCGCGGCCCGTCGAGGCTCAGACCGATCAGGAATTTTTCTTTGGCGAGGAATTTGCACCACTCGTTGTCAATCAGCGTGCCGTTGGTCTGGAATGCGTTCTGGACGGGGCGTCCGGCGGAGTATTTTTTCTGGAGCTGAACCGCTTTCCGGAAAAACTCCACGCCCATCAGAGTCGGTTCGCCGCCCTGCCAGGCGAAGAGAATTTCCGGCGTGTTCTGCGACTCGCAGTACTGCTTGATATAGGATTCCAGCACCTCGTCATTCATCCGGTGGATTTTCTGCTCTTTGAACAGAACTTCTTTTTCCAGATAAAAGCAGTACTTGCAGGCCAGATTACAGTCCGGCCCCGCCGGTTTGGCCATCAGATGAAAGGGCGTTTTTTTGTTCAGCATGGTTCATGGAGAATGCCGGTTGACGGCTTATTCTTCAAGGCCGCCGTTGCAAATTCATGATTTGAACCGGCTGACCGGCAGGTCGCGCAGTTGAGGTTCGCGGCGGCGGATCCGGCGGGTGGTCAGGCGGCGGCGGATTCTGCCATAGAGCAACAGGAAAATTTCGGCCGTCAGAAAGGCGTCGCCTTCGGCGGTGTGGCGGGCGATCACCGGCAGGTCGAGCTGGGCGCACACCTCGTCGAGCGAAGGCGGGCGCTGATTGGCGTATCCGGTGCGGTGAAAGGCAATCAGCTCGTTCATCGCCAGCGAGGCGGTGTCGATCAGGTGGTTGCGCAGTCCGGATTTGAAATGCCGCAGAAGCGCTTTATTCAGCATGAGCGCGTCAAAGCGGATATGGTGGCCGATGAGTATCGCGCCGGTCAGCAAAGGAAGTAATTCTTCCAGAACCTGTTTTTCGGCGGTGCCCTGACGGGTTTCGCTCGGCAGAATTCCGTGGACAGCCGTCGCGGAGGTGGCGGCGGTTTCCGGCTGAAAAACCAGCCACTTGCGACTGCGGGCCATATCGATCTGTCCGCCAGTGATATCAAACAGCGCCACCGAAAGAATCCGGTCGGATTTCAGGTCAAACCCGCTTGTTTCGACATCCAGCGCAACAATCCGGGCTTCTTTGACCGGTGCTTTTTTCCAGAGCCGTCCGGATGTTTCCGTCCGGTACCGGCGGCACACCTCAGATTCCGGCTTTTTGAAAAACGGCATCATATCGGTCTGATATCCAGGTGGAAGTTCACGCGCACGGCATCCTGCACCATGCGTTGCACATCAAAAACATTCACCAGCTGTCCGCGCTGAAGCTTGGTTAGAGAGGCCGGATCAATAAACCGTCCCGCATCGCCGCGTTGCAGTCCGGTCAGTGTGCGGATGCGCAATAGCTGGTCGTAGCCTTCGCGGGCCAGCCCGGCCAGCTCCTTTAAATCCGGCTGAGTCGCGGCCAGTTCCAGCCAGCGGCCTCCGGTTGAGTGATGCTGGCGCAGGCCGAAGTGCAGGGCGAACAGACGGGCCGCGTCGCGCAACGGAGCCATTCCTCGGGATTTAATGTCGAACTCGCCTTCGTTTCCGCCCTTTCTTTCCACCATGAACTTTCCGAAAAAATTCAGCGGCGGCGGAGTCGCCACAATCTGTTCCGCCAGATACCGCTTCATGGACGTACTCTCTCCGACGGCTTTGAACACGGTTTCCCGCAGGGTGTCGCACAGTTTCCGCTCGCCGGTCACATAGCGCAGGTCATAAAGGATCAGCGCCCTCAGCAGACTGTTTCCCTCCGTGGCGGTCACAGAATTCTTCAGTTCGGCAATCCATTCGGTATCGGTTCTGCACCAGCCCGGATTGGAGGCCATCACGCCGCCCTGACAGCGGGAGAATCCGGCTTCGACCAGACGGTTGATAACGCGGGAGGCCAGTTCCATGAAAAACCGGCGGTTTTTTTCGTCCTGTTCCTTATCGCCGGAGGAGGCGAAAACAAGCGCGTTATCCATATCCGTCCGGAGAACCTGCTCGCGCCGTCCGTCACTGCCGACAGCGATCCAGGCCCACGGACTGTGAACCAGAGGAATGCCGTCGTCGGTCATTTCGGCCATCGAAAGGGCGACCAGATGATGAATCAGCTCGTCATAAAGCTCCGCGCAGATTTCGCCGAGAAGCAGGCCGGAGATGCCGGCCTCCAGATAAGTCCGGGCCATGACTTCGATATCGTCGCAGATTTCGCGGAAGCGCGCCGGGGAATGAGCCATCCGGATTTCGTGGATAAATCCGGCGGGGTGCCGTCCGCTCTGCGCGAGCAGGTCTTTCTGTGTGCACACATCCAGCGCCGCCGTATTGATTGTTCCGTCCTCTGTCACGCACACCTGACTGATCCGCTTGCGAAGCATAATCAGCGCGGCGGCGGTGGTGCTGGAATTGCGGGCGACGGTCACCACCGGTTTCGACATGATGCTGTACACCGGCATGGAGCTGTCTATGCCTTTGACGACCACATCCTTCACCAGATCGCTTCCGGTTATAATCCCGATCGGACGGCGGTTGCTGTCGGTGACCAGAATGGACGGAACCCGGGCGACGGCCATCATGCGGGCGGCTTCGCGGATCGGCGTTCCGGGCGGACAGTGCATCAGCCGGGCGGCCGGACGGGGCGTGATAACCTGCGCGCCTTCCAGATGCGCCTCCAGCACATTGGACGTTCCGCCGGAGGATTCAAGGCCGGAGCCTGGAATGGAATGGCCGACCCGGGTTCCCCAGAAAAGGTGACGGCGGACATAATAGCGGGCCTGATCGTTGATACTGAGCAGTTCCTTCACCAGCGGCCAGGAAAGCGCATAGAGAATTGAATCCTCGGCCGCCAGCGCGGTGATGCGGTGTGGCGCCGCCTCGTGCAGAGCCGACAGACCGAGAATGTCGCCGACATCGCGGACATCAATCAGTTCATTCTGCAGGAAATATTCCACCCGGCCCCGCGCCAGAAAAAGCACTTCATCACCCGGCGGGTCTCCCTGCTTCCAGACAGTATCGCCTTGTGTCAGCACCTGCACTTTGGCGGTGCGGGCCAGCTCCTGAACCGTGACTTCTTCAAACATCGAAAACGGCGGGAACTGCCGCAATGCACTGGCGATGCGATCCGGAATGAGGTTTTGAGTGTTCATAAAGTCGGCTCCTGCTATGAGGCGGCTGACAGAATGGCCCCGAGCCACTCTTCTTTTTTGGATTGAAGCATCGGGCTGGGATGGGCGGTCAGCGACGGATCGTTTCCAGCGGGAACGGTGATAATTTTTTCTCCGGCGATCCGGCTCAGACATTGTTTCGCCAGCGGAATCAGCCCGGCATCCTGACCCCAGCCGAGAATAAACGGCGCGCCCGGTTTGCGTTGAAGCATATCGGCCCGCTCTTCCGAGCGGGCTTCCGAAAACAGGCTGTGCCGGTCACCGCCGGGCAGGGCGGCAAGGTCTTTCGTCCTGGCGATAAAACTGGGACTTTTCGGGTCGCGCAGGTCGGAAATATTCAGCACCCGGACGTGGTTCCAGCCCTTGGAAACCATCACCCGCATAATCTGGTACTGCGTGTTGTCCGGCTGAGTCAGCATCAGCGGCTTTTGAAAACCGGCGGGCAGGGGCATCGTCAGCAGACTGTCGGTATCGCCTTCTTCAACCGGACGCGACGAGCCGGGGTTCATCATAATCACCACGGCGTCCGGAAAACTCCGCGCCGCGCCGGAGCGGCTGAACAGATCGTCCGGATCGCTCTTCGCGCCGACGGCTTCGCGCGGCAACGACGTGATTTCCAGTACGCTCCGGCAAAGCTGAGGCTCAGCACCTTCGACGTGCAGGCGGTAGAAATGCCCGTAACAGCGGAAGGTCTTCTTTAATTCAGCGGCTTTCATGAGTTACAGCGAAGCGACGGCTTCGATTTCGACGAGCACATCTTTGGGAAGCCGGGCAACCTGTACGGTGGAGCGGGCCGGAGCGGCGGTTTCACCAAAGGCTTCCGCATAGATTTTATTCATGGCCGGAAAGTCGTTCATGTCCTTGAGAAAGACGGTTGTTTTTACAACGTTTGGAAAATCCGCGCCGGCGGCCAGCAGGACGGCTTGCAGATTTTCCAGTACCTGCCGTGTCTGCGCTTCGATACCCGACGGAATTTCGCCGGTGGACGGATTCAGGGGAATCTGGCCGGAGCAGTATACTGTGTTTCCGGTCTGAACGGCTTGAGAGTAGGGGCCGACCGGCGCGGGTGCGTTGGGTGTGCGGATGATTTGCTTTTTCATGGAGGCTTTTTACCTGTCCTGAAAGGGTTCGTCGAGCCGTTTGACCAAACCAGACCATTTTGGTAGTCTATCAGCGTGAAAAGGTTCTATTCAGCGGTTCTGGCTTTTGCTCTGGCCGGTTTTTCGACGGTTTTGACGGCTCAGTCTTCAGTGCCCCATGAGGAGTGTGTTGTTTCTGCCTCGTGTTGCTGTTGTCTGGCGGAGAAATCGCATCATGAAAGCCCGTCTTGCAAATGCGACGGCTGTGCGCAGAAGAACTCCGCAAACTGCGGTTGCGTTGCCGGTATGACGGCTCCTTTTGCGTTGATGGCCGGGACGGGGTTTGACGTGCCGACGACCGTCGCGGGCTGGCTGGTTCCCGTTGATCTGGTATATAAAGGACGGACCGATTCTCCGCTGTTGCGCCCTCCGATTTTCTCCTGATTCACCGTTGTTGTTTCAAACATTGGAAATCAAATAAGGAGAAATTATGAAAACGATTCTTACATCACTGCTGGTTGCCGCGACTCTGGCGGGTACGGCGTTGAGCGCTCAGGCGCAGGAAAAATGCAAAAGCTGTTGCAAGTGCGAAGCCTGTAAGTGCGCGCCTTGCGCCTGCTGTAAATGCGAAACCTGCAACTGCGCCAAATAACGGATGGAATATCTGTTAGCAGGGGCGCCCCGGGTGACCGGGGCGCTTTTTCATTGTCCGCTGGCGCGCTTGAGCAGTTCCCGTTCACGGTTCGTCAGCGAGTGCATGCCCTGCCGGGCCGCTTTGTCTAGAATCCGGTCAATTTCGGCGCGGCTGACCGGTTTCGCCTTCGGTTTCAGTTTTTCCTTCAGCCGGTCGAGCGCGTCTGGATGACTGATGAGGGCAGCGTAGATGTATCCCGCGATACCGCCGCCCAGATGAGCGGCGTTGGCAACGTGTCCGCCCGGTCCGCCCAGCGTGTGCATAAATTCATAGGCGCCGATCAGCAGAACGAAGACCCAGGCCTTGATCGGCACAAAGGGGAGAAAAATGAGAATCAGTTCACGGTTCGGATAGAGGGCGGCGTATGCGCCAAGGATGCCGAACACCGCGCCCGAGGCGCCGACGCAGTTGGCGTAAGGCGGCGAAAGGAGCGACCATCCGAGCCCGCCCAGCACGCCGCTCAGGAGGTAAAGGGCGAAAAACCGGTTGGTTCCGAGCGATCGTTCGGTTTCCGGCCCCAGGAAGTACAGCCCCATCATATTGGCCAGCAGATGCCCGAATCCCTGATGAATGAACTGGTAGGAGACCAACTGCCAGACGGCCAGATGCTTCCACCATTCACTCTGCAAAGCGCCGAAGGCGCCGAGCGGGAAACGCAGAATATGTTCAATCACGTAGGCGGCAATGTTGACGATAAGCAGTAACTGCACGCCGAACGTCATTTCGTCCTGATTTCCGTAAATATCCCGGGTCGCTGTTCTCATAGGCGGGTCATCGTACCTGATTTTTAAGGGATTGCAAAAGGGAGATGATTCTATTACTTTCCCCCCTCAATTTCACAGTTCCGGAAGAGAAAAATGACAGATATTTTCGTTAAACCGTATGACCAGCAGAAAAAGCCGTCGTCCAAGTTCCTTGTAACCGGCCTGATTGTGCTGGCCGTCACGCTGGCCGTGATCGGTGTCTGGATATGGATCGACAGCCGTTCCTATAAAGGGCCGGAAGAGAAACCGGCCGCGAAGACGGAAACCCCGGCTCCGGCACCTGCGTCTGCCGTTCCGGCTCCGGCGGCACCTTCCGCCGCCGCTTCTCAGGCGCCGGCATCATCGGTTGATCCCCGCGCTCAGCAGATTTTCACCCGCGCCCAGAGTCTCGCCGCCGCCGGCAGTCTGGAACAGGCCCGCGATCTGCTCGGCGAGGTGATTTCGACCGCCACCGAGGAAAGCATGAAGAACAACGCCATGCGTGTTCTGGGGCGGATCAATATCCAGCTGTTCCTCTCGGCCAAGGCGATGCCCGAAAAGAAAACCTATGTCGTTCAGCCCGGCGACTCGCTGGATAAAATCGCCCGTCAGAACAAGACCACGGTCGATCTGATCCGGAAGATGAACAAGGTTGAAAACAATGCGATCTATCCCGGCGGACGCCTGCTCATCCCGGCCGTTCCGTTTGTGGTTCAGGTGGATAAATCCGCCCGTACGCTCGATCTGACCATGAACGGGAAAATCTTCAAACGGTACAGTGTCGGGCTGGGAGTCAACGGCAAGACTCCGGTCGGAAAATTTGCGACAGTGGTTCATCAGACCAATCCCGACTGGACCCAGCCGGGCGGAGGCATCATCAAGTTCGGCGATCCGCGCAATATTCTCGGCACCCGCTGGATGTCCATTCAGGACGCGACCCGCCCGGAAATCAAGGGGTTCGGGATTCACGGAACCCCTTTACGTGACAGTATCGGCGCCGAAACCAGCAACGGCTGTGTCCGGATGCTGAATGAGGATGTCGAAGAACTTTACCTGCTGATTCCGCGAGGAACGGAAGTCATCATCAGCGAATAAAAGAGGCCGTCCTGACGGACGGCGGAATACTGGAATAACGGAGCAATGGAATAATGAATATTGCAGAAATCATAAGACAGCCGGAACAGTCCTGCTGTTTTCTGCTCCGCAGTATTCCTGTAATCCATTAATCCATAACCCCATGGAGTAACTATGCCTCCTTTCACACTGCCTTTCGAAAAACCTGTACTTGAACTGGAGAAAAAACTCCACGAGCTGGAGAGCTTCAGCAAGCGGCAGGATATTGATGTCTCGCACGAAATCGACCGGATGCGGGAGAAAATCGACGCGACCCGCGAGCAGATTTATTCCAACCTGACCGCGTGGCAGAAGGTTCAGGTCGCCCGCCATCCGGAACGGCCTTACACACTCGACTACATCAAAAACATGACCACCGACTTTGTCGAAATCCACGGCGACCGCATTCACGCCGACGACCGCGCCATCATCGGCGGCTTCGCGAAGATTGACGGACAGAAAGTCATGATCATCGGTTCTCAGAAGGGGCGCGACACCAAGAGCAACCTCGAATGCAACTTCGGCTGTGCGTATCCGGAAGGCTACCGCAAGGCTCTGCGCCTGATGCGCCTTGCCGACAAATTTAACGTGCCGATCGTCACGCTTATCGACACCCCCGGCGCGTTTCCCGGTCTGGAATCGGAAGAACGACACATTGCCGAGGCGATTGCCGTCAACCTGCGCGAAATGTTCAATCTCCGCGTACCGATCATCGTCACCATCATCGGTGAAGGCGGATCGGGCGGCGCGCTGGGTATCGGTATCGGCGACCGCATCCTGATTCTTGAACACGCCTACTATTCCGTCATTTCGCCGGAAGGTTGCGCCGCGATCCTCTTCAAAGACCGCGCCTATGCCGACAAATCGGCTGAAGCGCTGAAAATCACCGCGCCGCACCTGATCGCAAACAAGCTGGCCGACGAAATTGTGCCGGAGCCGAAGGGCGGAGCGCATACTGACCATAAGGCCGCGGCGGACAGTCTGAAAGCCGCGCTGTTACGGAATCTGGAAGAGCTGAAAAAGCTTCCGGCCGAAAAACTCATGGACGGGCGCTACGCCAAATTCCGCGCCATGGGTGTGTTTCAGGAATAATGCGTAATCCGTAATGCGTAACGGGAGATTCCGGTTACGTATTACCCGTTACGTTTTCTTGTGACTTCGACGGCGACACTGCGGCAGAAACGCAGTGCGCCGGGTTTATCAATCGTGACCGTGGCGCTCTGAACGCGCCGGTCTTTCAGGCAGATGTCGGCAATTCCCTCGGCTAAAGATTCAATCAGGTTGAAACTGCTGTTCTCCACGAAATCCAGAATCGCCAGTTTGATCGCTTTATAATCCACCGTGTCGTTGAGCGAATCGCTCTTTCCTGCGGCGCGCAGGTCGGTTTCCAGCACGATGTTAATGATAACGTCCTGCTTGTTTTTCCGCTCTTCGGGGTACAAGCCGATGATGCATCTCAGCGCCAGGTCTCTGATGTAAATGCGGTCCATAAAACTCCTTTGGAATGTTGGAACACTGGAATATTGGAATGATGCGATGTCGGTTGCTTGATCCACGGATTCTTAGCGGCAACTCTTTATCCCTCAACATTCCATCCTTCCATCATTCCTCTCCCAATAAACTCTGTCCACCATCCACGAAAATGGTCTGTCCGGTGATGGGGTCGCTTTTCAGAAGGTAGAGAACCGCTTCGGCGACGTCGGCGGGTGTCGGGCGTTTGCCGAGCGGAATGGTCCCTGCATATTCCCATGCCGGATTGTCGCTGTCCTTTGGCGGCGGAAGGATGGCGCCGGGGGCGACGGCGTTGACGGTGATGCCGGGGGCGAGGTCGAGCGCCGCCAGTTTCGTCAGCTCTTCGAGCCCTTTTTTGCTGAGCATGTACGGAATGCAGGTGGTGTCGTGCGACGTGATCCGCCGGTCGAGCAGGTTGATGATTTTACCGGTTTTGGTCTGCCTCGCAAAACCGCGGATCAGCGCCAGCGGCGCGAGCAGATTCGGCTGAAGTTCTTTCATCACGGCGTCGTAGGTGGCGTCGGCCAGTTTCGTCTGATGAAAAACGGCGGCGTTATTGACCAGAATATCGATCGGTCCGAACTGCGCGGCGGCACGTTCTAACAGCGTTTCGCACTGCGCCGGATCGCCGAGGTCGGCCTGAATAATATTCGGCCAGAACGTATCGGCCTCTTTCTCCGAGTTCCGAAAATGGACGATCACTTCTGCGCCTTCAGCCAGCAACGCTTCGGTAATCGCGCGGCCAATCCGCACCGCGCCGCCGGTTACCAAAGCTCTTTTGCCTTTCAGGTTCATGCCGGCATTATGCACAAACCGCCTGCCGGTGCAACGGCGGCTTTACAAGCCTCGGTAAATGTGGGTTTATAACTGGGAAATGAGCCGGATTGAGCAGATAAATTATGTATTTGAAACGGTGAGCCGCCGGCTGCCGGAGGCGGGTATCGGATTTCTGATGATCGGCGGCCATGCGGTCAATCACTACGGCTATACCCGCGCCACGATGGATGTGGATTTTATGATTGCGGCGGAAGACGTTTCAACCGTTCGTCAGGTGATGAAAGATGCCGGATTTACGAATGTTGCCGAGGGCGAAACCGTCATTTTCTTTTCGCTTCCCGATTCTCCGGTTCGCGTCGATTTTCTGCCGGTGGATTCCGGTACATTGGCGCAGCTTTTATCCGGTGCTGTACAGGTAACGTACGGCGGCGCAGCACTCAAGGTTCCCTGTCTGCCGGATTTGCTGGCGATGAAACTTTTTGCTTTGAAAGGCGGTCATCCCCGCCGCAAAGAGCGCGACATGGCGGACATTGTCAACCTGACGGTGGAAAATGGACTGACGGCGGAAACGGATCTGAAGCCTCTCTGCGAGCGGTATGCGACCGTTCCAATTTATGAGGAACTGGCTGCGCGGATCAGGGAGATGAAAAATGCTTAAATTCCCGAAAGTCAAAGAAGCGGAAAATATTCCTGCGCCGAAAATGTCGCTGATGGAATACGCGCATTTTTCCGTCTTCTGTCTGGAAAACAATCCTCACATCACGCCGGAAAACTGTCACAGCCGTGATACCGGTGAGCGCGACATCAAAGAACCGTTCCGGCTGATCCGGAAGTAGTGCGGCAAATGGCTTTTTGATAGGTGGAGCGTGATCTCCGAGCACGCTTAGCTTGTTCGCCGCAGAAAGAAACGCGCCCGGAGGTCGCGTTCCACCTGAAATTCACAAAGCGGTCGCCTTCGGCCAGCAACGCTTCGGTAATCGCGCGGCCAATCCGCACCGCGCCGCCGGTTACCAATGCTCTTTTTCCGTTCATGTTCATGTTTTTAACGTTCACAGGTGAGTGTCGGTGTTAGCCGAAAGCTTGATCTGGTGGTCGGGATATCTTCATTCGCTCGGAACCGGGTAAAGATAACCCCACAGTGGTTTTGCCTCTTTAGGATTTAAAATCTGATACTTCTCAACCCCGATATATAACCATTTTCTCTTTTTTAAAAACACGGATGTGTACTCATAAACGTCACAATGAACAATCATCTGAGCATCTGCACGATGTTCAAACCCAAACTTTTCAACATCAGTAAGGTATTTTTGCAACTCACTCTTTGTTCGAAACGCGATTGTTCCTTCGCCGTAATTTACTCCATAAACATTCTTAATGGGGCCGTGCGGAAACTTAGTTTCAGCAAAAACTCCCATATGGTACGCACCTTTCAATAGGCTGAACTCTCTTGATTCTCCATTCCAAATAATCCGACGTTCTGTGGGAGAAACGTATTCGATTGTAACAGGGCCGTTTGTGCTTTGAATTGTGACACTTTCACCGAGCTTAATTACTATTCCCTGCTTATTAATATCAGCAAAAGGATTCTGTGTAATATAGCAGCCACTAAAGCATAGACACATTGCGAGGAATGCTAGACATGCCATAAAGGGCTTCATATTTTATCCTTCCAACAATTTATTCGGCAGAATGATTCACCCGCCTTATTTCATTTCCTTTATCCACTCAATCAGTGTGCGTGCGCCGAAGAGGGTGACGCCGGGATCCATCCAGGGTTTAGAGGATTCTTCCCAGGCGGTTCCGGCGATGTCGAGGTGCGCCCACGGAATATCTTCGGGAACAAAGTTGGCGAGGAAGGCCGCGCCGTTGATGGTTCCGGCGGTTCCGGATTTGCTCATGTTTTGCAGATCGGCAAAGGTGCCTTTCATGTCGTCCATGTTTTCCGGCCAGAGCGGCAGTTCCCAAAGGCGTTCGCCGGCGGCGTCGGCGGTTTTGATCAGCAAGCCGTTCAGTTTATGGTTGTTGCCGACGACGGCGGCGGCGGTATGGCCGAGCGCGGTGACGACTGCGCCGGTGAGCGTGGCGAGGTCAACGATGGCGGTGGGTTTGTGCTGTAGAGCCAGCGAAAGGGCGTCGGCGAGAACGAGGCGGCCTTCGGCATCAGTATTGATGATCTCAATTGTTTTTCCGGCGTGCGATTTGACGATATCGCCGGGGCGGGTGGCGCGGCCGCCGGGCATATTTTCCGCCACGGCCAGCATGCCGATGACCGGCGTTTCCGGTTTGAGCAGGGCGACCATCTGCATGGCGGCCAGTACGGCCATACCGCCGGATTTGTCGTAGCGCATCCATTCCATCCCTTTGCCGGGCTTGATGGAAATGCCGCCGGAGTCGAAGGTGATGGTTTTGCCGATGATGACAACCGGTTTGGCTTTGGGGTTGGTCCCTTTGTATTTGAGCGTGATGATCCGGGCGTCCTGCGCGCTGCCCGCCGCGACGGCGAGGATGGCGTTGCAGCCTTTCTTTTTCAGCTCGGCTTTGCTGAGGACGGAAAAGGCCAGTTTGTTTTCTTTGGCCATTTTCTGTGCCCAGCTGGAAATCTTTTGCGGCGTGGCTTCGTTGCCGGGCAGGTTGGCGAGGTCGGCGGTAGAAAGCAGGGCTTGGCTTTCCAGTTCGGCTTCGGTCAGCGCTTTGCGGCAGGCGGCGGAATTTTCGCACGGCCCGGCGAAGGTAAGCGAGAGTTCGCCTTTAGTTTTTTTGCCGCCGGTTTTGAAGGTGTCGAAGCGGTAGGTTCCCCACGCCGCGCCACGGGCGACAGCGCGTACAAAGGCGGCGTTCGTTACCTTGCTGAGTCCGGCGGCGGTGGCGGTGACGAAGTTTTTGAGTCCGGCTTTTTGTCCGGCGCGGACGGCGGCGGAGGCCGCGCGTTCGAGATATTCCATCCGGAAGTGTTTACTTTCGCCCAGCCCGGCGAGGACGATGTCGCCGGTTCCGTTTTGGAAAACGAGGGTTTGAGCGTAGTCACCGCTGAACCCGGTTTTCTTAATCTGAGCACTGACTGCTGGATCGCCTGCCGCCAGCGGTTTCCCGTTCAGAACAAAAATAATGCGGGCTTCGGCTTTGTTTGCGGACGGCTTGGAGGTCAGCGTTAGTTTCATCAGCGCATGTTCTCCGGCAGTTTGGCTTTATCGGCGGGGTCGGCGGGCCAGTTCGGCAGGTCGAAGCCCGCTTTGACGATGGCGTACTCGATGTTTTTGATGTAGCACTCCAGCCCGTTGAAGATGACGGTCAGTTCGCGCTTTTCGAAGTCGGGCCGGACTTCTTTGATTCCGGCGACCGGGCGCAGAGCCTGAGCGATCCGGCCGGCGCTTTCCTGCGAGCGCATCTGCTGAATTTTGAAGGTTTCGGTGCGGAGGTCGTTGCGGAAGCATCCGGTCAGGATGAACAGCACGGCGAGCGGAAGGTATTTCTGGATGATCGTTTTCATGGACGCAGACGATACATCGGAAGCGGGGCGCTGGTAAACCTCATAATCCAAGGTCGTACATCAGCGGCAGAGCATAGAGCCGCCGCCATTTCGGCGGTTTGGTGAACTGCTCGCGGGTCAGGCGGAGAAATTCATCGGCCAGCGCGGCGGCCTCCGGCTGACGGCTTTCATGAATATCTATGAAGTCGTTGTAGCGCTTTTCGGCCTGTTTGAAGTTGCCGTTCATTTGCAGGGCCAGCGCGAGACCGAGCAGGGCGGAGGGACTTTCGGTTTCGCGGGTCAGCGCCCGGCGGTAGAATTCTTCCGCCTGAGCGGGCTGTTCGGCCAGCATGAGCAGGTTGCCTTGCAGGAAGAGTGACCGGGTGTTGTCCGGATAGCGGCGGCAGGTGCGCAGAGCCTCGGTGAAGCGGCCCTGTTTATAGTTCAGCGCGGCTTCCGCCATGTGAGCGTCGGTGTCTTTATGCCGTGGCAGATTGTAGGCCAGATGAATGATGAGGATGGCCAGCAGGAAGACGGATGCGATTCGCAGGTCGGTTTTGTTGATTTTCCGCCGGTGTCCCCAGCGCAGAATCCGCTGGGCGGTCGAGGGGGCTTTGGATATCTCTTTTTCGAATTCGGCCTGCACGGTGAGGAACAGCGCGGCGGTGACCGGGCCGAGAGCGTACGCGCCGGTTCCTGCCGGTTCCTGCCGCGCGGCTTCGATGCTTTCTCTTTCAAACCATGCGGCGAAGCCTTCGCGGGCGCGGCGCACAAACAGCATCACCATTCCGCGGGCGCTGTCGGCGTTTTTCAGCGCTTCGAAGGCCATGAACTGGTGGATGGCGGGCAGGTGCGCGGTGTCGTCAATTTCCTCCTGATTCCACGATGCCGGATCGCGGTGTCCGGGGAAGCCGTGGGTTTCCTCGAAGCTTTCGAGCAGGGCGGTCTGCTTTTCCCGGTCGAGTCCTTTCCACAGGAGCGGGGTGAATGAACCGAAGGAGGGTTCGTGCAGGTAATGGCCAGCCTTCCAGACATTGGAAAACGCTTTCTGAACCGGATTCCAGAAGATGGTGTTCAGTGTTCGCGCCAGCTGATCCCTCTCTTCCGTGAGCGTTTCGCCGCCGGTTCCGGAGGGATCGTTTTCTTCGGAGAGGCGCAGTACGGCTTCGATTTCGGCGATCAGGAAAACGGAAAGCTCCGGCGTAGCTTTGCCTCGGTCGAATTCTCCCGGAACAAACAGTTCCTGCTCGCTCTGCCACGCGGGAATCCGGTCGCGGTGCGGATCGAAGCGGCGCGCGGCCCATTGCACATATTTACGCAGGGCGGGCAGATATTTTTTGAGCAGTGCCGGGTCGCGGTTGTTCTGCCATGCGAGTTCAAATGACTGCGCGATGAACGGCCACGGAGCGGAAGTCGCCAGCCGTCCGCCGGTATCAATCCACGCCGGAAATCCGCCGCTACTTTGCTGGAGTGTGAGCGCGGTCAGTGTCAGCTCCAGCGCGACCGCCGGATCAATCAGGCACCATGCGCGGACGAGAGGATAGAGTTCGTTGAGCGAAAAGGTTTCCGCCGGGAATCCGTCGGCGACACTCCATAGGCCGTGGATCGCGCCGGTCCGTTCCCGCAGGCGGGCGGCGAGATTTTCCGCCGCCAGCGCGACCGGCGGGTTGTGCCGGGCGTTCATGCTGAACAGGCGGGTGATATTTTTGCGCTCTTCGGTTTCGCTTTGCAGAAGGGCGGCGAGGTTTCCGTCGAGCGCGGTTTCGGCCTTTTCGACGGCCCGTTCCAGTACGGGTTCGCCGCAGATCAGCGCGAAGCGGGTTTCTTTCCGCATGAGCAGGGCGCTTGCGCCGTTGTTTTTTACCCAGTCGAAATCCGCCTCTTTCCGCAGGCCGGATGGCGCGGTCAGTTGCGGCGGAGGGAATCCTGTGAAGGAGCCGCACAGCACGCCGGAGCCCGTGATGATTACGTCAATTCGATTGATGCCGGGGTTTTTCCGCCCGCCGATGGAGAATCCGTTGCAGAACATCCGGGTACTGCAAGAGGGGGTTTCCGGCGCGATGAGTTCGAGTTTCCAGTCGGCGCCCGGCAGGGAGACTGATCCGGTTGCGGATTGCGTGATGAACGGCGACGGGTCTTCCGGCCCGGCGGTAAGCCGCCAGCCCTGTTTCCAAGGAACCTCGGGATAGTCTTTAAAAACGTTCGGCATATCGCGGGGCTATAGTGTCCCAAGTGCCAGTCCGGTTCAATACCTTGTTTCATGTTCGGAAGCAGGCGAAAGGCTTGCGCATCCGGTTTTAAAATGCTTATCATCAGCCCGCATTCTATGAACGGAAGGGGTGGATTTATGGCACTTGCACGGGCGATTGAAACGGTTCGTAAGCTGATTCCCGATCTCGACGGTCGTATCAGTCAGTTTGAAGTTGAAACCTTTGAGATGGACAGTGAATTGATCGCCGCCTTCTGCGAGGAGCTTGAACGGATGACCGGCGACCTGAAGAACGGTCTCGAAACCGCACAGAATGAGATGATCCGCGTGGCGGCGCATTCGATTAAAGGAATGGGAGGCACCATGGGTCTTCCCGAAATTTCCGTACTGGCGCAGGAGATCGAACTGACTCTCCGCGGCGGGCAGATGGATCGTTGCGCCGATCTCTGCCGTATGCTGATCAGCTGGTCCAGTGAATTTATCGCCAAGAACCAATGAGTGCCTCTACGGCAGACGAACCGCTTCCGGCGGCGGCTCCATCGTCACGGCCCGATCTGAGCGGCCGTGTGCTGGTGGTGGATGATGAACGTCCGAACCGGCTGTATTTGAAAAAACTGCTTTCTTCCTACGGGTGCGAAGTTTTAGAGGCCGTTGACGGTCCCGCCGCGCTGGAAATAGTTCATCGGGAACGGCCCGATCTGATTCTCGCCGATGTGGTGATGCCCGGCATGGACGGTTTCGAGTTGTGCGGTGAGATTAAAAAAATTCCTGTGATCCGTGATGTGCCGGTGATCATGGTGACCGCCAAAGGCCAGATCGAGGATTTGAAAAAAGGGTTTGATCTCGGCGCGATGGATTATATCCGCAAGCCGTTCGACGCCCGCGAGCTGGTTCTCCGCGTCGGCAATGCGCTGGCTCTGAAACGCAGTAATGACGCGCTGGCGCACTGGAAACGCCGGGTTTCCCATGAACTGGAACTGGCCGGTAAAATTCAGCAGTCCATGTTTTCCACGGAGCCTTTTTTCTGCGGTCCGCTTGAAGTCCGGATTAAGTACCGCTCCTCCATGGATGTCGGCGGGGATGCGTTTGATGTGGTTGATCTGCCCGACGGACACTGCTGTGTCTATGTGGCCGACGTGTCCGGTCACGGAGTCGCTCCGGCCATGATTTCGTCCATGTTGAAAGCCACATTGACCGAGCTGATCCGGAACTATTATGAGCGCGGGCCGGCGTTTATCTGTAATGAACTGCATGTCCGCCTCCGTTCGACGCTTAATAATCCGGCCTACTACGCCACAATGCTTCTGGCGCTTTATGAGCCGGAAACCGGGCGCTGGGTCTGTATGAACTGCGGCCATCCGGATCCGATCCTGATCTGCGAAGGAAAGCCGGTTCTGTTTCCTTCCGGCGGCGGCGGGATTCCGGTCGGCATGCCGCTCGGGCCGGACCGTCCGTTTTCCGAGGAGGATCAGACGGTTCTTGAACCCTGTCCAGGGATGCGGATTTTACTTTATACCGACGGTTTATCGGAAGCCCTGCACTGTGAAACCGGCGAGGAGTGCGGCGAGGAGACTCTGCGGACTCTTTTTGCGCGTGTTTCCGACGATCCGTACGCCGTGGATTGTCCGTCCGCACTGCTCGACCTGATCGAGAAGGAGGGGTATGAGATCGGCCATGACGACAGCACGGCGATCGCTATCCGCATGACGGAGCCTGCGCAGGTTCTCATGGAGGAGGCCATCGCGGTTGATATGCAGGCTGTATCCGACCGTACCGAGGAACTCGAGCGGCGTCTGCTGGAGCGGACGGATGAGGATCTTGCCGCCCGTGTCCGGCTTGTGGCGATTGAGCACGCGATGAACGTGGTGGAGCACAGCGGGCTAGGCGGTCAGGACACAATCTGGATTCAGCTTATTCTCGACGGAAACGGCTGTCGGCTGGTATTTACAGACCGTGGACGGAAGTGGGACATCTCCAAAGCCGACGCGAAGGAGCCGGGGCTGGACGACTATGCCGAAGGCGGGCGGGGTTTGCTCATTACGAACATTGCCGCCGATTGTGTTGAGCGGTATAGACGGGACTCGGAGAATGTTGTAAGTTACATCTTCAGGAGGCAGACCGACGGATGAACGAATCTGTATATCAGGCCAGACGCGAGCTGTTTAAGACGCTGGACCTGCCGGTGTCGAAGGCGGATATCAAACGCCTGCGCTGGCGTCAGCGCGGCCGTCTGCTGTTTTGGGAGTGGGCGTTAAGCAGTTTGCTCGTTATCAAGCGCCTGATTGATGTGGTTTGCAGTCTGATGGCCATCCTGATGCTCACGCCTCTGTTTTTGATCGTCTCGGTTCTGATCGTGCTGGAGGACGGCTGGCCGGTTCTTTATGTCCAACAGCGTGTCGGAATCAACGGGCGGGTGTTCAATTTCTACAAGTTCCGCTCCATGCGGCGCGGTGCTGACCGGCTTAAAGAGCAGTTGATGGCCCAGAACGAATCCTCCGCCGGTGTGATTTTTAAAATGAAGAAAGATCCGCGCATCACGAAAGTCGGGCGGATTCTGCGCCGGTTCAGCATTGATGAGACTCCGCAGTTTTTTAATGTGCTTTCGGGCGATCTTTCGCTGGTCGGTCCGCGTCCGCCGCTTCCGGCGGAAGTCGCGCTGTACACGCTGGAGGAGCGCAAGCGCCTGCACGTCAAACCGGGCCTTACCTGTCTTTGGCAGATCGGCGGACGGTCGGATATTCCGTTTGACCAGCAGGTGCGTCTGGATATGGAATACATTCACAGCCGGAGCATCTGGAAGGATATCCGTATTATGTTGAAAACAGTTCCCGCCGTTCTTTTCGGACGGGGAGCGTATTAGAGCAGAACAGGAGAGGTGACTATGAGCGTAGCATGCACAAAAGAAAACGGGGTCGGAATCGTCACGCTGTCAGGGCCGCTGACCGCCGCCACGGTTGAGGCGTTTCGCGAACAGCTGGCCGCATGGCAGTCCGGTGAGGCCGATGTGAAAAACTTTGTATTTGATCTGGCCGCTGTCGATTTTATGGACAGTGCGGGACTGGGTTCTCTGATCGCGGCCCTCAAGCGGATCACGGAAAAGGGCGGCGACATGAAACTGGCTTGTCTACAGAAAAAGCCGCGTATGGTGTTTGAAATCACCCGCGCCTATAAAGTGTTCGAAATCTACGACACAGCGGAAGAAGCCATCAAGGCGGCCAAACAGTAAAAGCGGGTGTCCGTTGACGCGGTCATGAGAGCAGTACTTTACACAGGCGGAAAGAAAGCGTGGGCTGAGGCGCTCGGGGAACGTCCCTGGGCATTGCTTCCGGTCGGCAGTCGTCCCTTGTTGAGTTACTGGCTCGAACTGTGCGTTGATCTGGGTATCACCGATGTGCAGATCATTCTGGGGCGTGATGCGGAATACATCGAAATGTTCTGCGGAAACGGCGAAAAGTGGGGTCTGAGCATCAACTACAGCTTCATCCGCGACGAAGATGACCCTCAAGCTTATCTGGCCCGTGATCCCGGACGCTGGAATGACGGACTGCTTTACATCGGCGAAGCGCTTTTTCCGCGTCGTCAGATCGGCTTTACGCCGGACAAGCTGAAGATTCTTCAGGACGGCTGTTACATCCGGAGCGGGGAGCGTTGCGCCTTTTTTATCGGTCGCTGTTCCGAAGCGGTTCAACGGTTTATCCGCACCGGACATTGCGATGGAGTTCTGCCGTGCGCTGATTCATGCAGTGGAACGGAAATCTGCCGGACTCCCGAAGTCTGCCGGCTCGACTTCACCATCATTCGCGACATTACGCACTACTATCAGCTCAACATGGAGATTGTCCGGAATGAAATGAACCGCTACCTCTCCAGCGGTTATTCGTTCACGGACGGGGCTTCCATCGGCTACAACGTGATCATGCCGCCTTCCGTCACCCTGACGCCTCCTCTGGCCATCGGCAACGACTGCCGTGTCGGGGCGATTTCGTCCATCGGCGCGGGGACTGTGATCTCCGATCATGTTCTCATTGACCGTCAGTGCGAAATCGCCGACAGCATTATTCTGTCAGACACATATATCGGCCGGAATCTTGAGATCACCGGCAAGATTGTTGCCGGCAACCGGATTGTTGATCCTGAGGATGGAACCTGTCTTGAGATTGAGGATCCCTGGCTGGTCGCCCAGACCCGGCCGCAAAACTATATGCGGGACTTTTTGCGCGCCGCCTTCGGATGGGAGTTCGCTCTGTTGCTGGCGGCTCTCCAGTTTGTTCCGTTCGTCTTTTTCTACAGTCTGATCCGTCTGTCCGGATGCGGACGCTTTGTGAACCGCGATTGCTGGGGGATCGGCGGAAACAAAATCAAAGTGCCGCACTTTATCGCTTCGGCATCAGCGCCTTGTTTGCTGTTAATGCCGTTTTTCGGTACCTCGCTTGACCGTTTCCCGCAGTTGCTAAGCGTGTTGCGCGGGAAGCTTTGGCTCTGCGGTCAGGTTCCGAAGGCCGCTAACGGGAACGACCTTAAAGAATCGCACCGCTATTTCCCGGCGGTGTTCAGCTATTCCGATGCGTTCGCCGAGATTGATAAGCAGATGGATGCTCTTTACTACGCCCACACCCGCTCACTGGCCGCTGATTTACGCATTCTCCGTCACGCACTTCTGAACCGCCTGATTGAGGTCGAAACGGTTTCCGGCACGGTTGTTCGTCCGGTCTGATTTTCTTTTCAGATTACCGGAGTTTATAAAGCGTCTCACCGGCAATCACTTCGCGGGCCAGTCCTTCCAGACGAGCTATGCGCTCCACTTCATCGGCCACGGCGTCTGCTACGCGCCGGTCAAAAACTGACGGAATGATAAAATCCTCGCGCAGTTCGTCGGCGGAGACCAGATCGGCGATGGCACGGGCGGCGGCCAGTTTCATCCCCTCGCTGATGGCGCGGGCGCGGCACCGCAGGGCGCCTTTGAAAATGCCGGGGAAGCAGAGCACGTTATTAATCTGGTTTGGATAATCGGAGCGTCCGGTCGCCATGATCCGGGCGTATGGCTTGGCGATTTCCGGCATGATTTCCGGAATCGGATTGGCCATAGCGAAAACGATCGGGTCTTTGGCCATGTTTTTCACATCTTCGGCCGTGATACAGCCTGGAGCGGAAACGCCGAGAAACAGATCGGCGCCTTTCATCACTTCGCTCAGAGTTCCTTTTTCATTATCGGGGTTCGTGTGCTGTGCGAACCATTCTTTGGAGGCATTCATGCTCTCGGTGCGTCCGCGGTAAATCGCGCCGGTCCGGTCGAAGCCGATCAGGTTTTTCACCCCCGCCGCCATCAGGATTTTGGAGCAGGCCATACCGGCCGCGCCGATACCGTTGACGACGACTTTCAGATTTTCCATCTTTTTGCCGGTGATCTTGAGCGCATTATAAAGCGCCGCCAGCGAAACGACGGCTGTGCCGTGCTGATCATCGTGGAAAACCGGAATGTCGAGTTCGGCCTTCAGACGATCCTCGATTTCAAAACAGCGCGGCGCGGAAATATCTTCGAGATTGATGCCGCCGAATGTCGGAGCGAGCAGTTTTACGGTGTGGATGATTTCCTCGGTATCTTTAGTCGCCAGGCAGATCGGGAAAGCGTCCACGCCGCCGAATTCCTTGAACAGCATCGCCTTACCTTCCATCACCGGCATGCCGGCTTCGGGGCCGATATCGCCGAGTCCGAGCACCGCTGTGCCGTCGGAAACGACCGCCACCATGCTCTTCTTCACCGTCAGCGCGTCAGCTCGGGCGATATTGTCGTGAATGGCCATACAGACGCGTCCGACACCCGGAGTATAAGCGACAGCTAGAGCGCCTTTTGCCGAAAGGTCCAGCTTGCTGGTCACTTCGATTTTTCCGCCAAGGTGCGAACGGAACGTTACTTCGTCGGCGGAAGTCACACGGGTTCCTGCGGCCTTTTCCAATGATTGAATCACTTCCTGCTGGTGATCGCTGTTACGGCAGTTGACGACAAACCGGAACGGGCTGGCGGTGCCTTCGGAAAGAGCAGGAACGCCCTCGACACCGATGATGATTTTTTCGAGTTCCTGCCGGGCGAGTTTGGATTCGACGGTCAGGTCGATGCTGAAGCTGGGCGATGGATTAATTTTCATAACGGTCTCCTCAAATAAGCCGCCCATCGTACCGTTCCGGCCTTTTCACGCAAGTTTCAACTTTTCAAAACATTGGAAAATAAGCCTTTCGCCTTGAGCTTCAACGGGTTTGGGGTAAAGTCTGCGCTCCATAACAGGGAAGCGTATGAAGCAGGTGAAAATAGGTATTCTGGGTTTCGGGACGGTTGGCGCAGGCGTCGTGGAGGGGATTCTCAAAAACGGCGAACTGATGGCTCAACGTACCGGTATTTTGCCAGTCATTGGAAAAATCGCCGACCTCGATATTAAATCGGATCGCGGCGTGAAGGTGGATACGTCCCTTCTGACGACCGATGCGCTTTCGGTGATTAACGATCCCTCAATCGATGTGATCGTCGAGCTGATTGGCGGCGTGAAGGTCGCTAAGGATTTTGTTCTGCGCGCACTCAAGAACGGTAAGCCGGTCGTAACCGCTAATAAGGCTCTGCTGGCCGAAGCCGGACGCGAGCTGTTCGAAGCCTCCGCCAAAAGCGGAGCGGGTCTCTATTTTGAAGCCAGCGTCGCCGGTGGCATTCCGGTGTTGCGCGCTCTGCGCGACGGGCTGGTCGCCAATCAGATTAAGAGCATGTACGGAATCCTGAACGGAACCTGCAACTACATCCTGACGCGCATGGAGCGCGAAGGCCTCGATTTTGACACGGTGCTGGCCGATGCCCAGAAGCTGGGCTACGCCGAAACGCCGCCCGATCTCGACATTGACGGAATTGATACTGCGCATAAAGCAGTGGTGCTGGCTTCGCTCGCTTACGGCGCGCCGGTTTCAATGGATGCGTTCACGGTCGAGGGAATTCGCGGGCTGTCGCACCGCGAGATTGAATACGCCGCAGAACTGGGCTACCGCATTAAATTGCTGGCCGTCGTTCGCAATGTGAACGGCGAAGTTGAAATGCGCGTGGAGCCGTCGTTCGTTCCGAAGAAACACCTGCTGGCTTCGGTGAACGACTCGTTCAATGCGGTTTTTATCGAGGGCGACGTGGTCGGCAGTACGCTGTATTACGGGCGCGGCGCGGGTCGTCTGCCGACCGCCAGCGCGGTGATCGGCGATATTATGGAAGCCGCCGCCGGGAAGGGCGGATGCAGTGACTGGCTGTTGAAGCACAAGTCGTTGCCGGTTCGCAATGCAAGTGAGGTTTCGATCCGCTGTTATTTGCGGATGTCGCTGAAGGATCAGCCGGATGTGATTGCCCAGGTGGCTCACGTGCTGGGTAAAAACCGGATCAGTATCGCGTCGATTATGCAGAAAGAACAGAACGCAGGAGAACAGGTGCCGGTGGTTTTTCTGACTCATAAGGCGCCGGAAAAGAATTTTGCCGCCGCGATGAAAGAAATCGAGCGGCTGGATGTGGTGGACGGAAGTCCCGTCCGTATGGCTATTGAAGACTTCGAGGGATAAAAATGAAAGTAGTGAAATTCGGCGGCACGTCAGTCGCTAATGCGGAACAGATTTCAAAAATTATCAGCATCGTTACAGCGGATAAAGACCGGCGCATTGTGGTGGTCTCTGCGCCCGGAAAACGCAATAAAGCCGACACCAAGGTCACCGACCTGCTGATCGCGCTGGCAAACGCCGTAATCGCCGGTAAGGATTTCGAGTCTGACCTGATGGCTGTGGTGAACCGCTACGCCGAAATTCAGCGCGATCTGAAATTGTCCGAAGCTGTTGTTAAAACCATCGAAGCCGATCTTCGCGGACGGATTACCCGTCGCGGGAAAAACGATGCGCAGTTCATGGATGCGATGAAAGCCGCCGGCGAAGATTGCTCCGCCCGTGTCATCGCCGAAGCCTTTACCAAAGCCGGATTCCCGGCGAAGTACGTCAACCCCGGCGAAGCCGGTATGCTTCTGAGCGACGACTTCGGTAACGCGCAGGTGCTCGACGAGTCCTATCCGAAGCTTGCCGCGCTGAAAAACATCAAAGAGATCGTGATTTTCCCCGGCTTCTTCGGCGTCACCAAAGGCGGCGACATAGCGACATTCCCGCGCGGCGGATCGGATATTACCGGCGCGATTCTCGCGGCGGCGGTTAAAGCCGATGTCTATGAAAACTTCACGGACGTTGATTCCGTCTGCTCCATGGATCCGCGAGTTATTGAAAATCCTCCCGCCATTGATTGCATGACGTATCGCGAAATGCGTGAACTTTCCTACGCTGGATTCGGAGTGTTTCACGACGAGGCGATTATTCCGGCTGTTCAGGCCAATATTCCGATCTGTATCAAAAATACGAATAATCCTGCGGCTCCCGGCACGATGGTGGTTCCAAAGCGTGCTCCGGGCGAACGCACGGTGGTCGGTATTTCCAGCGCACCCGGTTTCTGCGCCATCTATATTGATAAATACATGATGAACCGCGAAATCGGTTTCGGACGCCGCCTGCTTCAGATTCTGGAAGACGAGCGGATTTCTTTCGAGCACACGCCGTCCGGGATAGACAACATCTCCGTCATTCTGGCTTCGGCCAACATTCCCTCAGCGAAAGAGGAAAAGGTTGTTGCGCGTATTAAAGCTGAGCTGAACCCCGATGCCGTGCTGGTTGAGCACGGGCTGGCGCTCATCATGGTGGTCGGCGAGGGGATGCATTATACTCCCGGCATGGCGGCCAAGGCCACGCAGGCTATGGCGACCGACGGCGTGAACCTCGAAATGATTAATCAGGGTGCATCCGAGATCAGTATGATGTTTGCCGTTAAAGATGCTGACCGTGAGAAGGCGCTTCGCGCTTTGGGGAAAGCGTTTTTCGGAATTTAATAGGTTGCGCTGGTGCCGACCGCATTCAAAGTGATTGCGCACCCGCCGACCGTGAGCCCCGCCTGATTGGTGACACCGCCGCCGATGTATGCAGAGATGTTGGTCCAGGCGACGGCGGTTCCCGTGGCTTTATTGTTAATGATCGCCCATTGTTCTTTCGCGGCGTTCACAGCGGCGATATTCACTTCTTTCATGTTGTTTTCCGCGGAGGTGCGGGAATTCAGAAAGGACGGAATGCCGATGGCCGCAACGAGGCCGATGATGGCTACGACAATCAGGATTTCAATCAGTGTAAATGCTTTTTTCATACAGGGTTCCTCTTGAGTTACTTCGATTTCTGAGCACATCTTATGCCTTCGTCACGGAGAAATGCCAGTCCGTTATATTATCTTGCCCTGGGGTAGGTGGCCTTTGTTTTCATGGTTCCGACATCAATCGAATCCTGCCCGACATTCAGGGCGCCGAGGTTGGTGATGCTGAGTGCCGACAGCAGATTGCTTAATCCGGTTCCTTCGGACAGCGGTGTGTCCGGCGTCGCATCCATCGCGCCCCGGACAGTTCCGGATGGAAGGGTAAGCTGTCCCTTCGCTTTTTCCACATCAGTCACATTACGTTGTTTGGCCTTTTGACCGGCCAGTTTTGAGGCGTTTAAAATCGGAACGATTACAATCACGGACAGCAAACCGATGATCGCCGTCACCACAATGGCTTCAACGAGGGTGAATCCGGTTTTTCGTTTTTTATGCATATAAGCCGCCAGACCCTTGGGATGAGAATCTTTTAGCAGAAGGCGATGCGTTTCGATACAAAATAATGAACTGGTCGGCGGAACTGCGGTTGGTTAAAACATCGGGTATGAAATTTTTGAGGTGGTTTCTTCTGGTTGGCGGGGTGACCGCTGTGTTTTTTATTCCAGTGCTTCAAGGCGGCTTTCTTCATTGGGATGACCACGCGCTTTTTGTTGAAAACCCTTATTTCCGAGGACTGGGAGCCGCGCACTGGCGCTGGATGTGCACGACCTTTCTGCTGGGTCACTGGCAGCCGTTAAGCTGGCTGAGTTATTCTCTGGATTACAGAATCTGGATGCTGAACCCGCAGGCGTGGCATGTAACCAGTCTGCTGATTCACCTTTTCAATGCCGTGCTGATTTACCGGCTCTGCTTGTACTGTGTGAAAGAGAATGAATTCAGTTACAGCTCTGCGGTTTTAGCCGCACTGTTCTGGGCCGTTCACCCGTTGCGGGTGGAGACGGTCACATGGCTGGCAACGCGCGGCTATCTGCTCTGCACCACCTTCTGTCTTCTATGCGTTTTCTTCTACATCCGCGATGCGGAACAGAAACGCTATCCGCTGGTCGCTCTGCTCTGCTTTGCACTGGCAACCGTCACCAAGGGCATCGGCATGATGCTTCCGCCCGTACTGCTGATTCTGGACTGGCTTGTGTTGAGGCGGATGGATTCGCTGAAGAGTGCGGCCCGGTGTGTCGCCGTAAAAATTCCGTTTTTCACCCTCTCTCTGCTGACCGGCATAACCGCCTTTCTGGCGAAAAAGCAAAACGGCGGGATGGCGCCGGTGGAGCAGTACGGACTGGTTGAACGGGCCGGACAGGCTGTTTATGGCATCTGGTTCTACTTGTTCAAAACCATTTCGCCTATCGGCCTTTCGCCTGTTTATTACAAGCGGCCGGAAGAAGGCGCGGTTATGGTTGCCGTGATGCTCGCGGGATCGGCGGCTGTTTTTCTTTTCCTGTTCCGCCGGAAACTCCGTCCAGTGATTGGAACTCTGGGAGCTTTTCTGCTTCTCATTTTTCCAATGCTTGGATTTACACAAAGCGGAGCCCAGATATTCGCCGACCGCTTTACCTATCTGGCTTCGGTTCCGTTTTCCATCCTGCTGGCCGCCGGGCTGAGCCGATTGATCATCGTGCGTCGAACGGTTTTGGCAGCCATGGCGGTTATATTGCTGATTTTCGGCGTCAGAACGTTTATTTGGTCCGAAGTTTGGTCGGACAGTCTGCTTCTTTGGCATCAGTCCGTGGCGGAAAACGGCGGAGATCCTCGAGCCTATAACGGCATCGGGCAGGCGCTGATGGATCGCAAGGCGTATGAAAAGGCGATCGAGTATTATGACAAGGCGCTTGCGATAGATTCCCGGTTTCTAGCGGCCTACCAGAACCGGGCGCTGGCCTTAAGTGCGGTTGGACAGTATGAGCGGGCCTTTCAGGATATCAGCACGGCCTTACTGTTGGAGGGAATTGTTCCGACGGATCGGGCAAAAATGCTTCTGGGGCGGGGGCAGATTGCGGAAAAGCTTGGCTGGAACGATTTAGCGCTCGCAGACTATAATCTGGTTATGGGGAACCCGGAGTTCGATCCGTTCTGGCGGACGCTGGCTTTGCAGGTTCGCGCCAAACTCTACTTAACCCAAGGACGGCTGAACGAAGGTAAAGCCGATCTGGAGGAAGTTCTGAAGCAATTCGATCCGTCCGATGAGCATCACCGAAACGTCCAGACGGTTCTGGACGGGATAAAAAAAATCCCCGGAGAATAATCCCCGGGGATTTTTTCAAAGCAGGCTAGGGTTAGTAGGCCGCTTTGGTGGTCATTGAACCGATATCAATAGCATCGCTACCGACGTTCAGAGCCGTCAGGCTGTCGATACGGAGGATGGACAGGATGTTGCTGTAACCGGCTGTTCCTGCGGCGATGGAGGTGTTGTTGTCAGCACCGATCGCGCCTGTGACGGTACCGGCCGGCAGAGTCAGCTGACCTTTAGCCTTTTCAACGTCAGCAACGTTGCGGGCTTTGGTCTTTTCCTGAGCATTCGAGTATGCGCCCAGAATGGACGGAATACCGATAGCGGCCAACAGACCGATGATAGCCACGACGATCATGATTTCAACGAGGGTGAAACCCTTCTTATTCATCTTCTTCATTTTTATTCCCTTTATTTTTTTGTTTTTTTTCTTTAATCGCCGGTTTTCTGTTTTGTGACTTTCATGCGCCTGTTTTGTGCACCGGTTTCAAATCGTATGTCCCGTACTCGCGAGGCCATTCTAGTTTATAAATTACTCTGCGCAATAATTTTATGGATTAATCTTTGTCGGGATTCATCCTACATCAGGCAGTGGCAATTACTGTTTTTTCAGGTCGGAGGGAAGTTTGCGGTAGAGCGTGGCCAGGCTGATTCCGAGTTCATTGGCGGCCTTTTCTTTATCACCGTTCACGCTTTCGATGGTTCTCTGCAGGAATTCTTTTTCCTTATCGTGCAGAAATGCTTTGAGAGATTTGGCTTTGAACTGTTCATGACGGCTGGTGATGACACCCGAGCGCAATCCCTCTTCGACTGTATTAACAATCTTGGCGGGAAGATTATCTTTAGTGATGTTTCCCTGTGCGAAGGTGAGAGCGTGCTGAATCGTGTTTTCAAGCTCTCGCACATTGCCCGGCCAGTTGTAATTATCAAGGATGCTCTGCGCCTCATGGTCGATCATAGGCAGTTCGGTATTTGAACCGAGTTCCCGGCGCATGATGTGGTTGACCAGCGGTAGAATATCTTCGGGCCGGTTGCGCAGAGGGGGGATATCAATGCTGATCACGCTTAGACGGTAATACAGATCCTCGCGGAATTTTCCCTGCTCAATAAGCGTCTCAAGCTTTTCGTTGGAAGCGGCGATAATCCGGACGTCCACTTCGGTGTGATCGGAGCCGCCGACTTTGCGGATTTTTTTATCCTGCAGAACCCTCAGCAATTTCGATTGGATTTCCAGAGGCATGGAGCTGATTTCATCCAGAAAAAGAGTACCTCCGTGCGCTGTTTCAAAAAGGCCGGCTTTTGTGGCGGTGGCGCCGGTGAAGGCGCCCTTGGTGTGCCCAAACATTTCAGATTCCATTAATTGCGCCGGCAGAGCCGCGCAGTTGATGGCCATAAACGTGGCGTCTTTGCGCGGGCTGTAATGGTGCAGGGCGCGGGCCACCAGTTCTTTTCCGGTTCCGCTTTCTCCGTAGATCAGAACGGTGGTGGAGGTTGGGGCTACGCGCTCAACCATTTCGCAGACTTTGCGCATTCCGGGGCTTTCGGCCACAATGCCGCCCAGCTGTTCTTTGTTTTCCAGACGGGCTTTCAGATCTTTATTTTCAGTGATGGCGTTATGGTATTCCAGAGCGCGCTGAACGGTCAGAACCAGTTCATCCAGCTTGAAGGGCTTGGTGATGTAATCAAAGGCGCCTTCTTTCATGGCTTCAACAGCCGTGGCGACTGTGCCGTAGGCGGTGAGCATGATGACGCCCATATCGGGCCATGACTGCGATGCCTTGCGGAGTAATTCCATGCCGTTGATCGGCGTCATATTGATATCCGAAATCATCAGATCAAACTTCTCGGTCTGGAGAAGCTGAAGCGCCTTCTCGCCGTTACTGGCGGGGGTGGCATCGTACCCTTGTCCGATCAGGATTTTGTTGAGCAGATTTAAAATGGTCGGCTCGTCATCGACAATGAGTATACGCGGCATAGGCCATTCCGTTTCTTATTATTGAAAACACAACCGAAAATTATCATTTTCGAGAAAGGCCGTCTACAGGTAATTTCAGCAATCCTTGGGCGGACTTATGTTTTCCCGCGCCGTTTTATGTCTTGATCGATATCCATTTGAATCAGGTCGCGGACATCTTTAGGTGAGAATTCCGCATAATCGAGAAAGTTTTGAATCACTTTGTCCATACGGATGGACTCCATGACAATCTGTCGGCACAGCTCGTCCCGTTCCTTAACAGCCGATGGCTCGTCATTATTCTTCAAATTGATTTGAAGCAATTGGACGGCGCCGGAGATCCCCGTGAGGGGAGTGCGGATTTGGTGAGCCATTTCTTTGGCCATATTGGCGGCCGCCTTGATTCGTTCCAGTTGGCGGGTTTGCCCCTGCAACCGAAGGAAATGAGAAAGGTCATTAAAGTTAAGGATGCGGGTATCCACCAGTCCGCTGGCAGTTCCGCCTGTGTGCGGCACCGCCTCGGCGGGGAGAGAAAGGCGTTCATCTTCGATGCTGACCGGGAAAACAGAGCCGTCCGGTCGGCGGAAATAATCGGAAGCGCCGCGCAGATCGGTATCCCCGTTTTTGAGTTCGGATGGTTTAAGATGGATGGAAGCGAGGGTTTTTCCGGTTAATTCGGATTCGTCGCGACTTAACAGGACGCAGGCTCGGTCATTTGCCATCAGAATCCGGTCGTCGGCATCAAGCAGAAGCAGTCCGGTTTTGACATTTTTGAAAATAATTTTGGTGATATCGCGGAATTGCTTTTCCTTTTTGCTGATGTAGTCGCATCGGCGGGACACATACGCACTGGCGATACCGAAGAAAATAAAAATAGCAATACGCAGAGCCATCGCGCCGGAAGTGTCAATCAGATCGCGTGTGGCCTCGACGGACGGGTACTGAACCAGAATATTCTGGGACATCAGCAGAATAACCAGCGTGTAGGAAATGATGGCCAGCACGGTGATCTGGACGGTTTGTTTGAGCGGCAGAATGATTCCGGCCGATAAGATAATCAACGGGTAAAGCAGAATCAGGAAGTCATTCTGCATTCCGCCGGCGAAATAAACGAGCCCTGAGACAAAAACCAGATCCACCAGGAACTGCAAGGGAGCGAGGCGCCGCATCCGGTCCTGATTGCGCATCCAGAGTGAGTAGGGGATGGTGATGATGTAGGCGAAAGCGATAAATGCATAAAAGGCGATGCTGTCCTGCCTGAGAACGAAAGACAGCACGATCAGGAACCCGCTGATCGTGGCAAGACGTCCGCCAAGAAGACCCATCATGGTTGCCCATGATATCGGGCGATGCTCTGCCGCGTGCTCATTTTTTTTCATAGGTTTCGTTTCTGAATTTTCACATCACGACTTCGGTCATCTTGAAAATCGGCATGAACATGGCCAGAACAATACCGCCGATCATTACCCCGATCACCACCATCAATAACGGTTCAAGCATCGAGGTCAATCCTTCAAGCATCGTATCAACCTCTTCCTGATAGAACTCAGCCAGCTTGCTGAGCATCTCTTCCATTTTACCGGTTTGTTCGCCGGCGGAGAGCATGTGAATCAGCATGGCTGGAAATTCCTTGTTGCTCTTGAGGGTTTCCGAAACGGTTTTTCCCTGTTCCACGCTGGCGCGTGCGTCGAGAATGGCTTTGCCGATCACCTTATTGCCGGTTGCCACGCCGACAATAGACATGGCTTGAATGATCGGCACGCCGCTGGACATCAGCTGGGCAAAGGTTGATGCAAAGCGGGTAATGGCGATTTTCCGGGCGAGTTTTCCGAGGAGCGGAAAGCGCAGTCTGAGAGCATCCGCCGCATAGCCGCCTTTTTCTGTCTGCACATACCGGCGCAGGCTGTAAACCGTGCCGGAAATAGCGGCGATGACAATGTACCAGTAACTGCGGATGAAGTTGCTGATATCCAACAGCATTTGTGTCGGTTTCGGCAGATCGGCTCCGAACCCGGAGAACATTTTCGCAAAGGTCGGGACAATGAAAACGATCAATCCGGCGGAAATTATGCATGCGACAGAAATAACAACGGTCGGGTACATCATCGCCGACTTCACCTTGGCGCGCAGGCGGTTGGATGATTCCAGAAACGAAGCCACCCGGTCGCAGGTTTCCGCCAGCATACCGCCGGTTTCACCGGCACGCATCATGTTCACGTACAGCTCATCAAAAATCTGAGAGTATTCTTCCAGCGAATCGGAATACATGGAACCGCCTTCAACCTGCGACTTCACGCCGCCGAGCACCGCGCGGAATCCTTTGTTGGCGGTTTGCTCCTCCAGTGCGGAAATGGACTGCACCAGTGGCATGCCCGAAGAAAGCATGGCGGCCAGCTGGCGGGTGTAAAGAGGGAGTTCTTTGAGGCGGATTTTCCGCGCACCGCTGACTTTTTTCTTCGCGATCTTTTTTCCTGATGCCATAACGGTTCCTAAGTTACTCAGTCGTTACCCGTAAAATCTCATCAATAGTCGTCAGTCCGTCACGAACCCGTGAGAGGCCGGTCTCGCGCAGTGTTTTCATGCCGTTGCTTACAGCAACTTCACGCAAGGCGCTCGCCTCGGAGGTTTCCAGAATCTTCGCCCGGATTTGGTCGTTGATCAGCAGAATTTCCATAATGGCTCCGCGGCCCTTGTAGCCGAGTCCACTGCATTTTGGACAGCCCTTGGCGCTGAAGAACGTGACATCTTTAAACTGGTCGGGATCCAGATGATTGAAGCGCAGTGTCTTTTCGGGAATCTCAGTCTGCTGTTTACAGAACGGGCAGAGCTTCCGGTAAAGGCGTTGCGCCTGAGTCATGACCAGCGAGGATGAAAGCATGAAGGGCTCGATGCCCATGTAGGCCATACGGGCGATTGCGCCGGCCGCATCATTTGTGTGCAGTGTGCTGATCACCAAGTGACCGGTGAGCGCGGCCTGCACCGCGATGGAGGCCGTTTCGTTATCGCGGATTTCCCCGATCATCACGATGTCCGGGTCCTGACGGAGAATCGAGCGCAGTCCGGAGGCGAACGTCAGGCCGACTTCCGGCCGGGCTTGCACCTGATTGATGCCGCCCAGCTGATATTCCACCGGGTCTTCCACGGTGATGATATTGACGTCTTCCTGATTAAGTTCCTGCAGAGCCGAATACAGCGTGGTGGTTTTTCCGGATCCGGTGGGCCCGGTCACCAACAGCATGCCGTGCGGCTTGGCGATTGCGAATTTCAGGTCGTCGAGCGCTTTTTGCTCCAGACCCAGCGCATCCAGACTAGGCGCCAGGGCGGTTTTGTCGAGAATACGCATTACGATTTTTTCGCCGTGAACGGTCGGAAGATAGCTCACACGCAGGTCGACTTCTTTTCCAAGCGCTTTGATTTTGAAGCGTCCGTCCTGCGGAATGCGCCGCTCGGCAATGTCGAGATTCGACATAATTTTGATTCGGGAGGAAATGGCCGACTGCACGCTTTTGGGCGGGCTGGGGTTTTCATAGAGAACGCCGTCCACGCGGTAGCGGAGGCGGATTTTCTTTTCCATCGGCTCGATATGAATATCGCTGGCGTGCTTGCGGAGGGCTTCAATCAGGATCGAATTGACGATACGCACCACCGGCGCATCTTCGGCACTGTTGAGCATCTCGTCCAGATTGTCGGCGCTGGTCGCGTCGTGTCCGATTTCAAGTTCGCTGTCGTCCTCGATGTCTTTAAGAATCTCCTCAAGGCCGATGGGATTTTCTTTGGTCGAACCTTCCAATAACCCGAGAACGTCCTTCACATCCGCAATGACCGGGAAAATCTGGTAATCCACCTGAGTCTTGAGGTGCTCGATGCCCATGATATTGAACGGGTCGGCCACGGCAACCGTGAGCAGTTTGCCGGTTTTACAAAGGGGAAGCATCTTTAGTTGCGCCCAGGTGGCCCGCGGGATCATATCCACCAGCGAGGAATCAATCTCGAACCCTTCAAGGCTGATGGGGGTCATCTCCAGATACTCCGCCTTGGCCAACAGCATGACCGGCGCAGGGACGGAGCCTTGATTGACTAAGATTTCTTCAAACGGCAGGCCGCTTTTATCGGCTTCCGCCCGCGCCGCCGCGATGGCGTTTTCAGGCACGGTGAAGCGTTCGGAAAGGACTTCCAGAAGAGTTCTGTAGGCTTTGTCGTTCATAAATTACTGCCGGGGTTAGTCAGCACAAACGGTGCCAGACACGGTTTGACGATAGACTTTCCGGATATTGGAAACAAGCGGCTTCCTTGCGTAAAGTGTAAATTCCGTTAAAAAAGAGTGGTGTAATCGCGGCATAAATCGTGCTTTAATGAACCCGTTGACCAAAATGCAGGAGGAACCATGAGCGAACCCGTCAGTGCCAGAGAAGAGCTTCAGCAGACCGCCGCTATGCTTGAGCAGATTCTCGAAGTGATGCCCGACGATCTGTTTACGTTACGCGCCCTCTACGAAACATCGCTCAAGATGGAGGAGCCGGAGAAAGCGCTCGACTGCCTGAAACGGCTGGATGACGGATCCCGCGCGGCACAGAACGCTGAAATCATTGCATTTGTTATCAATCAGTACGAATCCATCGTCGAAGATATGCCGGAGCTTCGGAGCCGGATTGAGCGGCTTCAGGAGCTCCAGATGGTTTCTGACATAATGTCCAGCCAATCGGCTCCCCGCAAATCCGCGGCAAGCCGCAAGAGCGGAATTGAGTCCGAAATGGCGCTGGCGTGGGAACTGTTTCAGGACGAACAGCTGTCACAAGAGGAATATTCAAACGTTCTGCACGACCTCACGGAAATGTCTTCGCGGGATGTGTCCGTTCCGGTGACTGTTTTGCATATCCTGCACGACCGCAATTTCAGCCGGTTTGAGCGGCTGATGACCCATTTATGCCAAAAGAGCGGGGTGCCGATTATCGCATTGAATCAATTCAGTGAGCGCGAGGAACTCCGGGAATCTCTGCCGATCGATTTCATCAGCCGTCACGGCGCACTGCCGTTTTCAAAGGTGGGCGGTGATCTTCTTCTGGCGGTGCTTAATCCTCTGGATAAGGAACTGATTCGTCGCGCGAGTGAACTCTCCGGATGCCGCTGTCATCCTTATCTGGTGTCACCGCAGGATTACGACCAGCGCCTGACGCAAATCAAAAAAGCGCTGGCGGCCTGATCTACGGTTTGCCGGGAGTAAAGCTGTCGCCGGGAGACAGCCTTCTGGTTTTTCCCCGGCACTCAATCAGAACATTGCTGGCGGTGATTTCGACGATTTTAACACCGTTGATCAAAGAGCCGGTTTTGGCCGGCTGTCCGTTAATAATGGCTATGGGGCCATAGCCTTTACTCAGAATGGTTCCCTGACAGACCACGGTTGATGAGGATGGCTTGGCCGGTGTCGTTTTTTCGAAGAGCGGCTGTTTTCGAGAACGGGTTTCAGCCGGGCTGTTTTTCGGTGAAATCGGCTTCGCGGCGGAGTTTGCATCCAGTTTGTTAAGCTTCATGAGGCCTGCGATGAATCCAGCCGCCGCGGATATAAAAAGGATTACGAGTAAGACCCGTTTCAGTCCGGATCGTGCTGTCCCTGAGGGAGTTTCCTGAATGGGGGAAAATGACGGCATAACGGCTCCTGTCTCTCAAATTCGGGAAAACCGTACTATCTTCCATCAAATCTGCCCAACATTTTCTTTGAATGGGGTGCGACGGCAACGTACCATCCCGTGAAAGCGGTGGATTGGTGGCATGTGTAATGCTTTAGTAATGTATCGCTATGATAAAGACCTTACTCAACTGGGATGACGCAACCGTGCTGGATGCCGCGATTATCGCCGGTCTGATGGCGGTTTTTCTCGCCGTCGCTGTGCCGGTGACCCGCGGTGCAATTCTTCGTCAGCACACAGCCGAGTGCGCCCGTAAGATCATGCGGGCCGCAGACGCATTTGATCTTTACGCCAGATCGTACGGCGCTTATCCCCGCAGTCAATGCGACCGGTGCCGGACGGAGTCGGAAATGCGCGGAGCTTTTGCCGCCTGCGATATTGACTGGTGGCGGGCCGCGACTGAGATGGGCGGGGAATGGGGCTGGTACAACAACGGAAAAACTTCCTCGGTGGTGATTGCCGGGGCTGGAATTCCTGAGCGTCAAATGGCCGAGCTGGATAAACTGCTGGACGACGGAAATCTGGAGACGGGGACATTTCAGCGTCGCGGTTCCCGCTACCACTATATTATAAGAGACCAACTTCTATGAAAAAACGGGGCACTAAAAGCGGAATGACACTGGTGGAGATCGCGCTGGCCGTGACCATCATCGCCCTGATAGCCGCTTTCCTGATTCCCGCTTTCAACAACGCCGTCCGCAGTCGTGAGAATGCCCGTTGCGCCAGCCGGTTGCGTTCGGCGGTAGCCGCCTTTGAAATGTACCGTTCAGAAAACGGCAGTTTCCCGGCGGACAAAACACCCGGAGTGACCCCGCCGGAAATGGTCAGTTATTTCACAGCAATGAATATTGACGATTGGTGGGGCAGTGCGACCGATCTGGGCGGGCAGTGGGACTGGGATAACGGGTACAATTTTAAATATTCTGTTTCCATTTCGTCGCCCAGCAAATCATCCGATCAAATGACCGACTTCGACCGGCTGGTGGATGACGGGAATCTCAGTTCCGGAAAATTCCGCAGGGTCGGCTCGCAGTACCACTTTATTATCGAGCAGTGATGGCTATGAGAACAAAAAAATCCAGAGCCGGGATGACGCTGGTGGAGGTGATGATCGCCATGTTTCTGGTGAGCATCGCGGCGGTCATTGTTTATACCGAAATGCTGTTGGCCTACCGCATTCTGATGCGTTCCCGCGCCCGCCTCGAAGCGCAGACGATCGCCTTTGACCATTTGTGGGAAATTTATAATACGCCGCTCGACAATATGCCGATCATCTCGGTGACCCGTTACAGCCGTCCGACTCCCGAATGGAGTTTGATGTCCACCAACGGCTGGGTGGACTGCCATATTCTGGCCGAGACCAACCCGCCGGTACTGCCCGACCCGGTCTGGTTCTGGGAAATCATTGTCACGGTCTGGCCGCCCACCAACAGTCCGTTGCAGGTGGGAACCAATCCGCTGGCGCGGGCCGCCGTCTGGCGTTACCGGGGGGAGCGCTGATGAAAACCGGAGATCAAAAATCAGGCATCATGAATCGGCGGGCCGGTTTCACGCTGGTTGAAGTTCTGCTGGCGGTGAGCATCTCCGTTATGGTGTTTTTTGCGATGGGCATGCTGTTGACCAAATGTTTTTCCCTGTGGAAGGACGCGACCGCACACTGGCGGCTGGCTCAGTATGGGAGAATCTCCCGCGAGCGTATTTTGTCCGGGGCGTTTACAAATCCGGTTTCAGGGCTTCTCTCCGCCACCAATGCGGCGATTTATAACGGCGGCGCGTGGGATTACGTCGAGTACAGAACCATGGACAGCACCGGAGTGGTGTATCAGGTTTACGGGTGGAAAGCCGCCTCGGAACAGGAACTCTGGATTGGCCGGAGCCCCGGTTCCCCGCAGTGGGCTTACGGGCAGGGTGTGGCGTTTTATCCGTCTAACGCGGCGCCGCCGGTCAAAGTCGACTCATTCAGTGCGTCTGTGAGTAATAATATTGTTGTCATGTCGTACCGGTTGCGGATGTCGGCGGCGGGGAAGACGTTTACACAGCCGCAGACGATCAGTGCATGGCTGGTGAACAAGAGGTGAGACGATGAAAACGCAGAGAAACAATCAGGGGTTTGTGCTGACCGCTGTGATGATGCTTCTGCTCATCGCTTCGATGGTCGGCGGAGCCTTTCTTTTTTCAGCCCGAAGCAGTTTTGCCACGGTGGATCAATGGCAGGCGCGTGATGAGTGTCTCCTCGGAATTCAGTCGGGCATGGAGCGCCGGAAATATGCGATCGATCAGACGTTCCGCACCAACTACAACGTCAGTCACAGCTGGGACTCTCTGGATGCGATCGGCAATCTGAGCGTCACCAATGTGGAGCGCTGGACCAATTCCTACAGCACATCGCCGCATGTGGTCACTGTGACGGTGGTGACTACCTCGGGATCGGTGACTAAAACGGCCAGCAACTACACCGCGAATGTGACACTCACCTACACGTCCGAGGCGACTCATCGCGGGGTCAAACGCAAAGCCCGCGAAGTGATCCGCTACAACTACTCCAGCGCGCCCGCCGCAGGCGGCGGAGACGGGTCCGTGTTTGATAATGTGTTCTTTATCGACAACATCGGATTTTTCTCCGGTGTGAACGCCGACTTTAACGGCGATGTGTACGCGAACAAGGATGTTGACCTGAAGTATTCCTCGATCCGTCTGAATGGTGACTCATATGCGGGCGGCGTAAATACATCCAGCAAGCTGTATAAGAATCTGGCCTGGACAGCCTACGACGATCAGTCGTTCTCTGGAATCAGTTTTGCCAACCGCGCCCGCCCGGCGGAATACACCGATTACAACCGCTCGAACACCAACACCTACTGGCCGCAAGGTTATGACGAAGTGGTTAATTTTTATAACAACGCCGAGATCAAAGAAATGCCGTTCATCGGCCCGCTATCGGAATATCAAACGTATGCGGCCGCCGCTGGCGGAACCGTCAGCGACAGCAATAAAACTGTTTCGGCTGTCTGGGGCGACGGAGCTGGAGAGAACGCGGGCATCGGGGTGAATGACACCGGATGTCTGATCCTGATCGGAACCGCCGCTAATCCGATCAATATCAGCGGCATTGTGGTGGCAACCGGCGATATTTATATCAAAGGGTATTACACCGGGCAGGGGACACTTTACGCCGGGCGTAACATTCACATCATCGGTGATTTGATTGCCAAAAATCCGCCGACGTGGCCTAAGCCGGATAGCTCACCGCGGACCACTGCCACGGCCAATAAGACCAAAGATTTCTTAGGGCTGTGCGCCAAAGGCAGTATGGTTTTCGGTGATTACCGCACGGTGGACACCAGTATGCTGAAGTCTCCGCATACCGCCTCCCATGCCAGCGATGTCAGTGACGCGGCGCTCGGCTATGTCAGCTATTATTCCGGCGGTATTCCGTATTTTGACGGGGACTACACCGAGCGTGATGCCAATGGAACCGGCACCCGATCGGACGGCACTGATCGCCATTTTTTCGAGCCGATGATCGGCGATGCCGCGATGGCCGCGCTCGGAATTGACCCGTGGATCGGTTGGATGGATGCCATGCTTTACGCCAACCATCTGATTTGCGGTGATTTTGACAACAATGCGGTGCTTAACGGCGGATTTGTCTGTCGCGACGAGGCAGTGACGCGGCACGGGAATCTGGCTTTGAATTGGGATATCCGTCTGGGCTCCCGATCCTACGACGGGATGGGTTTTTCGCCCTGGCTTCCCGGGATGCTTCCCCGACAGACCACGGTGTACCGGACGGTTAAATGGACGGAGCTGGCGCCATGAGACATTACCTTGCCGCTTTTTCAACGGTGCTTCTGCTGGCCGGATCCGCCGGGGCGATTCTCCCTCCGGATGCCTCGGCCCGCGAGCCGCAGATCCGGGCCTACCGCCAGCAGGTGCGTGACAAGTATGAAGAGCGGATGGTGGAACGGCGGGCGGAAGCAGTTCGCGCCTACGAAAAAACCCGTGCCGACATTTTTACGCCGCCGTGGATGCGGAACGGAGCACAGGCGGAATTGCAGTCCGCCGGAGCCGTTGCCGGAGAGGCTCAAAATGCGAAGGCCGCGAAAAGAAATCATCGCTTTTTGATATCCGTCGTGCTTTTAATCTTAATAGCTGGCGGCGCGGGCTGGGTCCGGTATGCCACGAGGCGGATTGACGAATAATTTCTGGTTATGAATTTTAAACTGCAACCAAAAGCCGGGAAGGAACAGGGACGGCGGCCTGCTAATTTGCTGGCGCTCGATTTCGCCACCACCGGGGTTAAAGCGGTCCGGCTGAGAAAAATTAAAGACCATATTACACTGGCCTCCGCCGACATTCTGCCGCCGTCGGGGATGAACGCCGAAAAACGGCCTGATCTGCCCAAGTCGCTCACCGCTTATTACGCCGCGCTTTGCGCCACCATGGATAATGTGAGCCTGCGGGTGTTTAATCAGACGCTTCCCGACGACGAGGATATTGAAAAGCTGGTGCGTGAAAATCTCAGTGCTCCGGCGGATTCCCGCGTCGGCGGGCTGGTGGTTTCCCGCGCGAAAGGGAAGCGCGACAGTACCGTTCTGGGCGTGGCGGTTCCCGAAAAAACGGTTCAGCATTATCTGGAACTGTTTGAGAGCGGCGCCCCTGCGCCGCATTCGCTGGAACCGTCCGGTCTGGCCGCTTTTTCCGCATTCCTCTATAACCGCAGCTCGCAGATTGAAAATCAGACGGTCTGTCTGATCGAAACCGGCGCCCGTCACACGTATGCCGCGTTTCTGCACCGGGGCCAGCTTCAGCTCGTCAACCGGTTCGAGGTCGGCGGAGACGCGCTTTGCCGTCAGATTCAGCTCTCGCTGGGCGTGGATGCCGATATGGCCATTGAGATTCTTTCGGGCGGCTCGGTGGATGTTTCCGGCCCGGTTCGGCAGGTGCTTAATCCGTTCACCCGCCAGCTTTCTATCTACCGCGAGTTCGTGGAGCGTCAGAACAAGAGCCCGCTTTCGGCGGTGTATATTTCCGGCGGTCTGGCGGAATCGTCGTACTGGCAGACGGCGGTGAAAGAGGTTCTTGGTTTTATTCCGCAGACGTGGAGCCCGTTCGAGAAAATCACGGTTCCGCCCGAGGCGTTTCCTGAAAAGTTCCAGGGTCAGGAATCCCGTTTCGCGGCGGCGGTCGGAGCGGCTCTCGCAGGCATGGAGGCGTTATGAGTCTGCAAGTCAACCTGCTGAAAAAGGCGGAGCGGCGGTTTCAGGGGATCGTCAGCATGAAGGTGATGGTGCTGGGATCTGTCAGTGTGCTGGCCGGGATCACAGTTCTCGTTTTCCTGCTGGCCGGTATTTCCAGAATGACGCTCAACGCCAATCTCGACCGCGCCCGGCGGGAGTGGGAGCGCCTTGATCCGCAGGCCGCTGTGATCCGTAAAGGGCAGGCCTCGATTGCCGCGAACGTCAAAACGCTGGCTGAACTGGAAGGCTGGGCCAAGGGCGATCATCCTTCGATGTTTTCGATTCTGCGCTCGGTACAGCGTCAGGTTCCGCCGCCGATGGCGCTGGAAAATCTTTACGCCGGTCTGGAGCGGGCCGCTGACGCCGATCCGGCGTATTACACGCTTCGGCTCAGCGGGCGCGCTCAAGGCGAGCTGACGGCGGTGGAGGCCAAGCGCCAGCTCAACGCTGACGCCGGATTGCGCCGTTTTTGCGGCGAAATCAAACTGGTTTCCTCCCAGCGCGATGCGGGAGAAATCTGGATTTTCTCTCTAGAAGGTCGTCGATTGGCGGGAGGTGACAGAAAATGAACTGGTCAGCTCTCACAAAAAAACAACAGCAGATGGTGGTTATCACCGCTTTGCTGGCGGTTGGTCAGATTTTCCTGATGGCCCATTTTCTCGGCTGGTTTAAGCCCGCCTCGGCGCGCGGCGGCTCTGCCAAGGAGGAATTGCTCAGTCTGCAGAAGAAAATCGAGGATGCGCGTGATGTTCTGCGCCGTGAGGAACAGGTTCGCCGCGATCTCACGGTAAGCATCGGGAAGCTGGAAAACCTGACGGTGCATGCGCCGACACTTTCCGACCGCTATGCCTGGTCGTACGAATATGTGTCCCGCTGTGCCCGGCAGGCGAGGGTCGAGCTGGACAGTCTTGAAGAAATTGTTTTTCTCAGTGATCCCAAGTCGCCGGACAAAAAGAAGCCGGAAGCTGACCAGCCCTATGAAATCAAGGTCTCCACGCGGTGCGGCTACAACAATCTGGTGGAACTGCTCTGGCGGCTCGAAAAGGATAATCCGCTGTTGCGGATCAAAGAAGTGACCGTGGCGGCGGTACGCGACAACCCGCTGATTCAGCAGGTTCAGATTGTCATACAGTGGCCCGCCTCGGTGAAAATCGAAAGGGGGACGCCGTGATACGCGGGGATCAGGTGGCAGGTGTCGGGTGGCAGGTGACAGGCACCTTTAGTCTGTTGGCTGTCTGGCTTCTGGCCTCATCTGTCGCCGCTCAGACCCCGCCGCCGATGGCGGGTGTTCCGCCCGCGGCTCCTGCGGTTGCGCCGGATAGCGCGGCGCCGCCTGTCGTTGCCGATTCGGCAGTTTCGCCGCCGCCCGCCGGAAAAGAATCAACAGAAGAACTGGATCAGGAACTGTTGAGAGACCCGTTCTGGCCGGTCGGATTTTTCCCGAAAGACTGGCAGAACAAAGCTCTGACACTGGGCTCTCCGGATATGGGCGCATCCGGATGGAAGTTGGCGCTGGCGAAAATCCGCGTCAGCGGCACCAGCCGTTTGGGCGGGAAAACCGCCGCGATTATCAACGGAGAGCTGAAAAGTGTCGGCGAGCAGATAGAGACTTTGCATGAAGGCAAAACATATCAGTGGGAAATTGTCGAAATCACAGCGGACGGACAGGTCGAATTGAAAAAACTGGGCATCAGATAACAGAGGAGTTGAGGGATGAAACTGAAAACGGCGGCATTTTTGGCGGCACTGTCCGTAGCCTTGATTATTCTGGGGCAGGATACGGCGGAAATATTTCATGAACTCAGGGCCGCTAAGGATTCCCCCGCGCCGGTTCCCGCCCAGCCTGCGGCTCCGGCGGAGGTTCCGGTGAAAGTTCAGCCTGCGGTTGCTGAACCGGCTCCGGCGGTGGTTGAGGCGGTAGCTGTTCCGGCGGCCGTACCCGCAGTCAAAGAAGAGGTGGAAACGGTTGAGCTGGCTCCTGAAAAACCCGAAGGCGGCTCGATTAAAGGCGGGCTGATTTCGGTCAGCCTCAAAGAGGTGGAACTCAACAGCGTGATCCGTCTGTTCACAACGCTTTCGGATGCCAACATCATTATTCCCGACCTCGAGGGCGGTGCCGGCCTGGTCAAGGTGGATGTGAATATGAAGGACGTGGAGTGGAAGCCCGCACTGCAGGCCATCCTGGAAACCCAGGGGCTGGAACTCTACGAAAAAGTTCCCGGCACAGCGGTGTACAGTGTGCGGAAGAAACCGGTCGGCGTGGCAGAGCCGATGAGTGTGAAAATTTTCAAGATGAATTACGCCACGGTTTCCAATGTGGTCGGAATGATTAACAACATGGTTCCGGAGCCTGGGAAAATTTCCGTGTTTCCGGCCCGTAACACGGTGGTGGTTCAGAGCACGCCGGCGGTTCTGGCTCAGGTTCAGGAGATGATCGGCGCTGTTGATTTTCCCCGCCAGCAGGTCTTTATCGAAGCCAAATTCATGGAACTGACCGACAGCGCTTCCGAGAAGCTGGGGATCGACTGGGCCATGATGAGCGGCTACGGCGTCGGAGTGAAGGGAATCAACGGAAGCTATAATTACAAAGACAGCAAGGTGGACAGCATTAATAACGGGCGGAACACCTATACGGATATTGCCGGCAGACCGTTTGAAAAACTCACAGAAAAACCGGATGATCCACAGGTAGTGAATGATGCCGGGGGTAATCCGAAGTGGATCAATAATATCGATTATGATGCTCGACCTGGGAACTTAGGGCCGAATGATTCTCGCACTTACGGAGTTACTCCTACGACACTTTCGGAGTTAACGTCCGTAGATGCCGCTACAGTGACGCGCACTTTGGGCGCCACACTGAGCGCCTCCGACTTCGCCGTGGTTCTGGCGGCTCTGAAACAAATCAACGGGATAAAAATCGTTTCCAATCCGAAGATTATCGTGGCGAATGAGGAAACGGCTCAGATCTACATCGGAAGCAAAGAGCCGAACATCAAACAGCAGACGACTCAGGTTCAAAACGCCGATCCGATAACGACCTATAATCTGGATCCTGACACCCCCTATTTTGAATACGGGATTAAATTGAATGTAACGCCCGCTGTGAACACCGCCAGCAATATCGCGGTGGCCATTTCTCCTTCCTTGATCCGTTTCGTAAAAGACAAAACCGTGGGTAACGCCGGGACAGTGAACAGCTTTCCGGTGACGTCAGAAAAGACGATCAAAACCGTTTTTTCGCTGGAGAGCGGACAGACGGCGGCGATTGGCGGTCTGACCGAACTGGAGGCAAACGATGTGGAGCGGAAGATTCCGGTGCTGGGCAGTCTGCCGTTGATCGGGCGGTTTTTCAGCTACTCAAGCAAGAGCAGTGAGCAGAGAGAAACGGTGATCTTTGTAACGGTCGGACTGGCTAATCCGGAAAACATCAATATGGAAACCGGCCTCCCGCAGGATTCGACTCTGGCGATGAAGCAGGAAGCCGCCATGAAGAACGACCGGCTGATCAGGGTGGAAAAACAGAAACTGCTGGAAACGCAGGAAGCGGAGCGTTCACAGAAAGCGATTCAGCAGTTACGCGATGCGGAGACAAAGCGTCTTAAAGGGAAAAAGTAAACCCGGTTTTACACGGAGTGTTTTTTCCCGGTATGCACCGGAACCTTCGACAACAACTTTGAGGCAGGTGTGTTATGAAGAAATCAGTGTTTTTTGTTCTGCTGGCCGGGCTTCTGCTGGTCGCCGGAGTCTCTTACCGGGCTTTCCGGCGGGCAGGAACCGCCGAGCCTGTCAGTTCTGCAAATCCGCCGCAGTCTGGAGCCGTTTCAGACAGCGGGCCCTCTTCAGCTCAGACGGCGGTTCAAACAACTCCGGAAACCGCTCCGCGCATGGCGGTTTCAAAGACAAAAGCGCCGCCGCAGGAAACCGTTCAGATTTCAACGGATTCTTCCGCCCGTTTTCAGCCGCTGGATGAGTCGAAGATATTGGAACAGCGTGTCAGTACGGTTTCCAAGGACCGGAAAAAACGTGAACTGCTGGTGCGGTCGGAAGGGAAATATCCCTACCGCCGCGTGGAAGAGACGCTGGTGAAAAATGAAGGCTCTGACACCTACACCATCGCCGCCCGTACTGAAATGGTTGCCACGCATGTACTGGTGAAACTGCAGGACGGAAAAACCGAAGCGGATCTTAAATCCATGCTGTCCGGATACGGCGTTTCGATTCTGCGGGCGCTTTCACTGCCCGGTCATTACATCGTTGCTTTGAAAGCTCCGACGCTTGATGCGGTTCCTGAGGCGCTTTCAGTGTTCGGCGGGGAGTCCAACGTGCTGGCGTACGTTGAACCGGATTATGTCTCGCGGGTCAATGCGGCACCCAATGACACCCGCTGGAGCGAGCTGTGGGGTATGGTGAAAATCAACGCCACCGGCGCATGGGACGTGATCACCGGAAGCACCAACGTGATTGTGGCCGTGATTGATACCGGGGTCAGTCTTGCCCATCCCGATCTGAGTTCCAACATCTGGAAGAACGTCACGGAGTTGAATGGTGTCGCCGGTGTGGATGATGACGGCAACGGATATGTTGACGATGTGAACGGCTGGGATTTTGCCGGTGATGATAACAATCCGGATGACAGCGATAAGCATGGAACGCACTGCGCCGGCACGATTGGTGCCGTCGGAAACAATACGATGGGGGTGGCTGGAGTTTGCTGGAAATTGCGCCTGATGGCGTTGCGGGGCGGAAGCGGTTCCGGTCTTTTGCAGTCTGACACAGCGGAGGCTGTTCACTATGCCGCCGACAACGGGGCTAAAATTATTTCCGCCTCATACGGCGGCGGCGCATACAGCGACACAGAACGCGCCGCGCTGAATTACGCGAACGGCAAAGGGGTTCTGTTCGTGGCGGCGGCCGGGAATGAAAGTACGGATAACGACACTGTTCCGCATTATCCGTCCGGATACGACCTTCCGAATATTGTTTCTGTCGCGGCGACCGACCGGAACGATGCACTGGCTTCTTTCTCCAATTACGGAAAAACATCGGTTGATCTGGCCGCTCCGGGGGTTGAAATCCTGAGCACTGTGCCGGGCGGAACGTACGAGGAAATGCAGGGAACCTCCATGGCGACCCCGCATGTGGCGGGCGCGGCGGCTCTTTTGTTGAGCGCCAAACCGGGTCTGACCCATCTCCAGTTGAAACAGGCGTTGCTGGATACCGTGGATCCGGTTGCCGCTCTGGCGAACAAGACGGTTTCCGGCGGACGGCTGAACGTCCGGAGCCTGATTGTTCTGCAGGATACCGACGGCGATGGAATGCCGGATGAGTGGGAGACGGAAAACGGCCTGAATCCGAATAATCCGGTGGATGCCTCGGCGGATCCCGATTCAGATCATCTGAACAACCGGGGTGAATACGAAAACCGGTGTGTCATAACCAATCCGGATACGGACACGGATACACTTTGGGACGGCTGGGAAGTCACTTACGGGTTCAATCCCAATTCGCCAACCGGCGGCCTTGCCTCTTCGTCCCGTCTGGGCGGGTTCAGTTTATCTTCTGCCGCCAAGAACATCACCGTGGCCGGAAACTATGCGTATGTCGCCGCCGAAGCCGCCGGTCTGGTGGTTTTGAATGTCGCTGATCCGGAACGCCCGACGCAGGCTGGATTGCTGGATACGGCAGGATCCGCAAATGATGTGACGGTGAGCAATGCCTATGCGTATGTGGCGGACGGACCCAAAGGGATTTCTGTTATTAACGTTTCAAATCCATTGTCACCCTTTTTAGTGGCGACATACGATACGGATGGCGTTGCCAAGGGAATCTCCGTACAGGGAACATGGGCTTATCTGGCCGACGGATCTTCGGGAAAAGTTCAGACATTCGATATTTCTGCACCGTCAAATCCTGTTCCGTCTGTGACTCCGTTTGTTCGGAGCTCGTCCATGAACGATATTTTTGTTCAGGGTAATTCGGCCTATGTTGCTACTCTCGCCAATGTATTCAGATTAGATATCAGCAACCCTGCCGTGCCGCAGGCCCATACAAATTCCGCCGGTTTTATCGGAGAAAGCATAGACGGAATTCATGGGAACTCGTCACTTCTAGCGGCGGCGGCAGGAACCTATGGCGTAAAAATCCTGAATAACGATAGCATTAATGACCGTGTTGCTTTGGCCAAATATAATACGGATGGAACAGCCTACGGAGTGTTTGTCAGCGGGAATTATGTGTATGTGGCGGACGGGACGAACGGGCTGGTGGTGCTGGATGTCCGTACGCCTTCGGCTCCGGTGCAAGCGGCGCGCATTGAAACCCATGGAACGGCCTACGGTGTGTTCGTGAACGGCGATAAGGTTTATTTGGCTGAAAGCACCGGCGTTGAAATCTTTTCGGTTCTGCCGGATGCGGACGCCGATGGAATTCTGGATAGCTGGGAAACACAGTATTTCGGCGGGATCGGCCAGAGCTCGACGAATGATTATGACGGCGACGGAATCAGTAATTGGGGTGAATATCTCGCCGGACTGAACCCGACCAACAGCGATCAGGATGCCGACGGACTGATTGACGGGACGCAGGAAGTTCGCCTGTATAACACGGATCCGCGGGTCGCCGACACCGACGGCGATGGATTGACCGATGGTGATGAAGTCAGTCGCGGAACCAAGCCGCTGGTTACAGACACGGACGGCGATGGAATGACAGATGGCTGGGAGGTTCGCTACGGCTTTGATCCGCTGGATGTGCTCGACCCTGGCCCCAATAATGATGCTACGGAGGACAATGACGGTTTGACGAATCTTGAAGAGTCGCAGAACGGAACCGATCCGACGGATGCTGATACGGATGATGACGGCATGCCCGATGGCTGGGAAGTGGATCATGGACTTAATCCACTGGTGAATGATGCCGCTCTTGATCCGGATAGTGACGGACTGACGAATTTGCAGGAATACACGCTGGGAACCCATCCGAAAGACAGCGACACGGATGATGACGGTATGCCCGACGGCTGGGAGAACACGCACGGTTTAAATCCGCTGGCGAATGATGCTTCCGGCGATGCGGATTCGGACGGACTGACGAATCTTGGTGAATATCAGAATAACACCGACCCGAACGACAGTGATACAGACAACGACGGCATGCCCGACGGCTGGGAAGTGACCCACTATCTTGATCCGCTGGCGAATGATGCTTCCGGTGACCCGGACACCGATGGTCTCAAAAATCTTCAGGAGTACAGCTTGGTATCCAACAGCCTCTGGTTGGCGGTTTACACCAATGTCCCCGGAACAGTTTCCAGCTTCAGTTTCGGTATGCCCGGCTCAACCGATCCGCGGGATTCAGACAGCGACAACGACGGACTGAATGACCTTTACGAAATCACTACCAACGGGACTTCCAATCTTTACATTACCAATCCGAACAATGCAGATACTGACGGCGACGGTCTGCCGGATAAATGGGAGCTGGATCAGATACCGGCCAGTAACCCGACTGTGCCCGCACTGCCAACAGATGACAGCGACGGAGACGGGCTGAAAAACGGTGAAGAGGACGCTCTCGGTACAAATCCGGCAAACCGCAAAGATCCGGTTTTTGTGAATTGCGCGGCCTCTACGAACGATCCTGCATGGTATGATCCGCAGGAAAGCGACCCTCATGAAGATGGTACGTGGAATCCTACCAACTCGGCACTTTCTCATCCGTTTGATGCTATTCAAGAGGCCGTTAACGTTGCTAGCAACGGGATGACTGTGCTGGTGACGAATGGAACTTACTGGGGCGAGGGGAACTACAATATCAATCCGCAAGGCAAGGCGATCCGGATTATTTCCTGGAACAATGATCCGACGAACACCATCGTCAATAGTCTTGGATACGGCCCGGTGTTTACATTGAACAGCGGCGAGACAACAAACACGGTTATCAAAGGGCTGGGCATTACGGTTACGTTGAGTGATTGTTCGGACGGGGATTGCGATTTTGAACACGCGCTGGTTCTCAGTAACGCCAGTCCAAAGATCGAAAGCTGTCTGATCTATGATGGACAGCTTAACGGTATACATTGCGTAAGCGGATCGAGCCCTGTGATTCGCGATTGCACGATGTCTCGTTTCCTTAATGGAGTTTGGTGCGAGGGGGGCGCTTCACTTCGCATCGAAAATTGCACAGTTCTGTACAGCGATTATCGCGGCAATTTTGAGTGTGATTTTAAACGCAGTCGCACCGGAATTTATGTTGAATTAAATAGTGGACTTTATATTACCAACGTCGTTGTCAGTGGCTGTCAAGGGCGCGGAATTGTTGTGAAGAACTGCCCGAATGCGGTTATAACAGATACAGATGTGTCAGGTTGCGGCGGCGGTATGACCTTTGACGCCAGCAGTCCCCGTACAGAACGTTGCATTGTCGAAAATAATCAGGCGCGCAACCATTACTTGTATAAGAATTGGTACGCGGCTGAGACGAATTTGTTCCCATTGGGAGAGGAAGATTACACAGAAGTTATTGATGAAGATGAAAACGGCGGCGGCATTTTGCTGTTGCGAGGCAGTTCTCCGTTAATGGTTAACTGTTTAGTGGTCAGTAATCGGACTTGGGCTGAAGATCCAAAATTCCCAGAGACTAAGCTGGTTCCTGACTATGGCCTAGGTGGTGGATTCTACATCGGGTCGGGATGTTCGCCAACCGGTGTTAATTGCACTGTGGCTGATAATCACGCAAACACCCGTGGTGGCGGTCTGAGTTCTTTCCAGAGTCCATTCTTGCGGAATATGATTTTCTGGGGAAATACATCCTCCAACGCGGCAATTGTTGATGCGGCCCGGGTGTCTACGGTGGGAGTTTTCCCAAATCTGCATTGCCGCTCGGGCAGTATTAACATCTGGTACAGTGATATCCAGTACGGCTATCCGACGGCTGTACTGTCCACGACAAACGATCCGCTGTTTATTGGCGGCGGAGATTATCATCTCTCGTCAAGCAACTCCCCCTGTTACAACAAGGGAACATTCTATCTGGCTCCGTTGCTCGACCTTGACGGAAGAGAACGTCCGACTGCTTATCCTGATCGTGTGGATATGGGTTGTTATGAATATGGAGCGACGTTGCCCGCGCCGGAGGCGATTGTTAACCCGCAGACTGCATCGGCTGGAGGCTCGGCTCCCGATCCGTTGGCAGATACCGACGGAGACGGGTTTACAAACGGCGAAGAGATAACTTCAGGCACAGACATTTACGATGAAACAGACTACTTCCGGGTTTATCATCAGCAGAGTCAGGCGGATGGTTCGGTGCTGGTGGCGTGGCAGTCCATTGTCGGCAGTGTGTACACGGTGCAGTCCACCGACAGCTTGACCGGAACGTGGGTGAATCAGTCCGGCTATGTGAATCTTGCCGGAACGGGCGGGGTGATGACCTTCTCCGGTTCATTGCCGTCGGGCTCGCGGTTCTACCGCGTGCTGGTGCGTCAGCCGTAGAAGCAGTGCCCAAACCGCATGGCGGTTCGGTTTAAAGACAGGGCCGGCTGGAAGCCGGTCATACGTACCGCAGGCATCTTGCCTGCCTTGATCAAATACTGACTAGAGCACTTCATGATTGAAACTCCGCAGCCCGATGTCCTCATCGGGCGCGTCGGACGAGGACGTCCGGCCTACACCAAAATATATGTTACGGCATGTCATTCGTTATCTGCTCTAGAGCATTTTTGAAAAGGTGTGGCCGCTCCTCTTATTATGGGCGAACCGCTTCCTCGCGGTTCGCGGTCGGGGTGGACCCCGACCCTCCAAAAGATGCGGCTGCAGTTCATTTTAATTTGCTCTAAAACCCATCCCAAACGTATGGGAGCGCCCGATGAGGACATCGGGCCGGCAGAAAATGCGCGATCATTTTAAACCTGTAGGCCGGGTGTCACCACCCGGCGGAGGTTCTGGATAGGTTCTATTGTCCCTTCCGTTGATTGGAGGGGTTCCGGGACGGTTGATTATTTTTTTCCGAGGTTGCAGAGGTTGCACTGCCGGCAGTCCACGCCGGGCGGATGCCACGGGTTTCCGGTCTTTTTGGCTTTGCGCTGGTTGCTCCAGTTGATCAGAGCGAGCAGGATTCCAAGCAGGATGAATCCGCCGGGAGCCTGTCCCATGAGCATAAAGCTGTGCGTCCAGCCCTCGATGAGTTTGATCTCAAAGAGGGAGCCGGTGGATAGGAATTCGCGGATACCGCCAATGACAGTAAGCGCCAAAGTGAATCCCAGCCCCATGCCGATCCCGTCAGCGATCGAAGCCATGACGCCGTTTTTGCAGGCAAACGCTTCGGCGCGGCCCAGCACGATGCAGTTCACAACGATCAGCGGGATGAAAATACCGAGGGCGTCGTAGATGGCCGCAGGCGCATAGGCCTGCAGAAGCAGATCCACCACCGTCACGAAGGCGGCGATGACGACGATGTAACAGGGGATGCGGACTTTGCTCGGAACCACGTTGCGGATGAGTGAAATGACCATGTTGCTTCCGGCCAGCACAAAAAGCGTCGCCAGCCCCATACTGCATCCGTTCACGGCGTTATTGGTGACGGCCAGCGTCGGGCACATGCCGAGCATCAGCACGAAGGTCGGGTTTTCGCGGATGATCCCTTTGGTGAATTCTTTGAAGATCGCCATTATTTTGTCTCCTTCAAAAGCTGTGCGCGGTTTTCGGTGAATGATTTCGCAATCGTAGAAACGCCCTCGGCGACCGCCCGGCAGGAGATGGTCGCGCCGGTAATCGCGTCCAGAGTGCCGCCGTCTTTTTTGACGGTCCAGGGGGCTTGTCCCGCTTCGGCTTTCATGCCGGTGAACTGATCGAGAATTTTATTCGGCGGAAGGCCGGTTTCTTTTTTCCCGGCGAGGACGCCGGAGATTGTTTTCTCGCGTGTTCGCCCGCAGACCACGGTTCCGAGGCCGGGGGTTTCATTCTGCTTGGTGACAATCACTGTGGTGATAGTGCCGTCCGGCTGAAGACCGGCCAGCACGGTGACATCTCCGGCATAGCCCCGTGGCGAAACCGCTTCGCCGGCGAATCCGGCGATCTTGCCGTCCTTGATGGCGGTGTAAAACTTCACATCGCCGAGCGTGACGGCTTCCTGCGCCGGCTGATTATCAAACGCCGGCAGAACCTGACTCAGCGCGGCATTGCTTTTCTGCTGTTGCGCGGCGGAAATCGGCTCTTCAGTAATCAGATAAACCCAGGCCATCAACGCGGTGGCCACACAGGAAATCAACCCCATGCTGAGAATCAGCGGAGTGATTTTTACGTTATCACTGCTCATTGTGCGGCCTCCTTTTTAACGCGGATGTAGCCGAAGGGTTTGCCGATCGTGAAACGGTCAATCAGCGGCGTGAGCGCGTTCATAAACAGAATCGAGAAACTGCATCCTTCAGGGTAGCCGCCCCAGATGCGGATGACGCTGGTGATGATGCCGCATCCGGCTCCGAAGATCAGGGCGCCGCTGGCGGTCATCGGCGAGGTGACCATGTCGGTGGCCATGAAAAAAGCTCCGATCATGAGGCCGCCGGCCAGAACGTGATAAAGTGCCGGAGGGGTCAGCTCCGGATTGAAGTGATGCGCAATGCCGGTGATGAGAGCAACGGTTCCAATGAACGAAACGGGCACCTGCCATTTGATCAGGCGGCGGGCCAGTAGAAATAAGCCGCCGATGAGCAGGGCGAACGCGGAGGTTTCTCCGAGGCATCCGCCGACATTTCCCCAGAAAAGATCGCTGATGGAAGCGATCGCTTTGCCTTCGGCACCCAGCGGCGTGGCGCCGGTCATCGCATCGCAGGCGAACCATTTACCGGGTTGCGGCTGAACCCATGTGGTCATCAGTTGCGGGAATCCGATGAGCAAAGCGACACGGGCGACGAGCGCCGGGTTGAACGGATTAAAACCCAGTCCGCCGAAAAGCTGTTTTCCGAGAACAATGGCCAGCAGTGAGCCGAGGACGCAGATCCACCCCGGTGATCCGGCGGAAAGATTCATCGCCAGCAGAAGCCCGGTGAGCGCCGCACTGCCGTCTTTCCATGTGGACGGTTTCTTAGCGCACTTGTTCCAGATTTCTTCGACCAAAATGCAACCGGCGGTGCAGAGCACCATAACTTTGAGGGCGGCCAGTCCGAAGAACCAGACGGCGGCCAGCGCCGCAGGAAGCAGGGCGATCAGCACCTGCACCATGATTTTTGAGATCGTCTCGTTCCCGCGAATATGCGGCGAGTTGCTGACGACCAGTTTGGTGGCATCGGGTAAGTGGCAAGTGGCGGGTGGCGGGTGGCCAGAGGAAACTGTGTTCATAGTTATCGTCCTTCCAAGCTGTTAATTGTAGCGCTGAGTATGCGGCTGATTTCTTCTGCCAAAGCCACGCGTTCTTCGACAATTTCAGCAGGTATCCAATGTCGTAAACGGCGGTAGCGGCCTTTTGTTTCGCGCAGAGATCCTCTGGCGATAATGAGAAAGCGACGGTATTCGGTCGAACTCTGCCTGCCGTAGCCTTCTTCGATATTAGCGCAGACTGAATCTGCACTGGCCAGTTGCTGGCTGACTAAACGAGCCGTATCCGGCGACTGAACATAGGCATCCAGATCGGCCACGACATGGTCGAACAAATCCAGTGACTTCTGGTAGGCCTTAAAATCTTCTAGGTTTCCACTGCTCATCAAATTCAGTTCCTGATTCTCACTTGCCACTTGCCACTTGCCACTCGTCATTTCTTCTGCTGTTTGCGGCGGGCAGCCATGATTTCGGCCTTGGCGCGTTTAAAATGCTGGTTCAGCGGACGGTGCGATGGGCAGGAATAACTGCATGAGCCGCATTCGATGCAGGCGAGCACGTTCAGCTGTTCGGCCCAGTCAAACCGTCCATTTTCAACCGCCTGGCTGATGGTGGCGGGCAGAATGTCCATCGGGCAGGCTTCCACGCAACGTCCACAGCGGATGCACGGCTCGGAGGTGTACTGCGACACCTGCTCAACCGGAATCAGCAGAATGCCGGACGTATTTTTCATTACGGTGACATCAAGCGAGTTTTGAGCCATACCCATCATCGGGCCGCCGAGCAGAATCTTCGCGGGCTGAACGGTGATGCCGCCGGCCAGTTCAATGGCTTTCGAAACCGGCGTTCCGATGCGGAAGCGCCAGTTGCCGGGGGCGGCCAGCGGTTCGCCGGTGACGGTGGTGATCCGTTCAATCGAAGGATGACCTTTGATCACGGCGTCAGCGACTGCGGCGGCAGAAGCGACGTTCTGCACGACGCATCCTACATCCATCGGCAGTCCGCCGATCGGCACTTCGCGGCCGGTCAGCGCGTAAATGAGCTGTTTTTCGGCTCCCTGCGGATAGTTCACGTGCAGGCTTTGAACCGTGACGTTATATTTTCCGGCCAGTTCCTGAAGTTTGGCGATGGCGTCCGGTTTGTTTTCTTCGATACCGATCACGGCTGTTTTCAGGCCGAGAATCCGGGCGAGAATCGCCGCGCCGCGCAAAACATCTTCGGGCTGTTCGAGCATCAGGCGGTGGTCGGCGGTGAGATAGGGCTCACACTCCGCGCCGTTGAGGATCAGCGTATCAACCGGCTTGGTCGGTGAAAGTTTGACATGCGACGGGAAGCCCGCGCCGCCCATACCGACAATTCCGGCATCGCACACGCGCTGTTTGAGAGCGGACGGCTCGGCGTTCTGCCAGTCAGCGATCGGCTCCAGCGGCGAACCCCATTCATCGTTTCCGTCGGCGGTAATTTCAATCGCCGGAACGCTGACGCAGGCGGGGCCGGGGCATTTTTCAATCGCCGTGACGGTGCCGCTGGTTGGCGCATGAAGCGGAACGGACATAAATCCGGCGGCCTTGGCGATCAGCTGTCCTTTTTTGACGAGGTCGCCTTTTTTGACGATCACTTCCGGCGGCGCGCCGATATTCTGGTGGACGATGACGGTGTATTTTTCAAGCAGAGGGGCGGCCTGAACCGGCTTGGTTGCGGAAAGAGCCTTGCTGTCAGCCGGGTGGATGCCGCCTTTGAATTTACGGGGTTTATCGCTCATTTCGAAACTCCTTCATAAGCACCGGCGGCGTGCCTGGAAGCCAGCCGCAGGGCTGTGGTTGGGCAGGCCGCTTTTTCGACCAGATCGGAAATCGGCGGGTTGCTGTAGTTGGTTGCGACCAGAAAGCCGTTGGCGATCATTTGAGTTTCGCTGTCGGCGGCTTTGACACATTTCCGGCAGGCGATACAGGCGGTTTTGCAGACTTTGCGTTTCAGCGGGCCTTTTTCGGGCGAATTGCAATAGACATGAACATCCACGGCGGCGGGCGCGAGCACGATCAGATTTTTCGGGCAGGTTTCGACACATTTGCCGCAACCGACGCACAGCTCCGGATGAACCACGGCGAGACCGTCGCGCATTTCAATGGCATCGAACGGACAGGCGCGGGCGCAGGTGGCGAAACCGATACAGCCGAAGTCACAGCCCTTGGCACCGCCGGCGACCAGCGCGGCGGAGCGGCAGTCGCTGACACCGTTGTAGGGCGAGCGGATGGTGACCGAAGTGCTTCCGGAGCACTTCACAACGGCGACAACTTTTTCTTTTTCCGCCGTTGTGATGCCGAGATATTCCGCGATGCGTTTGATGCTGTCGGCTTGCGCGACCGGGCACTGCGACGGATCGGCGCGGTTTTCAACGACCGCTCTGGCCATGTCTGCGCACCCGGCGAATCCGCATCCGCCGCAGTTTACGCCCGGAAGCATTCCGGTGACGGTTTCAACCCGGGCGTCCACCTCGATGGCAAACGCTTTGGCGGTTATGCCGATGACGAGAGCGAGCAGGGCTCCAAGTCCGGTGGCGAAAAGGACGGCAATCAGTAATGTTGTCATAGTGGTTTCAACTGTTGGTTAAACAAGGCCGGAAAATCCCATAAACACCATGGCCAGAATACCGGCGGTGATCAGCGCGATGGCGGTTCCCTGAAACGGGGCCGGAACTTTGGCCAGATCCAGCCGTTCCCGCAGACTGGAAAAAAGAACCAGCGCCAGCGCGAAGCCGACGGCGGAGCAGGTGCCGAAAATCGTGGATTCGATAACGCCGTAACCGGCTTTCACCGTCAGTTCCGCCGCGCCCAGCACCGCGCAGTTGGTGGTGATGAGCGGCAGGAAAATTCCGAGAGCTCTGTAGAGCGGCGGACTG
>JBIIYG010000064.1:0-7411 GCA_044346945.1 Pontiellaceae bacterium | reverse complement strand
AAAAAGATTTAGGTTCATTATTAGATTATATGTCAAATACATTATATTTTGATAATAATCCACAAACAATAAACTCATATTCAATTTTTTATAATGGTGATTTAATAAAATCATGCAATCGATTATTGGGTGAAGATTTTCACGATATTCTGGGTATAGTAAATAAAAATAATACATCAATAATAAATTATGATATATTCAAAGTATTTACTACATTCGTTTTAACATTCACAGATAATATAAATAATAAACAAATAAAAGGTATAACACTAAATCATAAAAATAATAATTTATTAAGATTTGAATATAACACAGATATAACAGATAAATTTGATTATTTTATTTCAATTCATAAAAAATATGTGATAATAAATGGCAAAATTTATAAAGATAAAATATAATATATATACGATGTCATTAAAAAAAATCAATAATATAAATATTAAAAAAATAGAATTAGATCAAGACAATGTTAATTATACATACAAAGATATATTTGACTCAAATAAATATTTTAATTGCGCATTAATTGGGAAGTCTCAAGCAGGTAAATCAAATTTATTATATAATATAGTTTGGGGAGAATATGATAAGAAGAATAAAAAGAAATCATCATTAATACAAGGAATTAAAAAATATCCAGAGTTTAATACAAGAGTTATTATTTATTCTACAAATGTTGAAGAAGATGCACTATATCGTAAATTTACTGAAAGATTAGATAAATATGAAGTAAATTATAAAGTTATTGATAATTACAATACAATTAAAAATGATTTAGAAAATATGATAAAAGATATGAAAACACAAAAACAATTATTTATGCAATTTTTAGAAGATAAACCAAAATATAAAAAAATTAATGCATATCCATTATATTTAGTTATTTTTGATGATTTTATTTGCACACATCCATACATGTATGATTATATGAAATTATCAAGACACGAATATTGTGTGAATCTTATTTGTATTCAAAACTTTAAAAAAATATATCATAGTGCAAGAGATCAATTACAATATTTAATTATATTAGATATGAGTTTAAAATATTTGCAAGAAATATATGAAGAATATTTCTCAAATAAAACAACATTTGATGAATTTTATAAAATATATTGTGATGTGAAAAAAAACAATAAGTATAATTTCTTGTTTATTAATACGACAAATAATAAATTACGAATAAATTTTAATTATGAAATTGATTTTAATTAATAATATTTTTTTTATAAATATATTATATATATAATAATTTAATAAATGCCAAGAAGAAAATTAAACAGAAAAGGTAAAGGTGTATTATCATCAATTAATAATTTTTTAAAGAAATGGAAACCAATATCAACAATTGCATCGCTTGCATCACTTATTCCAGATTCGCGAGTTAAAATAGTTAGTGGTGCGGTGGGTGGAATTGCTGGAGCATTAGGTTATGGTAAAAAAAAAGGAAGAGGTGAAATATTAACTACAGATTATGGATATGGACGTGGCAGAGTAAAAAAAAGAATGTCACAAAGAGAAAAAATGAAATATGTACGAAGTTTTTTGTAAAAAACATTTAATATATATAATGATTGGCTATATTTATAAAAAAAATCTGTCAATGAATTTAGGGTCAGAGAAATAATACAATTAATAACTAATTATAAAATTAATGATGTTTGATTATCATTTATTTATTTTTTAAAAAATATAAAAATATCATTCAATGATATTTTTATATTTTATTATTTTATAATATATAATATGTTAAAAAATAAGAAATTAATAATAAAACGAAAAGTTAAAGGAAAAGGATTATATGATAAAACTGTTAATTTCTTTTTAGGTAATAGAGGAAATAAACTTTATAATAATGAGAGACATGCCATACTCTATGATGCAACTGATAAGAAATATAAACCTAGTTTTTTTATGGGACCAAATACAAATATTTTCACACGAATTCGCAATGGCGATGATAAAAAAATATTCTCTAAGAGTGATAGAAGTAGCATGGCACATGATCTACGTTACTATCTTAGTAATTCAATTTCAGATATTAGGAAAGCCGATGAAACAATGGTTAATTCTTTAAAAAATTTTGAAAAGGATAAGATAGATTCAAAATGGAATACACGATTAGGACGATGGGGAATACAAGGAAAGATGCTTTTAGAAGATAAATTACCCATGTTTTTTAAACCAGAATCATTTACAAGTTTTGGTGATTATAAAAATGATAATATTGATAATCAAAATTTAGCAAAACAAAAATTAAGTGAATTAGAAAAAGAAGGATACGGCAAACGAAAGAAAAAAAGAAAAACTAAAAGAAAAACTATTAAACAAAAAAAAATAAAACATTAAAATATTTATTTTGTAATTTAATTATATATAAATGGAATTAATAATATTTATAACAATTATTGTATCTGTGTGTATATTTTCAATTAAATCTTTTCATGGGTATTTACATAGAAAAAAAATTAACAATGAATTACATAAAAAAATTGATTCATTAATTGATTTTATTGATGTTATACAATCTAATATACCAAAAAAAGAAAATGATTTGATTAATGAAAATATTAAAATATTAGAGTCGAATTTGTTATCAAATGATGAAAAAAAAGAGACTATTGAAAACAATACTGATAATAAATAATTTAATATATAATATAGACGTATATTATATATTATGAATAATTGTAAAGAAAGTGCCATAAGTTATACACCAATATATTTTAATTTAATGTTAACTTTATTTTATATTATAATACAATATTTTAAAAATAAACATCACACTAAGAATTTGGATCATATAAAAAAAGAAATATCAAGTAGTCAATCTTTTGAAAAACGATATTCAAATGACATGAATAATATCAAAAATGTTATTTTAGAAATTATTAAAGAAGAAAGCGATATTGAAAAAAATATTAAATGAATATTGTAATTTTTTTGCCTTTATACTATTTTTCTTTTTTCTTTTTTTCTCTCCAATAAAGATTCACATTTATTATGACATTAAATATGAATCTTTAATAATTTATTTTTAAGTTGAAAATATAAAAGTACTATTTTCAAAATAAATAATTAATTTAAAAAAGTATATATGTTTAATTATATTTTAAAAAGTACTATTTTCAAAATATAAAGTACTATTTTTAAAAATTGAAAATTTTAGTAAAAAAGTATATATGTTTAATTATATTTATTATAAAGTTCTAAAGTTCTAAAGTTCTAAAGATATTATAAAGATACAAAATATTTTTTTTTTTTTATTATCATTTTAAAAATAATATAATATATATATATGTATTAAGCATGGTTTAGTTTTAGAATTGGAACTTTTAATTTTAATAAATATTATAAGCGTATATACTTTTTTATTATATTATGGTTCCATTTTTAAAATAAATTATTAAAAATTCATATTTCGTGTCTTAATAAATATGAATCTTTATTGAAGAGAACAAAAGAAAAAAGAAAATAGTATTAAAGGCAAAATTGTACACATATATACTTTTATATATAATTATAATATAAATAATACATAAGAATAAGAAGATATAATATATTATAAATAAAATGGAACTATCAAAATAAGATTTAATTGATAAATTGAAAGAAATAAGAAATGAAGAAAACAAAATAAAACGAAATTAGTACATGAAAAATTATTACAATAAAAATGAAAAATACAGAGAAGAACACAAGAAACAAAATAAGCAAAGATATCGTTCAAAAAAAGACAGACTCAAAATAGAACCTGAAAATATGGATATTCAATAAAATAAAGAAAATATAAAATTAATTTACACAACTCATTGTTGATTATCTTTTTTATTATTATTATTATATTATATATTCTAATATTTAAATTTATTAGAATATATATATATAAATTAATGAATAATAAATAATATAAATAAATATTAAATGAAAGTAGTACAATTTTTAATAGAAAACAAAATAAAATTTATTCCAATCCATTTATGTAAAAAAAATGACGAGAATAAATTAACTTTAGAAACTCCATATAAAATAAATTCATATCAAAAATTCAATGATTATACATTTGATGAAATAATGAAAATAAATGAAAAATATATAAGTAATGAAAAATATGAAAGTATAGCAATAGACACACATCAATATAATATAATTGATATTGATAAAAATATATTTATGAATAGTGACGAATATAAACAATTACGAATAGATTTATTAAAATCATCATATTATTTGTCAAGAAATAAAAGACTCCCACATATATTTATTAAAATAAATAATAATGAATGTGAACAATTTAGAAAAGAGTTGATATTTGGTGATTTATTAATTGGTCAGTGGGCATTTATTAACAAAGATGAAATATTACAAAATAATTCAATTATAAAAGAAATTGATTTTAAAGACATAAAAAAATTATTCAAGTGTCGAGAATCCCCGTCAATCAATATAACACAAAATGATAATAATATTGATGAATTAAAAACAAAATTAGATAAATTAAACATAATTAGATCAGATAATTTTAATGACTGGATATGTATATTAACAATAATAAAATCAATAAATAAAAATGATTATAAAAATGGTTTATCAATAGCAGACTATTTTAGTAAAAAATCAAAAAAATATAAAGGATATGACGATGTAAAAAAACATTATGATAGTATAAAAATAAAAAATAATAACAATGAATATAAGAATTTAGAAGATTTAATAAAATATGATAATAATGAATGTTATACATATGAAAAATTAAAAGAAGAATTTGAAAAAAATAATTTTAAATTATGGGACAGTAATTCATTTATTGAATTAAAAGATGGATATTATAATACACGAAGTGAAAGAGAATTAATACAAATATATAAAAATTATAAAAAATATATTGAAATAAATGATAATAAAACAAAAGAAAAAATATTTATTAATAAATGGTTATCAGATGAAAAAATAAGAACATATGATAAAATTGATTGTTTATTTACTATGAAAACAAATGAAAACATATTTAATACATTTGACGGCTTTTATGCATCAAAAATAAAATATGAAAATAATAATAATGATAATTTATCAATAATATTAAAACATATAAAATATCTTGCAAATGGAACAGATGAAGGGTTTAATTATGTAATTAATTGGTTGGCATTTTTAATTAAATTTACAGATATAAAACATATGATGACGGCGCTATGCTTCATTGGCAGTCAAGGCACTGGAAAAAGTAAAGTTTGGACATGGATTTGTAAAAAAATAATAGGAATGACATATTGTTCATTCGTCACAAATGAATTGTCGTTTTTCGACAAACACTCAGAGATGAGAAGAAATAAAAGTTTAATATTATTCAATGATATGAATATGAATTTTATAAAAAATTATACTGAAGAATTAAAGTCATATATAACCGACTTATATGATATATGTAATCCTAAACAGCAAAAAATGATTCAATGCTATAATATGAATCATTTCGTATTTTTGTCAAATAAAGAAAATCCATTAAAAATTGAAGTATCTGATAGAAGATATTGTGTATTTCAAGTGCCGGATATGACTAATGAAGAAAAAGAAATAAATTTAAAATTATTAGATGATGCAACAAATGACGATAATTGCGCATATGAATTTTATAATTATTTATTAAAAGTAGATGTAAAAGAAAATTTTAATTTTGAATTAACAAGACCTAAAAATGATTGTTATATTAATATGAAACAAGATTCATTGCCATACGCAATAAGATTTTTAATTGATAATATTTATGATTTTAAAACAATGGAAAATAAAATAATTGATAAAGATGATGATATAATAAAATTTGAAAGTAAATTATTTTTTAATATGTTTATGGAATATTGTAAAGAATCAAATTATATTGATAAATCAGGAAAACAATCATTCAAACACATAATATGTAACATTCCAACATTTAATAAACATTCATTAGATAAATTTAATAATTTAAAAAAACAACACATACAAGAGAATAAGAAAATATATATTTATAAATTTTCTTATAATGAATTAAAAAAATGGTTAATAGAAAATAAACATATATCAGATGATGAAGAATTTTACTTCTGATTAAATGCTTTTGTGGTGTTTTTTTGCCAAATTTTTATTAAGTTTGTTTTTAATTTTAATGTCACACATATTAAGTATATGTGTTATTAATATTTTTATACATATTACACATTTACAAAATTTTATTAATTTGCCGTCATGTTTATATTTATGTTTATGCATTTTATAAATATAGAAATTATATTATTTATTTTTGTGATTTATATTTTTCCAAAATTGGTATGTACTTTTCTATTTGAACCTTAGCATTATTCAATTTTTTATTTAATTTAATTATCTCTTTTGCATCTTTTTCATGTTTTAATTTCTGTGTCATTGCCATAATTCTTGATTTATATTTAATAAATCCATTTCTTGCAGTTGTTAATGATATTTTGGGTTTTTTCGGTTCTAAATAATCATTTAATAAATTTCTATCAATTGAATATTTGCCGAAATACTTAACCATATTATTAGCCAATGCTTCTTGTTCAGTTGGCCTTCTTTCATTTTTTTTTAATTTTCTAACTCCAAAAAACACTTTTTTATTGCTCATTGATTATATATTATAATAATCATATTTATTTTTTTGATAATTTTGATTCTAATTTTTTTATTCTATTGGTTATTTTATCTAATTTATTTTGCATAAGTTCTCGTTTTGTTTCAAATTGTTCTTTCATTTTAACAAATTTATATAATAAATTTTTATGTTGATTTTGATTTTTAATTATTTTATATTCAGTATTCATTAATACAATATAATAATAAAATAATAATAAAAAATAATAATAAAATAAAATTGGAATTATTAGATCCCAATATTAATGAAATTCGTGAAAAAGTAAAAAATGAATTATTTCAATTACATCAATTAAATTGATTCTTTTGAGTTTCGGTATGATTAGCAATATGAATTTTTATATTTAATTTTTCATTATAAAAATATGGTTCGAATAAATTACCATTTATTTTTATATCTTCTCTTTGATTATTTTTTAATATGTATGAAATATTTAACATATTTTCACCTTTGTCTATTTTTTCAAGAATTTCTTTTGTCATTTTAAAATTAATAAAATTATTTTTATCCATAATAATAATAATATTGATTTTTAATATATATATATAACTTATACTTTTCGGCAAAAAACGAATTTCCAGCAAAATATATTATTAAAAAGTTTTTTAGAGGTTATAAAAATACTTTTCTCGGCAAAAAACGAATTTCCAGCAAAATATATTATTAAAAAGTTTTTTAGAGGTTATAAAAAATACTTTTCAGGTTTTTTTTATTAAATATAAAAACTAAATATTCCCTCATATTATAAAAATCTAT
>JBIIYG010000025.1:0-22595 GCA_044346945.1 Pontiellaceae bacterium | reverse complement strand
TCATCCGGAAACCGTTCTGTTCACCGCGCAGTTTTACATTTCGCAGGATCGTCAGGACGAAGCCGTCCGGATCCTTGAAAACGCTTTGCCGTCTCAAAGTGAAAATCCGGAAATCCTGCACCTGCTGGGTGCGCTCTGCATTGAGCAGGCCCGGAAACAAAAAGATCAGGAACAGGCGAAAAAACTGGTTCAGCAAAGCATCGGTTTCTTCAAACAGACACTTGAGCTTGCGCCGCAGGATCCGCTTCGCTGGCAACAGCTTTCATTCGCTTTTCTGGCGGTCAGACAACCGGAAGAGGCGCTTGAAGCGCTCCGGGAGGCGCGGCGGTATGATCCATCCGACCGGGGGCTGGCCTATCGGATGTTCGATCTGATTATCGCGACCGGAAAGTATGATGAGGCGATCCGTCTCTGCGAACAGCTTGCCGAGGAAACTTCGACCGATCCGGAACCGTGGTTCCAGCATCTGGCTGAAAAAATGCCGAAAGCCGAGCAGATGCGGCTGGCCGCTCATCTGGAAAATCAAATCCGCAGACAGTCCGTCGCGCCGGTGTTTTACTACGCCCAGCTCGGCTCGCTGTACATTGACGCGGGGAAAAAGGAAGAGGCCGAAACGATACTGCAGGAAGCGCTCAAACACTATCCGGCCGACAACCGCATCCGGATCGTACTGGGCTATCTGCATCTTCAGCAGAACCGCTTCGACGAGGCATACACAACGCTCGAGCAGGTGCGCGCCGGTTCTCCGGAAGCTGAGTGGTCTGCCAATCCGTTTTTCCTCTTTAACTTTCTAACCGCGGCGCAGAAGAGCGGACACATCGAACAGGCGGCCGGAACTCTGGCTTCGACCTACACCAACAATCCGGTGGTTCTCGATCAGTACATCAGCTCTCTGCTGACGGAAAAAACACCCGTTTCCACCGAAAACGCTATCAGCCTTTTAAACAGGTTCCGGACACTGAGCCCGGACACCGCCGAGACGCTTTATTATCTGATGATACTGCAGGCCGAACGGAAGGAATATCAGACAGCGCTCGAAACCGCACGGCAGTTTGAAGACCTCGCGCAGAAAAGCGGCGGCACTAATCTGCTGAATGCTTCGTTCTATTATCAGTACGGGGCGCTCCATGAGCGGACCGGCGATTTTGAAGAAGCCGAGCGCCAGTTCTTACAGGCGATTCAGCTGGGTAACGAAACGTTGGCGGCGGCTTCACAGAATTACATTGCCTACATGTGGGCTGAGCGGGGCGAAAAACTTACGGACAGCCTGAAGCTGATTCAGAAGGCGCTCGCGGTTGAACCGGAAAACGGCGCCTTTCTGGACACGCTGGGATGGATTTATTACATGCAGGGCCGTTACGCCGAAGCACTGCAGGCTCTTCAGAAAGCCAGCAACTTCATCCATGACGATCCGACCATCTGGGAACATCTGGGCGACACCTATTTAAAGCTGGGTGACCGGGAAACCGCGATCAGCCACTGGAAAAAAGCTCTTGAGCTGGATCCGGGAAATAAAAAGCTGATCAGCCGTCTTGAAGAGCACGGGGTCAACCCAGCTTCGAGCCCGGCGACGGAGAATAACCCCGCAGATACGCCGCCCCGTCCATAATGTTTTTCCCGGAGGGCTGTACTTCCAGTAATCGCAACGCGCCCTCGCCCGCCGCGACCAGCGGGCCGGTTCCGGAAGCTTCAAGAATTTCGCCGGGAACGCCTGATCGTTTTTCCACCGAGGCTTTAATCACCTTCAGTCTCTGCCCGTCGGGCGTTTCGCAGTACGAGCCGGGCCACGGCATAAAACCGCGAATCCGGTTCAGCAAAACAGCGGCGGGAAGATTCCAGTCAATTTTTCCGTCCTCTTTAACCAGCTTGCGGACTTCCGTCGCAAGGGCCTCATCCTGCGGCTGACGGCAGACTGTCCCGCTCCGGATCTGCTCCGCCGCCGCCAGCAGAAGCTCCGCGCCCTGCTGTGCCAGCACCGGCTCGAGCGTGGCGGAGGTGTCTTCGGGTCTAATCGGCACTTCGCGTTGCAGGATGATGTCGCCCGCGTCCATCTTTTCGCTGACGTACAGAATGGTCACGCCGGTGACGGTATCGCCGTTGGCCACCGACCACTGAATCGGTGAAGACCCCCGGTATTTCGGCAGAAGAGACGGATGCAGATTGATCGCGCTGTGCTTCGGCAAAGAAAGAACAGAAGGCGGAATGTACTGTCCGTAGGCGACCACAACAAAAAGATCGGCGTGTAAAGCCGTCAGTTCCGGCAGACTCTCTTTGACTTTTTCAGGAGAAAGAACCGGCAGGCCGCGCTCCTGGGCAAAGATTTTAACCGGGCACGGGGTCATCTGCTGTTTGCGTCCGGCAGGACGGTCGGGCTGGGTGACCACCGCAACGACTTTATCCTGCGGGCTGGAAAGAAGAATTTCCAGTGACTGGAACCCGATTGGCGCGGAGCCGAAGAAAACGATACGCATGGCGGCTCCTGCTTTATTTCGCCGGCTGTGCGGCGGCATTAGCACCGGGTGTCGCCTGAACCTGTTCAGCGCCCCAGCGCACACTGTCCGTCAGAAAAAGCTGATCCTGCTTGTTCAGCGCGAAACCCTGCTTCAACGGAAAGTCGGGCGGCAGGCGGCCCATCATGACCGGGAACCATGTCTTTTCAGACCCTTCAAGCAGAGACGAAACAAACGGGCGGTCTTTGGTGAGCGTCGTGACGTAGAGACCGCTGATATATTTCCGGTAATCGTTGATCTCATAATAGTCATCCAGCGTTTTCGGCATGAGGATGGAAACCCGCTTGCCGTACCACGCCGTCGCCCACGGCATATCGGTGCACATCACTTCGGTCGGCTTGAGCAGTTCGCTGACACGCATGATGAACGGCGCATAATAAGGCGGGTACGGCAGTCCCGGCGCGGATGAGAGAAAAATCGTGACCAGAAGCGGCAAGGCTGTCAGCCCGACCACCAGACCGGTCAGCCCGAGTTTGTAGAGCTGAATGCTCAGATCAAGCCGGTCGAGAAGAATGGAGAAAAAGGCCAGTCCGTACAAAATCACAAACGGCCAGAAGATGTGATAAAGACTCAGCGCCTCCTTGCCGAAAAATCCGGCACCGACAAAAAACAGAATCATCGAAAATCCGATTCCCCAGCGCAGGTTGTGCACGTGAACCCGCACAAAGCGGTAGAAAAAAGTCACCATGAAAAAGGTGATCAGCAGTCCTCCGCCCATAGAAGTGAATTCGCCCTCATACAACTCGCTGAAATTTTTTGTCCACTTGGCCTTGGCAGTGTTGAAGTCGGAAAAGAGACTGAATGTCGGCTTCAGGGTGCGCATCAGAGAATCGCCGGGATACGCGTTTGAGCCGATCAGCGCCGTATGCGGCGCCAGCCCCAGCGGCGAGCCGGAAAGCTGGTAATTGCGCAACAGCCACGGCGAAACACACAGGAACGTCAGCGCCAGATAAAAGAAGGCGATATGACTGCCGCGCTGAGCCCGCGAGCCCATCATCCAGAGGAAAAGCGCCAGTCCGGGAATAACCGCCGCCGCCGCGTAATGCGTCAGGAACGCGGCGGCGGAGAACAGAATCGCGAGAAAGTAAAATGACATCCAGTTCCACGTCGGCTTGCGCTCACGGCGGTTCAGCATAGCCAGCAGTGCAAAATAGGTCGCACCAAGAATGAAAAAAGTCAAAATCGGCTGGCCGGTTCCCCGGATACTGTCCTGCCAGACAATCTCGCTCATGAAATATGTGAAAACCCCGAGCAGACCGATTTTATGCGAAAACATCTTTCTTCCCAGCAGATAGAGCAGAAGCCCCGACATCAATGTGAAAAAGTGATGCAGAGGAATAACCACCCACTGCTCAGCCGGATAGACACGAGCGCCCCGAAACGCCTCACTGGCCGGAAAAAGGTTAATGCCGATCAGATTGAAAAACTTAAAATTCGCCGCGAGCAGTGCGGGATAAAGCGGTGGGCGGAACAGGTCGGGATGGCGGTCGATCCGCGCATCACCGTCAAACGTGTGCGCTGAAACGGTGGCGATGCTGACCGGACGGACACATTGCGTGATATAGCGGTTGGACTGCGCCAGATTCCGCCCGATCTGCGCATAATCCATGGCGGCTTCGTTATCAAATCCGCGGAACTGGCGGGCGGTGAAAATAACCGTCACGATGATGGCAAACAGACAGAAAAGAGTCGTCCGGATGATTTTCAACCCCATCCCGGCATCCACGCTGTACACGAGGTCCTGCAGGGTTGATTCGAAGGGTTGCTGATTCTGCTTTGCCATACTGTTTCTCCCTCTCCAGATGAGTGTTCAGAGCATCCTTGAACACCCCTGCTTCTTCAACCTTAAACTCATTCGACTTCGGTGAAGCCGTACTCGGCAATCTTGCGGTGCAGGGTCCGGCGGCTGATTCCCAGCTTTTCCGCCGCGTGCGTCCGGTTCCCTCCCGCCTCTTTCAGCGCCAGCAGAATCGCCCGTTTTTCCAAATCCTCCAGCGTGCCGCCTCCGTCCATACCGCCAGCCGACGGGGCGGATTCGCGGATATGCGGCGGAAGGTCGCGGACTCCGATCCTCGGCGACCGGGAAAGCACCACCATCTGCTCCACCACGTTACGAAGCTCGCGGACATTTCCCGGCCAGCGGTACGCCGTCAGCAGATCCAGCGCATCCGGAGAAAATCCCTCAATGGAACGCCCGTTCTCCTGATTGAAGAAATCCAGAAAATGCTTCAGTAACAGCGGGATGTCGCTCCGGCGTTCCCGCAAAGCCGGCAGATGAATCACCACCACATAAAGCCGGTAGTAAAGATCCTCGCGGAACGTGCCGTCCGCCACCATTTTTTTCAGGTCACGGTTGGTCGCGGCGATCAGCCGGGTATCTACATCAATGGACTCCTGCCCGCCGACCCGTTCAAAACGCCGCTCCTCCAGCGCCCGCAGGATTTTGACCTGCACGCTGGCATCCACTTCGCCGATCTCATCCAGAAAAAGCGAGCCGCCGTCAGCCAGCTCAAAACGGCCTTTACGCCGTTCCGCCGCGCCGGTGAAAGAACCTTTTTCGTGTCCGAACAGTTCGCTCTCCAGCAGGGTGGACGAAAGCGCCGCGCAGTGTACCGGGATAAACGGGCCGTTTTTGCGGGAGCTCAGCCGGTGAATCGCTTTGGCGATCAGCTCCTTACCAGTTCCGCTTTCTCCCTGAATCAGCACCGTCGCCCGCGAGGCCGCCACCTGCCGGACCGTATCAAAAACCTGTTGCATCTCCGGCGAATTGCCGATGATGTTTTCCAGCCCGAACTTGCTGTCGAGCTGTTCGCGAAGCTGGCGGTTTTCCGTCTCGGCGCGGCGGGAACGCAGAACGCGCTGAAGCACCATCTCCAGCTGTTCCAGATTCACCGGCTTGGTCAGAAAATCGGTCGCGCCGTGGCGCATCGCGTCCACCGCCGTCTCAATATTTCCGTAGGCCGTAAGAAGAATACAAACCATCTGCGGCGAAACGGCCAGCGCGCGTTGCATCAGCGTCATTCCGTCCATACCCGGCATCCGCAGATCACTCAGCATCACATCCACCGGCTTCTCGCTCAGAAGATTCAGCGCGGCCGCTCCGCTCTCAGCAATCAGCACGTCATACGACCGGCGCAGTGCCCGCGCCAGCCCTTCACGCGTATTTTTTTCGTCGTCGACGATCAGAATAAGAGGTTTCGCGCTCATAAATTATCAACTCCTTCGTCCAACATAATCCGTAACGAGTGATGCGTAATCGGGAAAAAACGATTGGAAATCAATCATCACCGAAAGGAACTTTCTCTCTTTCCCATTCCCTGTAACCGTATTCGACCCCGTCTTCGCACACCGTGCTATTCCTTTGGTCAGGGATCATCGTCAGCAACAGCCGGATGATTTCCGTCACCAAATTCATGCGGTGCTCCGTGACTCTCTCGCCCAGCACATGCCGCCCCCGGTAAAACCAGCCGCGGCTTTCGCGGGCTGACCCCAGCGCATATTCATAAAACCGTGCGCGATCTTTGGCGCTGATTTTTGAATAACCTTCCTCAATATTGGCACAGACCGAACCCACAGACCGGTACAGCTGATCCGCCAGCGAGCGTGTACAGGGTTCACCGGCTAAACGCTGGACATCCTTCCATGCTATATCGCTCAGGAAAAGAGCCAGCCGATATGCAGTCACAGTCCACAGAACGTCCTGACGGATAACTTCCGGAACCGTCTTTTCCCACTCATTGTACGTCATGCCAGTCTCTCTAAATTACGCATTACTCGTTACTCATCATATCCCCAATTACGTATCACGCATTACTCATTACGCTTCGGCGCTTCCAGCAAAGACATCCGCACATCGTCGCGCGGGAAATGGAGCGTGAACGCCGTACCGCGCTCCGGCGTACTGCAGATTTCGATCTCGCCGCCGTGATCGCGCAGAATCCGCTGAACAATCATCAGCCCCAGACCCGAACCGGTCGCCTTGGTAGTGTGGTAGGCCTCATAAATCGCGCCGAGATTTTCCGGCGTGATTCCCGGCCCGTTATCGGCGAAACAGATGCTCAGGAACCGCTCGGACACTTCGATCCGGATTTTCAGTATTCCGCCGTCCTCCATCGCCTGCACCGCGTTTTTGATGATATTGAAAAACGCCTGCTTCACCTGCGTCTCGTCGGCGGGAACAGACGGAATCTTTTCAGGCTGTTCCCGCTCCACCAGCATCCGGCGGTTTTCGATCTCGTGACGCATCAGCTCCAGCGTCTCATCCAGAAGCCGATCCATCTGCACCGGCTTGCGGTCGGGTAACGACGGACGAATCGCCCGCAGAAACTGCGTAATAATCCGGTCGAGGCGGTGGACTTCGCGTTTGGAAACCTCGACCAGTTCTTTCAGGCTTTCGCGGACTCCGGAATCAGCCAGCTCCGCCAGCTCGCGCTCCATCAACTGCAAATGAATCGTCACCGCGTTGAGCGGATTACCGATTTCGTGGGCGACACCCGCCGCCAGCAGGGTCAGCGCTTTCAGCCGCTCGGACTCGATAGATTCGGCGGTTGTTGCCCGCTCGCGGGTCACGTCGCGGAAAATAACAACCGCGCCCTGCTCTTTCATCTCCACCGCCGAAAGCGGCACCACATAAAATTCAACAAACCGGTGATCCGGATACGTCACTTCGATTTCACGCCGGACCAGTTTTTCCCACTCATCGCCGTCCAGACTGAGCACCTTCTCCCAGTCGATGTCGCGGATATAACGGGAAATCGGCTGTCCCTCGGCGTCATCCAGCTTGAACCCGAACAGCGCTTCGGCGGTGCGGTTGGCGTAGCGGATGCGGGCTCCGCGCCCGACCACGACGATACCTTCCTGAATCGCCTGGAAAATGGTTTCGAGCAGTCCTTTCTCGCGGGCAAGGTGCAGAAACTGCGCCTGAACGCTGTCCGAATCCATCCGGTCGAGACGATCAATCAACTTGTCTAAAAATTTAGATTTCACCGTAAAACCACCGTTTTGATGGGACAATTTGTACCACAGAACGGCCGGATTTCAACCGATTAAACGAGACAAGATGACGGGGTTCCAACCTTTGAGGCGCCGTTAACTGTTCGGCGGAAGCTTGACGATGGAAAACCAGAATTCCTGGATGCTCTTCACGACTTCGATAAACCGGTTCAGATCAATCGGTTTGGTGATGTAACAGTTGGCGTGCAAATCATAGCTTTTCAGCACATCACTTTCCGCCTCCGACGTGGTCAGAATCACCACGGGTATTTTTCTCAGGTGCGCATCCGCTTTGATCTCGGCCAGCACTTCGCGCCCGTCTTTGCGGGGCATATTCAGGTCGAGAAGCACCAGATCGGGCGTCGGCGCATTGGCGTGGCGGCCGATCTTGCGGAGAAACTCCATGGCTTCCACGCCGTCGCTGGCCACATGCAGATTGTTCTGCACCTTGTTTTCCTTGAGCGCCTCACGTGTCAGACGCACATCGCCAGGGTTGTCTTCCGCCAGCAGAATTTCAATTGATCTAACCATCATTTCATCCCCCTTTTTTGGGCAGAGTGAAATGAAACACACTGCCCTTCTCTTTTCCCGGTTCCACCCAGATTTTTCCGCCGTGCCGTTCGATAATGCGCTTACAGATCGCCAGCCCTATTCCGGAGCCTTCGTAATCCGACCGGCTGTTCAATCTCTGGAAAATCAGAAAGATTTTCTCCGCATACGCCGGATCAATCCCGATCCCGTTATCCGCCACTGAAATATGCCAGAAACGATCCCGGGACGCACACGAAATATGCACCTTCGGCATCCCCTCCCGGCAGAACTTGAGCGCATTGCCGAGCAGATTCTGGAAAACGCGGGTCAGCTGAAGCAGGTCTCCGTACACTTCCGGCAGATTGTCCCGCGTAATTTCGGCCTGCGTTTCAACAATCTTCATTTCGAGGTGGCCGATCGCGGAATCTAAAGCCGCCTGAAGCGAGCAAATCTCCGTCCCGGAATTCTGTGTATTGACCCGGGAGTATTCAAGCAGGCCGCCGATCAGATCCCGCATCCGTCGGGCTCCTTCAACGGCGTAATCCATAAACTCCTTCGCTTCACCGCTCAGCAGATAGCTGTAGCGCCGATCCAGCAACTGCATATAACTGCTGACCATGCGTAACGGCTCCTGAAGATCGTGCGAGGCGACATAGGCGAACTGCTCCAGATCGCGGTTGGAAAGGCGCAGTTTTTCCATCATTTCATCGCGCTGAAGCTCCGCCTTGCGGTGTTCGGTCACATCAGTTCCCTGCGCGATGACGGAGACCGGGGTCTTCCGGTCTGCGGCGTACAGCGTGGCCGTATTCCAGATAACTGTGCGGACAAAACCGTCCGAATGAAAAATCGGAATTTCCACCGTTTCCTGACGGTCGATCAATGTCCGGCGAATCAGAGCCATGGACTCACCGGCTGACGCCTTCGGGAAAAGAATCTCGACCGTCTGACCGGCGACATCAGAAGCCTTTCGTCCGGTCAGCGTTTCGGCGGCATGGTTGAACCGGGTAATAAGAAACTGCGGGTTCAAAACGACAATCGGGCCGTTGGCATAATTGATCAGGTTGTCGAGATACTCATTGCTCGCCCGCAGTTTATCGGCATTCTCGGCCCGCTCCCGGTAGAAACCGATACGCTGTTGCCGCCAGACCAGACCGATAAAGGTGGCCGTTGCAAACAGCAGAATTCCAACCATCGCAACGGTCTGACGGAGATGTTCTTTAACCGGAGCAAACACTTCATCAACATCCCGCCGGGCCACCATGGCCCACGGAGAATCAGGAACCGTCCGGACAAAGGCGAACACCTTGCGGCTCCGGTAATCTTCACCCGCCATAACACCGTCTTTTCCCAGCGCCGCCGCGACCGCCGGAGTATTGGTGCTGGTGAGCGGAATACGCAGACTGAGCGCGGTTCCCTTTTTAAATCTCAGTTCATTCAGAAACAGGGCGTCATCGCCGTCCCGGCGAACCAGCAGGGTTTCCGCCGTTTCACTGACTGCCGGCCAGCGCTGAATGAATGGATAAAGATACCGGAACGGATCAATCCGTATCGCAAGCACACCGATCAACTGATTGACATCCTCCGTTGCAAACACTGGAACCATCACAGCCAGATAAATATTCTGATCAAGTTCGTTGAAATAAAAATCGGTCAGCAGAACCTGGCCGGAACGCACGACCTGAGCAGCATTACGCAGAACAGCAGAAGCCGGCGGGCGTGGATTCGGAGGAATAACCAGCTTCGTATTTCCTGCCGGATCCATCAGCCGGACCTGATTGTAATCCATCATGCCGGGATATTTCCCGAGCCAGCTGGACAGATGTCGCCGCGCCTCGACATCATCCGGAGATCGGAAAAACCGCTCTGTCAGCATTGAAAAAGCACTGTTCCGGCAGAGGGAATATCCATCGCTGAGGCGATCCTTGCGCCACTGCGTAAGCTCATTGATCTTCAAATCGGCAACCGCGGCCAACTGGAGCTCAGCGCCCGACTGATGATTTCGTTCATAGTGTTTGTACGAAAGATATCCTACCGTGATGATGCCGCCCGAAAGGACGGTGAAAATCATAGCCACAACAAAAAACGCCGTTTCCACCCGCCCCGCCGCCGCCGTGACAGCCGTCCCCAGCAGAACGAATCCCACAGCGGTTGTCAGCGCCATAGGAACCGCGGAACCGTTTCCGTACATCAACGGATTCCCGTACAAATAGGCAAGCACGTGCACAAATCCGGTGACAAACGTCAGGATGCCGAGCACTCTGGCCGACCGTGAAAAATCGCGGCGATGCACAAAGAGCATAAGGATGGCGCATCCGGATATAAAAAAGCCGAAGCCGCCCGCCGGGGACATCCGCCCGACCGGCATACCGTTCAGATTCCCGGCCGCCGGGAAAAGTATTTCCTCAAGCCCGAGGCTTCTCCCGCTGAAATGTTCAGTGACTTCCAGCAGTCCGAAAAGAGCAACGACCGCCGCCATGACGCAGAAAAAGGTCCGCTTTTCGCCCGGACGCCGGATTCCCCGCGCGAGCGTCATGAGCGCCAGAATAATAAAACTCACCGCCGTCGCCGGAGCCATCGGGATATAGTCAGCCCGGACACTGCCAAGCAGATAACTGCCGGATAAATACCCTGCCAGTCCCATCAGCGCGATCAGAGCGGAGCCGGATGCGCCTGCCGCACAGACCCATCGGAACGTATCGTGCTGGCCAGCGGTGTGTTTCATCCGATATTTCCTTTATGCGATTCGCGGCAGGCGGTCGGTCAGCCGGAACAAAGCGCCGTACAGCTGGTCCGGACGCAACGGACGGTCAATGAAGGCTGAAAAGTAATCCTTAACCTGATCATCCGGTAGAGAGTCCCAGCCCGAGACCGCGATCCACGGAACAGCAGGCCCGGCCTGCCGCAGAGCCGGAAGATGCTCTGCCAGCTGATGCTGTTCCAGTCCGCACAGCACAGCGGATGGCGACTCGTTCTTCAGGCAGGAATTCAGATCCTCCACGGTTGCCGCATAACGGGGAATCGCGCCGCAACGCTCCAGCAGATGTTCAATCGCGCGAAGATCAGCGGGATGATCGTCCCAGACACAAATTCGCCGTCCGGACCAATCCGCCAGAACCGCCTCCGCCGAAACGGGAGATTCCGGCAAGGCCCGGTCGAGAATATCAAATGTGAACACCGAGCCTTCGCCTGGACGGCTTGTGACCCGGATATTTCCACCCATCCGATCAACCAGCTCTTTGGAAATCGCCAACCCCAGTCCTGTTCCGCCGTGTACCCGCGTACTCGAGCCGTCGCCCTGCTCGAACGGTTTGAAAATTTTCCCGAGTGTCGCCTCGCTCATCCCCTCGCCGCTGTCCTCAACCGCGAACTGAATCCGGCGGCTTCCCGATGGAACAAGCTGATCGTCCACCGTCAGCTTCACAAATCCTTTGTCGGTGAATTTGAGCGCATTGCCGATCAGATTGACCAGCACCTGCTGAAGGCGGACCGGATCACCGACCGACTGCCCGGGCAGAGCCGGATTCACCGTACAGATCAATTCGACTCCTTTATTCGCCGCAACGCCGGAAAGCTGTGAAAACACCCGGTTAATGACCTCGCGAACCGAGAACGGTTCGGCGCGGATAACCATTTTGCCCATCTCAATTTTTGAAAAATCGAGCAGATCGGAGATCAGCAGTAACAGCGCCTCACCGCTGGATTCAATGGTCTCCACATAATCCCGCTGATCGGTATCCAGAGAAGACCCCTTCAGGAGTTCTGAAAATCCGATAATCGCATTCAGCGGCGTCCGCAGTTCATGGCTCATATTGGCCAGCATCTGCGTCTTGGCCTTATTGGCGCCTTCCGCTACATCCCGGGCGTTGATAATGGCGGCTTCGGCATTTTTCTGCGCCGTGATGTCTGTGAACACCGTGGCGAACTGTCCCTTGCGCGGAGAATAGGCGGAAACGGAATAGTGCCGCCCCAGTACGCCGGAAAAATCGTCAATCCGCACCGCCTCGCCGGTCAACGCCACTTTTCCGTACGTCTCGATCCAGGCCGGCTCGGTCGCAGGCATCACATCTTTAACGGTATTCCCGATCAGCTCCGCCGCCTTCAGCCCGGTCAGCTCCTCAAAGGCGGGATTCACTTCAAGAAAACGGTAGTCGCACGGAACACCGCCGTCGTAGCAGATGATTTCATGCAGAGCAAACCCGGCCTGCATGGACTCAAACAACCGGCGGTAACGCTCCTCACTCTCTTTAATCAGCTCCGCGGTTTTCTTGCTCTCGGTGATATCCCGGGCGATATGAATCGCCCCGATCAGCCGGTCATCCTCTCTCACCGGAGTGACGCTGACATTCAGCCAGCACTTCAGATACGGTTCATAGATTTCAATGGCATGCCCCTGTCCGTCTTTCAGCATAGCCTCATGCGGACAGTAGGCCGGAGGACAGCAGGTTCCGTGAATATACGTGAAACATTTTTTGCCGGTCAGCTCCGCCACAGGCAGTCCCAGCCGGTCCGCCATCGCCTTGTTGACGCGGATAATCCGGTGATCCGCGTCAAACAGCGAAACCATATCCGGAATCGCGTCGAACGTCCGCTCCCACATGGCGTGAGCTTCTTTGAGCGCCGCCGGATCCGAATTCTCCCGGAACATACTCAGCAGAGAAATATCGCGCTGGCGCTGTTCCATTTTTTCCAGCGCCTCCTTGGCATCCACCAGCTGGGCCGCCGCCGTCCGGCGGGCGACCGCTTCCGGAGACGAATCCATCAGCTCCTGGACAGTAGCCGCCACCTGCTCGAACTCCGTGGATTTATCGAAAAAGAAATCGGCACCCGACTCGAGGCACTTGCGGCGATACTGCGCGTAGGGATAATTGGTCATGATGATAACCGTGATTCCCGGATGGGCCGCCTTGATCTCATCCAAGGCCTTGATCCCGCCGCCGCCGGGCATCCGCACATCCAGCACCGCGACATCCGGTTTAAATGACTCAATCCGCCGCAAAGCGTCGGTTGTGTCCTCCGCTTCGGTAACCGTTACATCCGGAAGCCGCAACAGCCGTTCAACGAGCCGTCTGCGGATCGGTTGCGAATCATCTGCGACAAGCACCTTCATGTGTGCCATGAGGTTATCCGGATTCAATGCGAATTAAACGCCGGAACTGTCGTTTTTTTTGTAAGGGATATCACTACCCCGCAAAGCCTTTTAGGAAGGAATGACGCCTTCAATCTTTGTCCCGCGGCCGGGAATACTCTGTATATTCAACGTTCCGCGGACCGCTTCAACCCGCTCGCGCATGCCGAGCAGGCCGAACGAAAACGGATTTTTCTCGGCTTCCGGAGGCATGCCGCAACCGTTGTCCTCGATCGAGAATTCCGTTCCGGAAATTCCGCGGTGCAGAGAAATCAGCACCCGTGACGCATGAGCATGATGAGCCACGTTGGCGAGCGCCTCCTGCACCAGCCGGAACAGCGCGATACGTTTTTCCGCGCTCAACTCCACGCGGCCCCGCACCTCCAGCTCGCAGACAACACCGCTGGTCTTCGACCAGTCATCCGCCAGTTCCTGCAACGCGTCGCCCAGCCCGATATCATCCAGCGAGCCGGGACGAAGCTGACGGCAAAGCGCATGAATACGCTGGATGCCATCACTGAGAAGCTTATGCATTTCAGCGGCGTGCTCACGCACTTCAGGAATTTCGGCCACAACCTTCTCGCACTGGCTTAGATCGATCTTCAGCGCGGTCATCATCTGTCCGATCTGATCGTGCAGTTCGTCGGCCAATGCGCCGCGCTCGCTCTCAAGCAAACGATCCATGCGAAGAGCCAGCCGGCGGTAACGCAGTTCGCTCCGCTGAAGCGCCTCCTCACTCTCTTTCCGGACTTCAATTTCCCGCCGCGCCTGACCCAGCTCCTCACGGACTTCCGCCACCTCTTTAAGAATCGACAGCGCCGGACGCTGTTCAAGCGCCTGCCCCGGTCTGCCGGTCTGCCAAATCAAATACGTGTAAAGAAACGGGCTGGCGAACAGCGCGATAATCAGCCGACTGTACAGAGTCCCTTCCATGATGCCGAGATAGCCGGGCGTTCCGAAAAACGCGCCGGTCGAAAAAAGAATCACATCCAGCCACATCACCCCCAGCAGGGTCAGCAACGCACGGAACCACATATTGATTTTCACCTGAGAACTGCCGAGCACCTCCCAGGCCACCGCCAGAAACGTGAAATCGAGAACCGTCGCAATCACCGAAGCGGCATTGATCCGCAGGCCGGGAACCGGCACATGATGTAACGGCACGGTATTCAGCATTTCCGTCTGCAGATGCAAAAGCGCGGCAATCAGCGGAACCAGCGCCGAAACACCGGCGACCGATAAAATCGCGGCGCGGGCGGCCCGCGGCCCGTCAAAGACATAAACCACAAACACGCCGAGCAGAAGCGATGTGTAAAAGACAGTGGACCCGACCATGAACGTGATGCCGCCGGCTTCAACCTGGACCCCCGCATCAGTCACCCAGGACATGACCGCGGTAATACCGCCGAGCAGAATATAAAAAGGTGTCAGCCCGGCGCGGTGCCGCAAAGCGTGCACACCCAGCACCAGCAGATACACGCCGACTGCCTCCGCCATCAGAACGATCAGATTATGACTCATTGTCCGCCGTCTCCTGAATTTCCGTTCGCGCCGGGATCTCCTGGAAATTGGAAAATTTCACTTACGCCCCCCCCCCCGCAACCGGGATATCCGCTTCAATCCGTGTTCCGCAGCCCGGCGCGCTTTCGATATGCAGTTCGCCGCCGACCACTTCAATCCGCTCGCGCATCCCCATCAACCCGAACGAGGTCGGCTTGTCGGCGGCACCCGGCTCCATACCGCACCCGTTATCGGAAATCAGCACATTCAGGGATGCCTGATCCGCGACCAGATTGATGGTCACTTGTGAGGCCTGCGCATAGCGCGACACGTTGGTCAGAGCCTCCTGAACCATGCGGAACACAGCGGTCTTCACGGCGTCGGAAATGGCCGCATCATCCAGATCGGCATGGAATTCACATGTCGTCCCGTTGCGCTGTCGCCAGTCGTTCACCAGTCCGGACAGAGCCTCATCAAGCCCCAGATCGTCGAGCGAGCCGGGACGCAGACGGTGACAAAGCGAATGCACGCTCTGAATCCCGTCGCTGAGAAGCCTCTGCATATCCGTCATTCGGTCTTTTACCTCGCTCCCGCAGGAACAGCCGTCGTGCACCATCATCAGATCAATCTTCAGCGCGGTCAGAATCTGTCCGATGTCATCATGCAGTTCGCGGGAAAGCCGCCTGCGTTCCTCTTCACGCACGGTTTCCAAATGCTGGGCCAGCCCCTGATAACGGGCTTCGTTGATCCGCAGAGCCTCCTCCGCCCGTTTACGGTCGGTAATGTCGTACAGCACCGCCAGATAACTGGTTGATCCGAAAGCGGACACCAGAGCGGCACTGCCGAGCACCGTTTTATCCGTCCCGTTTTTACACCGGATCGTCGCCTCCATCGGCACAAAGGCTTCGCCGGTGTCTTGCGACTGCCTGATCCGGTCGAACCACGTCTGGGCGATCCACTGCCGGTATGCGGGATCCGGATAGCCGACCTCCCACCACACTTCGACACTGGGAACGTCGTCTATGGTGTATCCGTATGTGCCGGTGACCGCTGAATTTATAAACGTGATCTGGTGCTGTTCGTTATACAAAACCATCGGCACCGGAGAAGCCTCGATGATGGTACGGAATTTCTCCTCGCTTTCCCGCAGAGCGTTTTCCGCCTGCTTGCGCATCAACGCTTCGCCGATGTGCGCCGCCATATTTTCGAGCTGTTCGACAGCGCCCCGCGAAAAGAATCCCTTCTTACGGGCGTTAAGGTGAATCAGCCCGGGAATCCCGTTTTTCGCGCGGATGGGAATCAGCGCGACCGAAGCATATCCCTGATGAATGCATTCATTGCGCGGTTTATTCCGGGGATCCTGATCCCGGGGCAGTTCGAGCAACGGCGACGAATTGTTTGTCCAGAAACTTCCGCCTGCTGTGAAAAACGGATTGGCCGGATCGGTTTTCCCAGAGATCACCAGCCCGCAGGTGCATTCCAGACAAATATTCCCGGCGCGATCTCTGCATACCCCGCCGTCCGCGCCGCGCTCAACCAGCGTGTTTTCCAAACGGAGGAAATCCGCCGGGAACCCGGTTTGCGCAAGATACGGAAAATCATCCCCCTCATGCAGGCGGATACCCGCCGCGTCACAGCCGGTCTGCCGCTGTATCTCATTCACGATCTGCGAAAGGGTCTGATGCAGTTCATCCGGCCCGGCCAGTATTTCAAGGGCGGTGCGGCCCAGTTCGCGGTAGCTTTCTGCCTGTTTGCGCTCCGTGATGTCCTGAATGGTGCCTTTCATCTCCACCAGGCGCCCGGCGGCATCCGCTTCAAGCCGGCCGATTCCATGCACCCAGCGCACCGCCTCGTCGTTCTGCCGGATGATCCGGTATTCCTTGTCGAACCCGGCGCGTCCGCCCAGCACTTCATGTTCAAAGTAGTCACGCATCATCTCCTGGTCGCCCGGATGAATCAACGCGAGCCAGCCGGCCACCGACCGCTTATAGTCTTCGTCGATTCCGAATATCTGATCCACCACGCCGGAGCTTTTCCAAAGTCCGGATGGAATATCTAAAACATAACTCCCAAGCCCCGCGATGAGTTGCGACTCTCTCAGCATTTCTTCGCTGGCTTTCAGCTCGGCCGTGCGGATTTCGACCAGACGCTCAAGCTTCACCCGGCGATTGGTGACCAAAGCGACCAGCGAACAGGCCAGAAAAGTGACAAACAGTCCAATCACGCCGACCCGCCAGCCATTACTCAAAGGATGCGCCGCCAGCCACGAAGGATCAGGAGTCATCCGTAACGCGTACGTCTGACCAAACCGGAACACCGGAATCGTCAAGCTCAAACCGGACTGGTCATTCTCCCAGCATGCTTTGCCGCATTCCGAAGATGACCCTGATATAAGAACCGGGTCTTGACCTTTTCGCAGAACCGTCAGGCAAACATCCATATCGTGAGACCGAATATCGGCTGAAGAGCCTTCACCCAAAAGTTTTTCGGATGTAACGACGAAAGCGACCACCCCCCTTTGAACCGGAGCCTTCACTGATCTAAAAATCAAAAATCCTGAACGCGAGGAAATCAGATCAACCGGATCTGTCGCTACGGCTAAGCCCGTTTTTATCGCCTGCCGGATCGCTGCACCGCGAATCGGATCGGACATCTCGTCGTACCCGAAAAGGAGCGCTCCACTAGACGGTTCCTGAAAAAAAACAGGATAATATACCGAACGAACCGGAGCAGGTTCCCGCCGCCCCGCCGCATCCTTCTGCCAGATTGAAAAATCCGTCAGCCCCCCGTTTTTCGCCGACTGAATAAATGATTCTCTTTCTCCGTCCTGCACTTCCGGAATCCACAGACAGCGTTGCATCACACCCGACAGCATGATGTTCCGGCAATAGGAACTGAACTCGTCGCGATCAACTTCCCGGCTGGCCTCAAAAAAGGACACCAGCTGAGCAAGAGTCGAATCCATGTCATAAAATTCGGACCGGATGAGAAACGCTCTGGCCTGAGCCATCGAATGAAACATAGTCAGGCGGGCATCTTTTTCCGTTTTGTAAAAATGCATCGCCAAAGAAAAAGTAACGGCGGACAGGAAGAGCGCGCAAAGCACGGTTTCGGTGTGCCGCAGTCCGGCCGTCCGGGACGGAGAAACGCGGTGGCGGGCGCGGATAATCAGTCCGCTCAGCAGAAGAAGCAGTAACAAAGCCAGTGTGATTCCGCCGGGAATCAACTGGGCGCGCCGCACAGCCGCCCGCCAGACATCCGCCTCCACATCAACGCCAACCACCATCAGCACTTTGCTGGTGACATGGTCAAACACCGGCACTGTCGCCGTAACAAACGTCCCGTACACATCGCTGTCGGGGCCCTGAATCTGCGGCCGGGCCGTCTCGAAAATATCAAAGTCCTTCTGACTGGGATCCTGATAAACCTTGCCGGGCGGCGATGCGTAAGGATGTCCTTCCGGCAGACTTTCCGGTCCGAACACAAGCAACCCGTTGCGCAGTGCCATGGTGTAAAGACTGCGCAGTCCGGTGGCTTCGGCATAGGCCGCCATCTGATCGCATAGCATTCTGAACGCGGGACGGTCTTTGTCCTCCGCAGTGAACGAAAGTTGCTTCACATAAACCGGGCTGATTGTGCTGGCGATGTCGGAAACCTGACGCACAAGCTCACGGCGCATTTTCAAATCCGCCGCTTCACCGGACTGCTTAGCCGTCCAAAGCCCGGAGACCAGAACCGTCAGCGCGGCGGCTCCTATAATCCAGAAACTTGCCCGGCCGCTGGAATGTCTGAACGGCACGGCCACCCCCTTGATCCCGATGTGATTATCCATGAAGCTCCTCTAGCACGTCGGCCTCATTCCCGACGGTAAAACAATCCTTACGCAGGTTCCGGCTCCAATGTCCGACCGGACGGTCACGGAGCCGCCGAGAGCATTCAGCGTGTGCTGAACCATCGCCATCCCCAGACCGGCCCCGCCAGATTGCGCGCCGCCATGCCGGAACGTCGTAAACGGCTCAAACAGATGCGGCAGAAACTCTTTTGGTATTCCCGGACCGTCATCCTCAATCTCAACAAAAACACCGCCGTGCTCCGCCTCACCGGTGCGCAGAGTCAGAACACCGTCCGCCGGCATCGCCTCAACACTGTTCTTGACCGGCTGAAGCAGGGCCAGCATCACCGCGCCGGGCGGCAGAACAACCGTCGGCAGAGACTTTGCCCGTTCATCCTGAAGCCGGATATTCCTGCCCCTCATGGAAGACCGCACCAGCGTGAGCGTGTTATCCAGCAACGCGTTGATATTCAGTGTTTCATATTCCGAAGGAACCGGCTCGTGAAAGCGGTACATCCGCTCCACCAGATCCGACATGCGCGACAGGCTGAGCGAAGCCATTTCGACAAATTCACAGTCCGCGTCCGATGCTCCCTTTGACTGCCGCATCAGGTTAAACGCATTGCGCGCCGCCGCCAGCGGCGCATTCATCTCGTGCGCCATGCCCGCCGCCAGATCGCCCAGCAGGCTCAGTCTATGACGCTGAAGCTCCCGCCGCTCTCCGGCCAGCTGTTCGTCCGCCAGATCGCGCGCCTTCTTTTCAACACCCTCCGCAACCGCATAGCCGTCCGTTTCACGCAACATGCAGTAGATCTGTTCGGCGCCGCCCGTTTTTCCGCGCAACAGCAAAGCGTTCATTTCAACACTCAGCACGGCACCGTCATTCCGGCGCAGTTCCAACTGCGCATTTTCCGCAACGCCGCCTTTTTTCAGCTCTTCAAGGCAGAGGCTGAACCGTTGCCGCCCTTCCCGGGAAAGCAGTTCACTGAACAGACGTCCCGCGGCGGCGGAACGATTTAATCCGGTCAGACTGAGCCATGCCGGATTCACCTCCAGAATCCGGCCCTCGCCATCCAGCACCTGATATGGAAGCGGCGCCTGCTCAAAAAGCATGCGGAATTTCTGTTCGCGGTGTTCCAGTTCCTCCTGCAGACGCATTTGCGCCGACACGTCGTCATATACAGCAACAACTTCCCCGCCGGAGCGGCGGTAAACAAAACTATCCCGCCAGCCGGCAATCCGTTTATCCTGATAATAGTGCAACGGGAAATTCTCAGACTGCCCGGTTTTCCAGACGCGTTGCAGAACGTCCAGCAGACCGAACTCCTTAATGCCGGGCAGAACCTCCGTCACCCGGACGCCGATCGCATGCTCTCTGGCCACCTTATCAATCCGCTCCGCGGCCGGATTCATGTCGCGAATGATAAAATCACGACCCTTATCAACCGCCTCATAAACCGCCACACCGCTGGTGATCTGTTCGAACAAATCCCCCGGCAGGGCTTCGTCAGGAGCCTGCATAGACTTACGCACCATCGGAGCAACTGAAAACAGCCCCGTCACCAGCAACAGGGAAATCACAAAAGATACCGCTTCGGAAAAAGGATCCTCCGTGTGACACACACCGCCGGTCAGCAGATGGTAAAAAGTAACTCCTTGCCGAACCGCAATCAGCAGAAAAGCCAACGTCAGCACGAGCCAGGAGAAACTGAAACGGGAAAGCCGGGCCAAATAAGCCGCGAAACAGGTCGCGCAGGTCTGCAGTATAATCGAGGAGGTCAGCAACAGCAGAAGTACAAACTGTATGGCTCCATCCATCGGAATTCTCCAGTGCGGGCAAGACTACTCAAGGTCAAAAACATCCGCAAGACGTTTCAAACACGTGAATTAGTGAAGCCCGGCCGGCACGGCATCCGGGGTCGCAGTGAGCTTTTTTCAAACATTGGAAAAAAGTTCTTGTGTACCCATGAATAAAGTCTATCTTCGCCGCTTCTCAAACAGTTGCGGGGTGGAGCAGTCTGGTAGCTCGTCAGGCTCATAACCTGAAGGTCCTGGGTTCAAATCCCAGCCCCGCTACCAACTTTGAAAGCCGGAACACACGTTCCGGCCTTTATTTTTAGGGGTTTCGTGAGATTTTCCATTTTTCAGTCCAAAAATGAAAAACTGTGAAATATCCTGAAATCCGGCGGATAAAAACCCACAAAACCACCCACACCGAAAACGCATCCTTTCCGAAGCAAACAGCGCAGAACCTGATGACACCATCCAGAATCGGAACCACCCGAAGTCTTCAGGGTGTTTCAAGAGCAATTCAGGATTTCACTCTACCCTAGGCATGCAGATGTCTTCGACAATAAAAAAGCCGCCCGAAGGCACAGGGTTTTGAAGAGGCATATTTTTTCCAGCCTCTGGAAAACTAACAATTTCCGTATCGAAACTTTTTTCAACGATTGGAATTGCAACCAACCCGGTCGGTTTTTATACGGGCGGGGTCAGGGCAAGATCAGGGCCGGAACGACTAAAATTTGGATCGATACCAGCACCAGTTGATAGGGATCCAGATTAAAGGTGAACACTCTACACAGTTCGTCGAAGGTCTTTTGCGTCACAGAACAACGCCGAACCGCTTGTCTGAACAAACAGGTTCAGAGCACCGTCGTAACACCTTTTTTTAGGATGATATTGCCGTATTTTGCAAGTTCTCCGGTCATGACGCAGGCAAAGGCTTTCTCTGCACGGTCATAAAAGGCGAAGCGATCGATCCGCTTGACCTTCGGGGCGTCCGGAGCGGATTTTTTAATGGACTTCATATAGCTTTTTTCAACCGCCGGAGCGAGCTTATCGCCCTCGACAGCGGCCATCATGATCAGCGGATCGGCATAACTGTCGAGTTCGAACAGCGGAATGATCCCCGCCAGCAGATCCGGTATGCGAATGCCGTCGGCACGAATCACGGTTTTGCAGAATGTGTGCCCCGGAAAGTGAGCATCGGCCAGAACCAGTTCGTCACCATGGCCCATCTCAGCCATAATTTTCAAAAGCTCCGGACCGATGACCGGAGAAATTCCTTTTAACATGATAAGCTCCCCTTATTCTCAGCCGTAAACTGGGCCGTAGGTTTTACAGGCGCGGAAGTCCGCCCCCTCAAGGCCTTCGGTTCCAAATGAGCTCCATGCACTCGGACGATAAACCGCATCCTCTCCCACATTATGCATGAAGACCGGAATGCGTAGCATCGCGGCCAGCGTGATCATATCCGCACCGATATGGCCGTAGCTGAAGGCCCCGTGGTTGGCACCCCACTTCGCCATCACTTCATAGACATCCGTGAAGGCGCCTTTGCCGGTGATGCGCGGCGCGAACCAAGTGGTCGGCCAGGTGTTGTTGGTCCGGTTATCCAGCTTCGCATGAACTTTCTCAGGCAGTTCAACCGTCCAGCCCTCAGCGATTTGCAGAACTGGACCGAGGCCTTTAACCAGATTAACGCGGCTCATCGTGATCGGCATACCGCCTTTGGTGACAAACTTGGACGACCAGCCGCCGCCGGGGAAATATTCGGTTACCGACGGATGCCATGTGGTGGCATCCAGACAGGCTTTCGCTTCCTTCTTGCTGATCTCCCAGAACGGTTTCATGGCCGGCTGTCCGCCTTTGCTTTGCTGTCCACTGCCGTCGAGTGCAGCGGAGCCGGAGTTGATGAGGTGAATCAGTCCGCCGGCGGCGGTGCCTTCAACCTCATAGCCGGTGACTCGTTTGATCGCATCCGGACTCCAGTAGGTTCGGACGTCCGCGAAAACCTGCGCGGTATTCGTCAGCAGGTAGCTGAAGAGCATCGGCACGCCGTTGAGACTGTCATTCTCGGTGGCAACCAATCGCGGCATACGGATTCCGTTCCAGTCAAACGAGCTGTTGGAAATCGCTTCGAGGAAATCCCCGTTGGCGAAAGCGTCGGTCCAGTGCCGCTGACCCTGAAAGCCGGAAAGAATCGCGTTGTGGCCGCGAGCCTCTTCCTTGTACCCCATCTTGTCGAGCTGGTCGTTGCCATACATCAGGTCGCGGGCGATCATCGCCATTTTGACAGACTGCTCCCACTCGCTGTTCAGCT
>JBIIYG010000008.1:0-69911 GCA_044346945.1 Pontiellaceae bacterium | reverse complement strand
CTCTCCCGGATTGTGCCCTTCCAACCCTTGGAAGAGTAAATCTTGCCGCCTTTCTACGCTTCCTACTGTAGATGTCAATAGGCCATTTATTAGAAAATGATTAATTAAAACGAATCCGTCACTTTACGTTGCGGTATTTCGCATTAAACATAATTAAAATAATCTGGTTTAATAACGTAATATGCGGTGATTAAATTCTGGATTCGGCCTACCAGGTTAAGGTTAAAGAAACCCCGGCGAACCGTTCCGGCGGACGCTGTCCGGGGAAGGTCTGGAAGTCGTCATCCCACGCGTTATTCAGCAGGAATGAAAGGGTTGCATAATCGGCCTGCGGCGGAGTGAGCCGTATGACGAAGGAGCTGTCTGCTCCGAACTGCCCGTTTTGGCGTACTTCATTGTCGGTCTGCCAGCGGAGCGACTGGACGGTTCCGATTTCGACCGGCTTGACGGGGCGCCAGAGCAGGGAAGCCTGAGTCAGGTGTTCGGGATAGTCGAGGGCGTAGCGGGAGGCGTATTTCCCGAAATCTTCCGCCGTGCGATCTTTATAGATCCAGGTGTGGGCCAGTTGCATTTCAAGGTTTTGAGCCGGATACCAGCCGAAGCGTGCTTCTGCGCCATACACATCCAGACTGCCGATATCGGTTGCCGTCCAGCGGATCGGTGAGGATCCGGTCATCCAGTCAATTGTGTTTTTTGACCGGCGATTAAAGGCGGCGACTTTCCAGTCGGTGTGTTCAGACGGGGTTCCTTTGAAGCCGGTTTCGATTTGCTGTTCGGTTTGCGGATCGAGTCCGGCGTTGCCGAGACTGGAGGGGGAGTTGTAGTTCAGTTCCGTGTAGGACGGCAGGCGCACAGTTTCGGTGTAGGCGGCGAAGGCGGCCAGGTTATCTGTCAGGTTGTAGTCGAGTCCGGCCTGAGGGAGATAGTAGGGCTGTTCGTCTGTGAAAAATTCTCCCCGGGCTCCGGCGACAATCTTTAGCCGGTCTCCGCACCATTGCGGTAACAGCGAAACCCCGCCGCGTGTGCGGTGGAAATATCCAAGTCCGGCGGATAAATCTTCGCCGGAGCTGGCGATCCGTTCCTCCTCCGCATCGGCTCGCCAGCCGAGAGCCCAGCCGTTGACTTCCAGCGTGCGTCCGTCAAAAAAAGCTGTGCTGACACGGGAACGGGTGTGATTGATGTAATCGCGGTTCATGCTGGTGATGTGGGAATAATAATCATCGTTGAATTCCCGCCACGAAACGCCGCCGCGCAGGTAGTCGGCATCCAGATCGCCTTTACGGGCGGACAGATAAACGAGCGTGTCTTTGGTTTTCTCGGTGGTCGGATTGGCGGGATTGGCTCCGTAATATCCGGTCGCGCCGAACTCTTTTTCCTGATGCGCAACCAGCGTATCCACCTGCACGTTGTCTTCGCGGTACTGCATGTGTCCGCCAGCGTATTCCCGGTCGTAATCGTTGTCGGGATAGTCCACGCCTTCAGCCGATTCCCGTCCGCCGAACACGCCGAGGCCGACCTGTTTAGTCAGCATGTGCTGAACCAGTGCGCTCTGCCAGTCGCGGTGGTCGGACCCGAATCCGGTTTCAATCTGCCTCTTTCCAGAGATTGGAAGCAGATCAAACCCGGCGGTTCCCGTCAGATGTCCGCCCTGATTATCCAGTCCGGTCAGCACCTTCGGGCGGGAAAGCATGGCCGCAGGCAGGGGCAGTTCGGCATTAAAATGTTCGGTCTGCGGATTGCGCAGAGTCAGCCCGCCCAGCGACAGCCCTGCGCCGCTGAACGAACTGCCGCGTATAGAAAGGTCGTTTTGCGATCCGCCCTGAGAATTCAGCACTACGCCCGGCTCGGCCCGAAGTACTTCGTGGATCGCCGCGCTGTCGGCGGTCTGTGCGGCGGCGGTCACGATGATGGCCGGAAGATTGGTCTCAATTTCATCGGCGAGCAGAATACGGGCACTGAAAAGGACGGCGATTGCGATGAAAATAGGCTTCATAATATTTTCCCGGAACGTATGCTTTCGCTGTTTTCGGTTGTGAAGCCGGAGAAACTACCTGAATGGGTGAGGAAGTCTATCGTTTTTTAAGGAAAGGGTTTTGCTTATGAACAGCGACAGAGTCAAAAAAGGAATGGAACGCGCGCCCCACCGCAGTCTGATGCACGCCACCGGACTGACCGATGCCGATATCAAAAAGCCGTTCATTGCCGTCTGTAATTCCTTCAACGAAGTGATTCCGGGGCACGTTCATCTCAATCAGGTCGGACGCCTGATTTGCGAGGCCGTCCGTGAGGCGGGCGGAACGCCGCGCGAATTTAACGTCATCGGCGTTTGCGACGGTATCGCGATGGGCCACGAAGGAATGAAGTTTTCTTTGCCGAGCCGCGAGCTGATCGCCGATAGCGTCGAGACGATGATTCAGGCGCACGCTTTCGATGCCATGATCTGTATTCCGAACTGCGACAAGATTGTCCCCGGTATGCTGATGGGCGCGGTTCGTTGCAACATTCCGACCGTATTCGCCAGCGGCGGACCGATGGCCGCCGGACGGATGTCTGACGGTCGTGTCGTTGACCTGATCAGCGTTTTCGAAGGCGTGGCGCAGTGCAAGGCCGGCAAGATGAGTGAAGCGGAACTGAACGAACTGGAGTGCAAAGCCTGCCCGTCCGCCGGTTCCTGCTCCGGGATGTTTACGGCCAACTCGATGAACTGTCTGTGCGAAGCGATCGGAATGGCGCTTCCCGGCAACGGAACACTGCTCGCTACCGAACCGGCGCGTCTCGCGCTTTGGAAGGCCGCCGCGAAACGTGCCGTCGAAATGGCGCTGGCCAACGGCCCGAAGCCCCGCGACATCATCACGGTCGAATCCGTTGATAACGCGTTCGTGCTCGATATGGCGATGGGCGGTTCAACCAATACGGTTCTGCATACACTGGCCATCGCCAATGAAGCGGGAATCGCCTACGACCTCAAGCGGATCAACAAACTCTCCAACATCACGCCGAACATCTGCAAAGTGTCGCCGTCGTCCAGCTTCCATATCGAAGATGTCCGCGACGCGGGAGGCATCAGCGCGATTCTGGCTGAGATCAGTAAGATTGACGGACTGCTCAAGCTGGACCGCCCGACCGTCACTGGTAAAACGCTCGGCGAAAATATCGCCGGAGCGAAAACGCTGAACGAAAAATGCATTCACACCGTTGAAACCGCCTACAGCAAGCAGGGCGGACTGGCTATTCTAACCGGCAATATCGCCGCCGAAGGCTCCGTTGTGAAAAGCGCGGGCGTTGATCCGAAGATGCTCGTTCACAAAGGCCCGGCGGTCATCTTTGAGTCGCAGGAAGAAGCCTGCGAGGGAATTCTGGCCGGTAAAGTCAAAGCGGGCGACGTTGTGGTCATCCGTTACGAAGGGCCGAAAGGCGGTCCCGGTATGCAGGAAATGCTCGCTCCGACGAGTTACATCATGGGGCAGGGACTCGGCGACAGCGTCGCGCTCATCACCGACGGACGTTTTAGCGGCGGAACGCGCGGCGCCTGCATCGGCCACATTTCGCCCGAAGCGGCGGAAGGCGGGCCGATTGGTCTGCTCAAAAACGGCGACCTCATCGAAATTGATATTCCGAACCGTTCACTGAAAGCCGCTGTTTCAGACGCTGAGTTTGCTGAACGTAAAAAATCGTGGAAGAAACCGGCGCCGCGTCACACCACCGGCTGGCTGGCCCGTTACGCCGCTATGGCCACTAACGCCAGCTCCGGCGCCGTATTGAGGTTTCAGGGTAATGCCTGAAGCGGGGAGTCCAAACTCCGGAAAAAAGGTTTCCAGAGTTTGGAAAACACTTTATCCTGCGGCTCAACAAGGAGGTTCTCTATGGTGAAGAAGGCTCTGTTGGCTGTTGGCGCAGTATTCGTTGTCTGGTCCGCGCTGGATCTGATTCAGCATGTTCTCATTCTCGGCCCCGTCTATCAGGCGAATGCCGATCTGTGGCGTGCGCCGGATGCGATGAAGCCGGCGTATATCCATACAGCGGTTCTGCTGAGCTCGATCGCTTTCACGGCGATTTACGCAGGGCTGATCAAAGACAGGCGCCCCGGTACCGGACTTTCATACGGCTTTCTTTGGGGAGTAGCCAACGGGTTTGCGATGGGCTTCTGCACATACGCTGTTCAGCCGATTCCATTTGAGCTGGCTGTGGTCTGGACCCTCGGCTCAATCATTGAGGCTTCTCTGGCCGGACTGATGCTCGGCGGCATGCTAAAGAATTAGTCACGGACGGTTCGTTTATTCGGCGGAATCTGCCTTGGCGGGTTCCGCCGGCTTCTTTTCCTGAAGATGCTCAGCGAGCAGATCGTCGAGCTTCAGGCCGGTCAGGTGCGTCAGAGTTTTCATCAGCGCCATCAGCACGAGAATCATCACCGCCATGCTGGGGAGCATGACAACGATATAACTCAGGCCGGTCATTTTACCGATTTCCGCCGTGAAGGCTTCTGTGCCCGGCTCGCTTTTAAGAATGACTTTCGCCAGGCCGTAATTCAGAGCCGACGACAGAAACATGGAAGAGGCCAGTCCCCAGGTCAGGCCGACCAGCCGCTTTTCAAACTTTGCCTCGTTACCCTGTTCGCGCAGTTTTTCGTGCAACAGCGGCACATTGAACAGCTGTTCGCTCATCAGAATTTTTTTGATCAGCGGCCAGGGGGTTTTTAGAGAAATCACAATAGCCAGACCGATGATCAGCGGAATCGCCGCTTCCTTGATTGCGATCCACTGCGGCGGCAGTTTCAGGATGCCGAACACGCCGGTCAGCAGAACGCTGACGATTCCGAGAATTGCGGTGAAATCGGCGCGCCGGTCTTTAATCAGCGCATGGATTCCGTAGCCGACCGGCAGAACCAGAGCCGCGATCAGCCCCCAGAGCGGGCCGAGATATTTTTCCTTGCTCAGGAAGGTCAGGATCACGACCGGAATCACGACGTTCAGCAGAATATTGTTCAGCGCGTTATCCTGTTGGGTGCGGGGCTTGCTCATAGGAATTCTTTCTTGGTTCAGATTTCGATGCCGGTAAATTTACGAAGTCCCATTACGCTGAAAGGCGGGAAGCGGTTTCAGGATGGACTCGTTGAGTTTCATGCTCGGCACTATACCGTTCCGGTCTCCGGTTTCACATTTCAAGTTTTGGATTTCTACAGGCTCCACGGAAGTCTGCCCGGCGATTGATTATCTAGCTGGCCGGAGGCGAGCAGGGCATCGAGTTGAGAGACCAGCCGCTCTTTGTCTTTCGGGAAGCGTCCTTCCAGCGGAACGATATTCGACGAATGGTCCGCGCGGAAAACCGTCTGTTCCAGTTCCAAACCTTGGACCAGCTCGCGCAGTTCCGCCACGGCATCGTATTCGGTAATCATTTTAAAAACTGTAGGCCCGCTGTCTTCAACGGGCGTGTTCCCGCCGGGTGGGGACACCCGGCCTACAAATTTAGCGTCATGCAACGGAGTGCCGGGAACCGTCACCAGCCGGAGCGCGGAGAGCAGGCGCGGTTGCATCCGGTTCAGTACTTTGGCTGTTGCCTGAGCATGCTGGCCGGAACGCAATTTTCCGGCGAGCCCGATCAAAACCATCACCGACATCCGTAAATCCGCCGCCTGCGCCCGCTGACCGGCTTCAATCATTTCCTCGGCGGTTTCGCGCTTGTTGACCGCTTTAAGCGTTTCGCTGTCGCCGCTCTCCAGCCCCATGTAGAGCGTATGCAATTTAAGTTCCTTCAGGCGACGCAGTTCGTCGTCGGACTTAGCGAGAATGGATGCGCCGTTGGCGTAAATACTCACGCGTGCCAGATGCCGGAATTTTTCGTTCAGCGAAACCAGCAGAGTTTCCAGTGTCTGGAAATCGAGATTCATCACATCGCCGTCCGCCAGAAAAATTCGCCGCGCATCCGGCCACCGTTTCGCGGCCTGAGCGAATTCCTTCTCCGCCTTTTCCAGACCGTGGAACTTGTACGGCACGCCTTTGTACATTCCGCAGAAAGTACAGCCGTTCCACGGACAGCCGTCCGCCACGCGGATAATTAAACTGTTCGCCTCGGCCGGCGGCCTGAACAAGGTGTGTGAGTTTCCAAACATAGAATTTCCGTGTTTTCTGTGGTTCCTACTCCCATTTGTGCTTGGGATAGCGGCGGGAGAGGGCGGGTTTAAGTTCCGGATAGGCGGTGCGCCAGAACGATTCTAAATCTTCGGTGATTTGAACCGGACGGCGGTTCGGGGCGAGAAGTTCAACGACGAGCGGAACGCGTCCGAAGGCGATCTTCGGCGTCTGGGTCATGCCGAAGAAGTCCTGAATCATGGCGGAGAGCACCGGCTTATGGCCCGCTTCGTAGCGGATGCGGGCGCGGTGTCCGCCCGGCATCGCAAACCGTTCCGGCACCTGCTTTTCAATCCACTGCTGTTGCTCATAAGTCAGCCAGTCGCGCACGACGGTTTTAACATTCGCTTCGCGCAAATCTTTCCGGCAGACCGCGCCGAGGCAGAGTTCCTCCAGCATCGTGCGCCGCGCGGCTTCGTCAATGACCGGAATATTTCTGTCGGGACACCATTCCGCCAGCAGGTTGACGCGCAGAATCCAGTTTTCGATTTCTTCGTCCCAGCCGGGAATGTCGAGATTACCTTTGAGTACTTCCGTGGCAAGCACGGCGGCGGCTTCGTCCGGCTTCGGATCGTGCGTAATGGAGGAATCGAGCGCGAGGTCGCGGAACAGCCTGCGCCGCTCGACAACGACGCGTTTGATGGATGTGTCGTACTGCGGCGTGCGGACTTCGCTAAAATCTTCAGGGAACAATTCTTCGAGCCATTCTTCCTGAACGGCGGTGGCGAGATTGAGCAGTACGCCGGTCTGCCCGCGCGTCTGGCCGATCTCGGTGATTTCGGCGGCGACCAGCAGTTCCGCGTCGCGGATCACGCTTTCGCGAGCCAGTTCCGCCGTGCGGCCATGCACCAGTTCGCAACGCAGAGTTCCTTGGTCGCATCGCCGCGCCAGCTGGTCGGAGAAAGCGGTCAGGATACACTTTTGCAAGAACTCGTCTTCCGGCGCGCCGTTATTGATTTTGAGTCCCTGCTGTTCGGCGATTTGCAGAAACCGTTCATAGAGCGGCTTCACCTGCCGCGCGGCGGCGGCATGAATACCGAGTTCCCGGCAGGCGCCGGTGTTGTAGTTGTTTTTATCGGCGAAACTCCACGCCCGCATCAGCCGTTTAAAGTCGGAGCAGTCATCGTCGCCCAGCAGATCGTCGCGCTGTCCACGGACTTCTTTGCCTTTGTTGCGTTCGAGAATTCCTTTGCCCTGTGTCAGCGCGGCGATCAGGCAGGCCTGCCGGACACAGTGATATTGATCCGCCGCCAACAGCATCCGGGCGTAGCGAGGATGCATCGGGAACTGCACCATTCGTTCGCCGGTTTTTGTCAGCCTGCCGTGGTGGTCGAGCGCGCCGAGGTCGGTGAGTAACGTAAGCGTTCTCGTCAGCGAAACCGGATCGGGTTTTTCCAGCCATTGGAAATGTTCTACATCGTCAATGCCGCCCGCTTTGAGCGTGAGTACGACTTCGGACAAATCGTGCCGCAGAATCTCCGGCAGTTCCTGCGCTTTACGTGTACTTTGTTCCTGAAGCGTCCAAAGCCGATGGCAGACGCCCGGCGCGGTGCGGCCTGCGCGTCCGGTACGCTGATCAGCGGAAGCGCGGCTGATCCGTTCGACGAACAGGGTGTCAATGCCGCGTGCCGGATCGTAGCGCGCGATGCGGGCGAGTCCGCTGTCAATGACGACGCGGATGCCGTCAATGGTGATAGACGTTTCGGCGACGTTGGTGGCGACAACCACTTTGTGCCGGTCGCATTCGCCGACGGCGGCATCCTGATCGCGCGGCTGGAGTTCGCCGTGCAACGGCAGGACGGCGAAATCTTTGGCGCAGGACTTGGAACGGATCGCTTCGACGGTGCGCGAAATTTCGTACGCGCCGGGCATAAAAATCAGTACGTCGCCTTCCGCGCCGGAGCGGATCGCGCTTTCGAATGCGTCGGCGGCGGCTTCCCAGACGGGATGGTGGTCGAAATCAATTTTTTTGGAGGCGTAGGAAATCTCGACCGGAAACATGCGGCCTTCGGACTTCAGCTCGCGGCACGGCGCGAGATAGTCACGGAGCGGGGCGGCATCCAGTGTGGCGGACATCACGATAATTTTCAGATCGGGCCGCTTTTTCTGCAGGTGCAGTGCACGGGCGAGGGTGATGTCGCCGTAAAGGTGACGTTCGTGAAACTCGTCGAAGATTACGGCGGAGACGCCGCGCAGTTCCGGGTCGCTGAGAATCTGGCGGAGCAGAATCCCTTCGGTCACGTAGCGGATACGGGTTTTGTTGGAGATGCAATTTTCAAAACGCACCTGATATCCGACTTCGCCGCCGGTTTCACCGCCGCGCTCGTGGGCGACCCGCCGCGCCAGCATTCGCGCCGCGATCCGGCGCGGCTGAAGCACGACGATCTCGCCGTCTGGACATGGCGCAGGCGGGGGAGAATGTGGCGCAGACATTCCTGTCTGTGCAGATGGGCAGACTGGAAAGTCTGCCCCACAGAGACCGGAATCGAGAAGCATCTGCGGAACCTGCGTCGATTTTCCGGAGCCGGTCGGCGCTTCGATAATCAGGCGGTTATCGGTCTTCAGCGCCGCAACCAGCTGGTCGCGCAGTTCATAAATTGGCAGGGTCTTGGGGTTCATGCGGGGGAGAGTTTAACCACGGATTGCACGGATAAACACGGATTTTTTAAAGAGCCCGACGCTTAGATGCCACTGGCTTTTTCCCACCAAGGATTTACGGTCTTTTTCTTATATGCGGTTGGAATGTTTAGAGTGATTTCTTTTTCCTCACCATGAATCTTAAAGACAAGGATCAAACGGTAATCCACATAACTTAGGTTCAGGTCTGTTATTTTGATATAATTTAAGGTTCCTGTGCCGATGTTTCTTTTCTCCATGTTCAAAATAGGATGCTGTTGATTAACAATATTATTAATCCCGCTTTGATCAGAAAGACGAAAGGAAATGATTTCAACGTCCTCTTCTTTGATCTTATCTCCGAAAAAAACTAACAACTTATAAGGGTTTGTAACGGTTTTTTGTTCACCTGACCGATATTTTCCATCTAGTAGCGCCTTTATTTCTACTCCACAGAAATTAGTTTCTGATCGAGAATATTCATAAAACTCACGAGTCTCAAGAAGTGATGAGGCCGGGGAAAAATCGGCCAGCATCATCATGATGATCGCCAAGGTCAAAAACTTGTACTCAAATTTCATATCTTTCTGTCCTGCTGTTGGTTGGCAGTATGGAGCATAACGGCGGGTTGTGGCGGCGGCAACCGTGATATTTCCAAATCTTTGCGGCTTGGCGCCTTTGCGAGAGGAAAGAAAGTCAGTCTTTCGGCAGGCGGAGGGTGAAGGTTGAGCCTAGGCCGGGTTGGCTTGCGACGGCGACGGTTCCGCCGTGGGCTTCGATGATGGCGCGGACAAGGCTGAGTCCGAGTCCAAGGCCGAGCGTGGTGCGGCTTTGTTCCGCGCGATAGAGCCGGTCCCAGATGCGGGCGCAGTCTTCCGGCTCAATCCCGATGCCGGAATCTTTGACTGAGAATTCAATTCGCTCGCCGGTTGCATCCGCCGAGAGGATGACGGCGCTTCCGTTAGGACTGTATTTGATGGCGTTGTCCACGAGGTTGGCGACGCATTGACGCAGGCGCAGGCGGTCGGCGGTGACGGTACACCACGTCGGCACGTCGTTTTTGAGTTCGATGCGGCGTTCTTCGGCGACGAGGGAGTAGAGTTCGATCACTTCGTCGGCGAGTTCGCGCAGGTTGGTTTCTTCGCGGTCAAGGCGCAGACTGCCGGTACCGGCTTCAGCGAGATCCATGAGCGCGTTGAGCATGTGCAGGATCTGCTCGGATTCTTCAACGCAGTCCGCGAGCGCATCCCGCATGATGACGGCTTCGGATTCAGGAAGCTGGAGCGCTCGTTCGGCGGAGTTGCGCAGGTGGGTCATCGGCGTCCGCAGGTCGTGCGCGACGTTGTCGAGCGTTTCGCGCGAGCCGCTGATGAGCTTTTCGTTCTGGTCGAGCATACGGTTGAACATGGAGGTGAGTTCCGTGAGTTCTCCGCGTTTGGCTCCGGCGGGGACGCGGCGCCGTAAGTCGCCGGTTTCGAGGATGTGGCGGACGGTGTCAATGAGCGCGCGGAGCGGCGCGAGCGCACTGCGGGTCATCAGCCAGCCGATCAGGAGACTGAAGAGCACGGCGGGCAGGAAGATGTTCAGCGCGGTTTTGCGGAAGTTGGAGAGAACCAGCCGGCTTTCGGTATTGTTACGGCCAACCTGTAAATAAAGTCCCGGCGCGAGCGGCGTGGTGCCGACAATCCAGCTTCCGCCGGTTTCCTCGCGGATGAGTTCGTCCCAGCGGGCGCGGTCGGAGGGGAGGATGTCGCCGGTTTTTTTGTCGAGCAGGTTCCAGAGCTGGTGCGAGACGGTGATGAAGCGCACCTGATTGAAGTCGTCCACAATGCGGACAAACGATTGTTCCGACGCGGCGGTGACCTGCTGACGGAAGTAGGAATCAATCGCTTGAACGCCGCCGCGCTGAAAGAGCGATTTGAACTGCGAGGTTTGCGCTTCGATGACGTCGTGGTCGCGGTTTTCAACGACGCGGCGGACGAGCTGGTAGGTGACGGCGAACAGCGCGGCCAGCGAGAGACACAGTGCGACTGTGTAGATCAGCGCCAGCCGCAGGCTGAAGGCCATGCGGACCGGTTTATTTTTTTCTGAGGACATAGCCGGCTCCGCGGACGGTGTGGATCAGTTTGTCGTCAAAGTCGTTATCAATGCTGTTGCGCAGGCGGCAGACGAGTACATCCACCACGTTGGTCTGCGGGTCGAAGCTGTAGTCGTACACGTGTTCGAGAATGGAGGTCTTGGTGATAACCCGCCCGGCGTTGCGCATGAGGTATTCCAGCAGGGCGAACTCTTTGGGCTGGAGTTCAATCGTCTGACCCTCGCGCTCGACGGTGCGGCGGGCGATATCCAGCGTGAGCCCTTCAACGCGCAGGAGCATCGGCTCCGGCGTGAGGCTTGTGCGGCGCAGTAACGTCTGGACGCGCACCAGCAGTTCGGAAAAGGAGAAGGGTTTAACCATGTAGTCGTCGCCGCCCGCCTGCAGTCCTTTGATGCGGTCGTCGACCGTGCGGCGCGCGCTGAGGATGAGTACTGGCGTATTGACCTTTTCGGCGCGCAACCGGCTGATCATGTCGAGTCCGTCGAGTTTCGGGAGCATCAGGTCGGCGATGATGGCGTCGTAAAAATCCTGCCGGGCCAGCGCAAGGCCTTCTTCGCCGTCGGCGGCGCGATCCACGGCATAGCCGTTTTCCCGGAATCCCTTTTCCAGAAACGATGAGATTTTGCGGTCGTCTTCAATAATCAGAATGCGCACGGCTTTCTCCTTTGCAGAACGCCTGAGAACTAATCTCCGGTGCCCGTTTTGTCAATGTTCCGCACCATTACCTCTTTGTAATCCTGCTGAAAGAGTACCGCAAGACCGCTCCGGTTTATTGGGGCCGGAAACTGAGAGGAGGTGGTGCCGATGACATGAATCCCCCCTTAGCCCGAACGAATGAGTGAAAAACCAATGGAGGTGTTTACGATGAAGAGAGTGAATTTAAAATATTACTGTACCGCCAGCACCGCGCTGGCAATGCTATTGACGGCCAGTACGGCCTGCGCCCAGAAGGAGGGCGGAAAGATTGATGTAAAAACCGATTCGTCCGCCGTGCAGTCCGCGGTCGAACCGCAGGCCCCGGACTATCTCGATCCGGTGCGCGAAATGATTCAGATGCGCCGCGAAATGAACCGGTTCCTTGGACAGCCGTTCGCCGCGTTCAGCGTGATGCCGCAACTGGACGAAGAACTGGCTAATGGCTTTGCCCAGCCCAGCATGGATCTGGCGGAAAAGGCTGACGCCTATCATGTGCAGATGGATCTGCCGGGAATGGACAAGTCCGGAATCTCTGTCGAGGTGAAGGACAACATCCTGACGGTGAAGGCCGAGCGCAAGCAGGAGACCGTCAAAAAGGATAACGACGGGAAAGTGCTGATGCAGGAGCGCTCCAGCGGGTTCATGAGCCGGGCCGTCATGCTGGCCAAGCCGGTCAGCGCCGAGAAGGTCTCGGCCGAATACAAAGACGGGGTGCTCAAAATCACTCTGCCCAAGGTTCAGGCCGACCAGGCTCCGAAGCAGATTCAAGTCAGGTAGCGATGTCTTCGGCGGCAAATAGGCTTCCAATCTGCGGAAGTTTTCGGTTCACTGCGTCTCCCTATGAAGAAAAACAGCCGTTCCGTTGCCGCCGAAATCATCTACCGCTGGATCGAAAGCGAAAGCTTTCCCGACCGTCAGCTGGCCGAGGTGATGGACGACCGCGCCTTTGTCACCGAGCTGGTCTACGGCATTGTCCGGCGCAAGCTGGCGCTGGAGTACATCGCGCAGAAGTATGTTGACCGCCGGCCGGAAAGTTTCATCCTCGCCGCACTGCATGTCGGCATTTACCAGCTTTGCTTCATGGACAACGTCGAGGAATTCGCCGCCGTTCACGAAACCGTCGAAGCCGTCAAAAGCCGCCGTCACAAAGATGCCGTTCGCGCGGCGGGGCTGGTCAACGCCATCCTGCGCAACGTGCAGGACGAAAAGGCCGCCATCCTCAAAAACCTCGAAAAGCAGTCCGACGAAATCCGCTATTCTCATCCGGAGCCGCTCATTCACCGCTGGGTCAAGCAGTACGGCGAGCGCGACACCCGCCAGCTTCTCGAATGGAACAATCAGCCCGCCGAAACGATTCTGCGCGTCGAACCTGCCCGTATCGCTCCGGCGGAATTCACCAAAGCTCTGCAAACCGCCGGAATAGATGCCAAGCCGCATCCGTTCCAATGTCTGGAAACCTTTCTGATCCTGCCGCGCGGCGTGGCCGTACCGAAAGTCCCCGGCTACAAAGAAGGCTGGTTCACCGTGCAGGATCCGGCCACTTCCGTTTCGGTTGAACTGCTCGACCCGCGCCCCGGCGAATCGGTACTCGACGCCTGCGCCGCGCCCGGCGGAAAAACCGCGATGATCGCCGGATTCATGGAAGGAAAGGGCGAGCTGATCGCTATGGACGTCCACGACGACCGGCTCGACACCTTGCAGGACACCATCCAACGCACAGGCTGGGATTTTGTGCAGATTCTCAAAGGCGACGCCGCCAAAGGCTTTCCGCAGAAAGAAAAACAGTTCGACGCCATCCTGATGGACGTGCCGTGCCTCAACACCGGCGTACTGCGCCGTCGCATTGATGCCCGCTGGCGCTTCACCCGCGACCGGATTGAAATGATCAAAAAAACTCAGCGGCAGATTTTGAACGCCATGTCCAAACACGTCAAACCCGGCGGACGGATGGTGTACAGCACATGCAGTCTGGAAGTTGAAGAAAACGAAGAAATGGTCAACGCCTGGGTGCGTACACAGAAAGAATTCCGCCTCGTCAAAGCCAAACGCCTCTTCCCGCCGAAATCCGGAACCGACGGCGCCTACGCGGCACTGCTCGTCAGGAGTTAAACTTTCTGGAGTGCTCCGGAAAACGGAGTGCGACGGAGCTTTTCTTTATCGGCGGGAACAAAGCGGCCTCGCGCTCCGCTTGCGTCCGCACTCCAGAATGCTTTTTTATGCGTGAAGTTTTTTGAGCGTCCAGGCCATGTTGCGTCCGAGGGTCTGGGCGGTTTTGACGCCTTCGGCGTCATTGGCTTCGACTGCGCCGACCGGGCCGCCGTAGCCGTCGTTCCAGTAGCAGGAGCCGACAACCAGCATTTCGTTGATGAGGAAGAAGTGGTTGAGCGAGTCGAAGGTGTGGATGGCTCCGCCGCGGCGGGCGGTGACCATACCGGCACCGACTTTGCGCCGCAGTTCCATGTTCGGGCGCAGGACGTAGCCGGCCCGGTCGATCAGCGCTTTCAGTTCGGAGGTCAGGTCAGCGAAGTAGGTGGGTGAGCCGAGCAGGATGCCGTCGGCTTCCCGCATTTTTTCGATGTAGCCGTTGAGAGGGTCGTTATCTATGACGCACCGTTTTTCGCCGGAGTCGCGGCACCAACAGCAGGCGGTGCATCCGCGCAGGAGTTGTCCGCCGACCTGAATCAGTTCGGTTTGTATTCCTTCCGCTTCGAGTTCTTTGAGCGCGGTTTTGAGCAGGAATTCGGTGTTGCCGCCTTTGCGCGGACTGCCGTTGAATGCGATGACTTTCATCGTGCGACTCCTTTTCTAATTTTCCGGCGCAAGGCCCGGCGCCATGTTGATCGGGATGCTGTTCGTGCGGATATAGTTTGTGGTGGCGATGTCTTCCATACGCCGGGTGAGCCGGTTTTGCAACGGATTGTCGGTGAGCTGTTTTTTCTCCGCCTCAAGAAGCTCCGGTTTTTTTCGCGGCGGATAGTCAACGACACGGACGGTACAGCGGTCTTCGTAGGGGTAGCCGTGGATGCGGCACCGGGCGTGGTCGCAGTACGGGTCGGATAGACCGCCGCAGAAGGTTTGCGCCGTTCCTGCTCCGGCGAGACCGAGCAGTGCGACGGCTATCCGCTGGAGCTTAGGCTTCATGTCTGCCGAGCGCCGCTCTGGATTTGATGAAGAAGAAGGCGACGACGCCGCAGGTCATGAGCGGCGAGAGCCAGACCGGAATGTGGAAGCCGAAGCTTTCGAGTACCATGAAACTGCCGAGAAAGAGGATGGAGTACATGGCGCCGTTTTTGAGGTAGAGGTATTTTTTGATCCGGTCAACATTGCTGATGGTGAGCTGGCGGACGACCAGCGCGCCGAGTCCGTTGCCCAGCAGGATGAGCGGCACAGAGAGCGTGAAGGCGAATGCGCCGAGTACGCCGTCAATGGAGAAGGTGGCGTCAATGACTTCGAGGTAGAGGATTTTGCTCCAGTCGGAGAGCCCGTTTTGCATCAGCGTTTTTTCGGCGTGTTCGGCCTGTTCCCGGAAACCGTGGGTGATGAAGAACGCGGTCGAGCCGATGACTGCGCCGAAGGCCATCATCGCATTGATTTTAAGCGCGAACCAGACGAGGACGGCGAGCAGGATGGCGACGACGGCGAAGAACCAGACGCCTTGCTGATGGAAGAATTCCTCGCCGGCGAGGCCGTAGTTTTTCGGCTCAACGAAAAGCCAGTGGAAGAACAGGAACAGCAGGAAGGTGCCGCCGCCGATCAATAGCATCGGTGCGGCTTTTTCGACGGCTTCGATGACGGAGGCGTCGCCGCTGAATGTCGCGGTGAGCGCGCCGATCGGCCCGAGGGATGGCATGGTGGCCCAGATGATGATCCAGGGCAGAAGTCCTCTGACCAGAAAGACGGCGATGAACAGTCCCCAGACGAGGAACCAGCGCCGTGCTTTTTCCTGCATAGTGGAGAGCACCTCGGCATTGATGATGGCGTTGTCAATGCTGGTGATGGTTTCGAACAGGCAGAGCCCGACGACGACAAAGATCAGAGAGAAAATATCCATAGAGTGAGTTTCCGGTTTTTGGCGGCAGAGTGTGGAAATCCGGGGAGGTTCTGTCAATGGCGTCCGGAGAGAATCTTTTTTCTCTTTGCGCCCGTTAGGGTTATGCCTATACTCCGCGGCCATGAAAGCAATGGATGTCAATCTGCGAAACGAAGTGGTCCGCTGGCAGGAAAAGCTGTTTAAACGCTCCGTCCGGCGGCAGATGCGGTTGCGGAAAATCAAGGAGCTGATCGGAATCACCACGAATCAGAACTGCCTGGAGATCACCGCCGGGGACGGCGTGATCAGCGCCCGCCTGCGCGAGGGCGGTGGACGCTGGAAGACGCTGGTGCTTTCTCATACCGCCAAGTCCGCGCTCGACTGGTTTGTCGAGGATCAGGTGGAGGTTCTTCAGGGCGCGGCGATAAAGGACGCGGACGGGAGCTATGATCTGGTGGTGATTGTGGATGCGCTGGAGCGGGTCCGCGACGATTTCGCCTTTATTAAGGAATGTCATCGCGTGCTGAAGCCCGACGGGCGGCTGGTGATTACCGCCGCACGCAAGATGCTCTGCCTCGGAAGCTGTCCGCTCCGTTCCGCGGTCGGCCTTTCCTGGAAGGCGAAAGGACTTGAGCGCAACGGCTATACCAGCGGCGAGTTCTTCGAGGTGCTCAAGGACGGTTTTGACGTGCCCGACACCGATTCCTATTCGACCTGCTGTGTCGAGGTTCCCGGTCTGCTTTGCGAGGCGGCGGCCAATAAACTGGCGCGCGGCCCCTACAACATGCCCGGCGAGCATGCCGGCACCGAGGAGTTTTATCACTACACCAAGCTGAACGTCTTCGCCACGCTGGTTTATCCGCTGATGTGGGTGCTGTCCAAACTGGAGGAGAAACTGCTTTTCTTCGTTCCGGGGCACAATATGGTCGCGAAAACCAAGCGCCGGGTCTGGCGCGCCCGTAAACAGCCGGTGCTCATTGACGGACGTTCGATCGCCGAAGCCGCCATCAATACAAAGATTGGAACCGCCGCGCCGTTTTAAAGTAAAGAACGGAAGCACCGGTTTTAAAGACATTCACGGCTGCTACTGGCCGGATGTTGCGGAGGATTTGATGGCGTCCCTTCCCTGAATGCGGAGATAGTTTCCGTTCATTTTCTGGGCTACGTCTTCAAGAACCTGTAATGGGACATAATCTTTATCTTTCGGGACAAAGTGGATGACGTTAAAGCTGAGTTTTTTCTTTTTTAATCCGATAGACACAGAACGGCGATCCTGTTCGCTGTATTTTTTCTGTAAGGTGCCAATATAGTCAATAACATCCTGCGCAGTATACAGATATCTGATTTTGGCATCTTTCATTTGAGGTATTGAGATGCCAGGGAAATACATTGCGACCAGTGCATATTCTCCGCCGAATGCCGGAATAACGCGAGCTGGCTGACCGGAGGCTTTGCGCTGTGCATTTTCGGTATCCAGCAGTTTTCTCGCTTCGGCGACTTTTGCATCCCACTGCTCTTTGCCGCCGCACGAGCTGTAGTCAACACCGTGGAATTCGGGAGGCATACCTGTTGGCTCCGAAAGCGGTTTCCCGCGTTTAACATCTGCATACAGATCCTTGTGGATGTACATGAGAAAATCAAACGTCCCAAGCCAGTAAATGTTATCGGCACCTTTCTGGAGTGCATAGGAAAGCGCCGCTGGCCAGCCTCTCTGAATATTGGCAATCGGAATCGCAGGCTCGTAGGTGAGGGGTGTTCCAGGAGAGGCAAGGGTTGCAGTCCCGATACGGGTTTGGTCTGTGTTCAGTGGAGCCAGCCAGGTTTTCAGTTTCTGTACATTTGCGTCGCTGGCTGGGCACAAATCAGGGGAGAAAGCGACCGCCTCTCTGTTTGCATCAAATATGATTACATTGAACAGTGTTGTGGGTGGAAGTCTGCCGATCAGCCCGGTCAGTTCATCTTTGATGATTTTGTAAGCAGGAATGCCGCCAATTTCGTCAATGAGCATATTGCGGCTGGTATCCAGAATGAAGACGATTTTTTCTCCGGTGCTTTTCAGTCCGAACACATTGATTTGAGTTGATGCAAAGCCAAGGCTCCCTCCAAGCGAAAATCCTGACAAATCTACGCCGGCTCCGCCGCCAAGCCCGGTCATTTCCGGCATTTTAAAATCAACTGATTTTGTAGTGACCCGGGCGGCAGATGTAACCCGCTGGCTGACCTTTGACTGCTGTCGGGTGTTTTTGTCGATTTTTACCGGAACCTGCAGCTTTTTGAGTTTCATCTTCGGGCGGACGATCTGCTTCCCTTCAAATTTTGTCTCGGAGCGCTGAACCACCGTTACTGCGACAAATGTTGCTGCGGCAACCAATATCAGAACATGGATCACAATCGTGATAATCAGCGCGGATGAACGGCCTTTAACAGCTGTCTGCCGGGTTCGTTTTAAACTGATTTTCAGTGCCATTCGCAAATTACCCTGTTTGTTTTACATCGACATGCTGAAGGATGTGTTTTTTACCTCGGCTTCAGCACATGCGTTCATTACGTCAATAATGCGCCGATGAATCACTTCATTTTCCGGCATGATGTTGACAATCAGCTCGCTTCCCGATGAAGCCGCTGCTTCGCGGAATTCGGTCAGCCGGGTTGCTAATGTATCCAGATCATGATCATCCCGGTTGAAGATCATTCCTTCGACGGTTACATCACCGTCATTTGCGATTTCAATTTGAACTTCGATCGGAAGTTCAATGCTTTCCGATTGATCAACGCGGGCGGGGAGTGTGAACGAGATGTCCGCTTCTTTTTTAACCAGCGAGGCGGTTACCATGAAGTAGATCAGCAGGAGGAAAACCACATCAATGAGCGGAGCGATTTGCAGCTCTACTTTTTCATCCTGTAAATTTTTCCTGAGATTCATGACAGAATTCTCTTTAATCTTCAAAGGCCGCGTAGATCAGATTGACTGCACCAACTTCGGCGCAGGCCGCCATTAACTCTTTGCTGGCCCGGTAGGGGACTTCTTCGTCTGCCCGTATAAATATGCGCAATCCTGGGTCGGCTTCAATTTCTGTGCGCACCCGGTCTTTCAGTCCGTCCATTGTAACCGCCCCGGCTCCGATAAAAAGTTGCTCGTCTTTGTTTATGGATACAATCAGCCGGCCAGTAACATCGTCGGCGGTTTTTGCGGCGGCGGCTTGCGGCAGTTTTACCTGCGGCTTGTCGAGGTCGACCATCGCGGAGGCAACGATGAAAAAGATCAGAAGTAGAAAGACCATGTCGATCATCGGCGACATGTCGATGGATACATCTGTGTCCTCTGCCAGTTTCAGCTTCATGCGGTTTTCTTAAAATGAATTATTCAGTTTTGTGAGCGAATGGCTCATCGGCGGATACTTCGTTGCGCAAGTCCTGGAAGGCCAGCGGCATCTCACCGGTTTCAAGCGCATCGAACAGAAAGCCGATGTTGCGTCCGAGAGTAGCCAGCGTTTTGTTGAATCCCTTTTTGAAATAAAAGAAGAAGAGCATGGCGGGAATGGCAATGATCAAACCGGCCGCCGTTGTGATCAGTGCTTCGCCGATATTGGAAGCCAGCAGTTCAGGTTTTCCCATTCCCTGCGATCCCATGGTTTGGAACGCCTTAATCATCCCCGAGACAGTGCCAAGCAGTCCGAGCATCGGGGCAATCGCACCGATAATGGAGAGAAAATCGATTGGCTTCATCAGATGGGTCATCTGTTCCACAGAAGCTTCCTCGACCGATTCTTTGACTTTATCGAAATCCACTTCATCCTTCATGCACCGTTCCAGTCCTGCGCCGTAGACCAGAGTGAACAGAGCGGGATTTTCCCGGCAGAGTTCCAGTGCTTTGCGAACCTGTCCTTTAACCATCAGATCGAGGAATTCGGGCATCATTTCTGTACGGAGCAGATTTTTCTCGCGCAGTGAAATCATGTTTTGAACGACGAAATAAACCAGTGCCACTGAACAGAAACCCAGCGGCCACATGCACCATCCGCCCTGAACAATCAGATCGAAAAAGGTTAATTTTTGCGGCGCTGTAGCAGTAGCCGTATCTGCGGCCTGAGTGACAGCCGCCATCAGCCAGAATGTAGCGGTAATCCATGTTTTTTTCATTTATTTCTCCGGTTTTCTGTTTGCCGCGAAAATTGCGGCGGCTCGTTTTTTCATATCAGGGTCTGGATAAAACTCACGGATATCATCCTGAACCGCTTTTGCGGATTCCGGCATGTCCATTTGCAGATAGAGTTCTTCGCAGAGCAGTTCGGCCTGCGGCATCCAGTCGGCATCACGACTGTGCAGAGCAATCATTTGTGCTGCAGTGCGGATTGCGGGGATATACTGCTGTTTTTTCTGCAGAATCCGGGCGGTAATGTAAAAACGGGCGGCGGATTGCGGGGGATAAACCATATTGCCTTCATCCGTTTGCAGGAGTGATTCCGCGGGCTGAAAGTTGCCCTGTGCCAGCTGTGCGAGTCCGGCGTAGAAAAGTGACTGATTGTGAAACTCTCCGGGGAAGCGGACCAATGCGTCGGAGAGTCCAATGGTTCGGGCATAATCACCTGCCCAGTAAGAGGCCGCCATCCACTGAAGGAACCGCGGCAGCATGTTGGATGGCAGGCCGATATACGGCATACACGGGGTCAGTAAACGGTTTAGGAGTTCTGACGCCTGTTTATACTGTCCGTTATCCAGAAATCGCTGGATCTGTTTCATATCTGTTTCATTGAGCGGAAACTGAATATAGGCGAGTTGTGTATCCGGGATTTGGATGGGGGCTCCGTCACCAGACCGGAATTCAACACATCCGGTTCCTTTTCCTGTAATCGTTCCAATCCGGACGGATTTATCCAGTGTCTGAATTCGGACGGAAATATTTTCGGACGGTGCCTGTAAACAGCACGCAGACAGGATAGAGGCGGTTAGAGTCAGCACGGTACTTTTCATTTTGAAACCCCGCTTTCACCGGTAACCGTTTCAATGGTGTTGGTTCTTCCGGCAAGAAGCTCGGCGGTTTCTTCCGGACCGAGAATTTCTTTGGCGGTTTGCGCCTGCGGGAGATCACTCACGTATTCATCTAGCAGCATGGCGCGGTATGTATTCCGGGCGGCGGTGACACGTCCCATTTTCCGCAGACATTGTGCGCTTCGCAGATAACCTTCGGCGGCCCAGAATCCGTGATCGTAGGCTTTATAAATCAGGTAGGTGCGCTGGAAAAAGGCGAACGCTTTTTCAAGATTGCCCTGTGCTTCCCAGGCTTCCGCCATCCGGAACATCGCTTCGGCGCACGCCGGTCCGCGCCATGCACGCACACTGAACATCATATTGAATGTTTCAGTGGCGGTTTTGAAGTCGCCGCGGGCCGCTTCCGCCTTGCCTTTCATAAGCTGTGCCCAGCCGGTCTCCGCGGTTGCCCCGTAGAGGCTGAGCGCCTTAACGGCCAGACCGGCGGCATTGTCGAGATCATTGCGCTGGTACAAATCTTCTGCCCGCAACTGATAGGACGGCGGCATAAACGGGGAGTCCGGATATTTTTCCGAGAAACAGGTGAAAAACTCTTCAGCGCGTGAAAAATCGCCGGACGCCAGCAGGGCTTTACACATTAAAGACAGGCCGGAGGGCGGGACCTGATTCAGATTTTTTTCACGGGCCAGCAGCGCCTGTCCCAGCTCCGCCTGTGTTCCATTCAGTTCAGCCAGCAGAACATCCAGCCGGATCTGCAGTGCCGGCGCAGAGGCGTCCTGCCGTGCTTTTTGAATGGTTTCAACTGCCTGATGGCGCTGCTCTGCATCCAGTCGGGTTTTAATGATACCCGCCAGATCAAACAGGATGGATGCAACACCTTCCTGAGATGGATCAGCTCCGTAACGAACAACGGTATCCAGATAAGCCTGAACCGTCTTGTCGGTGTCCCCCAGCTCCATTTGCGCTTTGCCGATCCAGAATACGCTTTGCGCCCAGTCAGCGTCTTTGCCGAAGGTGTTCATATAACGTTCGATACGTTCAATCAGCAGATGATACTTATTTTTGGCGACCTGGACTTCTTTTTGGGTGATGTGAGCATCTGCGTCAGCCTTGAGCGTCTGAGCGGACTGGAAGACGGCGTAAGTGGCCGGGGCCGGTATCTGTTTTTTCAGCAGGGGATCGGTGGCTTTCTCATAGTTTGCTGCCACGATTTCGATAGCCCGGTCATAGCTTGCAAGCGCTTCATCAATTTGTCCGTCTGCTCCCAGCAGATCGCCGTACATAGTCAGCGCTTCCGGCATCAAAGAATCTTCGGGGTAGTTTTTGATGAATGATTCGAAAATAACCTTTGCTGAAGGATATTCTTCCATGCCGAATTTACAGACTCCGGCGCGGAACAGGGCGGCCGGAGAAAAATCGGCGCGCGGCCATTTTTCACGGTAATCAATAAACTGCCGGTATGCCGGTTCATAATCCTTCTGTAACAGGCGGCACATCGCTTTCCAGTAGACCGAATCGATTGCGGCTTTTGAATCGGGCGAGGTTTGAATGACACGGTCGAACGCTTCGGCGGCGGCGGCATATTCGCCGAGCTGGAAGCGGGCGAAACTGAGAATATAAAGGATATCAGTCTGCTGAGCCAGTTCATCGCTGTCGGCCGGCTTGGTCCATCGGTCTGTATAACGGGACAGCGCAAGGACATTATTCACCTGTCCCTTTTGCAGGTAGTACTGGGCCAGTCGGGTGCAGACCAGCCGGGGATAAAGCCCGGAAATATTTTTTTCAAGATAGTCTGTGCTTTCGGTGACGGCCTCTGTTCCGGCTCCGGCCTCGAACAAAACGAGGATTTTCTGGAGCAGTGAAGCTTTGCCTTCTTCGCGGGACGGATACTTTGCATAGATCTGGTCAAAAAGAACAGCCGCTTCCCAGAACCGCTTGTTTTCCGAATATATCTGGGCGGCACGGAATGCGATATGAAGGTCGTAATCCGGAACACTTTGCAATGATTCCAGAGCCTGTTTCAGTTCCGAGATATTCCATCTGTTTTCTTTTGATTTGGCCGCTGCTTCTTTTAAGCGTTGCTGCTGGGCGGCAAACAGATCGGCTTTTGGGAGAACCAGACGGTAAATCGTCAGAGCCTTGCGGTACATCTGCCGGTCGAACAGCAGGTCGCCGATATTAAGCAGAGTCAGATTCAAGGTTACATTTTCCCGCAACTCTCCGCGGAACAGCTGGGGAAGTTCTCCGACCAGCCGGTCTGTCTGGCCGGTTTCGTAAAGACAGCGCACGAGCATTAAACGGTACGGAAGCGCCTTTTCGGGACTATCAATTTGCGCCATTACTTCTGTAAGCAGGTCGAGGGTTTCTTTGTAGCGGCCTTGATTAAACAGCGCTTGAACCAGGAACTGCCGAACGGTTTCATGCTCTTTTAATCCGATCTCTTTTTGTTTCAGAAGAGTTCCTGCGGTAGCGTTCAATTTCTCCCAGTTTCCCTGTGCCAGGTAAATCCGGCAGAGCAGTTGCATTGCGGCGGACCGGTCTTTGACCGGCGTATGGCTCAAATATTCTTCTGTGTATCGAAGAGCGTCATTCCAGCGTTCGAGTTTTCAATAGACGGATCCAAGATGAAGACGGGCCATTTGAACGCTTTCCTGCGCTTGCGTATCCTGAAGCACACCAGCGCGGGTAATGATTTCTTTCAGCAGAGGAATGGCGTCTTTCGGGGCATTGTTAACGGCGTATTCGGCTTGTGAAACCAGTTCGGTGAAAGCCATTTGTGAAGCTGTTTGCTGGGCGAATATAGCCGCAGCCGACAGGATCGCAACACAGATAAAATATAGCAGGCCAGTACGCAAAGAACCGCTCCGATTATAAAAGTAGTGTGCCTGTATACATTGAAGCCATGATGGATGCAAGACGGTCTTATTATAAGTTGGATTTGTTCGGTATAAAACCAGCAGTTTTAAGAGGTTGACAGCGGCAGACGAACTTGGCAGGGTTTGCGCTCTTTTTGAATTTTGAGTGGAGAATTGAACAATGAAACGTACATGGCACCCTTCGAAGATTAAACGCGCCCGCAAGCACGGGTTTCGCGCCCGTATGGAAACCGCAGACGGACGTAAAGTCCTTGCCAACCGCCGCCGTAAAGGCCGCAAACGGCTGACCGTTTGTGATGCGTAAGACGCTCTCACCGGAGGATTTACCGGTGGAATCAAAAACGCTTTCTAAAAATCAGCGCCTGATTCAAGCCTCCCTTTTCGGGGAGGCTTTTGCGCAAAAAAAGAGCTTTCCCGGACGCTTTATGGTGCTCTGGATCCGTACTGGGCAGGGTGCCGCCCTCCGGCTTGGCGTGGTGAGCAGTAAAAAGGTGAGCAACCGGGCTGTTGACCGCAATCTCGCCCGCCGCCGCCTTCGTGAGATTTTCCGCCAGCATCGCGCTGAACTTTCCGGCGCGTCGGATATGGTGATTATTGCCCGCCACAATCTGCTGTTCGCCTCGCATGCGGAGGTGGAGGCCGAGTTTCTGAAGCTGTCTCAAAAGGCCGGGTTGCTGTCCAAATGAAGCGGCTGTTTACAGGGTTGATCCGGATTTATCAGAAAACCCTCTCGAGGGTGAAGCCCGCCTGCTGTCGCTTTTATCCAACCTGCTCAGATTATGCGATTGAAGCGATTGAGAAGCATGGCATAGTTTACGGCCTTTGGCTGGCTTTCCGGCGCATCTGCCGGTGCCATCCGTGGAATCCGGGCGGATACGACCCCGTTCCGGAGCGCAAAACAGAGAAGTGAGATTATGAAAAAGAACGATTTTATTATTGTTGGTATCCTCGTGGCGCTGATGTTCGCCTGGATGAATTTTTACCCGGCGCTGGAGAGGAAGTTTTTCCCGAGACCGGAACAGCCGGTTCAGGCGGCGGCCCCGTCCGCTCCGCAACAGCCGGTGCCGTCCACCGTTGAAAAACCCGCCGCCAAAATTGAGGCGGCCGCTCAAAGGGTTCCAACGGTTGAAAAACCGTCGGTTCCTGAGCAGACCGTGACGCTGGCGAATGAAGACATCGAACTGACCATTTCCTCCTACGGCGGCGCGGTGGTTTCTGCCGTGATGAAAAACTATCCGGCGGAGAACCGTAAAAACAGCGGCCCGATGGTTCTCGATTTCACCAATGCTCCGGCACTGCGGTACGCCGAACTTCCGGTGCCGGTCGGCGTTCTTGAAAAAACGGAGGAAGGCGTCCGTTATGTCGCCGCGCTGGGGGATGGACGTTTCTTTGAGCGAAGCTTTAAGCTGGAAGGCGAATATCTTCTTTCGGTCGAGGATTCTTTTGTAAACAGCGGAACCGCGCCGTGGGCTCTGCCTGCGTTGCGTCTGCCAACCGGCCCGATGTCGGAAGCGAAGGGAACCACGGCAATGGCCGGTCTGGTTACGCTGGGAGTGGATTCTTTTTCTCCGTCTGAGGAAGGGGTTCATCACTGGGGTAAGGAACTGCATAAGCTTTTCCGCAGTGTGTCGGGCTCGGGGATGATCACATCCACGGCGGAACAGATTGCTCCCCGTCCGGCCAGCTGGATCGCTTCTAAAAACAAATTTTTCGTCCAGATTCTGACGCCGGAAACTTCCGCCGATGCGTTTGATCTGTCCGTCCGCCGCGAGGGCGAAGGTAAAAAGGCGGTTCCGGTCGAGGTTGCGGCTTCTTTGCAGTTTGATTCAGAAGTGATTGCCGCCGGTGCAACGCTTGCCCGCAAGACCAGCGCCTACATCGGGCCGAAAGACTACGGATTTCTGAAAACCCGGGGCATGGATCAGGTGGAAGTCATGGAGTTCAGAAGCATGGGCTTCTGGAAGTTCATGAACCCGGTCATGTATCCAATCAAGGTCGGTCTGCTCTGGGGACTGAAGGCTCTTGAGAATGTGGTTCGCAATTACGGCGTGGCGATCATGCTGTTGACCATCGTCGTTCGCGTTATCTTCTGGCCGATCACGCACAAGGGAACCGAGAGCATGCGCCGGATGCAGGCGCTCCAGCCTCAGCTCAAGGAGCTTCAGGCGAAATACAAAGACAACCCGCAGAGGATGCAGCAGGAAGTGATGAAGTTCTACAAGGAGAACAAGGTCAACCCGATGGGCGGGTGCCTGCCGATGCTCATCCAGATTCCGGTGTTCATCGCGCTGTTTGTTGTTCTGCGCAGTGCCATTGAACTGCGCTTCTCCAAGTTTCTCTGGATACGCGACCTCTCCGAGCCCGAACATCTGTTCGCCGGCATGATTCCAATCGTTGGATCGCTGAACATTCTGCCTTTGCTGATGTCCGCGACGATGGTCTGGCAGCAGAAGCTCACGCCGAGCGCCGGGGATCCTCAACAGCAGAAAATGATGGCGATTATGATGCCGATCATGATGCTGTTCTTTTTCTACACCATGCCGTCCGGTCTGGTTCTTTACTGGACAACCAGCAATCTGATCATGATTGTGCAGATGATGATCAAAAAACCGGCGTCGGCCGGAGTCCGCTGATCAGGAGAAAAATATGGCCAATGTAATGAGAGTTCTGAAAGAGGAAATTTCGCGGATCGCCCGCAGTGAAGTGAATGCGGCGCTCAAGCCGATCAAGTCGGTTAACGCCAGTCAGCGGAAATATATCGCTGAACTGCGCCGCCGGGTGGATGCGCTTGAAAAGGAAAAGAAACAGCTGGTCAGAGCCGTTTCCAAAGCAGTTCCGGCTCAGCAGGAAGCGACATCCGAAGAGGCCTCCCGGAGCTGGATCAGCGGCGCCGGAATCCGCGCTATGCGCAAACGTCTCAAGCTGTCGCAGAAAGCCTTTGCCGAGCTTGCCCGAGTCAGTCTGCCGACGGTGGTTCTGTGGGAAGCCTCGAAAAACAGCGGCAAACTCAATATCCGCCGCAAAGAAGTTTTCGCCCGCCTTCAGCAGATTAAAGGCATGGGTATTCGCGACCTCGCTAACGAAAAATAAACACGGCACCGGGTTTTCAATCGCCGGATACAGCGGTACAATGCCTCCGTAAAAAGGAGGAAGCATGAAACCGTTTCCGTGTTTTACGTCTCTGATTGCGGTCGCTCTGATCGCAGGTTGCGCGTCCAGTAACTCCGGCGATGTTTATTCCCGAGATCAGGCCCGCCGGTCTCAAACCGTGCAGTCGGGTACGGTTCAATCCGTCCGGAATGTGAAAATCGAAGGCACCCGCTCAGCGGTCGGTCCGGTGGCGGGTGGTGTGGCGGGCGGTGTTGCCGGAAGCACGATCGGCGGCGGCAAGGGGCAGGTTCTGGCCGCTCTCGGCGGCGCGGCGCTTGGCGCGGTCGGCGGTGCGGTTGCTGAAGAAAAGCTCACAAAAAAGGCCGGTCTGGAAATCTCCGTCAAACTCGATAGCGGCTCGACAATTGCCGTGGTACAGGAAGCCGACGTGATGTTTTCTGTCGGCGAACGCGTTCGTGTCTTAACCGCCCCTGACGGAACCACGCGCGTCGTGAAGTGATCATTCGCTGAGAACCGCAACTGAACCGGCTGGAACCGCAACGGAAGATCTTCCGGCGGCGAAGCCGGTTGACGGATCGGTGGAAAGAATCAGTTTCCAGCAACCTTCCGGAGTTTGGAATTGAACGTCTTCTTTTCCGTTGTTGAACAGAATCAGCAGACCGCGTTTTCCGGTGATATACATGCCGAGCGCGCGGTCGTTCTGCCAGTCCACGGCGCGGTTTTCCGGGGCGATCCACTCCACGTCGCCTTTGCCGGTATAAAATTTCCCCGAATGAAGTGCCGGAACCTCCTTGCGCAGGGCGATCAGCTTCTTTGTGAACTCAAAAAGCTCACGGTTTGTATTCAGCAGAGACCAATCAATCCATGAAAGCTCGTTATCCTGACAGTAGGCGTTGTTGTTGCCGGATTGTGTGCGACCGAACTCGTCGCCTGCCGTCAGCATGGGAACGCCGCGCGACAGAAAAAGCGTGGCCAGCAGGTTTTTCTGCTGTTTCGTCCGGAGGGTGCGGATTGACGGATTGTTCGTCGGGCCTTCCTCGCTGAAGTTCGTACTGTAGTTGTGGTTCTCGCCGTCGCGGTTCTGCTCCTGATTAGCTTCGTTGTGCTTGCGTTCATAGGCGGTCAGATCGGCCAGCGTGAAGCCGTCATGGGCGGTTATGAAATTAATGCTCCGGAGCGGCGATCCGCCGCTATGGTTGTAGATGTCCGAACTGCCCGCCAGCCGTGTTGCGAGTCCCGCGACAGGTTCGTCCTGATTCCAGAACCGCCGGATATCATCGCGGAACCGCCCGTTCCAGTCGGAGAAACGTTTGCCGGGGAAGCTTCCGACCTGATAGCCGCCGAGCGCGTCCCACGGCTCGGCGATCAGTTTTACTTTTTTGAGCGCCGGCTCGGCTTCAATCGCCTCAATCACCGGCGGCTTATCGAGCAGTTCGCCGGTTTCGTCGCGGCAGAGCACGGTGGCGAGATCGAAGCGGAAGCCGTCCACGTGCATTTCCTCCGCCCAGTACTTGAGGCAGTCAACGATCAGCTGGCGGGTGACCGGGTGATTGCAGTTCAGCGTGTTGCCGCATCCGCTCCAGTTGGCGTAACTGCCGTCGGGGCGGATCATGTAATAGGCCGCCTCATCCAGACCCCGGAAGCTGTACACCGGACCGTCGAACGGCCCTTCGCCGGTATGATTAAAAACCACATCAAGAATCACTTCAATTCCGGCGGCGTGCAGGGCTTTGACCAGCGTTTTAAATTCGGCGACCGCCGCGCCGGGTTCGCGCGAGGCGGCGTAGCGGCTCATCGGCGCGAAAAAGCCGAGGGTGCTGTAGCCCCAGAAGTTCAGTAAACGGCTTCGCGCCGCTCCTTCGATGAAAAACTCCAGCTCATCAAATTCGAACAGCGGGAGAAACTCGACGGCGGTAATACCGAGCGATTTCAGGTAGGGGATTTTTTCGATGAAATCGAGATAGGTTCCGTCCGCTTCGCCGCGTGTGAAGCCGCGCAGGTGCGCCTCATAAATCACGGATTTTTCGAGCGGAATGTTCGGACGCTTCTCGCCGTGCCAGTCGAAGGGATCGCTGACGACGACTCCCTTCGGAAAATGCTTTCCGGTGCGGATGCGCTGTCCGGCCTCCAGTCCGGCGGTTTCGCCCCAGCTTCGCGGGAAATGAACAGCGCGGGCGTATGGATCAATCAGCCACTGCTCCGGCACGGCATCCGTCCGATAGAGATAAAACGCGCCGGGCTTCAGTCCGGGAACTTTGGCCCGCCAGAGCGGGCCTCCGGTCATTTCGATCTCGCGAGCGGGCGTTTCGGCATCGGCGGAATCAAACAGCAACAGCCACAAACGGTTGGCACGGCTGTGAACAGCAAACTCGATTTCACCTTTACGGATATGAACGCCCGGCTTCATGTCGCGGAGTGTACGCCGCCGCCCCCGGTCATTTCAATCTTTCCGATGCATGGAAACCGGTACGGCTTCAGGTGGAGCGCTACCAACGATCAGTATCACTCTGAACCGACGAAGGCGGTGATAGCCTCGATGGACTCGACTTCGTTTAGTGTTCCTTTGTTGGAATCCCCATCTTCTCGATCATCGCTTTTTCTGCTAGCTCGTGCATCACCACATTACCCCATTTAATTTCGTCCCAGTCTTGATAACAATTTGGGTCTCGCACAGTGTTGTTTGCTTGGATGTTTGCATGGGCTACCGCATCTCGCCCATCTTCCTTTAACCATGTGCCAAGGGTTTTCTCACCGAATATGTGAAGTTTTCTATCGCGAAATGTTACCGCGAGCTCATCTTGGAGTTTGGGGATTTGGCCATCAATCCAGCATCCTTTTTCCCTGCCATTATTAAAGGGGATCTCGAGAATCTTCGAGTAGCACAAAAATCTGTAATAGGGGCTTTCACAAGAAATCCCTTCTCGGTAAAAACCTAGTGCCAAATGTTGGTTCTTGTCGAAAATTTGCTGGCGAAAGCTACTTAATTCGATTGCATAGCTATCATCACTCGGAAGGAAGTTGGCATTGGCACAATAATCTCCATGGCCGCCATTAATGTTTTTTATTGTGATATTGTAGAACCACACTAGCTCATTGAAGAAGCGAAAGAATATTTCCCATGGGTGCTTGTGTTTGAATCCTTGTATGTTTTTCGCAAATACGCAGTGGGGGCATCGGGATCGTTTCACCTCTAGCTCGAGTTTTTCGTTATCATAGTCGATGGACCAGCGCTCATCTGTAATGCCTTGGAATAAATCTATTGCCATGATAGTTCCGAATTCTGTTATTTGCCGAACGTTAGCGGAGCGCGCGGCGGAAAAGAAGTTTCAAGCACTGGGAAATCATTGGGTGGAACGCGATCTCCGAGCGCGTTCAAGCGTGCCCGGAGGTCACGCTCCACCTTTTTTGCGCCTTTGCGAGAGCGACTCAGCAGGCGGGTGATGCCGGAAAAGTTTCGACAGGGCGGGCGTTCCGTGGTTTAACAGCCCGCTCATGTATAAAAAAGGTCAGATGGTTGAGACGGAGCTTTTCGATACGGCGGATAAAAACCGCTGTGTCGGCAAGCTGGATGACGGGATCCGGGTTTTCGTTGAGGGAACCGCCGCCGTCGGCGATACCGTTCGGGCGCAGGTTTATAAAATCAAGAAGCGTTATCTCGTCGCCAATCTGACCGAGATCCTGAAGTTTTCCGACCGACGCACGGAGCCGCTCTGCAAGTATTTCGGGTTCTGCGGCGGATGCAAATGGCAGCACCTTGACTATGCGGAGCAGTTGCGGATTAAGCGTAAGCAGGTGGTGGATGCGCTGGAGCATCTCGGAAATTTTGAGAACCCGGAGGTCAGCGAGTGCATTCCGGCGGAGGATATCTACGGATACCGCAATAAGATTGATATGGATTTCACCGACCGGCGTTATCTGACCGCCGATGAAATGAATATTCCGGAAGCTGAATTGAGTAAGCCGCTCGACTTCGCGCTGGGATTCCATGCGCCGGGCTGTCCGTTCAAGGCGATTGATATTGATTCCTGTCATCTTGCCTCGCCGGAAATGAATATTGCCGTGGAGACTGTCCGGCGGTTCTGCCGTGAGCGCAGGCTTTCGATCTATTCCACCTTCACCAATGAAGGCTTTTTGCGCAATCTGGTTGTCCGGCGCGGTCAGCGCACCGGCGAACTGATGGTCAATCTGATTACTTCGTCGCACGATCCGGAGCTGATGCGGGAACTTCTTGGCGAACTGCGCGCCGCGCTCGGCGGTAAGCTCACCACTTTTGTTAACGCCACCACCGACCGGAAAAATCTGGTGGCCTTCGGCGACAAGGAATATGTCCTCTGCGGCGAGGGGAGTATTTCCGACCGGCTTGGCGAATACACGTACCGGATATCGCCGAACTCCTTTTTCCAGACCAACACCGTGCAGGCGGAAAAACTTTACAACGAAATCCTCCGCGCCGCCCGCTTCCAAGGTTCGGAGCTTGTTTATGACCTCTTTTGCGGAACCGGCTCCATCGCGCTGTTCGCCGCCAAGCACTGCTCCCGCGTCCTCGGCATTGAGCTGGTCGAAGCCGCCGTCGCCGATGCGCAGAAAAATGCAGAGGAGCACGGCGCGGCAAACTGTACCTTCCGGCAGATGGATTTGATGCACTTCGGAAAAATACGGTCGGAACTGGAGGCCTTCGGCCTGCCGGATCTGGTGATCACCGATCCGCCGCGGGCTGGAATGCATCCCAAGGCGGTGGAAATGCTTCGCGAACTGGCGCCGCCGGTGGTGATTTATGTCAGTTGCAACCCGGCTTCGCTGGCGCGGGACGGACAGCTTCTTTGCGAGGGCGGACTGTATCGACTCATCAGCGCCCAGCCGGTTGATCTTTTCCCGCAGACCAATCACGTCGAAAGCGTCGCCCGCTTTGAAAAGATTTAGGCGCCTAACCGTTTGCCGCACAGACGGTTCTCGCGGGGGTTCATGTCGCCATCGGCTGAGAATTCAGGAGCGCCTGAACGGCAGGATTCGTTTTTAAGAGAGTGAGCCGGCCGGGGCTCGAACCCGGGACCCTTTGATTAAAAGTCAAATGCTCTACCGACTGAGCTACCGGCCCTTTTAAAAAACGGAGCGCATAAAGTAGTGCAGACCGGTGAGCTTGTCAAAAGCCAATCCATGAAATTTAATGGTTTCCGGGATCCGAGACGATCAGCCCGTAAAGCCGGTGACGGGAATAACCGCGCCTGATACAATAAAGCAGGACTGGAGCCGTTATATGCCATGAAAAGCGTCAATCGAGAGATAAACCGAATGGATGGCGAGGATGCAAAACTGCTGGAAGCCTATCGAAGGGGTGACACCGAGGCGCTCGGTGAGCTGGTGGAGAAGTACCGGCGGCCTCTGTTCGGATTTATTCTCCGGTTCTCTGAAGGCAGAGAGGACGCGGATGAGGTGTTTCAGGAGGTGTGGGTGAGAGCCATCAGCAATATGAAACGTTACCGTCAGAAAAATCTGCTCAGCTGGCTGTTCCGGATCGCCCACAATCTGATGATTGACCGGATCCGCCGGCGGAAGCCCGTTTTTTCTTTGGATACACCGATGAGTGAGACTGGAATATCGTACGGTGAACAGCTTTGCACCCCGAATATCGGGCCGGACTGCGAGACCGGCGGGCGCGATCTGGGTGTACGGATTGAAGCCGCGGCGGATCGGCTTCCTGCGGAGCAGAAAGAGGTCTTCTGGCTTCGTATGCAGGCCGATCTCAGTTTTAAGGAAATTGCCAAAATCCAGAAGTGTTCTGTGAATACCGCGCTGGCCCGGATGCAGTATGCGCTTTCAAAGCTTCGCAGTGAGCTGGATGTTGAATACCGCGAATTGCGGAAGGCGGGATTATGAAAAAGCAGAAGATAGAAAAATGGCTGTTGCTGGAACAGACGGGCGAACTTTCGCCCCGGCGTATCCGCTGTCTTGCCCGTGAGATGGAGACCTCGGAAGAGGCCCGCCGATTGAAGCAGGAGCTTTATGCGTTAAGCGGCGCCATTCGCCCTCAGGAGGTCGAACTTCCGCCCTGGACCGTCACGAAGATTATCAACCGTCTGCGCCGCGCTCCGGTTCAGGAGATGAGTTTTTCCAGAGTCTGGAAGCCGGTTCTTGCAACGGCGGCATGTCTGGTTCTGGTCTCTACGATTTTTAATTTCCATGGTGCAAAGGTCTCTTCGACTTCCGTCGTTGCAGTTTCAGTGGCGGGAGTGGACGTGTGGCACGATCCGATTGAAGAGGATCTGAGCAGGCTGGAGGGTTTGATAGTGGCCATATCAGACGCTTCCCTGAATATCATGGAGATGTAAACGGAAGGAGAAGTAATGAAAAAGTGGATGATAGCAGTGTTGGTCGGTGTTTGCGCCGCCGGTGCGGCGATAGCTGAGGATACGGTTCCCTGGTACAAAAAAATGTTCGGGAAAAGCGCGGACGAACAGCCGCAGGTGATTCCGCCGGCTCCTGAAACAGTCGCTCCTCCGGCTCAGGCGGCCCAGCCCGCTCCGGCTGTTAAACAGCGTCCTCAGTTGACCCAGGAACAGATTGAAAAGCTCAAAGCCCGGAAGGAAGGCTCGCCGTTTCAGGTTAAGCCGGAAGTGGTGGAAAAGATGAAAGCGCATCATGAGGCGCTGATGAAATTAGGTGAAGCCGCCCGCAACGAAACCGATCCGGTTAAAAAAGAAGCGCTGGTTGCTGAATTGCGTGCCAAGGTGACAGAGGGTATGGAAAAGATGCTGGCCGATCAGAAAAAACGGCTGGCACAGGCTGAAGCGGATTTGCCCAAACTCAGAGAACGTCTGGCGGATGCCGAGAAGAACAAAACCGCCCGCATTGATGAGCAGGTTCAGCGGATTCTTTCCGGCGAACCGATGATGAAACATCACGAGGGGAAGCATCCCGGTAAGAAACCCGCGCCCGCCGCGGCAGAGTAAAAAACTCAGTCCTTGGAAAAATCCCCGCCGATGCGGGGATTTTTTTTACTTCAGCTTCAGTGTTTTCAACACAGCCTGAAAGTCTTCCGGCACCGGCGCGCTGATGCGCAGAGAGGCGGTTCCGCCTTGCGGATCGGGCAGGATTAACCGGCAGGCGTGAAGCATCTGCCGGACAACGCCCCGGAAAATAGGATTACCGCGCTGTTCGCCGGCGTATTCTTTGTCGCCCAGCACCGGATGGCGCATGGCGGCCAGATGCTTACGGATCTGATGAGTGCGTCCGGTATGGATGCGCAGTTCGAGATAGCTGGCGTCGCGGTTGCTGTCGAGAATGCTGACCAGCGTGGTGGCCGATTCCCCGTCAATATCCCGCGTGATGGTTTTCAGGGAATCCGGGACCGAGCCGATGGCGATGGCGCGGTAGATTTTGACAATCCGCTGATCTTTAAAAAGCGGAATCATCGCCTCCTTGGCGGCGGCGTTGGCGGCGAACATGACACAGCCCGACGTATCGCGGTCCAGCCGGTGCACGGCGCATATCTGCGGGTTTTCCAGCTCGTGCTGAAGCCGGACTTCCAGACTGCGCGGATTCCCGTTTGTGACCATTCCGGCGGGCTTGTTGACGACGATCAGATCGCCCGCCCGCTTCAGAATCTCAATCCGGCTGGACTTCGGTTCGGGGCGGACGGTTTCGATCACGTCTTTGAGTTTCACATTATGTTTGGCCATCCAGACCCGCTTGCCGTTCACGAAAACCTGCCGGGCATCGAGCAGAACGCGGGCCTGTTTTTTCGAACAGCGGAACCGTTCGGCCAGCACGTCAACCAGCAGTTGGCCGTCTTCGTGAGGTTTGATCTGGAAGGTTTCCCGGCTCATTGTGTTTTATCCAGTTCTGCGCAGGCTTCCGCGATCAGCGCGGCGGCCTTTTCGACTTCTGCGGCGGTGATATTGAGCGGCGGAAGCATCCGCAAAACCCGTATAGCGGTGGCCAGCGTTAGCAGGCCTTTGGACTCCAGAAGCTTCTGGAGCGGCGCGGCGTTATCCTTCAGAACCAGACCGACCATCAGCCCGCAACCCCGGGCGCCTTCAATCCATTCATACTTCGCGGCGATCGCCTGAAGTTTTGTGAGGAACAGTTCGCCCATCTGCTTCGCGTTTTCGAGCAGGTGTTCCTTCTCGATGGTTTCGATGACAGCGAGCGCGGCGGCGCAGGCCAGCGGCGTACCGCCGAAGGTCGTTGCGTGATTGCCGGGCTGGAACACGTCGGAAACGTGCGGCGCGGCGACGACTGCGCCGATCGGGAATCCGTTGCCGAGACCTTTCGCCAGCGAAAAAGCATCCGGCTGAACATTATAATTCTGGAAGCCGAACCATTTGCCGGTTCTACCCACTCCAGCCTGCACTTCATCAAAGAGAAGAAGCATTCCTTTTTCGTCACAAAGCTTCCGCAGACCTTTGATAAACGCCGGATCGGCAGGCAGGATGCCACCTTCGCCCTGAACAGCCTCGACGAGAATTGCGGCGGTTTTATTCGTCACAGCGGCTTTGCAGGACTCGAGATTATTGAATTCAGCGTACTTAAAACCTTCGGGCAGGGGATAGAAGCCTTTCTGCACCTTCTCCTGACCGGTAGCGGTCAGCGTCGCCAGCGTCCGGCCATGAAAGGAATTCTTCATGGTAATCACTTCGTATTTGCCTTTGGCTGAACCCCAGAGCCGCGCGAGTTTGATCAATCCTTCGTTGGCTTCCGCGCCGGAATTGCAGAAAAAGCATTTGCCGCCCAGTGACCGCTCGGAAAGAGCCTGCGCCAGTTGCGGCTGGTTCTCGTTGTAGTAAAGGTTGGAAACATGCACCAGCTTTGCGGCCTGCTCCTGAACGGCCTTCACGATTGCCGGATGGCAGTGGCCGACGTTCAGCACGGCGATCCCGGCGAGGAAATCGAGGTATTCCTTGCCGTCGGCATCCCAAACCTTGGAACCTTTGCCTTTTACCAATACGAGACCCGGCGCATAGGTCGGCATCACATACTTCTTGTGCAATTCGATAATCTCTTCTGTTTTCATGACTTCCATTCCCTAAAAGACGGGGGAATGTACCGCACAGGGGCTGTATTGCCAACGTATTAATAAGCGGCAAAAACCATTTAAAAACATCTGTCCAAAATTAAGCCGGAGGGTTATTTTTTTGAGCACATGAACAATCCGGCAACCCGACTGCCGATCAGAAAGTCGGTAGAAGCGCAGGGCTACCGTTGCCCTGAACTCTGTTCGCCCGATGAATTTTTAGGAGAAGAAGATGAATGACCCGATTGTTGCCGAAGTCCGGAAATACAGGGCGGCGCACGCACGCAAATTCAACAACGATCTCGACGCAATTTGCGCCGATCTGATGGCCCGTCAGCAACGGAGCGGGCACCCTTTGATCCGCCGCAAGGCGAACCGCGTCTGTGAAGAACCGACAGAATACAAAACGAAAGCCAACTGATTTTTTAACCGCGAGAGATCACATAGGCCGCAAAGAGGAACGTTCAGCATCACTCTGAACCACCGGAGGCGGTGATAGAGTGCGTGCTCTGGTTCGGTTAATATTTTCCGGTCATCAGATAACTTTTCAGTTTTGATGGGTTGTCTTTTTGTTCTGTTTCCGCTGCTTGAATTCCCAGGTCGAACTCTCCACATGATGCTTTCGCGTTAAATGTGTGCTCAGGGTTGTCCGAGGTTTCAGCAATGTGCTGGCCTAACTCGCGCGCTTCCACCCGTGATTGAATAAATTTGGTTCCGTTGTTTGGGAATATCCCGTTAAAAATTTGTCCCGCAAACTTTTGCTTCTCAGGTTCTGAATCACAGATGGGCGCAAGATTTTTTCCAACAAAAGCAAGAATGTAGCCAGCAGAATACATACTGTTAAGGCGAGCATTGAAATCCTTTACGTCAATGTTTTTGCTTTTGACCTCGTTCCGCACATCAGCAATCTGATTGAAAAGAGTCTTCCCGATCACGGTTACAGTTTTTTCTTTTTCGCGTCTTTCTTTCGATTTGAAAACGTCAAACATGGCATCCTTTCCTGTGTTAAAATAATCAATTTATTTTTTCATCCTATTTCCGATTACTTCCGATTGTTTGAGGGAACTGTCAGTTCGGCCTTGGAGCATCATATCAACTCCACCGTTTAGAAAAGATGCCACGTGTCTAGGAACAGTAAATTCATCTGGCCCATATTCTCCGCGCTTCTGAATTTGGGTTCCCTGCCAAACATGTTCTGTTTCATAAATCACACCAACCAGTAGTATGCTGCAGACTTTTGAAAAAATATAGGCGTTCTTATCACTGTGGACGGTGTCAAAGCATATGCCTGCCTTGAGAAATGTGTTTATTTCAGAGGTTTTTGGGTTGTCGTCTTCGTTTTCGATTAGATCCATCACAAGTATGTGTTGGTCGTAAGGTGAAATATGATCGGACTTTTCAAGCAAGTAATCGCTCCATGCTCGCAATGTTGGATCAACTTTTTTATGTAGTTCCTTCTGCGGATACTCTTCAATCAAGCAAGCTAGCGATCGCCATGAAACGGATACTGCAAACTTTAACAACCATTCATCATAGGTGAAACGATGTGAGGGGTTATTTTTGGCATAGATGGGTTGAAATACCTTGTTGGAGAATTGAGTTTCCCATTTGCTAAACATATCTTCACATGATGGGCACAGTAGTGGATGCTTGATCCCGTCTTGTATTCGTTGATTTGGCTCTGTAGGTCGCCGGAAATACGGTGTCGGGGATTTTTTCTTCATCCACCTAAATGCAAATGCAGGAATTATATGACTGTCCTCCTCCGTTTCATTCAGTTGGCATAGGCGACATTTCATATTTTTATTACCGAACGGTGCCGGGGTCAGTCCCGTAATCTAGTAATTTTAATTTGATGGATACGTGGGCTTTTTCGGTTTTTATTTCACAATCTCGGTTCCGACGCCTTTGTCGGTGAAGAGTTCCAGCAGGAGCGAGTGCGGCAGTGCCGAATCAATAATGTGCGTTTTGCTGACGCCCGCTTTGAGCGCGTCCACCGCGCCGCCGATTTTCGGCAGCATGCCGCCGGAGATAATGCCCCGCGCAATCAGGTCTTCGACTTCGGCCAAACTCAAGGTTGAAATCAGTGAAGCCGGATCGTTGACGTCCCGCAAAAGTCCGGGGACGTCGCTGAGGAAGACCAGCTTCCGTGCCTGCAGGGCACAGGCGACGGCGTTGGCAACATCGTCGGCGTTGACGTTGTAGAGGTGGCCGTCTTCGCCGCGTCCAAGCGGTGTGATGACCGGAATGATGTCGGCTTTCAGAAACGCCTTGATGGGTTCTACGTCCACATGAATGACTTTACCAACGTAGCCCCAGTCGAGAGTTTCCCCAGTCTGAGGATCAACTCCGGCATGTTTTTTCACTTTGATGATGTCTTCGCCGTGGATGCCGTGGGCCTTGCCGCCGTAGTTTTTGATGATTTCCACCAGGTGCGGGTTCACTTCGTTGTTAAGGACGCTTTCGACCACTTTGATGGTTGCTTCGTCAGTGACCCGCAGACCTTGCACAAAGTTGGGCTGGATGTGCGCTTCCCGCATTTTCTTGGAAACGGATTTCCCGCCGCCGTGGACAATGACCGGCTGAAGTCCGACGCATTCCATGAAAGCGACATCTTTAAGAATGTTTCGGTAGCCAATCTCGCTTTCCATGATACTGCCGCCGAATTTCACAACGACGGTATCGCCTCTGAATTTCTGGATATACGGCAGGGCTTCGATCAGCACCCCCGCTTTTTCAATCATCTGATGCATAGAAACCTCTTTAATACGTACTAAGTAATTCACGTCAATCGGCGGCCAATCGCGGTTCTCTACTCCACGTTGATCCGCACGTAGTCTTCCGTGCAGTTGCAGGTGTAAACCACCGCGTGACCCTTGCCGAGGTGCAAATTGATGTTAATGGAGAAGGCGTCTTTGGCGACCGCCGCGACGAGTTCTTCTTCCGGTGTTCCGGCCGCCATTCCTTTGCGTACGGCGGGGACGTCGTCGTAATCAATATCCACCTTGTTTTCCTGAACCTGCGCGTAGGAATAGCCGATGGCATCCATGATCCGGCCCCAGTTCGGCCGTTTACCCGCCCAGGCGGTTTTGTTGAGCATGGAGTTCGCCACGGCCCGGGCCGCTTCGTTGGCTTCGCCGTCAGATCCCGCGCCGGTGACGTTGACGGTGACGACCCGCGTGGCGCCTTCGCCGTCTTTGACGATCATCATGGAGAGGTCAAAGAGCACCTTTTCCAGAGTTTTGTAAAAGATATCCCAATGTTTGGAATCCTGCGTGATGGTTTCGTTTCCGGCCAGTCCGTTGGCCAGGCAGATCACGGTGTCGTTGGTGCTCCGGTCGCCGTCCACGGTGATCCGGTTGAAGCTTACGTCCGTGGCGGCCCGCAAGGCGCACTGCAACGCGTGCTTTTCGACCGCCGCATCGGTCAGGATGTAGGCGAGCATGGTGGCCATGTTCGGCTCGATCATTCCGGAGCCTTTGGCCAGCCCGGTGATCCGCGCCGGTTTGCCGCCGAAGTCCATTTCCACGGTGACGGTTTTGCTGACAAGGTCGGTGGTCATCATCGCCTCGGCGGCATCCATTCCGCCGTCCGGCGAAGCCTCGTCGAAGAGCATTTCGATCCCGGCGGCGATTTTGTCCATAGGAAGCGGTTTGCCGATGGTTCCGGTGGAACAGACAAACACGTCAATCGGATTGATTCCAAGGCGTCCGGCGGCCAGCGCGGCCATTGCCTCGGCGTCGGCAAGCCCCTGTACGCCTGTGCAGGCGTTGGCGTTGCCGCTGTTCATCACAATAGCCCGTGCGCCGTCGTGTTCGACGACCCGTATATCCCATTTGACGGGGGCGGCTTTGACCTGATTGGTGGTGAAAACCGCGGCGCTTTCGGCGGTCACGTCAGAGACGATCAGTGCCATGTCTTTGGCGTGTTTCTTTTTTTTGATGCCGGCGCTGACGCCGGCGGCGGAAAACCCTTTTGGAAGAGGCAGTGTTTTTTTCATAGATTCCAACTCCAGACGCGGGAGACTACACCTCCGCGCATAATTTCGGAATAAAAAAAGTCCCGGGCTCGTAAGAGTTCCGGGACTTTGCCGCAAGCCGGATAAGGCTTAGCGCTTCGAGAACTGGAAGCGTTTGCGTGCGCCAGGCTGACCCGGTTTCTTACGTTCCTTCATGCGGGCGTCACGGGTAAGGAATCCGCCTTTTTTCAGGATCGGCTTCAAATCTTCTTCCGCTTTCACCAGAGCGCGGGAGGTGCCGTGGGAAATCGCGCCGCACTGGCCGACTTTTCCGCCGCCGCTGACGGTTACCGTTACATCATACTGATTGGCGCGTTCGGTGAGAACGAGCGGGCGAACCACGGTGTCCAGCATATCTTTGGTGTCAAAGTAATCCTGAGCGGATTTGCCGTTTACGGTGATGACTCCGGACCCCTTAACCAGACTGACGCGCGCCACGGATGTTTTGCGGCGACCGGTTGCGGAAATTTGTTCGACTTTCTTCGCTGCTACCACGTTGTACTCCTTAATTAGCCTTTAAATTCGAGCGTCTGCACCTTCTGGGCCGTGTGCGGGTGGTTCGGGCCGGTGTAGACTTTCAGGCGGGTGATTGTTTTTCGCATCAGGCGGTTGCCCGGGAGCATGCCTTCGACGGCCTGCATGATGATGCGTTTCGGATCTTTTTCGCGGATGGCGGCGGCGGTGCGCTGTTTCAGCCCGCTTGGGAATCCGCTGTAGTCCTGATAAATTTTTCCGTCTTCCTTGTTGCCGGTCAGCTTCACCTTCTCGGCGTTGATGACCACCACAAAGGCGCCTGTGTCAACGTGCGGGGTGTAGGTCGGCTTGTTCCGCCCGCGAAGCAGATCGGCGATAAACACAGCCAGACGTCCGGTGGACTTATCGGCGGCATCCACCACGTACCAGTCCCGTTTGATATCATTTTCGTTTGCTACAAATGTCTTCATTACAAATCTTTCCGGTTCAAATGCAAGGCGGGGAAAATATACGAGGGGTACCCCCGTGTCAACACCCGTACCCAAAGTTTTATGCAAAAAGATAGGAATTGTTCCGGGCCGGTTGAAAGGCTATATCCTGTCGGCATGAAGTTCTTTCGCAAAAGAGAGGTCTGGCTGCCTACCTGGCCCGCACTTATGCTGTTTCTGCTGGCGTTCGGCGGGCTTCTTTTCGTTCTGACGGAGCATCTCTATCCGTTTCTGGCACAGCAACATCCGGTTCCGAATGCGGAGATGGTCATTATTGAAGGCTGGATGGCCGATGCCGAGCTTAAGGAGGCCGCCAAGTCGGTCCGCCCCGGCCAGATTATTGTCACTACGGGCGGGCCTGTCACCTTCGGACGGAAAATTCTTCAGTACGATAACTATGCCGATCTGGGCGCCGCCCGTCTGATTCAGTACGGAATTTCTGCTGAACGGATTATTTCCATTCCGGCACCCGACACACAACGCGACCGCACCTACGTTTCCGCGCAGTCCGCCCGTCAGCGGCTTGAAGAGCTTGGGCTTTTCGGCAAATCGGCCAACCTCTACACCATCGGTGCTCATTCGCGGCGTTCCTATTTCCTGTTCCGCGCTGTTTTCGGGAAAGACTATCCGCTCGGAGTAATCTCTGTTGAGCCGCCGCACTACAACCTTGATCACTGGTATAGTCACAGCGCCGGCTTTAAACACGTTATCACGGAACTGATTTCCTGGTTGTACTCACACCTTTTTCTGCTGACCCATCATGCCTGACCGCCTCCAGCGCCGCCTCGCCGAAATCGGTGCGCCCGCCGATGTGCTGGCGCTTGCGGCTGAACTGGTGGAGCAGGCGGTGCGTGATCCGCTGACCGGATTGTATAACCGCCGCTTTTTTGATGAAGCGCTTGTGCGGAATATTGAAACGGCCCGCCGTTACGGACGGGAACTCAGCCTCGTTCTTTTCGATCTGGATGATTTTAAGGCGGTCAATGACACCTGCGGCCATCCGGCGGGAGATGAGGTTCTTAAAGCGTTTGCCGGGGAACTGCGGGAGACGGCCCGCAAAGCGGATATCGTATGCCGGATCGGCGGCGACGAATTTGCAATTATTCTTCCGGAGACCGGACTTGCTCAGGCCCGGAGTTTTTTGGGCCGGTTCTTCCAGGCTTCGGAAAAAATTAAGGCAACTGCCGGAGCCGCCGCGCTTCCGTCCGGCGATCTTTTTGCGGATGCCGACGCCGCACTGCGTTCGGCCAAGCCATCGCGATAGGTTCAGGGCTTGCTGTAGTCTTTATCCCAGATCCAGATCAGCTTTTTTTCCGCGACCGGTTTTCCTGAAGGATTACTGCCTTTTAAACTGCTCTGTTTGTAGGTCGTCCGGCTGACGCAGGAACTGCAAAGCAGAATAACCACGGTCAGGTAAAACAGATTTTTCAGCATATCAGAACCTTTAGGCTAGAAAGAAACTGCACAGAAGCTGATAGCCTCGATCTTTCCGGCGACTTTAGCGAGAACCTTTTCAGGAACCGGCTGGCTGACTTTGAGGATCGCGATGGAGCGCTCACCGGTCTTGTCATGCGGATTGCGGACATCGTCAATATTGATGCCTTCCTTCGCCATGGCTCCGGCGATCTCACTGAGGACGCCGGGGCGGTCCATGTAAGTGAAGAGGGCGATATGGCCGCTCGGCTCGAAGTAGAGTTTGTCGAAGCCGCCGATCCGCGAAATCATCATCACGCCTTCGGTAACGGTGCCGCGTACGCTAATGCGGCGCAGGTTGTCCTTATCAACACTGGCCATCAGGTCGATCGTGATGGAGTTGCCGTAGCCTTTGCTTCCGTCAGCGTCCCGCACCGAGTATTCGATGCCCATTTCCTTCAGGAACGAGATCGCGGCCTTTGGATCCATGGAGCGGTCAAAATCATCGCTGAGCGCGCAGACCACCGGAACCGCCAGCCATTTACCGAATTTCTGCAGGTCGCCGTAGAAGGTGGCTTCGATGCGGCTGAGTTTGGTTTCGGCACCGATCATGGCGCGGGCCAGTGTGGTGATGGTGTAGGTGAGTTCCGCGTAGGCTTCGTCCAGACCTTCCGGAATATCGCGGTTGACGATGTAGGAAGTGACGCCTTTGCTGTCGAAATCAATCAGCTGTTCCGCCGACCGCTGTGCGGCGTTGAAATTAGCCTCTTTGGTTGAAGCTCCGAGATGCGGAACCATGATGTCGGCGATATCAATCACGCTCTTTGGACCTTCGGCATCTTTTGGATAGACATCGTTCAGGAAGCGCAGTCCTTTTTCAGCCTTAAGCGCGCGCAGATCGTTTTCATTAATAACACCGGAGCGGGCGCAGTTTACGATGGTGGCGCCTTTTTTCATGGTACCGAGCAGTTCCTTGTTGATCAGACCTTTGGTGTGCTCGTTTTCGGGAATATGAAGTGTGACGAAATCGCTCTGCGCAAAAAGGTCTTTCAGGCTGACAAGCTTCGCGCCGATCCGCGCGGCGGCTTCTTCTGACAGAACCGGGTCGAAAGCCAGAATTTTGCACTCAAACCCGGTCAGACGTTTGGCGACCAGCTTTCCGATCGCGCCGAGGCCGACGATTCCGACGGTTTTACCAGTGAGCTCGCGCCCCATGAATTTAGTCTTTTCCCATTCTCCGCGCCGCGTGGAGGCATCCGCCTCGATCAGGTGACGGATGTCGGCCAGAATCAGGGCGATTACTTCCTCGGCGACCGCATTGGCGTTGGCGCCGGGGGTGTTCATCACATCAATCTTTTTGGAGCGGGCGTATTTGGTGTCGATAGTGTTGTAGCCTGCGCCTGCGCGGATGACGACTTTGAGGGCGGGCAGGGCATCAATGAGATTTTGGTCAACCTTTTCACTGCGTACGATCAGCGCGTAGGTGTCGGGGTTTTTCGCCGCAAGGGCGGAAATCTCGGTCTGGGCGTCTTGCACAACCGTATAGTTACCGTTGGCTTCGAGCAGTTCTTTGGCAATCGAATCAAGCTTGGTTGGAATCAGCACTTTTTTCATAATTTTCTCCGCAGAAAGGGGTGAATGCGCACCACGGTAACGACAGGAAGGGCTTGAATCAAGTTCAGACGGCTTTGTTTTTCGCTTCTTGACCGTGAACAGGGCATGGTGCCGACATGAAATCCGCAGAAAACGCCTTTTGGTTTCTGTTCTGGCACTGCTGTTTTCCGGCTGTGCGGGGTATCGCGTCGGAAGCACACTGCCCGACTCATTCCGGACGGTGAGCGTTTCGGTTGTGAATGAGATGGATAAGTCCTCTATCTGTGCCGGGATATTTGTTATCCACAGCCAGCCCGGCGATCAGAAAGAACCCTCGGCGATAAAAAGAAGTTTCTCATGATGTTTCAGCATTTCGGGTGGCGTCCATGCTAACGGCTGATGGTATTTAATACCATCTTTGACCTCATCTCTTGGCTTTATTCCGGCTTGAGGGTGGAGAGTCTGGGCTTTCGGACTTTGCTCTGCAAAACCAGGGAGGTTTGTTCTTGTTTGCAATGGAGCGGCTCTGCTAAAAGCGGCAAATGTTTAAAAGTATAGAAAATAATAATAAAGTAATCGCAACCCTGGCTTCCTTCGGCGCAGTTTTGTTTTTCGTTTATACCGCGTCGGCGGAAAGCTTCCGGTTATGTCCCAGCTTTCAGAACCATATCGTTAATTTGCAGGTATATGCGCCTCCTGAGTTTACCAACCGGGTCGAAGTCTATTCCTGTACGGATTTGGTTTCCGGAGTTTGGAATATTGCTCAACAGAATCTTTATCCCGGGACCAATCCGGCGGTTTGGAGTACACCTACAGATGCTGCGCCCCGGTTTTTTCAGGCGGGCAATATGGATATCGACGGTGATGCGGACGGTATTAACGATGCCCGGGAACAGATCGTTCACAAGACCGATGCGTTAAAATGGGACACGGACGGCGACTGGCTTCCCGACAGCTGGGAATTGTCTCGTTCGCTCAATGCGCTGGTTTCCGATGGAACACTTGATTCTGATCGTGACGGGTTGAGTAATCGCGATGAATATCAATACGGCACGAATCCATTTAACGCGGACAGCGACGGCGACGGTATGCCGGATGCATTGGAAATAAGCGCGGGAACAGATGCCCGGGTGAATGATGCCGCTGGTGACCCGGATAACGACGGGCTGGCAAATGATAAAGAACACATTGCCGGAACCAACCCATTGGAGCCGGATACCGATAAAGACGGAATTCCGGACGGGTTTGAAGTACGTCACGGGATGAATCCGTGTGATCCGCTGGACGTTTTAGACGACCTGGATGGAGATATGGTTCCGAATTATTATGAATATCTGCATGGCGAAACAGACCCGTCGAATCCTGCACTGGTGCCGGTATCAACGGCAGTCGTCAGTACGAACGGACTGGTTGGGATGTTTACAAATATTCAGCAGGCGATAGATGCTGTTGCCACCAACGACTGGCCGATTATCCGGATTGAACCGGGGATTTATCCGATCGATGCGGAGATCGGGCTTACGCTTACAAATATTTTGATTTACGCTGAACCGGGAACCGTTGTGCTGGATGGCGGGAACTCAAACCGGCTGTTCAATGCGGTTCGCGGGCATCCGATTCTTGCCGGACTGATTCTGCAAAACGGGTATTCCGATGATCATGGCGGATCACTCTGTATTTCCGAAGCCGTGCCGGTTGTGCGCAACTGCATATTTCTTGCCAACAGAACAGCAGGACACGGCGGTGCTGTTTATTCCGGCGGGTATGTGATGGAAATGCAGAATTGCGTATTTAGTGATAACGAAGCGGTGAACGGCGGCGCGGTTTATTGTGAAAACGCCGGGCCTGAAATGAAGAACTGTACATGGGTCGGCAATCATGCGCTGAATCAAGGCGGAGCTGTCTATGGCGGGTCCGTGATCAACGGGATAGTCTGGAGTAACCGGGCCGATATTCGCGATGCTCAGATCAGCGGCGCCTCGGTGTCTTATTCCTGTGTGGAAGGTGGTTATGCAGGAACCTCTAATATCACAAACAATCCTCAGCTGGTGCATACATGGCACCTGGTTTCGATCTATTCGCCCTGTGTGAATATTGGCGATACAAACAGTACGGTCTGGTTCGACCTCGACGGAGACCTTCGCGATGTTTTCCCCGACCTCGGCGCGGACGAGTGGGCGGACAGAGATGCCGACGGACTGCCCGATTGGTGGGAAATGAAGTGGTTTGGCAGTTTAAGCAGTATTACGAACGGGAATCTGTTGGCCGATGATGCGGACGGGCGCTTTTCGTATATTCAGAAATACCAGTATGAACTGAATCCTGTATCCAGCGATTCCGACGGCGACGGCCTCTCCGATTATGCCGAGATCATGATTTACAAAACGAATCCGCTGGCAACCAATACGCTGGTTTTTCCTGTCAGCTACGTTGTAGAGAAGACCGATTATGACTGGCTGGACATTTCTGCGGCCGGACAGGCCATCACCGACTTCAGCCACATGGATGACGGACGGGCGCAAATTCAGTTGGGAATACAGTTCCCGTTTTTCGATGCGGTCTATAACACGGCGCATGTCTGTAATAACGGATTCGTCAGTTTCGGTTCTGGATCGACGGAGTTCGTTAATGAGGCTCTGCCGTCTGCTTCCATTCCGGAAAAGACCTTGTGTGTGTTATGGGATGACTACCGGATGAAAAATGACACCAACTCAGCAGTCTATGTCCAATCGCTTGCAGACCGGTGCATTATATCCTTTGAGAAAATACCCTTTTGGGATTCATGGCGCACAAATCGGTTGAGTTTTCAGGTTGTTCTGCAAGAAGACGGAAGCGTTCTCTATCAGTATAAAAACGTTTCCAGTGACGACACTCTGCCGACGGTTGGCATGCAGTGGGGCGAGGGAGGTGTCGAATTTTATGCAGGGAACATCACCAACGGAACCGCGCTTTTAGTCCATTCAGACAGCCCCGGCGCAGATTTTGACTCCGACGGAGTTGCGGATGCATGGGAAATGAAATGGTTTGGAAGCCTCAATGTCATCACTAACGGCAGTGAGTTTATATCGGAATCCAACCGGTTTACCTGCGCTGAGGCGGCCTATCTGGATCTGAATCCGAACAGTGCGGACACAGACGGCGACGGCCTGTTCGATACATACGAAGTTGAACGCGGCCTGAATCCGGTTGTTCAGCAGGATACGGACGGTGACGGCATGCCGGATTTTTATGAAACGGCCAACGGGCTGAACCCTGCGGATCCGTCCGATGCTCTGCTTGATCCGGACGGAGATGATTTTCCGAGCGTGTACGAGTACCGGCATAATGCCGATCCGTTTAGTGCGGCATCGGTTCCGCCACCAACCCGTTATGTGTCATTGAGCGGAACGCATACAGCACCGTTCACCAATAGCATCGGTTCCGCGACCAATCTCCAGGCGGTATTGGTCGCCGCCGATGCGTATGACATCATTCTCGTCGCAGATGGCACCTATACCGGCAATGAAAACCGGAATCTGAGTATTTCCAGAAAACCGCTCATGCTTCTTTCCGAAAACGGACCGGAGAATTGCATTCTCGACTGCGAAAATGCCGGGCGGGGGCTGTGTGTTGTAACTAGCACCGGCGTGGTTGTCCGGGGCGTTCAGTTCCTGCAGGGATTTTCAGATGATGGATACAGCGACGGGGATGGTTATGGTGGAGCCGTCTATTGTTCAGATGCAAAGATCGTACTGGATAACTGCTGGTTCCGGTCGAACATCGTTGCGAACGCCGGGGGCGTTTTGTACGGATTGAATTCGTTAATCGCGGTAAAAAACTGTTCGTTTGAGGCAAACGGGGGAAGGTACGTCTGGGGCGGTTTGGCTTATTTTGAAAACTCCGTCGTGGTGATGTCCGGCTGTACAGCATCCGGCACTTTAGGGGATTGCGGAGTTGAGGCTTATGAATCGGAGCTTCGGATTCAAAACAGTGTGTTTTCAAATAATGCCGGTTGTGCTGTAAACGGAGACGGAAGCATTGTCCGGATTGGAAGCAGTGTATTTATTGACAGTCAGGGGTACGGCTCCGGCGGACTTGGGCTTTGGACCTGCAATGCGGTTATATCGAACAGTCTGTTTTTCCGTAACTCCGGGCGTTACGGCGGAGCGGTTTACTGCCGACAGAATACTGCTCTGGAGGCTGTGAATTGTCTGTTCTCGGCCAATGCCGCCACAAACGGCGTTATTTATTCCGGCGGCGGAACAGTCTGTCTGCGGAACTGTACAGTGTTTAGCAATCAATGCGTTGGCGTGTACAGCGCGGATTCAGCGGCGGTTGCACTGTGCAATACCATTTTGTGGGATAACGCATCCGGCTCATACAATACGACCTCCGGAGTGGACGTTGTGTTCAGTTGTCTGCCGGAAGCAATCGGCACAAATAATATCCATGCCGCTCCAAAACTCATTCCGGAAACCGGTGCGCTGTTGCCGGACTCCCCTTGCATTGACCGTGGAAGCGATGCCGCAATTCCGGCGACGGACTTATATGGGACCGCGCGATGGGATCATCTCTGGCGAAGCAATAACGTGGATTCATCGGTCGCGGATATCGGTGCCGTCGAATTCGCAGATAGTGACACGGACGCCGACGGGCTGGGCGATAAATGGGAGATTTATTATTTTACCAACGTCACCTTTTCCTCCGGCGCGGATGATGATGGCGACGGACTTTCAACCTTGGACGAATACAAGCTTAATACCAGCCCGGTTTTGACTGATACCGATGGCGATACCCTGAGCGACGGAAATGAAGTCAACACCTATGGAACCGACCCGTTAAACAGCGACTCGGACCGGGACGGCCTGACCGATGCCGATGAAATCAATACAACTGGAACCGATCCGCTGGACGCCGACAGCGATAGCGACGGACTGCCCGACGGCTGGGAAAGAACTAACGGACTGAACCCTCTTTCTGGTAGCGATGCCTTGGCTGATACGGACAGCGACGGATTGAACAATCTGAAGGAATACACGCTGGGCACGAACTTCCAGAGCGGTGATAGCGACAGTGACGGCATGCCGGACGTATGGGAAGTCACCAACAGCCTGAACCCGCTGGTTGACGATTCTGCGTCCGACCCTGACAGCGATGGGGTCGGCAATTTGGCTGAATATCAGGCACAAGCCGATCCGCAGGATACGGATACCGATGACGACGGCATGTCTAATGCATGGGAAACCGCGCACGGGCTTAATCTGAACGTTGACGACGCTTCCGGCGATCCGGATGGCGATGGATTGAGCAACTTGATGGAATATCAGGCGCAAACCGACCCGAGCTCCAAAGATACCGATTTCGATCGGCTGGACGATAAAACGGAGATCCGGATTTTTCACACAAACCCGCTACTTCGGGATACGGATGGTGACGGGGTGGATGACTGGTTTGAACTCGATCAAGGGCGTGATCCGCTTGCAGACGGGGGTGTTCCGCTCGCCGGAACCTCAATGAGTGCTTTGGGTAGCGATGTGATGGCGATGGCTTCCTCCTATTCGGGCTCCATTTTTGCTAAGGATTTCGATGACGACGGGCAGTTGAATGTGGATGAGTTGCATCGTTATCCGACATTCACGGTTGTTGTGACGGTTTCGGGGCCCGACATGTGGACTCCGCCAGAAATTCCGTTCAACGGCGCAATGGTTAAGACCGATACGTATCGCGCTGTTCTAATCGGGAATCCGGTCTATGAGATAGAATATGCAAAAGTGTTTTATGGGGAACCTGGGGAAAAATACAGTGTGGATGATATTCTGAACGTCACGGTTCCGGAGGGAACTTGGAGTTTTCCGCACCTGTATACTTCGGCGCACATTGTAGGCGACATTCCTGATGTTCCAGTTCCGGATTACTACACAAAGAGCGATGCGGGACGGTTTATTTATCCGTTCTCATGCAATTACCGCATCGAATACGCCGCGGCGGGGAATTGCGGGCGAAGAATGAGTCTGACCCTGAATGACGATGACGACAATAACGACGGCGTTCTGGACTGCAACAACGAGACAATTGACGGCAATGCCGACACCAATGACATGGGAATGGTTGTTTTTGAACAGATAGTTATTCATCCCGATGCTCCGTCACCGGGAGTTTACCTTTCAGCAACTTCAGAACTTCGTCTCTTTAGTGCCGCAACCGGTGAGCCGATTGCATATCACCAGAAGGGAAATCTTTGGTACGGGGCCAATCCACCGGGGCCTTTACCTTCGATTGGCCCCGAAGACCCGCCGTTGAATGATTTATTCAGTGAATTGAAGTCAGGCGAACTGGCGGTTCTAGTGGAAGGGGTGGCTTCGCATAGAACACCAAATCAGACTGCCGATAACCCTGCAAATTACAGCACGGTGCCTCCCTTTTACGGGCCTGCCGACCCCACCACTGGAGGAGAGTGGGGAACCAGCCTTGGCCTGTTCTTTAAACATGCCTCTGATCGTTATTCTTACTTCGAAAATGACTTTATCCGCTTTTCAGTGGAAGTTAAACCGTCTATCCACCTCATTCCCGACTGGAACCGCGACCGGAAGATAGACCTTACCGATGAAGACGAATCCACCAACAGACTTCCTTTCCGCTTCTGGTTCAATGACGACAGCGACTCCGGTGACATTGCCGAAGGTGATAGCGATATTCCTGGCCAGACAGGAAGTATTTGGTGGTGGAGCCGAACCCCTAATTATAAGGATCAAAAAGTCAACGGACGCAGTGACCTGACCGACTTTTTCCCCGTCTGGCTCGATATCAGCTCAGTACTGTCTAATTATCCACCTGCCAACGGCATAACGTACAAGTTGCATTATCCCGTGAGTGCATTGCGCTTCGTCTATACCGATTTAACCCGCACTACTGCGGGCGATTATCTCATTACCGATGTCAGTTCCTGCGGGCCGTCATTTAACCAGAACGTCTCTGAAGCTGAGACCATCTTGATTTCTCAGAGCGGCGTAACGCTTAACACGGATTTCTTGAACCGCATCACCGCCAACCCGAACAAAGGAGTTCTGCTGATTGAGGCCGCCGATATCCTGTACAGGCCACAGCTTCTTACCGCGCCGCTGTTGCTCACCATCGCTTCTAACGACACGATATTGGCCTCTACCGAACTGCCTCTAAGCCTCTCCAGTGTAGAAGACATGTTCCGCCACAAAAACCTGCGGGATGATCCGAATGTGGCAGATCGCAGTTCTGCACCCAATGAACCACCGTCGAACGACAAGAACTTTGTTTTTGTCCACGGATACAACGTCAATGAACAGCAGGCGCGCAGCTGGCATAGTGAATTCTTTAAGCGATTATTTTGGAGCGGTTCCAGCGCCCGGTTTTATGGCATCACATGGTGCGGGGATCAATCAAGGCTTCCATTCACAGCCATAACACCGAATTATCAGATCAACACACCCAATGCATGGGTCTCTGCGTCCAATCTGAGCTCCTATCTGGGTTCCATTTTCGGCGAAAAGATCGTTGCTGCACACAGTCTTGGAAACATGCTGGTGTCTGCGGCGATTCAGGATTACAGTGCGTCCGTGAGCAAATTTTTCATGATTGATGCGGCGGTGGCGATGGAAGCGTATGACGGCGCGGCGTCAGACATTTCTGCTATGCGCCATCCCGACTGGGTTGATTACAGCAACCGTCTTTGGGCAACGGAATGGCATCAGCTTTTCGGTCTGGGCGATGGACGCCGCGAATTGACGTGGCGCAACCGCTTTTCTTCAGTTGTGTCAAAAGCTTACAACTTCTACTCCTCTGGTGAAGAGGTGCTGGAACGGCACACCGGCACACCGTATGAACTAAGCACCGTGTGGAATAAAGGGGAGTTCGCATGGTGCTTGCAGGAGAAATTGAAGGGACGGTTTGAGTTTCTTTCGTGGGGCGGCAGTACGTATGGCGGCTGGGGCTTTAACAGTTCACACTATCCGTTACCTTGGCATTATAAATTCGGTGCGAATGTGAACATTCTGGATGAAGAGCTTCGTTCTGAACCTTTTTTTGATGACGGCGGATGCTGGCCGCTCTACCACAACAGCGGAAGCTCCTATGCGTTTGAATACCAGCCGAAGTTACTTGCCCAGATGATCCCCGCGCTGAGTCTTCCGGTCGGGGCCAACAAGCTTAATGCGATACCGGATAGTCGAAATTTCAACATGGATACAGTCGGTGGTAGCGGTTTCAAGAACGGCTGGGGGCGTTACGATCAGAAGTATCAGGAACGTTGGTTGCACAGCGACATCCGCAACATGGCCTATCTTTATGTTTACAAAGTATTCGATAAATTCGCCGAAGAAGGAGTGCTCAAACAATGAAAAGAACAATGGTGCTTTTAGGGTTGGTGTTGATAGCAGGTGCATCGGGCGCGAGGGATATCTATGCTCCCGTTGCAGATGCGCAGGCTACCTTTAGAGTGATTGACACGGAAGGAGTTCCTGTCACGAATGCGCTGATAAAACACTGTTTTCACAACAACCGGACGCCAGACAAAGAACGGCTTGTTGAGAAGTATACCGGAACAAACGGTTATGCTGTTTTTCAAGGTGAGACATCCGGAGGGCTGACGTATCGTGTTCAAAAAGACGGATACTATTCAAGTGACGGAAAATATACTGAGTGGCAGGAAAAATGGACGCCGCCGGACAGCCCCAACATTAAGAAAGGCCGTTGGCAACCGTGGAATCCGACCTTTGAGGTGGTGCTAAAACAAATCAAAAACCCGATTCCGATGTATGTTAAATCAATTCGGACTGATATCCCTGTTCCAAACACATTTGTCGGGTTTGACTTAGAAAGGGGAGCTTGGGTCGCACCCTATGGAGGTGGAATTCGTAGCGACATCCTGTTCAAGCTCTATCGCGACCTCAAATCGTGGCAGGATTACCGATCTTCTTTAACCATCACATTTCCGAGCAGGGGAGATGGAATTCAGAACATCTATGCGACTCATAAAGGCGGAGCGGAATTGGCGATGCCATATTCCGCTCCGCTGGATGGTTACACCACCAATTTGTTTTTTGAAGAGAGCAACGGCAATTATCAGGAGGAGCGGGAAGATCAAAACTATACTTTGCGCGTTCGGACTGTGCTGGATGAAAACGGGAAAGTAGCCAGTGCGTTATACGGAAAAATTCATGGCAACATACTGTTCGATGTGCGGGGCAGCGAAACAGCCTCTTTGCTTTTCACCTATTACCTGAACCCGGTACCCAACGATCGGAACATCGAATTTGATCCCGACAAAAATCTTTTCGGTGGCCGTGATCGCTTTGCTCCCTGATCCTCGATATTTTGCGGCGGCATTAAGATGATATCGCCGCGCTTCATCTCTGTGTCTTCGTGGACTCTGTGGTAAAACATCCACAGCACGCCTGTGTGCAGTTTTTTATGACAGATCCGTCGCTGTCAGCCGGGTTGTCCTGATTCCGGGGTTCCCCTCAAACGGTTGCGGGGACTCTTAGCTTGACCGTGAACAGGGCGCTCTTCTATGGTGTCGGCATGAAATCCGCAAAACTCCTTCTGTTTTCTGTTCTGGCACTGTTGTTTTCCGGCTGTGCGGGATATCGTGTCGGCAGTACATTGCCCGATTCGATCCGGACGGTGAGCGTGTCTGTTGTAAACGAGACGGATGAGCCCTCTATTGAAGTGGCTGTTATGAAGGCTCTGCGGGCGGAGTTGCAGATGGACGGACGGCTGGCCATCCGTTCTCAGGACGAGGCGGATGCCGCAATGGTCGTGACCCTGCGGAAGTTTGAGCTGGAGGCTTTGGCTTTTAATCGTCGGCAGGGCACGCGGGCCGAGGAATACAGAATGACGCTGACTTCGTCCGTTGTTCTCCGGGATGCGGAAAATAACGAGGTGATTATGGAGAACCCGTCCGTGCTGGGTGAAGCCGAGTTTCTTTTCAGCTCCGATTTGACATCGTCCAAGCGCACCGCGATGCCGGAGGCGGCGGCGGATCTGGCCCGCAAGGCGGTCAGCCTGACGGTTCATGCGTGGTAGTCTGATCTTTCGGTTAATAAAAAAGCCGTCCGGTTAAGGACGGCTTTCGCGTTTCCAGAGTCTGGAAACTATTTCGCCAGCTTGCGCAGAGCGGCGAGCGCCCGCTTTTTGCGGCGAATGGCGGTGTTCTTCTTGATCACGCCGCGTTTGACGGCTTTATCAAGCACCGAGCTGTACTCGCGCACGGCCTGATCGGACGTTTCAGCAACGCCAGAGGTCAGCACTTCGCGCGTTTTACGGCGGACGGTTTTGACTTTCGTCTTGGCCGTCATGTTGCCGATGCGACGCTTTTCAGACGAACGCATTCTTTTTTTCGCACTTTTAATATTCGGCATGGTTTAAACCTTGGTTCAATTTAGTCTCTGTAGCTGTTCATGCGGGGTTCGCTGTTGTTGCTGCTGCTGCCCATGCGGCTGTCGCGCATGGCGCGGGAACGGGCGCGAGCCTGTTTTTTGCGGCGCTTGTCTCCCGGCTTCTCAAAATGCTTGCGTCCGCGCATTTCCTTCAGGATCCCTTCGCGGTCGAGCAGTTTCTTCAGGCGGCGGAGTCCTTTTTCGACCGGTTCGCCGCGGCGGAGTTTCACTTCACAAGTTGTGCTGGCCATAATTTATAACACCCCCTTAAACGGGTAAAATTTTTCACAAAGGCGGGGAAATTAGGTGAAGGTCGTCGTTTTGTCAAACGCTAATACCGTCAGTCTCTATGGCGGAACGCGATGCGGCCTTTGCTCAGGTCGTACGGGGATATTTCGACGGTGACCCGGTCGCCGACGGCGATCCGGATGAAATGTTTACGCATTTTACCGGAGATATGGGCGAGAACGGTGTGTCCATTGGACAGCTTCACGTTATACATCGTGGCTGGCAGAACCTTTTCCACAACGCCTTCAAGTTCAACAACATCATCTTTGGCCATTTATTCTCCAGTCCATTTCGTTTGAGTCGCGCCGATGCTACACGCGAGTCCCGGCAAAGCAAGGAGGCATTTGAAAAGAGTTGCCGCGAAAACTTGAGTGTGAGCGGCATGAAGGGCATATTTCCGCGCTCAAACTCCCGGAACTTTCAAAAAGGAAATGAGTATGGAAGCATTGAAAAAATCAACGGTTTTTAAGGGGCCTAAAGGGCCGGTGGTGCTGGTGATCATGGACGGTGTCGGGATCGGCAAATACGCCGAAGGCGATTTTGTTCTTTCGTCAAAAACCCCCCATCTGGACTGGCTGATGAAAAACGGCGCGGCCACGCAGTTGAAGGCGCACGGCACGGCGGTCGGTCTGCCGAGCGATGACGACATGGGGAACAGCGAAGTCGGCCATAATGCCATTGGATGCGGGCGGGTGTTCCATCAGGGCGCGGCGCTGGTTAACGAAGCGATCGCCTCCGGCTCAATGTTCGCCGGAAAAACGTGGAAGGAACTCATCGCCAACGTGAAAACGAACGGCTCGGCGCTTCATTTTATCGGCCTGTTTTCCGACGGCAACGTACACAGCCATATTGACCACCTCAAGGCCATGCTTAAACAGGCGAAGGCGGAAGGCATCAGGAAGGTGCGTATTCATCCGCTGATTGACGGACGCGATGTTCCGCCCACTTCCGCGCTCGAATATGTTGAGCCGTTCGAAGCGTTTTTGGCTGAACTCAATGCCGGCGGCGCGGTGGATTACGCGATTGCTTCCGGCGGCGGGCGGATGAATATCACGATGGACCGGTACAACGCCGACTGGAGTATGGTTAAGCGCGGCTGGGACACGCATGTTAAAGGCGAGGGCCGGATGTTTGCTTCCATGAAACAGGCAGTCGAAGCCTTCCGCGAGGAAAAGCCCGGAATCCTTGATCAGGATCTGCCGCCGTTCGTTATCGAACGCGGCGGCAAAGCCGTCGGCCCTGTGGCGGACGGTGACAGCGTGGTTTTTTTCAACTTCCGGGGCGACCGCGCGCTGGAGATCACCAAGGCGTTTGAGGCGGATGATTTGAAGGAGTTTGACCGAGGGCCGAAGCCCAAGGTCTTTTATGCCGGGATGATGCAGTATGACGGCGACCTCGGCATTCCGCGCAATTATCTTGTGACTCCTCCGGCGATTGACCGGACGATGGGCGAATATCTCGCCGCGACCGGCGTTCATCAGCTGGCGATCAGCGAAACGCAGAAGTACGGCCATGTCACCTATTTCTTCAACGGCAACCGCGCTGACAAGTTCAACGAGGCGCTGGAAGACTATGTGGAGATCAAGTCCGACATCTGTCCGTTCGAAGAAAAGCCGCGCATGAAGGCGGACGAAATCACCGCCGCCGTGGTGAAGGCGATTGAGAGCGGAAAGTATGAATTTATCCGCCTGAACTATCCGAACGGCGACATGGTCGGACACACCGGGGTTTTTCCGGCGGTCACCATCGCGGTCGAGGCCGTGGATGAAGGGCTCGGAAAGCTGAAGGCCGCCGTCGAAAAAGCGGGCGGAATTATGGTGATCAGTGCGGATCACGGTAATGCGGACGATATGTACGAACACGACAAAACCGGCGCGGTGAAATACGGGAAGAACGGTCAGCCGCTGGCCAAAACCGCCCACTCGCTCAATCCGGTTCCGGCGATTGTTTATGACCCGTCCGGCTGTTCGAAGGCGCGGCTTTCTGCGGCGAAGGGGCTGGGAATCAGCAGTCTGGCCGGAACGTGTATCCGGTTGCTGGGTTACGAGCCTCCGGCGGATTACACGCCGTCGATCGTTGATGTCGGCTGAACTGTTCCCGGTTCCGGAGCGGAACCGGGATTCCAACCGCTGAAAACAGGTTCTTCCCGCTCGACGGCGGGCGGGGTGAAAAGGTAATTTTCGGGGCATGCACAAGTTCTCTTCAAAAGCATTCGCCGCGTTTCTTTTGTCTTTTTTCGCTTCTGTTGCCGCATCCGCCGGGACCATAGAGCTCACAGCGGGCGAACAGGCCTGGCTGAAAGATCATGGTAGCACGATCCGGTTTGCCAGCACGCAGAACTATCCGCCCTTCGAGTTCTGCGGGAAAAACGGCGAGTCGCTTGGAATGGCTGTTGAAGTCGGGAGCTGGCTGGCGATGGAGGCCGGATTTCGCGCCGATTTTTTTCACATGCCGCTCAAGGAAGCCCGCGAGGCGGTTCTCAGCGGGCAGTACGACGTGGTTACCTGTCTTTTTTACAGTGATGAGCGCGCCCGTGATTTCGGTTTTACTCCGGTGGTTTTCAAAGTTCCCGCGTCGCTTTTTGTTTCCGCCGGTCGTGATGACATCAAGACGTTGTCCGACTTGAACGGGAAAATTATCGCTGTGCCGGAACGGGATTATGCAGAGGAATTCCTCAGTCGGCAGGCCATCAACTGTCAGATTCTGTCTATTCCCAGCTTTAAGCAGGCCGTTGAGGCGGTGGCGATGGGAACTGCGGATGTCATCATCGGCGACGAACAGGTTGTTTATTATTATCTGTATGAGAATGGCTGGACGGATCGGGTGAAGAAGGTCGGCCGGCCGCTTTACACCGGCCAGTGCTGTATGGCGGTTGCCCGCGGCAATCAAACCCTTCTTGCGATTTTGACCAAGGCGGTTGAGCATGCCCGGGGTGTTGGAGTGATCAGCCGGATTCAGAATAAGTGGCTTGGGCTGGAATACACCACGATCGGGTTTCAGGCCGTGCGCTATATCCGTTATGTCGTGATGGGAATCGGTGTTCTGCTGGCGGCGGTTCTGCTGTTCTGGATTTGGGACATCCGGTTGTCGCGCCGTGTGATTGAAAAAACCAAATTGTTGCGCAACAGCGAAGAACGGTTGCGGACGATTTTTCAGAATTCGCCCGACGCCATTTTTATCGAGGATGAAAACGGAGTTGTGCTGGATGCCAATCCGGTGGCCTGCGCGTTTCATAAACTGAGTCACAGCGAAATGGTCGGCAAAAGCGTGCTGGATCTGGTTCCGGCGGACCGCCGCGAAGAGGTAAAGCGGGATTTTCGTAAGTGGTTTACCGGCGAAATGAAGCGGTACGAAGGAATTTCTCTTTCTGGCGACGGACACGAGGTTCCGGTTGAAGTCATTGGCGCTCCGCTTCGTTTTGAAGGTAAAAGCGCTGTTCTGCTTCTGGTACGCGACATGACTCAGCGCAAGCATGTCGAGCAGGCCTTGAAAGAAAGCGAAATGCGTTACCGCGGACTGATTGAGGCGCAGAGCAATTTTATTGTCCGCACCGATACAGAAGGGCAGTTCACCTTTGTCAACGAAGCGTTCTGCCGGTTCCTCGGGCGGTCGCGGGGTGAATTAATCGGTAATGAAAGCCAGTCCTTTGTTTTCTATGAAGACATCGATATTCCCGGCAAAGCGGTCGAATCGCTGATATCGCGCCGGGAGCGTGTGGTGACGGTTGAACACCGCATGCGCGCCCGTACCCGCACAGCCTGGGTGCAGTGGGAAAATGTCGCGGTATTCGATGAGGCCGGGCGCGTGATCGAGATTCAAAGCGTGGGTCAGGATATCACCGAACGCCGCCGGATTTATGAGGCTCTGCACGAGAGCGAGAAACGTCTCCGCTTCCTGTTTGAAGAGATTCCTCACATTGCCGTGCAGGGGTATAACACCGCCCGCGAGGTCATCTTCTGGAACCGCGCCAGTGAACAGCTCTATAAATATTCCAAAAAAGATGTGCTGGGCCGGAAGATGGAGGATTTGGTTCTGTCGCCCGACCGGCGCGACGAAATCGTGGGGGCGTTTGATAACTGGGTGAAGACGGGCACGCCGATCCCTTCCGGAGAAATGCTCAAACGGACCGCCGACGGCCAGCAGGTGTCGGTATATTCCAGCCGCCTCGCGACGCGCAATCAGCGCGGCGAGTGGGAAATGTATGTCATCGACGTGGATCTTTCCGAGCTGAAGCGCGCCAGCGAAGAGCTGGTGAAGGCCAAGGAATATGCTGAACGCGCCAGCCGGGCCAAGAGCGAGTTCCTGGCCAATATGAGCCACGAAATCCGCACGCCCATGAACGGCGTGATGGGCATGACCCATCTTCTGCTCGAAACCGAGCTGACTTCGGAACAGCGCGACAGCATTCAGACCATCATGGAATCCACCCGCGAGCTGATGCGTATTATCGACGAACTGCTGGATATTTCCCGCATTGAGGCCGGCGAAGTCCGTCTGCATCCCGAGCTGTTCTGTATGCGCGAAACGGTTGAGAAAGTGGTTCTGCTGTTTGCCGACCGCGCCGGTAAAAAGGGAGTCGACCTTTCGATTGCCATTCATGACAGCGTTCCGAGACAGATGCTGGGCGATGCCGGTCGCATTCGGCAGATTTTAATCAATCTGGTCGGCAACGCGCTCAAGTTTACCCATAACGGCCATATTCAAATCCGCATGCAGGCCGTTCCTCAGGACGACGGTTGGAACCTGCTGGCGGATGTCAAAGATACCGGCATCGGCATGACACCTGAACTGCAGGAGCGGATTTTTGAAAAATTCACTCAGGGGGATGCGTCATCCACGCGTAAATATGGCGGCACCGGCCTCGGACTGGCGATTACCCGTCAGCTGGTTCAGCTCATGGGCGGAGAGATATCCGTGTCCAGTGAAGTGGATAAAGGCACCACTTTTCAGTTCACACTCAAACTCGGCAAGGTTGTTTCGGCTGAGCCGGTGGTCACGCCTCCTGCGCCGGTTCCAGCTGGCGAAACCCCGATTTCAGCGAACATTCTTCTGGTAGAAGACAATCTGGTGAATCAGAAGGTCGCCACCGCCATGATCAAAAAACTGGGGTGTAACGTGACGGTAGTGCCTAACGGCGCCCGGGCTTTGGAGCAGATCGCTATTAAACGGTTTGATCTCATCTTTATGGACTGTCAGATGCCGATTATGGATGGATTCGAAACCACCCGCGCCATCCGGCAGATGGTCGGCGAAATACAGTCCATCCCGATTGTCGCCATGACAGCGCATGCCCTCAAAGAAGACCGGCAGAAATGTCTGGATTCAGGAATGGACGATTATCTTTCCAAACCGGTGCATCTCGACAGTCTGGTGGCGGTTTTAAAGAAGTACTGCGGCTAGACGCTTGATATTCCCGCGCGGCTCCGTATATTTCCACACTCACTCGGAGAGGTGGCAGAGTGGTTTAATGCGCCGGTCTTGAAAACCGGAGAGCCGCAAGGTTCCGGGGGTTCGAATCCCTCCCTCTCCGCCACCTAACCGTCTGTCGCCAGAAGGGTTGCCAGTTCGCACGCTTCCAGATAACGCGGAATGTCGACGTATTCATTGGTGTCGTGCGCGTTGTGATTGCCCGCATCGAAGGTGATGGTCGGAATCCCTTTTTCGTTCAGGATGTTGGCGTCGAGTCCGGCGCTGATCCGTTCCGTGTACGCCTTACGGCCCGCCAGCGGCGCGGCTTTCAGAAAACGCTTTACCACGGGTTCGCCGGTTTTCAGCCGGAAACTGCGGTAGTCACTGGCGGTGGAAAATTCCACGGCGCCGCATTCGCCTTGATTGTTTTTCAGTTCACAGGCGGCTTTTTCAAAGGCCTTTTTCCAGACATCGGAAATCTTCTTAAGCGAGGCCGGGTTGTGACTGCGCCACTCGCCGGTCACTTTCAGGCGGTCCATCACCTGATTATCCACTTCGCCGCCGCCCATCGTGCCGACATTGGCGGTTCCTTTGCACGAACCTTTATTGATCCGTCCGAACCAGCCGTTGGCTTTGAGCCACGCGATGGCGTTGGATGCGATAACCGCCGAGGAAACGCCGCCTTCCGGGTTGACTGCGGCGTGAACGCTTTTTCCCCGCACGACGGCTTCCCAGCGGATGGCGCCGAGCGCGCCGATTACGCCGCCGCGCTCGCCGCTTCCGTCGAGGTTGAAACACATCGCCGGGTTTCCGCCTTCCGACGGTTCAAACGCTTTGGCTCCGTGCAGTCCGCTTTCTTCGCCGACGGTGAAGAGCAGGGTGATCGGCGGATGCGGCAGATTGTTTTCAAGAACAGTTTGCGCCATGGTCACAACAGCCGCCACGGAGGCGCGGTTGTCGCCGCCCAGTCCGGTTTTACCTTTTGGTACAATCCGGTTTCCTTTTTTAACCGGTACCGCGCCCCGGCAGATCGGGACGGTGTCGAGATGCGCAGAGAACATGATGCGCGGGGCTTTGACCGTGCCGGGGATTTTTACAATCAGATTGCCGAGAGTAAACCCTTTGGGAAGCCGCCGGAGGCCGGCGTTTTCGCGGATCCATTCTGGACGGCATCCCGCCGCCAGCAACTGCCGTTTTACAACCTCCGCGACCGGGCCTTCTTCGCCGCTGGGGCCCGCCGCCGCCAGCAGATCCATGAGATTCTGAACCGCCGTCTGTTTATTGATTTTCAGTTTCATAAATCCACTCCGCGCTCGGTTTCGCCCGCTTTGCGCAGTTCCCGTTTTACAATTTTTCCCGCCGCGTTTTTCGGCAGTTCTTTGAGAAAATTCACTTTTTTCGGAACTTCATGCCGTCCAAGGTGCCGGAGGCAGAACGACCGCATATCGTTTTCCGAGCATTGGAACCCGTCTTTGAGCGCGATATAGGCGACCGGCACTTCGCCGTGCAGTTTGTGCGGCTGTCCGATCACGGCGGCTTCGCGCACCGCTTCGTGGCGGTAAAGGATTTCCTCGACGACCCGCGGATAGACGTTCATGCCGTTGACGATCACCATGTCTTTGATGCGATCGACGATATAAAAATAATGGTCGTCGTCCTCGGTGCCGAGATCGCCGGTGCGGAACCAGTCGCCGAAGAATGATTTGGCGGTTTCTTCCGGCTGTTTCCAGTAGCCTTTCATCACGTTCGGGCCGCGGACGCAGATTTCGCCGACGGTTCCGTGCGGCAGTTCGTTTCCGTGTTCGTCCATGATTTTCATTTCAACGCCGGGAACCGCCGGGCCGACTGACTGCGGTTTGCGCAGGCCTTCGATCGGGTTGACGCAGGTGACCGGCGAGCATTCAGTCGGGCCGTCGCCTTCATAAATCAGTACGCCGAAGCGTTTTTCGAACTGTTGCATAATTTCCATCGGCATCGCCGCGCCGCCCGAGACGCAGAAGCGCAGTTTTTGAATTTGCGCGGTATGACGTTCCGGTAGGCGCAGGAGCAGGTTGTACATGCTGGGAACTCCGAGAAAAATCGTCGCGCCGGTTTTTTCGATCAGGTCGGCGGTTTGTGCCGGCTCAAACTTCGGAACCGGAACCAGCGAGCATCCGTTGAGCAGGGGGATGACGATTCCGGCCATCGCGGCGAAGGCATGAAACATCGGCAGGACAACCAGAAAACGCTCTTCAAGCTCGCGGGGCTTCAGCGCCTTAGTGGCGCACAGCGCGTCGGAGACGATATTCCGGTGCGTCAGCATAGCGCCTTTCGGATGGCCGGTCGTTCCGGAGGTGTAGATGATCACAGCGACGGAGTCGGGATCGGGTGTGGGGTGCGGGATGTCAGGTGATGAGTGCAGAATATCCTCCAGAGAAAGGTCTGTCTGATCTGTCTGATTCTGTCCGACCCGGACGAAACAACTGATTTCCGGCAGACCAGCGCGGATGGCCGAGACAGCGGGCGAGAAGTGGTCGAAATAGACCAGCAGTTTGACTTCGGCGTCGTTCAGGATGTAGGCGACTTCTTCCGGATTCAGCAACAGGTTGATCGGTACGACGGTTGCGCCCGCTTTCTGGATGCCCAGATAAAACGCGACGAAAATCGAGTTGTTGATCCCGTAAAGTCCGACATGGTCGCCGCTCTGGACTCCGCGTTCGAGCAGTCCGGAGGCGATGCGGTCGGAAAGCACGTCAAGTTCGGCGTAGGACAGCGGCTGATGCAGATCAACGACCGCCGGGCGGGTCGCGTATTTTGCCGCGGCTTCGCGGAAATGTTCTGGAAACGATCGGGTTTTCATGGCGCACACGATAGCTGAGCAGCTGTCGCCGGACAATTTCCAAACCTTGGAAATTACGTTGTCTTAACGGCTTCGGCGGGATATTTTCGGGGTCTTTCTAGGAGAAGTTTATGTCTATTACCGCTTTGAACCCGCTCGACGGGCGTTACGAATCAAAAGTCGCTGAACTGCAGGATGCGTTTTCGGAGTTCGCGCTCATCCGCTGTCGCTTGCTGGTTGAAGTCCTTTGGCTGAAAGCGCTGTGCGCCGAGCCGGGGATTCCTGAATGCCGTGCGCTGACTAAGGCGGAAGCTCTGCAACTGGATGCGATTGTCGTCGGGTTCACTCCGGAAGAGGCGGAAAAAGTCAAAGCGATTGAAAAGACCACCAATCACGACGTCAAAGCGGTTGAATATTATCTGAAGGAGAAAGTCGCGGGCTCCTCGCTCGATGAGCTGGGCGAGTTCTGGCACTTCGCCTGCACGTCAGAAGATATCAATAATCTTTCCCATGCGCTCATGCTCAAGCAGGGACGGGAAATTCTGGCCGCCGAGCAGAATAAGCTGATCGCTGACCTGACCGCTAAAGCCAAAGCGTGGAAAGCGGTTCCGTTGCTGGCCCGCACGCACGGGCAGACAGCTTCGCCGACCACGGTCGGTAAGGAATTCGCGGTGTTTGTCAGCCGTCTGCGCCGCGCGGCGAACGTTTTCCAATCTCTGGAAATCCGCGGAAAGCTCAACGGAGCGGTCGGCAATTACAATGCGCATCTGAGCGCTTATCCGGATGTTGACTGGCCGAAGCTGGCTAAGGGCGTAATCGAAAACGAACTGGGGCTGAAACAGAATCCGTTCACGATTCAGATTGAGCCGCACGATTATATGGCGGAGCTGTTCGACGCCTTGGCGCGCTTCAATACTGTTCTGCTTGATCTGGATCGCGACATCTGGACCTACATCTCTTTCGCCTGCTTCAAACAGAAAACAGTGAAAGGCGAAATCGGTTCTTCCACGATGCCGCATAAGGTCAACCCGATTGACTTCGAAAACTCCGAAGGCAACATCGGTCTCGCCAACGCGCTGTTGCGCCACATGTCCGAAAAACTGCCGGTTTCACGCCTCCAGCGCGACCTGACCGACTCGACCGTTCTGCGTAACATGGGCGTCGCCTTCGGCTATTCGTTGCTGGCGTACAGCTCCACGCTGAAAGGGCTTGGCAAGCTGGAGCTGAACGAAGCCCGGCTGGCCGCAGACCTCGATAACGCGTGGGAAGTTCTGGCTGAGCCGATTCAGACCGTTATGCGCAAAGCGGGCATCGAAAAGCCGTACGAAAAGCTCAAAGAGCTGACGCGCGGCAAAGTGATTGATCAGGCCGCGATCCACGATTTTATCAAGGGGCTTGAGCTGGCCGAAAGAGACAAAGCCCGCCTGCTTCATATGACACCCGCTTCCTACATCGGTCGCGCCGTTCAGATTGTTGATGAGCTGTAAACCGTCCATCTACGGGATGCTTCCCGGTGAGCTCGAAGCGTTTTGCAAAGAGCACGGACAGCCCGTGTTCCGCGCGAAACAGATTGTAGATTGGCTTTATGTTAAACGGGTTTCATCGTTCGAAGAGATGAAAAACCTGCCGGCACCGCTCCGTGCGCGGCTTGCCGAAGTCTTCAGTTTCCAATGTCTGGAAAAGCTCGAGACCAAGGGCGATTCCGGCGAGACGCAGAAACTGCTGTTCAAGCTCTGTGATTCCGAGTTGATCGAAACGGTGATTATTCCTGCTCCGAAGCGCGGAACGAACACGGTTTGTGTTTCCTGTCAGGTTGGGTGCCGGTTCGGTTGCGCCTTTTGCGCCAGCGGGCAGAAAGGGCTGATCCGGAATCTGACGGCCGGGGAGATTGTCAGCGAAGTTATGGAAGTCGCCAAACTGCTCGGCGGACGTCCCGATAACGTGGTTTTTATGGGGATCGGCGAACCGTTCGACAACTATGATGAGGTGCTGAAGGCGGTCCGCATATTGAATCATCCGGACGGTCTGGGAATTGGCGCGCGGCGCATTACCCTCAGCACCTGCGGCGTGGTGTCCGGCATTCAGCGGCTTGCCGATGAGGGGTTGCAACTGGAGCTTTCGGTTTCTCTGCATGCTCCCAATGAAACGGTTCGCTCAAAGCTTATGCCGGTCAGTCAATCCTGGCCGATGGAAGAGCTATTGGAGGCCTGCCGCCTTTACACAGCCGCTACAAAACGGATTGTAACTTTCGAATATACGCTGGTTAAAGACGTCAACGACTCCGAGGAGCAGGCGCATGAACTGGTTGAACATCTCAAAAAGTTTCCCTGCCGCGTGAACCTGATTCCCTTAAGTCCTGTGGAGGAATTCGCCGGCGAGCGTCCTGATACCCAAACCATGAAGGCTTTTTGCCGGATATTGGAAAAAGCAGGGATTAACACAACCCTGCGCGACTCCAAAGGCTCTGCGCTCAAGGCGGCCTGTGGACAGCTTCGCGCTGGACGGTAATGGCTAGGCTTCTTGATGATGTAATTTATTGTAATATGATATCCATTAATGTGTTGTATAAAATTTCATTGGGATGATCAGCCTGTTTTAATCATCTTGCGGACTAAAAAATAAAAAAACTGATTAAACAGGTTTGACAATCTGCTCAAATTTATTAATTTACTTTTTAAACAAATGAAACAGAGAAGCAGGAGATGGAGGACGACGCCGAACCCGGCAGAGTGATTCTGTGTGATTTTGATATAACTATTTTAAGTTGAATGGCTTATGTAATTTAATAGGAGAAATTGTATGTCTAACGACGAGCAGATCATATCCGAGATAGTCAGCCGGGCGCGTATCGCGCAGGCTAAGGTGGCGAACTATACGCAAGAGCAGATTGATGACGTCTGCCGCTCGGTGGCCTGGCAGACCTATTGCGACGAAAACATCAAGGTATGCGCGGAAACGGCAGTCAGCGAAACCGGTATGGGGAATGTCGCCGACAAGATCACGAAGCATAAAGTCAAAGTGCTGGGTTCTCTTCTTGAGTCGCTGAAAGGCAAAACGGTCGGGCTGGTTGAAGAAAATAAAGAAACCGGCATTCGCAAATATGCCAAACCGGTCGGTGTGATCGGGGCATTGGCGCCGGTTACCAATCCCACGGCCACTCCGGCGAGCAATGCCATTGCCATTTTAAAAGGGCGCAATGCCATGATTCTCGCGCCGCATCCTAAGGCGAAGCGCTCCGCCAAGGTGGTTTGTGATTTTATGCGGGCCGGGCTGAAGGCGGTGGGCGCCCCGGAAGATCTCATACAGTTTATCGCGGAGCCGACGCTTGAGCTCAGTCAGGAACTGATGCGGCAGGTGGATCTGGTGCTGGCGACCGGCGGGCCGGGTGTTGTAAAGGCCGCTTACTCCAGCGGGAAACCGGCATACGGGGTTGGCGCCGGGAATGCGGTGGCGATTGTTGCCGAGGATGCGGATATTGAAGATGCGGCTAAAAAAATTCACCTCAGTAAGGTGTTTGACAACGCAACCAGCTGTTCCTCCGAAAACTCGATTATTGTTAAAGAGAGCGTTTGCGGAAAAATGTTGAAAGCACTGGCGGCTCTCGGAGCCCATATTTGCACGGAGCAGGAAAAAGAGGCTCTGGAAAAAGTGACCAACCCGGACGGAATAACATGGAGGGTTCGCAAGGTCTTTGCCGATGCCGGGTTCAAGGACGTTGACAAGAAGAAGGCTGGCAAGGGAGTCTCCTCAAATGAAGCCACCAAGGAATTGGTCAAATTCCGTGGAGAGATCCATGCGGCACGCAAAACCGGCCTGCGCCGGGCGAGCGTAAGAGATTTCCACAGTTTTCGTGTAACATGGGTCACGCTGGCCTTGACCGCCGGAGTGCCTATAGAGCTCGTTCAGAAGGTCACAGGACATAAAACTGTTGATGTGGTACTGAAACACTATTTTCAGCCCGGACGTGAAGAATTCCGGCGGGCGCTCCAGACGGCTATGCCGAAGCTTCTAACCAATGGCGCAAAAACCCTGAAAGAGAAGATGCTCGGGATTCTAGATCGTACCACTGGGAAAACCTGGGAAAAGGACGCGGTAAAGCTTCGGGCGTTAATTGCGGAACTCTGACCGCAACGCGGTTTTGTTTCATTTTGTAGCAATCTCGCCCCCTCCGTTTGAAAATTCAAAGGGGCCTCGGCAACTTTTTTAATTTTTTTTGACCGTTGATTCGGTCGCACTCCGACTCGCCCTGTTTCGTGTCCGTTTCAGCCTGTCGCATTCCGGGTCACGACCCGTCTCCTTCATATATGAAATCGTGCTCCTGGCGGTTGATTCCGCCTCTATTGGCAGGAAGACAGAACATTAACCAAAGGAGCAGGATCATGTTATTTGCCATCAAAAATCTATCGTCCCGTATCGTCGAACCGTGTGAGCCGTGGAATATCACCACCGTCGCGCCGCCCAAACCCGAGTGGGGCAGGCCGGATCTCGACCACTGTTTTTACTCTGGCTTCGAGGGGCTGATGTCGGCCGTCCGGATCGACAAAAACAACTTCGCGGCGCGTCTGCACTGGATCGTAGCCGACTACGACGCGAAAATCGATCAGTACGCCTTTGACCATGTTCTTGAGCATTGTTGCGGCGACTTCCGTCCGCAGTATATCTGTCGAACCATTTCCTGAGGTGTCCGGCTGCTTTGGCGGCTGGAAACACCCTTCCTGCTCCACAGCAACGACCTGACCAGTCTGCTCCTGCTACGTATCCACAAAAGGTTGAGGTCTTCCTCGGTCTTGCTCGGGCTGGACACCTCCGCCCTTAAAAATCCCTGCCAGTACTATGAAGCCGGCACCGGCTGGAAACAGATTTCCACGGACGTCATTCCTGCCGCCTTCATCAACCAGTGGGCCGCTGAAGCCTCTGTAAAATACAACTGGCGCAAAGAGGGGCCTGTGATCCCGCTGGACATGATCGCCGAAGAAATCGAGCGGCAGTATCCCGGCCGCTGGATCGACCCGTTTGATTTGGGCTCCCGCGGCTTACGGTTCTGGGATCCTTCCGCCGACAATGAAACCGCCGCCATCGTTCGGGAATCCGGTATGCAATGCTTCACCGGTCCGCAGCCCTTTGTTCTGTGGTCATCCATTCTGGGGCACGCATTTGTGCACAAATACGAAGCGGATCGCATCGGCGGCTCCATACAGGATATTTGGTTCGATGGACGAGACTACTGGCATCAGATTTCCGGCGGCCAATGGGCGGCTCGTAGCAAAGCCGACATTATTCTTTATCTGAAAGTCGCAAAAAGGCTGTCGGCCTCTACACCCCGTAACGCCAACTTCAGCGAAGTTGAACAGGCCTTGGAGAATATCCATCATCAGCAGTATATCGCCTGTGCCGCTCCGCTCATTCATCGCCCCAAGGGCCTTGTCCATCTCAACGGCCTGCGCGTCTTGAACACCTCTTGTATGGAAGTCATGCAGCCTGCAGACGGTGGGACGGGCACCCTGGATTCTTATCACTGTCCTCTGATCTCCGACCTCCGTCATCCGGATGACCGCTTCCCGTGGTTAAAAGAATATTTCTCCACGCTCTTCGATCCCTCCGAACAGCTCGACTACTTTTTCGCCTGGCTTCAGCGCTGGTACAAATCCGCGCTCGACCAGAGTATGCTACCCGGTCAGGCCTCGTTCTTCGCCGGTGTTCCGAATACGGGGAAAACGCTGCTCTCTACCGTTATTCTTTCCCGCATCTTTGGCGGGCATACCGACGCCAGCTTCTTCCTCTGCGGCGAAGACAACTTCAACAGCCATCTATTCGATTCCGCCGTCTGGTCGGTCGATGATGTCGTTCCGCTAACCGACCGGCGGGCCCATCAGCGCTTCTCCGCCCTCATCAAAAAGATGGCGGCCAATCGCACCTTTTCCGTCCGGGAAAAATTCAAGGTCGACAAAACCATCGAATGGAACGGGCGCATCGTCGTCACCTGTAACACCGACCCCGAATCCATCCGCATTCTGCCCGATGTTGATCTTTCCAACCGCGACAAAATCAACCTGTTTAAAGTCGCCGACCGGGACGGGTTCGTGTTTCCCAAAGATGTCGAAAAAATCATCTTTTCTGAGCTGCCGCACTTCCTGCGCTGGCTACTCAACTGGACGACCCCGGATCATGTATTCGGTGATACTCGTTACGGCATCCAGACCTACTGCGAGGCATCGTTATTCGAGGCCGCCCGTCATTCCTCCAGCGCCTACTCCTTTTTGGAAGTCCTTCTTACGTTTCTGGAAGGGCAAACTTCCGATACTTGGACGGGATCAGCAACGGAACTTCTTTCAGCCATGATGAGTGGCGGCGATGGCCTTGCCGGCATTGCTTCTAAATATACAACCAGTCAAGTAGGACGGGAGCTGTCCAAACTGGCATCACAGGGATATCCGCTCACGCAGAACCGGCAGAACGTTCGGCGCATCTGGACCATCGCCATTCCTCAGCTCACCTCCGGAACCGATGATCCCGCCATTCCGTTCTGAAATGCATCCGCGATGCCCTCATCTGTAGGCCGGGTGACCTCACCCAGCGCTTTCTTCCGTGACAGCACGTGACAGGTGACAGTGACGAAAAAACCGGAACCCTTATACAGCACTGCCTATCAGTACAGCCGTGTATGTTGTTTATTCTATTATTTATATTCACTGTCACTAGTGTCACTAATGTCATTAACCAATAAACACAGGCCATTCCTGCGTGACAGTAACCGTGACAGCGCCGTTCCTCTGTCACCAATCTGACCTTCTACGCCCAATCAACCGTCTTTTGTTTCCGGCCATCATGCTGCCTCCATTCGGAATACCTCATTCCGTCATTCGGCTGTCCGTCTCCAAAATCCGGTTCATTGGTCTCTACCATCGGTCGGGCCTTTGGAACCGGCTTCAGACTGAACTCAAGAACGGGTCCCGTTCCTACGGAACCCCCGTTCTTTCATTCAGACTGTTCGCCGGTTGGCCTCCCTCGGATCGCGTCCGCTCATCTTGTCGGGTGGCGGAACATGCGCCACTTGATGCCCGTCAAGCGGTCGGCTGTCCCGCTTCCTCGGTTGGCCGTGTCGTAGACGCGACGCCCTCGTCGCGTTCCAGCCGCCGCTTCACGGGCTTCCAGACCTCGGCAGTCCGCTGATCCCGAACATCATGAGCTTGCCCGTCGCGATCACCGCCGCCTGCGGCTACGGTGCCGTGCCGGTCTTCACTCATCATGTTGCGGGGCGGACTTCCTCGGGCTGTCTGCTGTTGCAGACAACACTCCGTGGGGTGGTATGCTTGAACGCAGACCGGTTCAGTTCCGGACAATCACCGGAATTCACCGGCCTGCTCTCGGGGAATAGCTCGGCGGCCACGCACAAGGGTCTCGCAACCGCTGAATACAGCGGACCGGCCAACATCGCATAATTGATCAATTATGCAACGTGGGCCTTTGCTTC
>JBIIYG010000031.1:0-7627 GCA_044346945.1 Pontiellaceae bacterium | reverse complement strand
CTGCAGACTTGCGCCGTCCTGCTGGAACGCGACATTCCCCTCGCCGACGAGAAGTTTCCCGACATACTCCATCCGGTCGGCTGTGATTTCGATAGCGTCTTTATCCGTGACCGTCCGCGGAGGAAGCGGTTTGACCTGCGCACGCCCACCGCTGGACTGAACTGCATTCGAGACGACCGCCGGAGTTTCATCCACAACAGCCGCCGCCGAGCCGCCGCCCGCGCCGACACTGATATCCACACCCGAGGCCGCCGGGGCGGCCGCAACCGCAGACCCGCCTTCCAGAACCGGAACAATCGGAGCCTGCGTGCCGTCAGCCAGAACCGCTTCGCCGCGCGGGAAAAGAACTCTCAGGCGGGCTTCCGCCTTAGCGGCGTATTCGGTGTCACCGTACTTCTTAATCACCTTCTTGTAGTAAATTGCCGCGGCGTTGGTCTGCGGCGGACGGGGAACCCGCTCGTAAAAACGTCCGATTTCATAATTGTGCTCTGCGGACAACCCGTGAAGCTCTTTGCCGAATGCTTTTACGTCAGCGATATGCTGAGAATTGGTGTAAAGCTCCGGAAACATATCGGCGGAAAGCTGTGCCTGCTCACGGATATCGACACTGTATGGTTTCGAGCTCACCAGCTCTTTAAAACTGTCGATTTTAGAAGTCGCCGCTTTTTCCGCGAAAGGACTGTCCGGATAGCGGTATTCCACCGTCGAATACGCCACCACTGCCAGCTCCTGATCGTCGTTCTTCTGATACGCCTGTCCGATCATGTACTGCATTTCCGGAGCGCGTTCCCACTGCGGCGCATTCTGGATAATGGATTCAAAGAGCGGCACCGCCCGCTCGGGAGCGCGGTATCCGCCGAACAGCCAGCGCATCCGTTTGCGATCCATTTCCCGGGTCGCCAGCGTGTACTGCCGCTCGAGAATCGAATCGTAGTCCTTCACGTTGGTGTAATACTGCTGAATCAAATCCTCGTAGGCTTTGAATGATTTTTTATTTTTCCCCTGATCAAAATAGATATCGGCCTCGGTCTGCTTGGCTTTGGCGGCTTTAGCATCTTCGGGCCAGCGCTTTGTGAAAATTTGATACTGCTTCCGGGCGCTCCGGAGACTGCCCTTTTCTTTCAGTGATTCGGCGTACTGCCAGTGCTCTTCCGGAGTGGCCGGCTTATGGGCAAACGGGTTGAGGTAAAGATAATTTCCGTCACGACTTTCCTGGTAGGGCAGACTGGTTGAACACCCCGTCACCGTGAGTAATGCGAAAACGGCCAGAAAGCCTGCGAAAAAAGAGCAGTTCTGTTTTAAATTCATATGCGCCAGAGAGTACGGAAGCCCTGTTACCTTGGCAAGAGCGAAGCCGAGGTTTCCAATGTGCGGAACCGGGCGCGTCAATTTCTCCAAACCTTGGAAATACGGGGCAAAACCGTAATCCCGTTATTTGTTATCCTTTTCGTCAGATTTATATTTGACAGATTCAGAATAAAGCGTACCTTGCGCTCCATGCATTCAGAGAGGCGTGAAGGATACGCCCGGCAACCTGACAACCAAAGGTGCCACGGCCTTGCAAAAGGCGATGCGCCCCGCAGGGGAAAGTTGACGGTCAACCGCATCACCCGCATCCTCTCTGACTGAACATTGAGTAAAAAGAGAGGAACAGAAATGAGTAAGAAAACTGAAACGCTGGCCTTGCATGCCGGCTACACCCCGGATCCGTCCACGTGCAGTTGCGCGGTTCCGGTTTACAGAACCAGCGCGTATGTCTTCAGAGACACCGAACACGCCGCAAACCTGTTCGGTCTGAAAGAACTGGGAAACATCTACTCACGTCTGATGAACCCGACCAACGATGTGCTTGAACAGCGCGTCGCCGCGCTCGAAGGCGGAGCCGCCGCGCTGGCGCTGTCGTCCGGAACCGCCGCGATTTTCTACAGCATCATCAACCTCGCTCAAGCCGGTGATGAGATTGTATCGTCAAGCAACCTCTACGGAGGAACCTACACGCAGTTCAACAACATCCTGCCGCAACTGGGTATCAAAGTGATTTTTGTTGATCCGTCTGATCCGCAGAATTTCGCCAAGGCGATCACGGCAAAAACAAAAGCGCTCTACACCGAAACCATCGGCAATCCGTCGCTGGACGTTTCTGACATTGAGGCCATCTCAAAAATCGCCCACGCCAACGGCCTGCCGCTGATCGTGGACAGCACCTTCACCACGCCGCACCTTCTGCGCCCGATCGAACACGGCGCGGACATCGTTGTCCATTCGCTCACCAAATGGCTGGGTGGACACGGTAACGGCATCGGCGGGATCGTGGTAGACTCCGGCAAGTTCGACTGGAAAGGTGGCAAGCATCCTCTGCTCTCTGAGCCGGACGACAGCTACCACGGCGTACGCTACGCTCACGACCTGCCGCCCTCACTGGCGCCCCTCGCCTACATTCTACGGATGAGACTGGTTCCCCTGCGCAACCTCGGCGCCTGTCTGTCGCCGGACAACGCGTGGCAGTTCCTCCAAGGAATTGAAACGCTCGCCCTTCGCATGGAGCGTCACTGCGAAAACGCGCTGGCGGTTGCTAAGTTCCTCGAAAAACAAAGCGAAGTTGAGTGGGTTCGTTATCCGGGGCTCGAAAGTCATCCGTCACATAAGATCGCGAAAAAACTGTTCAAAAACGGTTTCGGCGCGACGGTGGTTTTCGAAGTCAAAGGCGGCGAAGCGTCCGGCAAAAAGTTTATCGAAAAGCTCGGCCTCTTCTCGCATCTCGCCAATGTCGGCGACGCGAAGAGTCTGGCAATTCATCCGGCCACCACAACGCACTCACAGCTCACCGCCGAACAGCAGGCCGAAGGCGGCATTACGCCGGGTCTCATCCGCCTGTCGGTCGGACTGGAGCATATTGACGATCTGCTGGCCGACCTTAAGCAGGCGCTGAAGTAACCGGTTCCGCACCGTGGAATAATGGAAGTTTGGGTTCGCCCGGCTTCCATTATTCCTTTATTCCTATTAGCGCTCTTATGAAAACCGTCGAAACACAGTTTTATACTTATGACTCGCTGAGCCTGCGAAGCGGAGTCTGCTTCGGACCGGTCACGCTGGCCTACGAAACCTACGGCGAGCTCAACGGAAACCGTGATAATGCGATCCTGATGTTTCACGCCCTTTCCGGATCACAGCACGTTGCAGGATTCAATCCGTCCGTTCCGGGAATCAGCGAACGCTGGAATGCCGATTGCCAGAACGGCTGGTGGAGCGATTTCGTCGGTTCCGGAAAAATCATCGATACCGACCGCTTCTTCATCATCTGCATTAACTACTTCGGCGGTTGCTACGGCTCAACAGGCCCCTCTTCAATCAATCCTGCCACCGGCAAACCCTACGGCGGAAAATTCCCGCGAATTCATTTCAGCGACATTGTGGATTCCCAACTTCCCCTGCTGAAACATCTTGGTATCGAAAAACTGCACGCCGTCATTGGAGCTTCGCTCGGCGGAATGCTGACCGCCAATCTGGCGGCGCGCTATCCGCAGATCACCGACCGCGTCATCGCGATCGCCTGCGGAATCGAGCCGACCACACTGATCCGCGCCCACAACATTGAGCAGATCCTGGCGATCGAAAACGACCCGAACTTCCGTAACGGGGATTACTACGACGGCGAGCCGCCGCTTCGCGGTCTGGCGCTGGCCCGGATGATTTCGCACAAAACCTTCGTCTCGCTCGACTTCATCGAAGAGCGCGCCCAGAACCGCTGGGAACAGGAATACGATGAGTTTTCCTGGTACAAGGTCCGCACTCCGCTGGAATCGTATATTCTCCATCAGGGACGGAAACTGGTGCGGCGGTTTGACGCCAACACCTACCTGCAGTTCATTGCCGCATGGTCGGAATATCACCTGCTGCGCGACTGCGGCGCTCCGGACTACGCCACGCTGTTCAGTCGGTGCCGCCACCAGCGGTACACGATCTTCACCATTGACGACGATTATTGCTTCTATCCCGAGGAGCAGGAGTTTTACCGGAAAAAACTCGAAGAAGGACAGGTTCCGGTCCGACACATCACCGTGCATTCCGACAAAGGCCACGACTCCTTCCTGCTCGAACCCCATTTGTACGAGAAGGAATTAAAGGCGGCTTTAAACAGCTGAAAATCTGATGCAACTCAGCCAGACCATTCTGTGGACCGCCGGATGGACCTGCCACCTGACCGCTTTCGCACTGGTCACTTTTCACTGCCTCCAGCGACGCCGCAACGCCAGCTCCACACTTCTCTGGATTTTCGTCGCATGGTCCTTTCCAGCCATTGGACCTCTGGTCTATCTCTGCTTCGGGGTTGATCGTGTCAGCGACCGCGGATTTCTGAAATTCATGGCGGATGAACATCTGCTGGAGACCCGCAAAGGAACCCGGACCGCGGCGCCGCGAGCCTACTGGCACCACCTCACCGGCACGCCTGCAACCAACGAATTTCAGCGGGAGCTCAACCGGACGCTGGATGCGCTCATTCCCGATCATCCCTCGCTGGCCGGAAACCGGATCACGCCGCTGATTGACGGCGATGAGGCCTACCCCCGCATGCTGGAGGCGATTCGTGGAGCAAAACGCCATATCCACCTTCAAAGCTATATCATTGGGAACGACCGGATCAGTCGCGAATTCATGACCGTACTGGCCGCCAAAGCCGCAGAAGGTGTTCAAGTACGCCTGCTCTACGACCGCTTCGGTTCCACCCGCGCCCTTTTCGGAGGACTCTTCCGTAAAGTCCGGAATGTCCCGAACTTTAAAGTCGCTGGGTGGACGCAGGCTAATCCGTTGAAACGTCAGTTTCAAATCAACCTGCGCAATCACCGGAAAACACTCGTTGTCGATGGCCGCATCGGGTTCTTCGGCGGCATCAACCTTTGCGACAGCCATATAACCCGCCCCGGAAAGCCACCCATCCGCGACTACCACTTTGAAACAGAAGGCCCCATCGTTCAGGAACTGCAATATTCCTTTCTGCGCGACTGGTATTTCATCACGGAAGAATCCCCGGAAGTTCTGCTGACAGAAGAATTCTTTCCGCATGCCGAACCGGCCGGAACGACCACCGCGCGCCTGATCAACAGCGGCCCGTCCACCATTGAGGATGTCGCCACCGAAACGTTTTTCAACAGCATCGTTCTCGCGAAAAAACAGATACTGGCTGTCACGCCGTATTTTGTTCCGCCAGACGATATCCTGCGGGCTCTGCGCTCCGCCGCACTGCGCGGCGTGGATGTCCGCCTGATCGTTCCGAAAGAAAACAACCACCGCTACGCCGGATACGCCAGCCGTGCGCTGTATGAAGAACTTCTGGTCGCCGGTGTGAGGATTTTTGAACGCCGCCCGCCCTTCATGCACGCCAAAGCGCTGGCCATTGACGGCGAATTCGCGCTGGTCGGCACCGCTAATCTCGACGTGCGCAGTCTGCACCTCAACTATGAGACCTGCCTCGCCGTGTACAGCCAGGAATTCACCGATGCCATGAAGAACATCATCCATGAAGACATGGATTTCAGCGACGAAGTTCTGCTCGCGAACTGGCAGAACCGCCCGGCCCGCCATCGGCTTCTGGAAAATCTGGCCAGTCTGATGACTCCGGTGCTTTGAGCATCACAACGGCTGAATCATACTCCGCACCGCTTGCTGAGCGGCGTTTTTCTCGGCTTCCCGTCGGCTTGAACCCTCGCCGCGATAAGCGTACGTCGAAACAGAAACCTCGACACGGTAGTGCCGGGCGTGATCGGGCCCGCTGGACTCGAGAACCTGATACACCGGAGCCGGATAGCCTTTCTTCTGCGCATACTCCTGAAGCATCCCCTTCGGATTCTCAATCACCGGCTCCGCCTTTTCCAATGCATGGAAAATATTGCGCTCGAAAAATTTCCGGGCGGCCTTCAGTCCTCCGTCGAGCCAGACCGCTCCAAGCAGAGCCTCCAGCGCATCCTCCAGATTCGAATCGCGGTTTGCGCCGCCGCTGGCCGCCTCGCCTTTGCCGAGCCGGAGGTGACTGCTCAGTCCAAGAGCACGGGCCGCGCCCGTCAGAGCCGAGCCGGAGGTGATCGAACTCTTCAGCCGGGTCAGCTCGCCTTCATTCGCCTGCGGATTCTTCCCAGTCAGCAGATCCGCCGCCAGCAAACCCAGCACCGCATCGCCTAGAAATTCAAGCCGCTGATTATCGGATTCAACTCCCGGATTTTCGTAGCGGAACGACGGATGAGTCAGCGCCGCTTCCAGTAAAATCTTTTTCCTGAAACGGTATTTGATCTGTTTTTCAAAAGCCCGGAATGTATTCATTCGCCGTTTATACGCCTCGTCCCTGCTTTATCGAAAGGAATTTTAATTCGCAAAAATCCGGTGGACTTTATTTTTGGCATATGCCACAAATGAATTATGCCAAGACCTCAGAAGGAAAGACGGATCGGACATTGCGCACCGGTGACTTATTTTAAGCCTCAGGGAATCCCCCTGCGACTGCTCGAAGCCGTGGAACTGGCACCGGACGAACTGGAAGCCCTCCGGCTGGCCGACTATGAAGGACTCTATCAGGAACAAGCGGCAGAACAGATGGGCGTTTCGCGCCAAACATTCGGACTGATCATCGCCAGAGCCCATAAAAAAGTGGCCGAAGCGCTGACGAAGGGAAAAGCCATCCGCATGGAAGGCGGAAAAGAAACAGCCTTGCCGGAAATCCAGAATGAACCACTTGGCGGCTGCCGATGCGGACGAGGCGGGCACGGCCATGGACACGGCCGCCAATAATTTAAAAAGAAAAGGAGGCATAACATGCCGAGGGGAGACAGAACAGGTCCGGCGGGCGCAGGCCCGATGACCGGACGCGGCGCAGGCTTCTGCGCAAAAACAAATGCAGCCGGCTTTCCAACAGTCGGCGGAGGCTTCGGACGCGGACGCGGCTTCGGATTCCGCAACCGGTTCGTGCAGCCCGTTCAACCGTCACAGGGCAATGAACTGCTCGAACTAAAAGAACAGATGGCGCGGATTGAACAGCGGCTCGGAGAAATTCAAACCCGGTCATGAAAAAATCCGCCATCGAACACTACAAAAACCGCCGGGGCAACTGCGCACAAGCCGTTGCTCTGGCGTGGAAAGATAAAAAACAGCCGGATACAGATTTGCATGTCCACTTTGCGGAAATGGGCGGAGGAAAGGCACCAGAAGGACTCTGCGGTGCGTTGCATGCGGCCTGTGAACTGGCCGGAGAAAAAAATCAGGAAAAGCTCAAATCCGAATTCAGCCGGCTGGCTGACGGACATACGACCTGCCGTGACATTCGACGCAACCGGGTGATGCCCTGTATTGATTGTGTTGCCATGGCCGCCGGGATTCTGGAAGAGCTGACAAAGGAAACTCCATCATGAAAATTGCCATTACCACATCGGGAAACGATCTGAGCGCCCCGCTCGATCCGCGCTTCGGACGCGCCGCACGATTTATTATCTACGAAACAGAAACCGGAACTTTTGAAATCGCCGATAATTCACAAAACCTGAGCGCGGCCCAGGGCGCAGGAATTCAGGCCGCGCAGAATGCGGCCTCCACCGGAGCAGCTGCGGTGATCAGCGGCCACTTCGGCCCGAAAGCGTTCCGTGTT
>JBIIYG010000007.1:0-71545 GCA_044346945.1 Pontiellaceae bacterium | reverse complement strand
GAAGCTCAGTCCTTCCACGACCAACCCGGCTTTGACGGCGGCGAGAATTAAATCCACCGCCTCGCCCGATGCCGCGCCGCACTTGGATGAAAGTTCGCACATGGCTCCGGTGTTTGGAACGCTGAGCCGCAGAACCAGCCCGGAGTTGGGCGCGTATTTTTTGATCTTTTTGATCTCTTCGTAGTTATCGTACGTTACCAGCGCCTTGTACTGATCCAGTTCCTGCAGGGCTTCGTTCACCTTGATGGGGTTGGCGTAGATGATTTTGTCCCAGATCCAGTCCTGCCGCTGTTTGGCGGGCATATGCTTGATCAGGTCATAGACGATGTTGAATTCCGGCATCGAGGCCACGTCGAAGCTGGCGCCCGCCTCAAACAGGGTTTTGACGATGGCGGGATCCGGGTTGGCCTTGACCGCATAGTACGCCTGAACGCGCGGCAGGTATTTTTTAAAGGTGGCGTAGTTCCGGCGGAGGACGTTGTGATCGACCACAAAAAGCGGCGTTCCGTGGGTTTTCCCGAGTTGTTTCAGCGCAGTCAAAGTATTCATGCGGGAGACCATATTGATTTTTGCCGGATTTGTGTACCGAAGAGTTGAAAAAGTTGATGGGAACGGAATTAGCCACGAAAAACACAAAACGGTATAGAAAAAGGATTCCAATCAACCACGGATAAACACCGATTTGCACGGATTTTTTGAAAACCACGATCACGGACCACGGCTACAGTTCTGGCATCTGGAGCTTTTGCGCCTTTTTGTGTTTTTTGTGGCGATTTCTCACCCCAAGTCGATGACGGGCCCTTCGACGACTTTCCACGGCAGGCCGCACCGGTTGAGTTCGTCCATGAACGGGTCGGGATCGAACTGTTCCATGTTGAAAACGCCCGCGCCTTTCCAGACCTTGGAAATGATCAGCTTGGCGCCGATCATGGCGGGGACGCCGGTGGTGTAGGAAATGGCCTGCGATTGCACTTCCCGATAGCATTCCTGATGGTCGCAAACATTGTAGAGGGTGACGGTTTTCTTCTGTCCATTCTTCACGCCGGAGACCTGACAACCGATCCACGTTTTCCCTTTGGTGCGCGGGCCGAGGCTGGCGGGGTCTGGCAAAAGCGTCTTAAGAAACTGTAGCGGCACGATCTTCTGACCGTTAAATTCCACTTCATCAATGCGGGTCATGCCGACATTCCGCAAGACCTCGAGGTGCTTGAGGTAATTGTCGCTGAAGCTCATCCAGAAGCGGGCACGCTTCAAGTGCGGGATGTGCTTAACCAGCGATTCGAGTTCTTCATGGTGCATCAGGTACAGGTTGGGATGGCCGATGTTTTCCGGAACCTTGAAGGGTTGTTTGACCGACAGCGGCGCGGTTTCTTTCCATTCGCCGTTTTCCCAGTAGCGCCCCTGCGCGGTGACTTCGCGGATGTTGATTTCGGGATTAAAGTTGGTGGCAAACGGATAGCCGTGATCGCCCGCGTTGACGTCTATGACGTCAATGGTGTGAACCTCGTCGAGGTAATGTTTCTGGATGTAGGTGCAGAACACGCTGGAGACTCCGGGATCAAAGCCGCAACCGAGCAGTGCCATGATGCCCGCCTTTTTGAACCGGTCGTGATACGCCCACTGCCATTTGTATTCAAACTTCGCGGTTTCCGGCGGCTCGTAATTGGCGGTGTCGAGATAGTTGACGCCGGTTTCGAGGCAGGCGTCCATGATATGAAGGTCCTGATACGGCAGTGCGACGTTGAGAACCAGATCGGGCTTTTCTTTTTTGATGAGCGCAACCAGTTCCGGCACGTGGTCGGCGTTAACCTGAACCGTCCGGATCGGATGCTTTATCTGCGCGGCGATGGCATCGCATTTGGACTTCGTGCGGCTGGCCAGTACGATTTCACTGAACACACCGGAGTTCTGCGCGCATTTGTGGGTCACCACGCCGCTAACGCCCCCTGCTCCAATGATTAGAACCTTTCCCATTTTCAATTCCTTCTTGAAAACGTCTCTCGCAAAGTCGCCAAGCCGCTAAGATTTTCAAACAGATGCTTCCCGGTCTTTGCGCCTCTGCGCCTTTGCGAGAAATCTTACCTTAAACTCTAATTTTCCCGTTCAAAATAGGTGTAGCCGCGCAGACCGTTTTCGTACGCATCCATAATGGCGCGGCGTTCTTTAGCGCTCATCCGCCCGGCCTTGACGGCATTCTCGGACATTTCACGCACGCGGCGAACCATTTCTTTCGGCTCATACTCAACATAGGTGAGCACGTCGGCGACGGAATCGCCTTCGATTTCGCGGGCGTAGTGAATCTGTCCGTCGGCATCAATGCGTACGCTGACGACGTTGGTGTCGCCGAGCAGGTTGTGCAGGTCGCCGAGCGTTTCCTGATAAGCCCCGACGAGAAAAACGCCGAGGATGTAATCTTCGTTGTCTTTCAAGGTATGGAGCGGAAGCGTGCGCCGGACATCGCGCAGGTCAATGAAGTGATCAATCTTGCCGTCGCAGTCGCAGGTGATGTCGGCGATGATGGCTTCCTGCGTCGGTTTTTCGTTCAAGCGGTGGATCGGCAGGATCGGGAAAAGCTGATCAATCGCCCAGGAGTCCGGCAGAGACTGAAACAGGCTGAAGTTGCAGTAATAGACATCCGCCAGCGCACTGCCGAGATGCTCAAATTCATCCGGCACATAACGCATCCCGCGGAGCAGTCCGGCGATGCGGGTCAGGATGTGCCAGAAAATCTGTCCGGCCAGCGCGCGGTCGCGCAGAGAAAAGTCTCCGCGTTTGAACAGCTCGTGGATTTCGTCGCGGTAATAGATGGCGTCGTGGTAGCACTCCTGCACGTTTTTGGCGGTAAGCGCTTCGTAGGATCCCATCAGGTTCGCCAGCAGTTCATGCGCATCATCCGGCAGTTTTTGCGGCAGAGCATGGGTTTCGAACCGGCTGACATCCAGTACGTTGAAAAGCAGAATGGAGTAGTAGGCAACCGTGGCGCGGCCCGATTCGGTGACAATATCCGGATGCGGCGTGCCGGACTCATCCAGAATGCTCATCACCTCTTCGACGACGGCGGCGCAGTATTCCGCCGTGGTGTAGTTGCAACTGCTGGTGAAGTTGGTATGCGACCCGTCGTAATCAACCGCCAGCCCGCCGCCGAGATTGAGCACGCCCATGTCGGCGCCTTCCTGAACCAGCCCCGCATAGATCCGGCACCCCTCTTTGATCGCTTCGCGAATGTCGCGGATATTCGGAATCTGGGAGCCGAGGTGGTAATGCAGGAGCTTCAGGCAGTCGAGCATGTTTTCTTTGCGCAGACGATCCACCACATCAATCACCTGCGCCGTGTTAAGACCGAAAACACTGCGCTCGCCGCCGGACTCCGTCCAGTGGCCGCTGGCCTGCGTGGAAAGCTTCATGCGGATGCCGAGAATCGGCCGCACGCCGAGTACTTTGGAGCGGTCGAGAATCAGATCCAGCTCGGAGGGCATTTCGATCACAAAGACGCACCGGAGCCCCATTTTGAGCGCATAGAGGCCGAGATCAATAAACTCTTCATCCTTGTAGCCGTTGCAGATCAGGTAGGCTTCCGGATCCTGAAGAAAGGAAATGGCGGCGATCAGCTCGGCCTTACTGCCGGCTTCGAGTCCGTGATGATAACGTGCGCCGAACCCGCAGATTTCTTCGACCACCTGCTGTTGCTGGTTCACCTTGATCGGATAAACGCCGCGGTAAACACCCCGGTAGTTGTATTCGGCAATCGCTTTGGAAAAGCTTTCGTGGAGCCGCTTGATTCGCGCGTCGAGAATATCGCTCAGGCGCACCAGCACCGGAAGATCGAACCCGCGCTCCTGAATGCCGCGCGCCACATCCATCAGGCTGACAGAAGAGCTTCCCGGACCATCGGGATGAACCGACACTTCGCCTTTTTCAGAAACGCTGAAATAACCCGCGCCCCAGTTCTCCACGCCGTAAAGCTCCGCGGACTGCGCCGATGACCATTTTCCGTTTTCCACCACTCGTATTCTCCCGCTGGTTAAAAGAGGGTTCGGTTTTACGTCCTGCACCCCCCGTTGGAAAGAGCAATTTTCGGGCAACTGAAAACCGGTCAGGCAAAGAGGCGGCCGAGAACCTCGGAAATCGCCTCTTTTTTGACCGGCTTGGAAATGTATTCATTCATGCCGGCCTCAATGCATTTTTCCCGGTCGCCGGTCATCGCATGGGCTGTCATAGCGACAATCGGAACCGATGAAGCCGGGCCTGAAAGTTTGCGGATTTCGCGGGCGGCGGTGTAGCCGTCCATCACCGGCATCTGGCAATCCAGGAACACGACCGCAAACCGGTCGGTTTTCAGCTTCTCAACGGCCAACTGGCCGTTTTCGACGACTTCGACATCCAGCCCGAGGCTGGAAAGTATCTTGCGGGCCACCATCTGGTTGACCTGATTGTCTTCGGCGAGCAACGCCCGTCCATTGAGTTTTTTCGGAACAGCGGCAGCAACCGGCTCCAGACCGCACTGGCTGGAAATCGGCAGAGTGATCACAAAATAAAAGGTCGTTCCGTTTCCGGGCTCGCTGTGCAGACCGATCCGCCCGCCCATGATCTCAATCAGCTGTTTGGAAATAGAGAGCCCGAGACCGGTTCCGCCAAACTTACGGGTGGTCGAAAGGTCGGCCTGGGTGAATTTCTCAAAAATCACCTGTTGCTGTTCAGCCGGAATGCCGACCCCGGTATCGCGGACGCTGATCCGCAGAGTCACCTCACTGGCTGACTGTCCGGTTTTTTTAACATCCACAAAAACGCCGCCGCGCAGGGTGAATTTAACGGCATTCCCGACCAGATTGGTGATCACCTGCCGGATACGGACCTCGTCGCCAATCAGACAGGCCGGAACATCGGGCGGATAGAAAAACTCCAGCTTCAGCCCTTTGGAAAGCGCATCGGGGATAAAGATTTCCCGCACCGTTTCAACCACCCGCTGAAGATCAAACGGACGTTTCTCCATTTCAAGGCGCCCGGCCTCGATTTTCGAAAAGTCCAGGATGTCATTAATGATCGTCAGCAGAGATTGCGCGGATTGCTGGATGGTCTGGGCCGCCCTCTGCTGATCCGGCCCAAGTTCGGTTTCCAGCAGGATGTCTGTCATGCCGATCACGCCGTTCATCGGCGTGCGGAGTTCGTGACTCATGTTGGCCAGAAATTCGCTCTTAGCGCGACTGGCGATTTCGGCGGCTTCCTTGGCGGCCAGCAAATCACGAGTACGCTCCTCCACCCGCTGTTCAAGCCGCGCCTTGGCGCGGTCAAGGTCTCCAATCAGCTTACTCAACGACTGGCGCATCGCGTCCATCTGCTGGGCCAGCCGGCCAATCTCATTCAGCCGGCTGACCGGCACTTCTTTCTCCAAATGTCCCTGAGAAATCTCCTCAGCGGCGATGGACAGCTCTTTAACGGGCAGAAAAACGAGCCGGTGCGTCAGCAAAAAGGTTCCAATGGAAAGACTGATGACCACCAGAATGGTCATAACAATGATCACGATCACCTGCTGGCCCAGCTCATCCCAGACATTCCGGTTCGAGGCGACCAGCCGGATTTCCGCCGTCTTCCCCTCCGGGAGAGACAGCGTGGATATGCCCTGCATATAGCGGCTTTCCGCCACCTGCTCACGGTGAACCACCCAGCCAAAGCCGTAAATCACCTTGTTGACCTGAAGCTCCGGTTTCTCCGGATCGCCGACCGTTACCCCGGCGAAAACGATGTCCCGGTCGTTCAGGAGGGATTCCAGAAAATGGCCGATCGCTTTCTCATCCCGCGCTGTCACAGAATCCTCCAGCGCGATTTGGGTCAGCGAAAGCTTCTGCTGCATATTGCGCTGGATGTCGTTCTCGACCGTGGTTTTTTCCTGAACAATCAGCACTCCGGCGATGGTGAAAAGGACGATGCTCACCACAATGGTAAGCACTGCCGGGAACACGAAAGCCAGACTCCGGAAAAAAGATGTCACACTGAGTTTCATTTATCGCCGGAAAGAATAGCGATACCGAACTCAAAAAACAACCGGCTTGCCCCTTTTTCTGTTGTCCGTCGCTTCCGCCGTGCTACATTGTGCGCTCTCAAATCGGAGAAACCCATGACAGCAAAAAAAAGCGCGTATGCTCAAGCCGGCGTCGATATCGACGTCATGATGAACTCCCTTCAGCGGATCAAAAAGAACGTTAAAACGACCAATACCAAAGGGGTCGTCAGCGAAATCGGCTCGTTCGGCGGCCTCTTCCAGTCGCCCGGCAAAGAATATCTTCTGGTCGCCAGCGCTGACGGTGTCGGAACCAAACTTAAAGTCGCCCATATGGCCGGTAAGCACACCACGGTCGGGCAGGATCTGGTGAACCACTGCGTCAACGACATCCTCGTGCAAGGCGCCGTGCCGCTCTTCTTCCTCGACTACCTCGGCACCGCCGCCCTCTCCGGAAAAATCTTCGAAGACGTGATTTCCGGCTTCTGCAAGGCCTGCCGCGAAAACGGCTGTGCCCTGCTCGGCGGAGAAACCGCCGAAATGCCCGGCCTCTATCCGCCGGGCGAGTACGACCTTGTCGGCACCATCGTCGGACAGGTCGAAAAGAAAAAAGTCATCACCGGAAAAACCATCCGCAAAGGCGACATTATCCTTGGACTTCCCTCCAGCGGACTGCAAACCAACGGCTACTCGCTGGCCCGGAAAGTCATCTTCGAGAAAGCCGGAAAAAAACTGAGAGATATCGTCCCCGGCACCAAACTGACCTTCGAAAAAATACTGCTTGCCGTTCACCAGAGCTATCTCAAGCCGGTTACCGCGCTGATGGACAAAGTGCAGATTCACGGCATGGCGCACATCACCGGCGGCGGACTGGTGGACAACGTTCCGCGCGTTCTGCCGAAAACCGTTGATGCCGTCTTCGACCGCTCGACCTGGAAAACACCGGCCATTTACGAATTTATCGAAAAAGAAGGCGGAGTTGACCACGAGGAAATGTACCGTGTTTTCAACATGGGCATCGGCATGGTCGTCATCGTCCGGGCCGCAGACGCTGAAAAGGCTCTCGCCACGCTCAAGAAAGCCGGACAGAAAGCCATCGTCATTGGACGGATCGAAAAAGGCTCAGGCATCTCCCGCCTGATCAATTAAAGAGCTTTCAGCGCGGAAGAAATTCTCGCTTCGGCCTCGCCTCTGACAATCCAGGCCAGCCGCGGCTTTGACCCGGTTTTTGGCGTGCGAACCACTCCGGCGGTGGAATAATCAAAAAACTCACCCGCCAAAGTGCCTTTCACGCGGTAAATGTCGTCCGCGTGAGCCAAAACAAATGCGGCCAGTGTTGTTCCGTTGAGTTCGCGGTCTGTGACGAATGTTGCGTAATTCGGATCGCGGCATTTGGCGTACTCGCCCTGCAGTCCCCGCGGAGAACGTTCCGCGAACAGATCAACATCCGTCGCGCACCGGACTGTCCGGATTCTTTCCGCTGACGGGTTGATCGCCCTCACCAGCGCCTCAGCCTCTTCCGTTTTTTCGGGTGAATTGCGGTCGGTCTTATTGATCAGCACCACATCCGCCGCCTCAATCTGCGCCGTGATATTGGGCAGTGTGTGGCGCAATTTCAGAAAACTGTTCGGATCAATCACGCTGACCACCGTTGCCAGACGGTAAAGCCGATCCAAGCCGGTTTCCGCCAGCATCTGTTCCATGACCTTCGGATTGGCCATGCCGCTGGCCTCAATGACCACGCCTTCCGCATCCGGCCAGCTTTCCGCGGCTTTTTTCATCTGCGAAATAAACTCGGTCACAAGGCATTTGCAGAAAATGCTCCCGCCGGGGATTGAAACCACATTCGGATTTTCCGCTGACACGACGGCGCCATCCACGTCGTGAGCGGAAAATTCATTGATCAGATAGACGATCTTCCGGTCACGGTTGTTCGCAACGATGTTTTTCAGAAACGTCGTCTTTCCCGTTCCAAGGAATCCCGTAACCAGGCAGACAGGCCGCATGATTTATTTTCCCGCCGCTTCTTCGATGGCGGCAACCAGCGTTTTCTGGTCCGGAATGATGGATGCGAACTTAACCTCGCCGTTGATACAGATCGTCGGCAGATTTTTCACGCCGAGCTTCACCATCATGCCGATTCCCTGCCGCACCTTGATCTTGTGCTCATTGATGTAGCAGATCGGCTTCGCCGCGGCGGCGGCCTTTTGCACCGCCTCCATCATGTACTGACACGGCGCGCAGGAGGTCGAGTCAAGCGTGATCACATCAATCAGCACCGTATTGGCCATGCTGTAGTTCGGCAGGAGAATGTCTTCAAAGCCGTCTGCGGCTTTGGCGGTCAGCGACTTCGCCGCCTCACGGGCGTATTCATCGTGCACCATTTCGGCGACCGCCTGAATATTTTTGGCGGGAACCCCATACGGCAGGTCGCAACCGGGCGACAGGATGAATCCTTTGCTTCCGCTCTTCTTCATGATGTCGAGGACTTCCATCTTCGCGTCATTTTCATCGCCGAGCAGAAGAACCGCCGTCAGCTTGATGTTGCCGCCGAACGATTTCTTTTCCGCCGCGCACAGCTCGCGCAGTTTCGCCATATCAATCTGTTCATCCACGGAAATGCAGTCCGCCGTGGTTTTGACCATGACTTCCAGATTGCGGGTGACATCTCCGCACACGAAAATCGAGGAGAACCCGCCGCGCGAACGGATATGGTCGTACACTTTATTCATCGCCGGAGTGACAAACTGCACGAAATGTTCAGGGGAAATCTGGCTGGTCATCGGATCCACCACCGCGATGACATCCGCGCCGTGTTTCAGATAAACATCCGCAGACCGGATGCAGACATCGGCACAGTAGTTAATCACTTTCTGCACTTTGTCCTCATCGTCGTACATATCGAGAAATATCTCGTTGCCGAGAAGATGAAGAGCGAGTGTGAACGGGCCGCAGATCAAACCATAGAGCGCGGTGTCTGAACCGATGTCTTTTTTCAGAGTCTCCAGCGCCTGAACAACAATCGGAAAACGTCCTTTGGTTTCGTCCAGAACCGGCAGGTCTGCAATCTTTTTACCTTCCGCCAGCGGATGGCTGACAACGGCCGGAGGAACTTCGTCAGCCCAGTGCAGACGGCAACCGAGAATTTCGGCTTCAACCTGCAAATCAAACATCACCGGCAATCCGTCCGGCTTATACAGTTCCTTCGCCTTCTTTAAACCGGCGACCAGCAGTTCCGCAGACTGGAGGTAATCGGTGGCGGTTTTTCCGATCAGAAAACCGCCATGACAACCGACAAACGGAAGCCACGCCGGACGTGAAGTTTTTTCGCCTTTCAGCGCTTTCATCAATAAATCTTTGCCTGTCATCTTGGTACTCCTTGTTGTATTTCAGTTACAAAATCCCGCCGGACTAACCGTCCGGATCATCGTGGCAGTGACTATAAGCGAAATACCCCCACAGAATAGAAAGCATTTCGATTAAATATGACGATCTTGCCGAATAATCAGCAAAACAAGCATTTTACAGGAAATAAAATGGAATATTTATGCTTACCAGACTCTACGGCTCTTACGCCTTAGAGCAATCAGCGTCTTTTTTCTTCCGGCGCAGATTGAAAATCATTTGAGCGCCTTCGGTGGAAATCCGGCGGAAATCCTCATCCCGGTCCAAATCCTTCTGAGCGAGAATCAATGCGTCACGAACCACGGAAGCATCTATCGAATCCGTTTCCCCGTCCGACAAAACCTGCTCAATCAAACGGCAGACCGCATCCGTTTCCGCCTCATCCAGGACGGTCTCCTGAAGCATCTTCCGGGCAGTACCTGCCGGATCCGGTTCGTTTCGCACGGCACTGACCAGCAAAGCGGCCGTTTTAATTCGGCAAGGGTCGCCCCCTTCAGCGGTGAGCAGTAAATTGGCGATGCGCTCGACTTCCATGGCCAGCTCATAAATCGCGGTCGGCTTCTGCTCAACCTGAGCCTTTAGCTTTTCGATCACCGGCGCGGCGGCCAGCTGTTCGTTGGCCGAGCGGCCCAGACACTGATCGCCGAACTTGCACCACTTGGCACAGCCGAGATCAATGCGCGGATTACGCACCTCCTTCCGGCAGGAGCGGCAGAGCCGGAACGGCTCGTCTTTCCAGAACTCGATCGGGTAATCACAGTACGGACAGTTGACATAAAAAATGTCAGCCGGCGTCCAGTAGCGCATATCCTGTCCGGGACAACGGGGCATAATTAATTTCCTCTCAGCAAGGCTTCCAATGTCCGGAAATTTTTACGGCACAGCCGCCAGAACGGCCCTTCGGCTGTTCCGTACACAATCGCATTGACCGTCAGCGACATTCGCTTCGCGGGAACAGACGGCAGTTTTCCATTTCTGACCGGCAACTGATTGTGCCCGGTCACACTGAAAACCGCGTAGCCGGTCGGCTCCGTTTTCACAATCGCCTTCAAGTGCCCGATCAGGGCGCCATCGTGAGGAGGAAACTGCAACCCGAGATCAAACAGAAAATTTTCTATCTGCGCAACGGCATCCGGGCCCGGCGCATCCACGGTTACGGAAGCGGAAAACACGGCAGGCTTAGGAAGTTCATTCTCCGCCGACAGATCCTCCGCCGCGCGGACTTCTGCGGCATCGCGCGCCACGATTTTTCTAATCAGATCTTCGATGCCGTTCCCCTGCGTCGCGGAAATGCAAAGCACATCAACGGCGGGATTCACCGCCGAAATCCGTTGCCGGAGATCCGCCAGCTCATCCGATGTGACCATATCCGTTTTATTAATCACCACCAGATCCGCGATCTCAATTCCATCATGAATCAGCGGCATGGAAAAGTCGCGGATGGCCGGCAGGCGTTTTGCATCCGCCACCGAAATCATCGTCTGTTTTTCAATCTCTCCGCCGTAGCCGCGCAGACAGTCTTGAATCTGTTTCGGTCCGGCGACACCGGACGGCTCCAGAAAAACCACGTCCGGCTTCACTTCGCGCTCCAGCGACAACAGCGTCTGAATCAGATCAATCCGGAGACTGCAACAGATGCACCCCGAATAAATTTCGCGGACGGACAACCCTTCCGCCTTCAGGAATTCTCCGTCCACGCCGGTCTTGCCGACCTCGTTTTCAATAATGGCGACTTTCCTGCCCTGAGCAACAAAGGCCTTCGCCAGCGACAGCAGAAGAGTTGTTTTGCCACTACCCAGAAATCCGCTGATAACAATGAGCTCCATTTCACACCTTAAAAAAGACCGAAGCAAATCCGCCCGGCCAGCACCGACGCATCTTCAGCGCAGAACGCGCGCTTGACCGGCGCATTGAAAAAAATATCCGCCGTCGCGGGAAACTCGTCATCGCCCAGCCGGTACACCAGCGTGACATAGAGACAGCCGAGGCCGTGTATCCGCGCACTGAAGTCGCCGATTTCCAACGGCTGGAAGTCAAACCGCTTTACAGCCGCCTTCAAATCGTCCAGCCGGTTGCCGTACCGCTTCACCAGCGGACGAACCGTGCGGGAAAGAAACGGCTCCAGATAGAAAGCTCCGCCGGGAAAATCACGGAACGTGACCAGCTCATCGGACGGCGTCAAAGGAAGTTCACAAAGAAGCAGATGCAGAATCAGAATCCGGTCCGCCTCTTTGGCCAAAGCGCCCGTTTTCATATCACGAAGTTCAAAAGTCGCCGCATCCAGTTCAAAATCCGTGCCGAACGCTCTGAGCCGCAACGTTCCGCCGTCCGGCGCAGGAAGTTTCAGCATGGCGCAACGGGCGGGCAGATCCACTCCTTTAAGCCGTTCAACCGCCTGCCGGGCCGCTTCAATCTGTGCTTCCTGTTTGGACATACTTACTTTCTCGCCGCCCGGACGGTCGGGAACAGCGCCGCGTCGGTATGCGGCAGGAACAGCGCCGCCGTGTACTGATCCATGTAGGCCGGGTCTGTGCTCAGCTCCAGATACGTGATGCGTCCGGCCAGCTCAATCTGCCGCTGATGATAGTCCCGCGACACCAGCGCCATGTATGAACCCATCAGCGAGGAGTTTCCGATGTATTTAAATTTTTCACGCGGCAGATCAGGGATCAGTCCCAGTACAGTGGCCTTATCCAGATCCAGGAACCGTCCGAATCCGCCTGCGATGTAGATGCACGACAGATCATTAAACGTCAGATCCACCTGCTTCAGCATCAGAGCGCAGGCGGAATAAATGGCGGCTTTCGTCCGGATAATGTTTTCGATGTCGCTTTCATTAATCCGCAGAGCTTTGCCGGTGCCGCTCTCCTCCGCCGGAACGAGAACATAAAACGCATTGCGTCCGGCGATTTCAATGGCTGGCGACGGGTTCACCCGGTTCAGCTTCCCGGCCGAATCAATCCAGCCGGTGATGAAAAGATCGGCCAGCAGAGCAATCATACCGGAACCGCAAATGCCAAGCGGCTTGGTTCCGCCGACTGTCCAGTATTTACAGACTCCGGTGGCGGCATCGACTTCAACCCGCTCAATCGCGCCGAGCGCGGCGCGCATCCCGCAATCAATTCCGCCGCCTTCAAACGCCGGGCCGGCCGAGCAGGCGCAGGCCATCAGAAAATCGCAGTTCCCGATAACAATCTCGCCGTTCGTTCCGATATCAATGAAAAGATTCACATCCGGACTGTTCGTCGCCAGATCGGTGCAGAGCAGTCCGGCAGTGATATCTCCGCCGACATAACTGCCGACGCACGGAGAAAGAGATATCCACGAATCCGGATTGATCTCCACGCCGACTTCCGCCGCAGTCAGATACAGCGACTTCATAATCGTCGGCGTATAAGGCTCCAGCCGGATATATTCCGGATTCAGGCCGAGCAGAAGGTGGAGCATCGTCGTATTGCCGGAAATGACCGCGTTGCAGATTTCCGCCGGAGACACGCCATGCGCGACAGCCGCTTTCCAAATCAGTCCGTTAATCGTATTCAGAACCCGGGTGCGAAGCTCCTCGCGCCGCTCCGGAATCCGGGCGTAATTGATACGGCTGATCACATCCAGTCCGCAGGTGATCTGGCCGTTGTAGTCGGAATGGGTCGCGACAATTTTCCCCATCTCCAGCGAAACCAGCTGAACCGCGACCGTGGTGGTTCCGATATCAACGGCAATACCGTAATTGCGGACCGTGCTGTCGGACGGCTCAATACGAAGAACATGCAGACGGTTATCTTCACGCACCAGCGAAACCGTGACGCGCCCGTTGTCTGTCCTCAGCGCATCGGCGAGTCCTCGCAAAACATTGATGGAACAGACCACATCGCACTGCCCCCAATCGTGCTGAAGGGCGCGGACAAACCGGTCGAAATCGGACAGGCCGTCTTCCAGTCCGGCCGGTGGGACCTCCACCATCCACTTAACCGCCAGCGGATCAAACTCCCACTTATCCGGAAGAAGCTCGCGGCGGATCAGACATTCCTCTTCCAGCGACTCAACAAACTTGCCGCCGTCCCAGCCGGTCTTTTCCGGAACCTGAACGGTTACATTTTCGTTAAGCAGAACGGCCTTGCAGGCCAGCACGTAGCCGTCGGCCACCAGCTCCTGCGAAAGAGCGCCCAGACTTCGGGAATCCACAGTTCCTGAGGTGACACGAACCATGCACTTTCCGCAAGTGCCCTTCCCGCCGCACGGCGCGTCAATTGACACGTCTGCCTTGCGGGCGCAATCAATCAGCAGGTCGCCGGGCTGAGCATTGATTGCCCGCCCGGACGGCTGAAAGGTTACAACCGGCATAAAAACCGCCTGTCTTATTTTACATACTGCGGATAAGCGGCCTTGACCCAGCTTTCCATATCACTGGCTTCCTGAGGGCCGACAACCACTTTCCATCCGGGCATGTTTTCTTCGAGTTCGCCGCTGATCTGCGCCACATAACCGGGAATCACAATTTCCCGCGTAGTCACAGCATCGTTCAGCTTGATCTCTTTGCAGAATTTTCCGATGGCCGCGCCGGAGAACTTACCGGCCGCCCAGGCGGTCAGTACGCTCATCCCCTCGCATTCCGGAATCACCAGCCAGGCATTCAAACCGCTGTTTTCGATTTCACCGGAAACGATGAAATAGGTCAGCGAGAAGTTGGTGGTGACAAACACCGGAGAATCCTTGGTCGGCTCGCCGATTTCATACAGCTTCGGCTCAACCTGAATCGGTTTCTGCGGATCGGTGTAAATATTCTGGCGCAGGCTCATCAGCGTGACCAGCTGTGCCGGATCAAACGAAGGCAGTACGCAGACGCCGCCATATTTGCAGATTTCGGTAACGACACCTACAAGCTCCTCCAGCAGTCCGGAGGCCGCCACTTTGCGCAGACACGGATAGCCGAGCGGTTTGTAACTGTCTTTCAGCGCGGCGCGCCGTGCAATCGCGTTGGTCTGGAACTGCTCGGACAGCGAGTGCGTCTGAAACTCGAGAACCAGATCATTGAAACCCGCCTCTTTCAGGCGCGTCGTCAGCGCGGTCAGCGCATTCAGATCCGGAGCGGTAACCGCCAGAACCAGTTCGTTTTCCTGTGCAACCTTCACCAGCGCATCCGCCGTCTCCGGCGTCGCCGAAGCCAGAATACTGCGCGACCCCTTGGCCACAGCGGCGGCGGCGGTCAGCAGTTTGACATCCGTGCTGTTAATGATCAGCGGCAGGCCGGTCGTTTCCAGCGCCTGTTTGGACAGCGCCGCGAACTTCGCGGCATCGCCCGACGTACAGGTGACGCAGACCGCGTCAATCGTCAGCTGTTCGCCGACGCGGTCAAGCTGGTAGGCTTTGACCGCCTGAAGCGTTTTCGCAACCGCCGACGCGTCATCACCGTCATTGACGTTGATGGCGAAAGCCGTCTGGTTCACAAACGTCTTTTCGTGGCGGTAAAGAACGGTCTCGTCGCCCAGCATGAAGGACTTGCCGGTTCCCACCTGAACCTTGCGGACAGGCGGCTCACTGGCGGCGCCCAGAATCTGTTTCGCCTCATCCGAGGCGTACGGGCATTCCGAGAGTTCCGCTTTCTGCGCCGCAAGCTTCATTGCAAAAGCAAGGCAGGTGTTCGAGCCGCACTCTTTGCAGTTGGTCTTGGGCAGAAGTTTCTGAATTTGAAGGCCGGTTAATTTTGCCATGACTTATTTTCTCCGATCGTTTGAATTAGTTGGCCATGAGTTTCGCAATGGTGCGCTTCGTCGCCATCGCCGCTTCCGGATGGTACATAACCAGCAGATCCGCGCCTGCGTACAGCAGGCTGGTCGCCGTGCCCAGTTCCCATGCGGCGGCGCGTTTTTCCAAAGCACCCCAGTTCGGGAATTCAGACTCAGAGGCCTTGAATTCCTTGATCTTAATGCATTCCTGACCGGGCGAAGCAATGATCGGCGCGCACAACATCGCGTCGCCGCCCAAAGCGGTCTGACGGATACGTTCCATCACCGAGTAGGTGTATTCCACACCGTACCCGATCGCGCTGGTCATCGGATCCATGATGATCTGCTCCTTCTTGATGTCCATATTGGTCAGCAGGATGTTGAGCTGTTTGCCGATGTTGACATCAATCGGACTCTGCGCCACCAGCGAATGGCCGTAGGCCATCGCCGCGCCAGCGATCGTGCGGTAGTTATCCTGTTCAACCCAGTTCAGCAGGAGGTTTTCGCCTGCACAAGCCTGGGCAACCGCCTTGAGCACTTCGTTGTTTTTCTCGAAGTGGCTCTGGCCGGTGATGATCAGCGGAACATCCACTGCGCTCAGAATCTGCTTCACCAGATCAACAGCTTCCGCGACGCTCTTATTGCCCTTCTCGGGATGAGTGCCTTCGAGGCGGACGCTGATCAGGTCGGCGCCGTACTGGCTTACAAGGACCTTGGCCATTTCAGCCGGCTTGTTCAGCAGATCGCCGTAGATGGAGCGAAGCACCGGGGGGAACTTCGCGCTGATGGAGTCAAACACTTCCATCGCGACCAGCGGACGGTTCGGCATCGAGCCTTCCCAATGGTGGAAAGGCATCACCGACGATCCGCCGATTTTCAGGCTTTTACCGCGGGTTCCGCCCTCGGCCTTCGTCGCGCCGAGTTTAACTTCCCACACCGGTGTGTCGGACTTCTCTTTTTTGATTTCGAACGCCGTGACCTTACTCAGCCGTTCAGCGGCGGACGGGCCGACTTCAATGCCGGAAGCCGCAGGAGCCGCTGATTTGGTTTCGCCCAGCTGAATGGAGCCGCCGAGATATTTCGAACTCAGCGTTCCGATGATGTCTTTGACAATGGATTCAGCCAGCGTTGTCTTAACCTCCGCCAGAATCTGAGCCTTGAATGCTTCCAGCGACTGCGCGTCGATCGCGGCGGCCTTCGCTTTTTCAGGAGCCTTCTCGGCCGGAGCGGACGGTTTCGCCGCGGCTTGAACTGCCGGAGCGGCTTCTTCCGACTGCGCGAAGACCGCCATATCCTGCATCTTCAACGCCGGATGGCCGACTTTCTCCATATGCTTCTTAATCCCTTCCGGATCGGAAGCGACGGTTTCATCCGCGATTGAATCAAGGAAGTTTTCGGGCAGACCCTGCTCGCCGAAACGCAGTTTCAGGTCGTTGGCCAGAAGCTCCTTCAATTCCTTCGGCATCCAGACCAGACGGGCGTGACCGCCTTCGGCACCGAGGAATTTACGGGAACTCAGAAACACCTTACCGCAACCCATGAATCCGGGAGTCTGCTGACCGCCGCCGACGTTACCCGCCAGCGTTGAGAAGGTCATACCGACCGGAGTTTCGCCGGGGAATTCGCGGTTCACCACCATAACGCCGTTCAGTTCCGGGACGTAACCGCAGATCGCTTCGAAGCAACCGCAACTGGTCATCGGACGGTCCATGATGGAGTACGCACAGAACGAATCGATCGCTTTGTGACTGGTCTTGTAAACGTATTCGTTGATGCCTTCCCATACGCCCTTGACCGGATCAATGCAGTTCCCCTTCTTAACGGGCTGGTTCGGGCCGGTTTCGTCAATTTCGAAGGCGGCTTTCCCGTCGAGCCAGTTGTACGCACCGCACAGGCCGAGACGCTCGGGCGTGATAATACAAACATGGTCGGGCGCGAACGACTGACAGAGCAGACAGGAGTAGAAAATCTCTACGGAGTCGTCGGTCATGGATTCCAGACGGCGGTTACGCTCGTCGTAAACCTTGCGGGCCTGAGCCACGCGTTTTTCCGCTTCGGCGGCATCCGTGATCAAAGTCACCTTGACCTTGTCCACGATCGCCGGATATTCGGAAAGCAGTTTGGCGTGAAGAATCTCGCCGTAATGTTTCAGGCGAAGACCTTTCTTGAAGCCTTCTTTGGAAACACGGGTCCAGATGATATCGCGCTGACCCATGTGCCAGATTCCTTCGGCACCGTTCACCAGATGGTGAATCTGACGTTCGAGAATCGGCTCGAAGTCGGACTGCATTTTGCGTCCGGCGACTTCCACCCAGATCCCCAGCGGCAGAGCCGTGCCGGGTTTCACGGTGTCGATATCCGGGCCGATGATCACGATTTCGCCGTCGTTGATTTCGTCCATCTCGACCGAGGTAACGAATTCAAAGCCGACGGTCTTGTTACCGCCGAATTCGACATGCGTGTCCTCTTTACGGATACGCTCCCCTTCGAACGCCGGGCCGTACGGAACCGGAATCGGAACTTCGGTGATCTTGATTTTGCATCCACGAACTTCGAGCGCGCGTTCCACCATTTCGTCGTAACCGACGTTGGAAACCACGTGTTCGTAGGTACAGACACCGGTCGGCAGAATCTGCGGAATGTCGGTGTCGGCAATAACCGGGAAGCCGTAGTTGATGGCTCCGGCGGCGGCGGCGTATTTGTCCGTCGTGACTTCGCCGAAGGCGAGCACGAAGGCGAAAATGCGATCCTTGTTGTAGCGCAGATTGGCTTCGAAATCGCCGGGCTTAACACCGCCGAAGGCGAGCGCCGCGCGATTGGCAAAACCCAGAGCGTAAATCAGCGACGACACATCTTTGCCGAACGGAACCAGTCGGGTTTCCCAGCCGAGCTGAATGCCTTCTTCGGCCAGCTGATCGGCAAAGGTCTTGCCGTCCACGCCGCCGCCCATGAAGACATAGATGTTTTTCTGCTGGAGCTCTTTGGCGATCTTCACCGCAATGGCGTTGGTCGGCGCACGGCCGGTAATAGCCGCAAAGCCCGGCGCACTGCCGTCCACGAATTCGACACCGCGTTCGCGCATGATTACGTCGTTGGCCGCTCCTACGTAAATCCCATCAACCGGATTCGGGCCGATCAGGTATTTGCAGGCTTCGATGATTTCGCAGGCGAACAGTGTCGCCACCCCGGCGTCAAGGGTGCTTCCAAGGTACGGAAGCCAAACCGCTTCAGACGGACGATCCGGCAGAAGTTCCTTGGCCCGCTTCAGAACGCGCTGTGCGTCCGCCAGTGTCGCCACCTTTTCACCCGTGAACGAATAGATCACCGGCAGGTAATACGCGGTATCCGGCAGACGAACTTCGCAATCCGCACCCTTCAGTTTAATAGCCTCATCGAGTTTGGCTTCCGCTTTGGCAACCCACTCGATCGCCCCGTCAATTGCACTGCTACAAATTAACTTAGACATTCATCTGCCTCCGGTCTTTCATATCCATCAGTTTACGTTCTGCTTTTTTGTTAATACCCAGATTCTCACGGGCCTGTTCGATGATTTCGCACACCTTGTCGGCGGCGGCAATCGGATCAGCGATTTCGTGGAAGGTGGCTCCGAACATGTCGCCGACTTGTTTCTGCAGATAGTTGGTCACATTCTGCGAGCCGGAGGTATGGAACGGAATGCCGAGAATCACATCACAACCCGAAGCGACGAAGTAACAGCCGATCGTGATGGCCTTCTCACTCATCCACTCAGGCGCCACGCCGACGGCCGGCAGTTTGCTGAGGTCATCGCCCAATCCGCCTTCTTTACAGATTTCGGTGGCGGCTTCGAGAATCCGTCCGTTATCCACACAGCTTCCCATGTGAAGGATCGGCGGAATCCCGACGGTTTCGCACACTTCGCGCAGGCTGTCGCCAGCCATTTGCAGGGCGGTTTCCGGGGTCATGCGGCCCATCTTGGCGGAGGACTGAGCGGCGCAACCGGTTTCCAGCAGGAGCACGTTGCGCTTGATCAGCTCAGCGCTCAGCGTGTTGATGTAGGAATCCGCTTCCACTTTCGGATTGTTGCAACCGACGATACCGCAAACGCCACGGATACGGCCAGAGATGATCGCATCGTTCAACGGACGGAAGGACGGACGGTAGGTTCCGCCCAGCATGTATTTGATCGCCTCGACACTGAAGCCGGCAACCAGCGATGACTTGTCTTTCGGAATCATCACCTTCTTCGGATCGCGCTTGCGGTACAGATCCACCGCGCGCTTCAGAATCGTCTTGGCGGATTCATAGGCAGTTTCCGCTTTGAACGGCATGTGCTTGGCGCCGATTGTCTTTGCGATGTCCGTGGTGCTGACGATTTCCGTGTGATAGTGGCTGGCGACGGTCGGAAGACTCGGCATTACGCACTGCACGTCCACCACCATCATTTCAACCGCACCAGTGATGATTGCCAGTTCCTGCTGATGGAAGTTCCCTGCGACCGGCACGCCGCGACGCATCAGAATTTCATTGGCGGTACAGCAAAGACCGGCCAGCTGAACGCCCTCAGCGCCTGCGGCTTTCGCATAGGCGGTGATTTCCGGATCGTTCGCGGCGGCGGCCAGCATTTCAGAAAGCGCCGGCTCGTGACCGTGAACAATCACGTTCACCTTTTTCTCGCTAAGCACACCGAGGTTGGCTTGACTGCGCACCGGAGTCGGAGTGCCGAACAGGATATCAGAGACCATCGTTCCGATCTGCGACCCGCCCCAGCCGTCGGCCAAAGCCGTACGGAAGGCCTGATTCAGAAGATTTTTATAGTCATGGTCCACACCCATGTGCGTGCGGTGCATGGATTCCACGCACATCCGGTCAATGCCTCTAGGCGCAGTCTTCGTTTTTTCCCAGACCACCTGCTGTTTAATCGGTGCCATTTTCAGCGACTTCAGGGTTTCTTCCTGCGAGGTGAATTCGCCGAGGAACACGTTAGCCAGATCCAGAGCGATCTCCTGATCCGCGCGGTCTTCGACCGGAATTTCATACTGCTTGGCAAAGCGTTTGAGCGCTTTGGGGTCGGTAATCTTATAGTCACCGCCATGGCCTTCCCCGATGTGCTTCAGATGGAAAACCAGATGACGCGCGTGGTCAGAGTGAGCCGCCGCGCCGCCAACCACTTCGCGCAGGAAGTTACGGGCGACAATCGTGTCCGCATCCGCGCCGCAAATGCCGAGCGGCGAGCGGGGCGTGATTTTGCACGGGCCCATGTGACAGATTTTACAGCAGATGCCTTCGGTTCCGAATTTACACTGCTTGCCTTGCTGTTCAAAACGCGTGAAACAGGTGTCCACGCAGTCGGTCAGCGCCTTCGCCAGAACTTCGTGTGATGCCTTATCGGTCACCCGGTCCTGTGGATTTAGAGCTTCTTTCGTCATTCCAACTTCTCCTGGTTAATTAAACTTAAAGTCCCGCCTCTTTCAAAAGTCCATCCATCCGTTGAATCACAACATTCTCCGCAGAAAGTCCGGCCAGATTTTTTCCATCCTCACCGAACTCCGCCAGCTGAAGATCATCCGGGATGCCGACAAGAATATCCGCCGCCACCTGCGCCTTCAGCGCGACAGCGTAATCGGGAAGTTCGTCGCGGCGCATCCGGTTGATGACCAGCGCCAGCTTGTCGTATTTGATTTCCATCTCCGACGTGACTTCATGGAGCCGCTTTAACGTATCCAGACCGCGTCTGGACGGGTCGGCCACCATAATCAGCAGATTGACGTGCTGAACAATCCGGCGCGACAGATTTTCCATGCCGGCTTCGTTATCCAGCACAACAAACGGATACTCGTCAGAAATCGTTTTGATCGCCTGCTTCAGCACATTGTTCGCGTAGCAGTAACAGCCGGGACCTTCCGAGCGGCCCATCGCAATCAGGTCAAAATCTTTGGCTTCCACCAGACTTTCCGCGATTTTCATCTCCAGCATTTCCTGTTTGGAGATTCCGGCGCCCAGACCTTTGGCGGCTTCCTTGCGGGCGTCTTCGCGAACCCGCCCGATCGTGCGCTCCGCCTTCACCCCGAGGTTGCTGTCCAGACAGCTGTTCGGATCGGCATCCACCGCCAGCACCGGTCCCTTTCCACGGGCAATCAGACGGCGGACGAGAAGCGCGGAAAGAGTTGTCTTTCCCACTCCGCCTTTTCCGCTGACTGCTATCAGGTAACTCATGGAATTCTGTTCCGTTTTATCCGATTACAAACCGGGATTATGTCCGGTTCCGCATCCGTCACTGACCTTGGCCAGCCGGTTCCGGGCATCGGCCAGTTTTTCGCGCAGGGCCGTCAGTTCAGCCTTATCCGCGCCGGACTTCGCCCGCGCTGAAATTTGCTCCTCAAGAGATTCCACTTCCGCCATCAGCTGATGAAATTTTTCGTGCTGTACATCCTTCACGCAGACACCTCCGCCTTGAGTTTTTCCAGAATGGAATAAAAAGATTTCTTAACGTCATCGGAAAGCAGATCAAACGGAGTGACGCCGCGACGATCCGCTTCCGCAAAAGCCTCGTTGGCCGGAATCACACCCAGCAACGGCAGTTCCGGCAGGGCTTCGCAGATAAACCGTTCATCCGCCGGTGAAGCCACCTTATTCGCGACCATGCAGAGTTTTTGCAGGCCGATTTCATGCGCCATGCGGATAATCCGTTTAGCGCACTCCACCGCGCGCTGTCCGGGCTCCACCACAATCACCATGCAGTCCACCCCGCGGGCGGTGGCCCGGCCGAGGTGCTCCACCCCGGCTTCCATGTCCATGATGAGCGCCTCTTTTTTATGCAGAACCAGATCGGAAACCAGCGCCCGGATCAGAACCCCTTCCGGGCATCCGCAACCGCCGCCGCCCTGATCAACCGCGCCGAGAACCAGCAGGGAATAGCCGTCTTTATTGAATGCATAGCTTCCGGCAATGTCATCAACCGTCGGGTTGAGCCGGAACATCTGGCCGTAGCGCTTCACCTGAGCCCCTGTGCGCTCTTCGATCAGCCGGGTCTGCTCAGCAATCGGAATAATCGTTTTCTGTTCCTGCGCAGAAATGCCCAGCGCATCCGCCAGATTGGCATCAGGATCCGCATCCACCGCCACCACCCGTGAGCCTTCACGGGCGAGAAGCAGTGTCAGCGTAGCGGCGAGAGTGGATTTACCCACCCCGCCTTTTCCTGTGATAGCCAGTTTCATTTTTGCTTACTTATTGAATCCGTACTTGGCCTTCATCGCAGAGGAAACCTGCTTGACCATTTCGAACACTTTCTCAGCATCCGCATGATCCATCGAACCGGTGCCGCAGGACGGCATAATCAAAGCCTGCTCGACAATCGTCTGCTTGCTGATTCCCTTGGCCGCCAGATGATCCATTACCTTCTCCAGCTGAGCCACCAGGCTTTCGCAGGTCTGCTCACGGATCGCGACCGATGTCGGAACGACACCCCACGCCAGCAGTCCGCCGCGTGCGAGATGCTTCTTCACATCGTCGGCGTACATGGCGATGGTTTCGCCGAACTCAAACGCATCGAAGTTAACGATATCCACGCCCGCATCCATCAGGATGCTCCATTCGGTGTTGCCGCAACAATGCGTTCCGGCCAGCCCGCCGTCCATATGAACCGCTTCGACGCACTCGTTCAGCGCGGCAACCACTTCTTCGCGGTTGACTGAAACGTAGGTGGAACTGCCGAATGCGGAAAGAATCGGCTCGTCAATGAAGCAGATGATGTTTTCGGCATATGGTTTGAATTTCTGGATCTGCCAGCGGCATTTCATCGCCATGGATTTAACAATCACATCGCGGAACTCGTCGTTATACCAGAGAGCGCGCTTGTTTTCGTCCACGATGGTCAGTGCGAAACTGATCGGGCCGGTGGTCTGGACTTTGAGCCAGGGCAGTTTTGCGCCGGTTTTCTTCAGCCGTCTTTCGAGGGCGTAGATGCCGTGCGAAAACTCTTCGGAAATGGCCATCGCGGAGCAGTCGCCATTGCCGCTGTCGGCATCCATCGCGGTCATGTACGCATCGTAGAAGGCCGCGAACTGGTCGGAGTAGTCGCCGGAGGTCTTGAAGTACATGCGCCCCTTGACTTCATCAATCACAGCGCAGGGAATTCCTTCCGAGTACTGGATTTCCATCTGTTCTTTGAGACCGAAAAAGGAAAGCTGAGGCCAGATCGGACAGTCCAGCTTGCTCAAAGAAACATCAATGGCATGTTCGACATCGGAAAACGGCATCGAGCCGATTGCGGAACCAAGACATTTGGTTTTAATAGACATAGTGCTTCTCCTGTTTGAATTAAATTACGCAACCGCTTTTTTCATCGCCTGAATATGCGCCGGTGTGGTGCCACAGCAACCGCCGATGATATTGGCACCGGCTTTCACCAGTCCGCCGACCTGACGGGCCATGTCTTCCGGAGTTTCCGGGAAGGTATCAACGCCGTTGACGTTTTTCGGAAGCCCGGCGTTGGCATGAACCAGAATCGGAGTTTTCGGAGCGACAGTGCGCATCGCTTTGACGATATCAATCATCCGCTCAATGCCGTTGCCGCAGTTCGTTCCGATAATGTCGGCCCCGGCCTTAATCATCGCTTCGGCGCCCTGCTCGGGCGAAACACCCATCATCGTGCGGTAGTCACCGTTGACAGTTTTTGCAAAGGTAAATGTGACAATCGCTTCACACTTGGTGTTTTCTTTGACGGCTTTAACGGCCAGCGCGGCTTCTTCGATATCGCTCATAGTTTCGATGCAGATCGCATCCGCGCCGCCCTTAGCCAGCGCAACCACCTGGTCTTTGAACGCGGCATACATTTCATCAGGCGTCACATCTTCCGTCACCAGCATCTGTCCGGTCGGACCGACGGAGGCGATCACCCATTTGGTTCCGCCCGCTTCGGCGGCGGCTTCGGCGGAAAGACGGGCGGCCGCTTCATTGATTTCGGCAACGCGGTCTTTCAAACCGTAATGTTCAAGCTTGTAGGAAGTTCCGCCGAACGTATCGCTCTCGACCATATCAGCACCGGCGGCAAAATAGGCCTGCGCGATTTCTTTGACATCCGCCGGACGCTGTACCGCCCAAAGCTCAGGACACTCGCCGGGTTTCATCCCCTTCTTCTGCAAAAAGGTTCCCCATGCTCCGTCAGAAATAAGAACCCGTCCGCTCTTCACTGCATCAACAATTTTTTGCTTAGCCATTTTGAATCCCTCTCTTCAGTTTACGGTTTACTCAACTCCGGCCTCTGATGAACAAAAAGACGGTGTTAAAATTTTTAAATTTGTAACACCATCTATCTCCAGTACAGTTAGGCGGCATGAGTATACAAACCAACCTATTTTTCAAATAGTCGCATTAAGGTATAAATATAATATTATTGCTGGAAAGTTTTCTATTTTTGGCGTCAGCGGCCCAATAAATAAGCGGATATTGCCGAATCACCTGCACGGTTAACCTGATTTCAATCCGCAACCATTGATCATCTGTGACTGTGCGGGTGTTCATGGTCGTGGTGGTGGTGACAATGCCCGCTCAGCATTCCGGCAATCAGTTCCTGCAACAACTCTCTGGATCCTGCAACCGCTTTCTGTTCCTGTTCCGTAAGAGTTCCTTTCAAGCGGGAATCAATGGATTCAAGCCCGCACAGAAACTGCATCAGCTCCTGCTTTTCAAAAGGAATATCCAGTTCTGTCATTCCGTTACACATGTCCCGCTCCTTTTTTGCTGATTCCAACCATCATTTATTTTCCAACCGGCTCAGCGTGGCCGGAAACTCTTCAAAATCAAGATTCGGCAACGCCAGCGCATCAATAAACCGGTTTTCGAATTCATTGGTTTCCGCCAGATGGCAACTATCCGGCAGTTTCGCAATCCGGTGAAGCTCATCCCAGACATTCGGACCACCGAGCGCCGCATACGCCCCGGCCAGCGAACCGTTCCCAACCACATCATATTTTTTTAACGGGACTTCAGGAAGCAGGCCGATCGTAATGGCATGTTCGAGCCGCAGATGGGCGGCGAATCCACCGGCCAAAATCAACCGTTCAATTTCCTCCATCCGCCGACCACTGCGTTCCATCAGCGTTCTCATTCCGGCATACACCGCCGCTTTCGCCTTTAAAATCTGGGAGATATCAAACTCTGTAATCAGCACCGCCTCATTCAAACCGGACATTTCCCGGGGAACGAGCACACAAGCGTAAAGCTCTGTGCCCTGATAATCCATCCGAACAAGCCGTCCGGCGGCCTGCAACCGGTTCAAATCAAACCGTCCCATACTGTTAAGCAGGCCGGTTTCTAGTGCCGTTGCGATAAAATCAACCGCGGCACTCCCGCAAAGTCCCGTAGCCGGCTTCCCGCCGATCGTTTCGACTTTAATCGAGTCATCAGGCAAACAGAGGATCTTTTCAATGACGCCGGTATCGGCACGGCACCCATGCATCAGCCCGGCTCCCTCGAACGCCGGACCGGCCGCAGTCGCTGTAGCCAGCAGTTTACCGTGATCATTCAGAACAATTTCGCCGTTTGTGCCGATATCCACCAGCAGTTCAAGTTTTCCGGAGGAAAGCTCGGCAATATACAAATCCGACACAATGTCGCCGCCGACATAACCGGCAATGGCAGGCACCGTATGCACACGCGCATTCGGGCATATCCCCAGACCGATTTCCGGCGCACGATGTTCACTGAAAACTTTAGTCAGCGGCTCAAAAGGAATCGTTCCGATACTCAACGCGGAGAGACCCAGTGCCAGATGACTCATCACCGTGTTCCCGGAAAGAACAATCTGAGTAACCTGACCCAACGGCCGCGAGCTTTGCGCGGACAGCTTCCCGAACATTGGAACAAGCGTTCCACCGATAATCAGATTCTGAAGCTTTTTCAAATTGTCATCTTCGCGGCAAAGCGCAATCCGCGAGGCGATATTATCGGCCAGCTCAATCTGCCGGTTGTACGCCGACTCACGAGCCAGAATTTTGCCAGTGGACAACTGAACCAGAATGGCCGCAACCGTCGTCGTCCCAATATCAACAGCAATACCGAGACCGTCACCGGCGGATTCCGACGGCTGGAAGAGATTCTTGCGGGTAGCGTAAAAATCAGCGGACGAGCAGGAACCGATTTTCAGCAGAGAACGTTCGGGGATTTCAATTTCGGCCAGATCGCTCAGCACAACCGTTTTACAGGCTCTCAGCTCCAGCGTTTCCCCGGTTGCCACCGTGATTTCCGCATCACCGTTGCGATAAAGACCCGGACCAAGCTTAACACGGCACCCCTTACACGCGCCCTGCCCGCCGCATTGCATATTGAGCTGGAATCCGGCTTCGGCGGCAAGTACTGCGAGAGACACATCGGCACGACGAGAAACCGTTCGATGCTGACCGTTGGACTTAAAGGTAATACCCATGATGCCGTGACCATACAAAGATTCGGCCAAAGCGGATAGAACAATAATTGTTATAGTGTGATGATGTTGCTGACGGCAAACGTAACAGTCCGTTTTGCGGGTATTTTATGTGACGTTTTTGCTTCAAGCACCCTGCGCGAGATTATTCAACCGGTCAGAAATTTCAGACCCGATCCCGATCCAGTCCGCCGAGCTTTTCAGCGCTCCGGCCGCCGGTTTGCTGACGACCTGCCCGCCAGCGATTTCAAGCCGGACCCATCCCTGATCCGTTGAGAAAACCCCTTTGAACCGATCCATTTTCGGACACAGCTCCTCCAGCAGTTCCAGCAGTGCATCCAGCCGGAAAACAGCGGTTGACCGGAAGGTTCCAGCTGGCGGCAGTTCCGCATGATGATGATGCCCCGCCGCCGGACGGGCGGCTGACCCTCGAATATCAAAAATCTCCGGCGGCAGTTCGCCGTGCGAAGTCCGGATGACTTGCAATTTTGCCGGAGTCCACGCTTCCAGACATTGGAACAGCGCTTCAACCGCCTGCGGGGAAGCAAGGTCACAGCGGTTGATTACAGCAATCCCGGCACGGTCCGCCAGATGCCGCCAGTACGGAATCAGTTCCAGCGTTACCGGACGGGTTTTAGACGGGTCGAAAAAGACAATGACCGGCTCAAGTTCAAAGCCGCATACCGGAGCCGCTTCGTGCAGTAACTTTAACAACGGATCCAGCAAGGCCACGCCGCTCGGCTCAACGATGATACGTTTCACTTCCGGCTTCGCGCAGATCATTTTCAGCGCGGGAAGCAACTGCGCGGCCGAGGTACAGCAAAGACAACCGCCCGGCACATTTTCAACGCGCAGTTTATCCGCTCCGCCCGCCTCGGCGATAAACGATGCGTCGTAACCGGTTTCGCCGAAATCGTTGACGATCACGGCGGTGTAATCCGGCGTCGCGGCAATAAAACGCCGGATCGCGGTGGTTTTACCAACCCCCAGCGATCCGGCGATCAGGTGGCACGGAATCAAGTCAGCCTTACGCTTTGATTCCATATTCAGCCAGACTGCACTTGGACGCATCAACCAGCGGAGCCTGTTGGGCGATCATCGCCTCTTCGGTTTCCGGAATATCGTCTTCCAGCGCCATCTCCATCATATCAAGCCAGCGCTCTTCGCGGGGATCCAGATGATAGGATTTATCATCCGCACCTTTACGAAGTTCTTCGAGAGCGGCCTGCACAGCGATACGGGTCTTGTCATACGCCGTTTTGCCTTTGACGATCTGCTTCGAGATGCGCAAAACAATTTCCGGATGCAGAACGTACGCCTGCGGATCCAGCGGCGCATCCGACTCAACCAGCCAGTCGCGCAGACGCAGAGCATCTTCCGGCGAGCGGCGGGCCGCGACGTTCATCAGGCGGCAGTCGTAGGCCAGCTGTTCGGCGGAAACTTCAGGAGCCTTTCCGCTGAGCAGTTGCACGTTCTGCACTGACTCATTCGACCAACAGTCGCACAACGCAGAAGCGATATTGCCGATCGGACTGAGGTGGGCGCAGGCCGCGGATTTACCCTCAAGGGCAATCGGCGTTCCGGTGATCGCCTTGATGTAAACACCTTCGTACGCGCAGTCTTTGCACGGACCGACGGCGCCCTGCTCAACTGCAACCAGCGTACGCGGCACGGTGGCAACCCGCACCACGGCGGCGAACACACGGGGAATCATCTTCTTTTCCGCCAGCACCATCGCAGTATTTCCGAATCCGCAGGCGCTGTCGCCGGCAGGAATCACGCCGTTCTTTTTACAGGCGGCAACCATGTGCTTCCAGAGGAATTCCATATCGCGGCACCCCAGCACACCGAGAGCAAACACCACACCCGGAAGGTCGGCGTTAATCAACGCCTCGTCATTCAGCTCTTTACCGCCGGTTGATTCGATCGACAGGAAGTCCGCACCGGCTTCGCCGGCCTTATCGAAAACCTTCAGCATATTTTCCCAGTGAATTCCACTGCGCATGATCGGCGGGCGGGAAAATTCGCGAATATCGTTCGGAGTAAAACGAAGCGCGGTTTTAATGCCATGCTTCGCCTGCGCCTCGATCAGCTTGTCGGCCAGCAGACGGTTGATCTCCAGCCCCCACGCCGGGTTGAGTGTCATGTCCGGCAGAGTTTCAAACTCGATCTGCAACTGCGGGACTTCGAGTTCCACCGAACGCCGGATGACGCTGTCGACCATTTCGGTGTAATGATCCACCACCTGCGACCACGTATCCTTATTAATGTTCATCGCCGGAAGTGTGAAATTCACTTCGGGAAAAACAATCCCGGTACCGATCTCAAGACCACGTTTGGTTTTAACCGGTTTCGGGCAACGCCCGTAGACAAAACTGCTCAAGGAATCTATAGCTATGGTTTTACTCATATTTTTACTCCTAAAAAACGCCCTGTCCCATCCGGAACAGGACGTGTGCGCTTTGGTTATTTCTTTCCGAAAGCTTTTTCGACGGAGGTAACAGCCTGATTGGCATCGCTGGAATAGCCATCAGCACCGATTTCGTCAGCGTATTCCTGAGTAACAGGAGCGCCGCCGATCAGGATTTTGACTTTGGAACCCTTCGCCTTGAAGTGCGAAGTAACTTCCTTCATGTAAGGCATCGTGGTGGTCAGCAGTGCGCTGAGCATCAGAATCTGAGCGCCGTTATTGACGGCTTCTTCGTACTTGGCGACATCACAGTCCACGCCGAGATCCACGACTTCATAACCGGCACCCTTGACCATCATGGCCACCAGGTTTTTACCGATATCGTGCAGGTCGCCTTTAACGGTGCCGATGGCGACTTTGCCAAGCGGTTCATGTCCGCTCTTGGTCAGCAGAGGATCAACAATGTCAAGACCGGCCTGCATTGCGCGGGCGGCGATCAGCATTTCAGGAACATACACTTCATTACGGCTGAAGCGGGCGCCGATTTCACGCATAGCGGGAATCATGGATTCCATCAGGATTGAGCCTACGTTTGTTCCGGCGGCAACTTCCGCCTGAACCAGAGCCGCGACATCCTTGCGCTTGCCCTTCATGATCGCATTGAACAGTTCTTCATTTCTAGCCACGGGAGCCTCCTTCTTTGGTTAAGTGATGGTGCGAATATATATTAAAACCGGAAAGAAAATAGGCATTTTTTAAAAAAATATATAATGATTTTGCTGTCACAGAATTGTTTTTGTATAAGACACGGAAGTTAGGCACGGTTATCAGGAGATTGGATATGTCGATCTTGCCCACAGCGACCATGAAACGCATCCGAAAGAGCTACCGGAGCTCCTACCCTCTGGATGTTCTGGAAATATCACCGTCCGGAAAATGCGAGGAGGCGAAAGACTCCATCACCAACCTCCAGCCGCTGGTGAATGCGCGCAATTACGGCCTGACCGAAGCAATCCGCTGGGGTGAACCGTACATTTTCTTTCTGCTTCCCAATGTGATCAGCTGGGTCGTTCCCGTAGTCAAGGAATCGGAAGTGCTTGGCGGATTGCAGGGCGGCGCGGTTATGGTTGAAAGCGATCCGCACGATAAACTGGAAACAATCAATCATCTGACCACTTCCGGATGCAAACGGAAAACGGCAGAGCAATTTGTTGAGAATCTTCCAGTCTGGCCTGACCGCGAAAAACCGCAAAAAGCCGCCGGGTTTCTGTTTGCACTCACCTGCTGTGAACTGGACTGGGACATGCTTCCGCTCAGCGAAAACCGGAAAAAGGCTTTGCGCCAGCGGCAGATTGCGGAAGAAATCCACCGGCGCAAACAAGGCGCTCAGGATCGCACATTGATTGACGAAGAACGCACCCTGCTCTCCCTGATGAAAGCGGGCGATCAGAAAGGCGCCCGCCGCGAACTCAACAAAACGCTCGGCGCGCTGTTTTCGCATACAGCGGACATCCGGCTGATCAAAGCTCACGTGATTGAAATGATGGGCTATCTTGTACGCAGTGCGCTGGAGGAAAGCCCGCACATGAGCTCGCTGATCGAAAAGAACCATGCCTGGATGACGCAGATCATCGATGCGCCGGACTTTGAGACTCTATCAAACGTTGTCGCGGACGCTCTCGACGATTTCATGCGCAATATCTACCTGCAAGGACACGGACGAACCAACGAAACCGTGTCGCGGATCATGAATTATCTCAGCGACAATTTCCACGAACCGATCACCCTCGAAACCCTCTCGAAACAAATCGGGCTCAGCACATTCCGGATCGCCCATCTGATGAAAGAAGTGACAGGCAAAACCGTCCTTCAGCACATCCATCAGCTCCGTGTGCAGGAAGCACAGCGTCTGCTGGAACAGAGCGATATGAACTGCACCGACATCGCCTATGAAACCGGATTCGGAGATCAAAGTTATTTTATAAAACAGTTCCGCAAATGGATGGGCATCACTCCCGCCAAATACCGCCGGCTGTACCAGACCGGACAGCCCGGCGCGGAAGCTTTAGACTGAGCATCGCCAAAGAATCGCTATAAAATACTTGAACATCAGCCCCTGCCGATCTATCTTCCGCGACCAATGCAGAGAGCACAGGGGAAGTGCTGTGAAATTCAGCCACTGTCGCGCAACCGTGATGGAATTGTAAATTTGTTAGTTTGGAAAATTGGATGATTGGGGCTTCCCCAATTCTCAAATACCGAATTCGCAAATATACCAACTCCCAAGTCGGAGCACCGAACTTTCTGCCGGAACCCTAACCCCGCCTTCGCATGAGAGGCAGAAAGGAAATGATGAACACGCGTGCCGTTACCTTGCTGTGCAGTTGTCTGACTGCCGGCATTTATGCCCAGACCACCAACGAGACCGCCGATGCTGTCACAAAAACCAATCGGATCGTCGTCACTGCCACCCGCATTGAAACTCCGATCGAAGAAACCGGAAGCTCCATCAGCGTTGTTGACCAGACACAGCTGATTCAGCAACAACCGAAAAACACCCATGCCGCCCTGAAACAGACGTCGGGAATTCAACTGATACAGTCCGGCGGACCGGGAACTGCGTCCAGCACGTTCATTCGCGGTGCGAATGCCAATCACACACTGGTGCTTGTTAACGGTGTACGCGTGAACAGCAATACAGACGGAGGGTTTAACCTTTCGCAGATCCCGGTTGATTCAATTGAACGCATCGAGGTTCTGAAAGGAACCCAAAGCGCGCTGTACGGCGCGGACGCGATCGGCGGCGTCGTCAACATCATCACCAAAAAAGGCGGAAACAAACCGTTGAGCGGTTCCGCCTCGACCGCGATCGGAGAAAAAGGATACAGTGAGGAAATCCTCACGCTCTCCGGCGGCAATGAAATTGTTGATTTCATGAGCTCCCTGTCCTATTCCGAACTCAACGGCTATGACATCGCCGACAATAAAAACAACAACGGATCAGAAAACGATCCGACACGCCGGCTCTCTCTCTTCAACGACCTTGGATTTAATTTCGCCGAAGACGGGCGGGCCGACCTTACGGTTCTCTACAACCGGAATTGCACAGAAATCGATAATCTGGGCGCGTGGCCCAACTACTGGCAGGTCGATGATCCGGATCGCGACACAGAGTCGGAACAGTGGCTGACCTCGCTGAATGTCTCCAAGCCTGTCACGGAGCGGTACACTCAGAATCTCCGCTTCTCCTACAATAAGGAAGAAACCATCGGCCGTGACAACGGCGCACAGGACTATCTCTTCGAAACCAAAAATTACGGTGTCAGCGAACAGTCTGACTTCCAGATTTTGGAAAACGACACACTGAGCGCAGGATACGAATTCCGGCGGTTCGAGGCGGAAAACAGCGGCTCATACGAAGCCCAAAGCATCGACCAAAACTCCGTGTTCCTCAGCAATCATCTGGAACTTTATGAGCGCCTGTTCGTGACGCTGGGAACCCGCTTTGACCATTATTCCGAGTTTGATTCACAGGCCACATGGAATGCCGCGGCATCCTTCCTTGCTCTGGAAAACACCCGTCTGCACGGAAACATCGGCACCGGATACAAGGTGCCCACGATGAATGACCTTTACTGGCCGGCCGATGCATGGTCGGCAGGCAATCCGGATCTCAGCCCGGAAAAAAGCAAATCGTTTGACGTTGGCGTAGAACAGACCCTGCTGGACGGCAAACTGATTGCCGACGCCACCTATTTCCGTTCAAAAATTACAGACATGATCGTCTGGGCCGAAACCGCTCCGTGGTTTTGGCAACCCAGCAATGTGAACGAAGCTGAAATTCAGGGCGTCGAACTCAGTCTGACCGCTAAACCGGTCGAAGATTTCTCGACCACCGCATGGTACACACTGACTGACGCGCAGGATGCCAACACCGGCAAAGAACTGGCCCGACGCGCCAGACATACCGCAGGCCTCACCGCCAATTGGGAATACTCTTCCAAGGGAAGCGTTTTTGCCGGATGCACCTACACCGGGAACCGTTACGATGATGCAGACAACACCCGCGAAATGGACGGGTTTGTCACCGTTGATGTCGGCACCCGCTACAAACTGACCGATATGTTCAGTGTTTTCGCCAGCGTCAACAACCTGTTTGATAAACAGTATGAAACCGCCGCCGGCTACGGCACAATCGGACGGCTGGCTTCCGCCGGACTCAAAGCCGAATTCTAAACCAGCACCGGACCGGGGCCGTTCGACCCCTCCTCCGGAAGGAGAAAAACATGAATGCACTGATGCAAAACGGCGGCCCGGTGATGTGGCCGCTTCTGGCCTGTTCAATCGTTGCTCTCGCCGTTGTCCTTGAGCGGGCTTTTTTCTGGGCCCGCTTCATGATACTGCGCGACAGCAAAACGGTTTCATCTATCTTCAATCTCGCCGAAAAAGGTGAATTTGAAGAGGCCGTGCGCGCCGGTAAAAACAGCAAATGCCGGACGGCATACGTGCTGTCCACCTCTTTGGCTCACCGCGATTACGGATTGGAGGAATGCCTCGAAGGCGCGGCTATGCATGAAATCGCCCAGACACGGCGCGGCCTGATGATTCTGGAAACCATGATTACACTGGCTCCTCTGCTTGGCATTCTCGGAACCGTGACCGGCATCATCAGCTCGTTCGACCTGCTCGGCGATATGGGGGTTCAGGATCCAAAAACCGTCACCGCCGGTATCGCGGAGGCTCTGCTGACCACCGCCGCCGGACTGATCATCGCGATTGTCGCCCTGATCCCGTACAACGCGTTCGTCCGCGAAACAGAAAAACTGACTGCGGCGCTCGAAAGAACCTGCACCTATTTTTCCGTTACCGTTCAAAAAGGTGCCGAGCGGAATAATTCCTGCGGCAAGCAACCCTCCAACTGATTCGGCGGTTCCCATGAAACTGAAATCCGGATTTGAATCAAAAAGAGCGCGTATTGAAATGGTTCCGCTGATCGACGTGATGTTCACGTTGCTGATTTTCTTCATTTACGCATTTCTCTCCATGGCCGTTCACAGGGGCGTTGACGTGGAACTGCCGGGCGCGACAGCCGCTGTCAGCACGCAAAACGATTATGTCGACATCAGCATCACCGAAGACAACAGCATCTTTGTGAACAAACAGCCTGTTTCGCTCGAAGGCGCCGCCGCCGCGGTTCGTGCCGCATGCGGCGGGCAGAAACTGCCGGTCTTTATCAACGGCGACCGCCGGGCCGGCCTCGGTCTGGCTGTGGAACTTCTCGACCGGCTGAGACTCGACGGCATTGAAAAGGTGTCATTTGCGTGCACAGCGAAAACCAAATAAGCTTCGTGAAGCTGGGGATCTGCCTGATCCTGTCCGCCATCCTGCACCTGCCGCTGTTGCGGTCGGAGTACAGACTGCCCCGGTCGTCACCGGCTCAAATGGAAGTACGGCGCGGGCTTTCCGCCGTTGAGCTGACACTGCTTCCATCCGTCGCGAATAATGCCCCCGAACCGGAAGCACCTCCGCCGCCGCGTCCCGTCGCAGAAGAACTGCCGGTAAAAACACCTGAAAAGCCTGCCGAGTTCAATCTTCCGGAACCCAAACCCGAAGAATCCGTTCCGGAACCGCCGCAGGAACAGAAAACTCCAGCCGCCGAAAATCAGGAGGCAAAACCGCAATCCCCGCCGCCATCCAAAGACCTGAATGCCGACCCGCGGATTCAGGGAGTCGACAGTTACGCCGCCCCCGGAATCACCTGCAATCCGGTTTATCCCCGCCTGTCCCGCCGCCGCGGAGAAGAAGGCACTGTCGTCATCACCCTGACTGTTCTGCAGAACGGCCGGATAAAGGATGAACAGATCAAGCAAAGCAGTGGATACCCTCTGCTGGATGAGGCCGCGCTGACAGCCATCCGGACCAGCCGTTTTAAGCCGGCCATTCGCAACGGAAAACCACTTACGTCCTCGATTGAGCAGACGTTTGTCTTTAAACTGGAAGGCCGTTAATGAACTTCTGCCGCATACTTCTGATTCTATCCGGTCTGCTGTTTGCCGCCTGCAAGCCGTCTCAGGCGACCCGCACGCCGCCGCCCGGCGATTACCGCCGGGTTGTGACGCTATCCCCCAGCCTGTCGGAAACAATGTACGCGCTTGGACTGGGAGACCGCATCGTTGGCGTCACGGCGTTTGCCCGCTACCCGGAAGACGTCAACACCAAGCCGCGCATCGGCGGCTATACGGACGTCAACATCGAGGCTGTCTTCGGGAAAAAACCTGATATGGTGCTGGCGCTCGACCAACAGCAGGACACCGTCCGGCAATTGAGGTCGCTGGGTTTAACCGTCTGCGAATTCCGCAACGAGACCATTGCCGACATTCAGGATCTGATCCGCCGCACCGGAACTCTGTTTAACCGGACACAGGAAGCGGAGGCTCTCATTCGGAACATAGAAGACGAATGCACCCGGCTCAAGGCCAAGGCCGCCGGTCAGCCGCGGCAACGCGTCCTGATTTCGGTCGGACGAAACATGGGAAACGGACAGATCGGCGATGTCTATGCGGCCGGACCGAACACCCTCTTCGGAGAGATCATCCAGCTGGCCGGCGGACAAAATGTGTACGACGGCAAAGCCCCGTATGTTGCGCTCAGCCGCGAGGCGATCCTTCGGACCAACCCGCAGGTGATCATTGATCTGATCCCCGACATGGATAAGATCAAAGAGTTCACCCGGCTGGAGGCGCTGGAGCAGTGGAGCGAATTCAGCGAGGTTGACGCTGTACACAACCAACGCGTGACGATAAACATGTCCAGCTACATTTGTATTCCGGGTCCGCGCATCACCCTGATGATGCACGATATCGCCGAGGCGATTTATCCGGAAAAAAAGGAGACCCCCGGGCAGTGAATGCGGCAATCGAAACTGAAAACTTAACCATCGACCTTTCCGGTCGGCGGATTCTTCACGGCATCACCTTTTCGATGGAACCGGGAGAGTATGTTTCGGTCATCGGACCCAACGGCGCCGGCAAGACCAGCCTGATCAAATGCCTGTGCGGCATCTACCCGCAATACGGCGGACGCATCCGCCTGATGAATCAGGACGCCGGACGCATGACCTCGCGGGAGCGGGCGCGTCTGCTCAGCTATGTGCCGCAGGCCGAAGGGAAATCATTTCCGTTCACCGTCGAAGAGTTTGTGCTGATGAGCCGCTACCCGCATCTTTCACCGTTCACCACCGTTTCGGCTGACGACCGGGCCGCGGCGGATCGCGCGCTGGAGCAGACCGGCACGGCGATATTCCGCCGCCGCAAGCTCGCCACACTGAGCGGCGGCGAACGGCAAATGGTCTTCGTTGCGGCGGCGCTGGCTCAGGAAGCCGGAATCATGATCCTCGACGAGCCGGCATCCTTTCTCGACTACCGCCATCAAGCCGAGGTTTTCCGGCTGTTGCGCCGTCTTAACCGGGATTTCGGGCACAGCATTCTGACGGTAAGCCACAACATCAACACCGCCGCCCGCTGCAGTTCGCGCATTCTGGCAATCAAAGACGGACAGAACATTTTCTACGGAACGCCGGAAGAGCTGATGGAACCGCAACGCCTTCAGCAGATTTTCGATACGGAATTCCGTTTCATCCGTGAAGACAGCCATCCACTGCCCCTTGTTATTACGGACTACGAATCATGAAAAAACCAGCCGTCGTTATCACCCTGCTCTGTCTGCTGAATCTGGCCGTGCTGATCATCGCGCCCGCATTCGGAATTGAATGGATCAGTCCGTCGATCCTGCTGAACTCCGACGGAGGCATGAACCGGGAAATTTTCATCAATCTGCGCATCCCGCGTGTGCTGACCGCCTGGCTGGCCGGAGCTGCGCTGGCGATCAGCGGCATGGCCTTTCAATCCCTCTTCCGAAATCCGCTGGCCACGCCGTTCACGCTGGGGGTTTCCAGCGGCGCGGCGCTGGGCGCGGCGATTTACATCCGGCTGGGATTGACGGTCACCGTTTTCGGAATATCCGGACTGGGTCTTTCCGCATTCGCCGGTGCTCTGGCCTGTATCGCGCTGGTTTACGGACTCACCCGCCTGCGCGGCGGATTCTCCGCGGCCACCCTCCTGCTGGCCGGAGTGGCCGTCAGCTTTTTCTTCTCCAGCCTGATTCTGTTCATTCAGTACATCAGCGCGTTCAGCCAGTCGCAGAAAATTGTCCGCTGGATGATGGGCGGTCTGGAAAACAGCGGCTACGGGCCGATCGCCCAGATGGCCGGTTTCACGCTCCTCGGCGGCGTCATCATTGCTCTTCTCTGCAACGAACTGAACCTGCTGATGACCGGCGATGAAATCGCCATCAGCCGCGGCGTCAACGCGCACAAAGTCAAACGGCTGATTTTCTTTGCCGTCTCACTGATGGTCGGAATTGTTGTCGCGTACTGCGGCCCGATCGGCTTTGTCGGAATGATGGCTCCGCACATCTGCCGTCTGCTGATCGGCGCCAATCACCGCACCCTGCTCCCGGCGTCGCTGTTATTCGGCGGCATGTTCCTCGTCCTATGCGACACCTTCGCGCGCAGTATCATTCCACCCGCTGAAATCCCTGCCGGTGTCATCACCGCTCTGCTGGGAGGACCGTTCTTCATCGCACTGCTTCTGAACCGGAAAGGAACCCTGGATTTATGAGAAAAGGCTATGTCCAGATTTACACCGGCAACGGTAAAGGCAAAACCACCGCGGCGCTCGGCCTGTCACTGCGAGCCGCCGGCGCGGGTCACAAGGTGTTCATCGGTCAGTTCACCAAAGGACAGCTCTGCTGTGAACACAAGGCGCTCGAACGTTTCAGCGATCTGATTGTCATCCGGCGCTACGGCGAGCCGGGCTTTATTGACGGCAAACCGTCGGAACGCGACGTCGAACTCGCCAGGGTCGCGCTCGACGAACTCCGCGCCGTAATCGCCGGCGGCGAATACGATCTGGTGATTCTCGAGGAGGCCAATATCGCCACATTCTACAAACTGATTGATGTCGCTGATTTGATCGCGCTGATCAAAACCAAACCGGAGCATGTTGAACTGGTTTTTACCGGACGCTACGCCGACCAACAGCTGATTGACGCCGCGGATCTCGTCACCGAAATGAAAGAGATCAAACACTATGCCAAAGCCGGCGTTCGGGCCCGCACGGGTATTGAAAAATAAAGATACCCATGAAAGCTTTCGTCATCGCGGCGCCGTCGTCCGGATCAGGGAAAACCACCCTGACGATGGGACTGATCGCCGCCCTGCGCAGACGCGAGCTGAGCGTACAGCCGTTTAAGGTCGGGCCGGACTACATTGACTCCGCGTATCACTCCGCGCTCGCCGGGCGAACCTGCATCAATCTGGACACGTGGATGACTCCGGACAGCTTCGTCCGTGAAACCTTTCACCGTCACGCCGCCGGAGCCGATGTCGCCGTCGTCGAAGGAGTCATGGGATTGTTTGACGGCAAAGACGGCCGCGGCAGTAGTGCGCATATCGCCAAACTGCTCGGCCTTCCGGTCGTCATGGTGATTGACGCCGGTATGGCCGCCCAGTCCGCCGCCGCACTGCTTTACGGCTTTGAAACTTTTGATCCGGAACTCAACGTGTCCGGCGCGCTGTTTAATAACATAGCGGGTTCCGGCCACTGGGACTGCATCACCGAAGCGGCGGATAAACACTGCCAAGCCCGGCTGTTCGGTTATCTGCGTAAAAATTCAAATCTCCGTTTACCGGAACGTCAGCTCGGACTCGTGTCCGCTCATGAGCGCGGCCTTTCAGAAACATTCATTGAACAGCTGACCGCCGCTGTTGAAGAGAACATCAACCTGGATGCCCTGCTCGAACACCTGCCCTCTTTTGAGCCGGATACTCTACCGGAAATAAAAGCCGAGCCGCCGTCCGGACGGCTGGGAGTCGCAAAAGACGAAGCCTTTTGTTTCTACTATCAGGACAATCTCGATCTGCTGAAACAGGCGGGCATTGAGCTGATTGAATTCAGTCCTCTGCACGACAGCGTCCTGCCGGATGTTGATGCTCTTTATTTCGGCGGCGGATTTCCGGAAGAATTCACCGGCAAGCTGGCCGGAAACAAGCCGATGCTCGAAGCCGTTCGATCATTCACCGGAAAAATTCTGGCCGAGTGCGGCGGCTTGATTTACCTGTGCCGTGAATTCACCGGGCTGGACGGAAAAACGTTTAAACTCGCTGGCCGCATTAACGGACGCATCGGAATGACCAATACTCTGCAGGCTTGTGGCTACCGCGAGGTCGAATTCAACTGTGACACGATTCTTGGTCCGCGAGGAACTGTTCTGCGCGGACATGAATTCCACTGGTCCAAATGGATCGAACATCCGGAAAATTCCGGCGCTCTGAATTCCGCCGGACACAACTGGGGCGTTGCGGATAAAAATATCTTCGCTTCCTATTTCCATATTCATTTCGGATCCAATCCCGCCGCGGTCGGGTTTTTCAAGAAGGGGCTGTCGGCATGAAAACGCCCTTTCCCTTCCGGCTCGGCACCACGTCGTACATTCTGCACGACGACATCCTGCCCAACATCCGCTTCCTGAAAGACAAAGTGGACAACATCGAGCTTTTGCTGTTTGAGAGCGACCAGACCTCCAACTATCCGTCATCCTCGACCATCAAAGAACTCAACGCGGTGGCGGCGGATTCTGATCTGACGTACACAGTTCACCTCCCGTTACAGATTCCGCTCGCCACCCGCGACGAACCTCAGCGCAGGAAAAACACTGAACTCATGCTCAGAGCGATTGAGGCCACGGCGAAACTCAATCCTCACGCATGGGAACTGCATCTGGAGCCTGACGCGATTTTGCCGAACCCGATGATTCCCGATATTCCCGCATGGCAGAACGCCGCGCTGAAATCACTCAACGAAATCAAAGCCTCCGGCATTGATCCGCAACGGATCGGCATTGAGACACTGGAATACGATTTCCAAATCGCCCTGCCGGTTATCGAGCAGGCCGGATTCGGATTCTGCCTCGACATCGGCCACATCTGGTTCCGCCGCTTTAATGAAGGATGGCACCTCAAAAACATTCTGCCGCGTGCCCGCAGTTTTCATCTGCACGGGTTTAACGATGAACGGGATCATAAGGGACTGAACTTCATTCCTCAGGCACAGCTTCGCCGGTTTACGGATGCGGTCTCCTCTCTGCCGGATGCGGCCGGGCGGGTCGTCACCATCGAAGTTTTCAGTGAACACAGCTTTAAACAATCCATGGAGGCCCTCAATGCGATCCTGTAGCGTCACTCTCGTCACCGGCGGAAGCCGCAGTGGTAAAACATCCTGCGCTGTTGAACTGGCGCTTAAACATAAAAACCGCGTCTATCTCGCCACGGCCGAGGCATTCGATGATGAAATGCGCGACCGCATCCGCCGCCATCAGGCCGAGCGCGAAGGACGTTTCACCACGCTCGAAGAGCCGCTGAACATCGCGGCGGCACTGCGTCGCATACCGGAAGGAACCGATGTGGTTCTGATCGACTGCCTGACTGTCTGGCTTGGGAACCTGATGCACAAAAACGGTGCTCAGCCCGACCCGCACAAGGAAGTCGCCGACTTTCTGAATGCGATTGAAAACCCGCCCTGCCACCTGATTATCGTCACCAACGAGGTCGGCTCCGGAATTATCCCCCACGATGCGATGACCCGCTGTTACCGCGACCACGCCGGATGGCTGAATCAGGATGTCGCCCGCCGGGCTGATAATGTTCTGCTCGTTTCCTGCGGTCTTCCGCTGGTGCTGAAAGGTTCAAACTCATGAAAAAACTGATCCAATCCATCACGCCGGTGCAAGCCGGCCTCAAATCTGCTCTGCTTGCGCAACTGGATGATCTGGCGCACCCGCCGGGCAGTCTTGGCCGTCTGGAGGAAACCGTCGTCCGAATCGGCATGATTACCGGATCACTGCGTCCGCCGCTTGGTCGCAAAGTAATCTTCACGTTCGGCGCGGATCACGGCGTCTGGGATGAGGATGTCTCCACACAGCCGCAGTCGGTCACCGTGGAAATGGTGAAAACCATGTGCGCCGGTAAAGCGGCCATCAATATTCTCGCCCGGCAAAGCGGCGTGGAAAACCGGATTGTGGATGTCGGAGTGAACCACGACTTTCCGGCGGATTTTCCGAATCTGATTCAGCGCAAAATCCGCAAAGGAACCGCCAATATGGCGAAAGGTCCGGCCATGAGCGCAGAACAGGCCGAACAGGCTGTAATGGCCGGCGCTGAGCTGACAATCAAAGAAATCGAAGCCGGTGCTACGCTTCTCGGAACCGGAGAAATGGGAATCTGCAACACGACATCCAGCGCCGCGCTGTTCGCCGCGCTACTGCCCTGCCCGGTCGAAGCGGTCACCGGCCGCGGATCAGGCATCAACAACAAAAAGCTTCAGCACAAAATCGGTGTCATCAAACAGTCGCTGGACGTGAACAAACCGCACCTCAGCACACCGCTCGGCGCATTGGCGGCGGTCGGCGGACTGGAAATCGCCGCCATCACCGGCATGATTCTCGGCGCGGCTTCGAAGAAAACTCCGGCCGTGGTTGACGGATTCATCTCTTCCGCCGGAGCGCTGGTCGCCTGCCGTCTATGTCCGCATGTCGGCGATTACCTGTTCTACAGTCACCGTTCTGCGGAGGTCGGTCACACTGTTTTCTTGAAACACTTCGGACACCGGCCGCTTCTGGATCTGGACATGCGCCTCGGAGAAGGAACCGGCGCCGCGCTGGCCATGAATATTATTGAAGGCTCACTGCGCTGTTACCTCGAAATGGCACGCTTCAGCGACGGAAGCGTTTCCACTTGCGACATTCAACCCGACATCGAAAGCGGACAAAATGATTAACAATGTGATCTCCGCCATACGAATTCTCACCGCCGTTCCGATCCCCGGAAAGGATTGCGAAAAAATCGAGAACGCACTCTACGCCTTTCCGGTTGTCGGCGCTCTGCTCGGCGGCATCCTGTGGTTGTTGGCCGGGATCCCGATGCCGAACATGGCACTGGCGGCCATTCTGCTCACGGCACAAACCTTACTGACACGCGGTTTTCATCTCGACGGTATGGCGGATGCCGCCGACGGTTTCGGCGGTGGGTACACCAAAGAACGTGCGCTGGAAATCATGAAAGACTCGCGGATCGGCGCGTTCGGCGCCATGGCGCTGATACTGACCCTTCTGCTGAAATTCGCCTTGTTCTGCACCCTGCTGGAATACGGATTTGCTTCCGGAATTTTTGCCGCCATGGTGATCTCTCGAACAGCACAGGTCTTTCAGTGCCTTACCCTGCCGTATGCCCGTCCGTCCGGAACCGCCGCCGCGACCGTACAAAACGCCCAGCCCCGGCATTTAATCATCGCACTGATTCTCTGCGCTCTCTTTCTGCTGGCCGTCGGTCTGCACAACCTGCTGTTGACCGCCGCCGGATTGCTCGCCGCGTTTCTCTGGGGACGTTACTGTAAAAAACGGGTCGGCGGAATCACCGGCGATCTGCTGGGTGCCACCAATGAAATCGTTGAAATCACTGTTTTGACCGGAGTGTTGTTTTTATGAAGTCACTTGCCTTGCTGGGCACCGGATCGGATGTAGGCAAAAGCGTCGTTGTCGCGGCCATCTGCCGGATTTACAAAAACCGCGGACTGAATGTCGCGCCGTACAAAGCGCAGAACATGTCCAACAACTCCTACGTCACGCTCGAAGGCGGAGAGATGGGTCGCGCACAGGTGGTGCAGGCCGAAGCCTGCCGAATCGAGCCGCATACGGATATGAACCCGGTACTGCTCAAACCGAATACCGATCTCGGCTCGCAGGTTGTTTTGCAGGGAAAAGCCATCGGCAACGCGCTGGCGGGCGAATACTTCAAGGATACATCCGCCCTCTTTGCGAAAGCGAAGGAGAGCCTGAACCGCCTGCTGAAACAGTACGATCTGACCGTCATCGAAGGGGCCGGATCCTGCGCGGAGGTTAATCTGCGTCCGCGCGATTTTGTAAACTTCGAAACCGCCCACGCGGCGGACGCGGCGGTCATTCTAGTAGCCGACATCGACCGCGGCGGCGTGTTCGCGCAAATCGTCGGTTCGCTCAATGTCATCCCGGAACGAGATCGGAAACGGGTCGCCGGATTCATCATTAACAAATTCCGCGGGGATGCCGCGCTGTTTGATGACGGCATTCAGTATCTGGAAGAAAAAACCGGACTGCCGGTGCTTGGTCTGATTCCGTATTACCGCCATATCGAAATCGACCCAGAAGACGGCATGCCGCTGGAAACGGTGATTGACCCGCCGGAGCGTCCGCAGGCCGGAAAGATCAACATCGCCGCCATTCGGCTTCCGCATATTTCCAACTTCACCGACTTCAACCCGCTGATCCGCAATCCGGCGGTACGCTTCCATTATCTGGCGAAAAACCGTTCGCTGGACGGCTATCATGTGCTGATTCTGCCCGGCACCAAAAACGTGCGCTTCGACCTGCAATGGCTTCGCGACACCGGCTGGGAGCCGCACATTCTGGAGTTCGCCCGGCAAGGCGGCCGCGTCCTCGGTGTGTGCGGCGGCTATCAAATGCTCGGCAACGCCGTTCATGATCCGCACGGCGTCGAAGGCGATCCCGGCAGTACCCCCGGATTCAAACTGCTCGACATCGAAACCGTACTGGAAAAAGACAAAGTGCTCTCCCGTTCGCGCGGAACACTGGCGGACGGAACTCCGATTGACGGCTACGAAATTCACATGGGGCGGAGCACTCCCGGCCCGAACGCCAGACCCTTTGTGCAGGTGAACTCGCGCAACCGGATCGCTACGAAGGATACCGACGGAGCCGTCTCGCCGGACGGTCTGATCTGCGGTTCGTATTTCCACGGCCTGTTTGATTTCCCGGACTTCCGCAACGCCTTTCTGAAACAGCTGAATCGCAATTATCAAACCGAAGATGCCGAGGCCGCCGCTGAATTTAAGCAGAAGCAGTACGACCTGCTCGCTGAACATTTCGAAAAGCACCTGAACATGAAAAAGCTCAACGCCATTCTCGGACTGTCGTAATGCATCAGCACGGAGGAACACCTGAAAAAGATTTCGAGCGGCTCGGAATTGCTCCGCGCCCCGTTCTCGATTTCAGCGTCAACGTCAGCCCGCTCGGGCCTCCGGATGAAATCCGCCGGATATGGCCGGAGCTGATCCATGAGATGGCACATTACCCGCAGATTGAAGGATGCGGCGTAAAACGCTTTTACAGCAGGCGGTTCGGCCTGCCGGAGGAAACCGTCCTCCCTGGCAACGGTTCTATCGATCTGATTTACGATATTCCGAAAATTTTTAATCTGAGACGCGTGCTGATTCCCCAGCCGTCGTTCCATGACTATACACGAGCCTGTCAGGCAACCGGCGCGGAAATCATCACCGGCCTTCCCGACCGGCTGGAGGGGTGCGATGCCATGTTTGTCGGCAATCCGAACAACCCGACCGGCCAGCTGATCCCCGCCGATATCCTGCTGGCGCTGTCTGAGCAGTTTCCCGAAATACTGTTTCTGATCGACGAGGCGTTCATTCAATTCATCGATCAGCCGGAACTGTTTTCGCTTATGCGGCCTGAACACCTCCGGAAAAACATCATCATCTTCCACTCGCTCACAAAAACCTATGCACTGCCCGGACTGCGGATCGGCGCCTGCGTGTCTTCGCAGGAAACCATTGCAAAAATCGCCGCGAAACGCGCTCCGTGGATGGTCAACCGTGCGGCGGAGCGAACGGCGGAAACGCTGGCTGAATGCGGCAGTTATGAACTCCGCCTTCAAAAACTGATCCGGACGGAACGGGAGCGGGTTTTCTTCGAGCTCGAAAAACATCCCGATTTTAAACCGGTGCCGGGTTCCGCCAATTTTCTTCTGGTTCAATGGATCGGTTCAGACCATCTGGATGACCTGCTGTGCCGCCTATTGAATCAGGGACTCTACGTGCGCGACTGCCGCAACTTTCCGACGCTGAAACAGAACTGGTTCCGCATCGCCATCCGTCTGCCGGAAGAGAACGACCGTTTACTGAAAGCGCTCACTGCATGCTGAACCATCCGGCCTTTATTCTCGCGGCGGCGTTCCTGCTGGATCTTCTGATCGGTGATCCGCCCTGCCCGTTGCATCCGGTCCGGCTTACAGGACATTTGATCCGGCAGGCCGAAAAATTCCTGCGCGCGCTAAAAATCAACCTGCTCGCCGGAGGCGTTCTGCTGGTTGCAATCACTCTCACCGTCCTCCTTGCAAGTTATGCGTTGCTGTCCGCCTGCTTCGGGCAGGTTGTATGGGTTCTGAATCTGCTGATTGTTTACAGCCTGCTCGCTCTGAAAGATCTGGTTCATCATGCGCTGGCTGTACGCAACACACTGCATGACGGCGACCTGTCCGGAGCGCAGGCCGCGGTTCAAATGATTGTGGGACGCAATGCCGCTCTACTGGATGCGCACGGCGTCGCGAGGGCAACTGTTGAATCGGCCGCTGAAAATTTCGTCGACGGATTCCTGTCGCCGGTTTTCTGGTATGCACTGGGAGCGATTCTCTTCCAGAACACAGCAGGAGGCATCGCCCTTCTGCTTATCTATAAAGCGGCCAGCACACTCGACTCCATGGTCGGCTACAGAAATGACCGTTATCTTCTGTTCGGCCGCGCCGGAGCGCGACTGGACGATCTGATGAATTTCATCCCGGCCCGGCTGAGCATTCCGCTGATCGCCGCAACCGCATGGGGCCTTTCCATGGATTTCAAATCCGCGTGGCGCATCGGCTGGCGCGACCGGCTCAAACACAGCTCGCCGAATTCCGCCCATGCCGAGGCCGCGGTTGCCGGAGCGCTGAATCTGCGGCTGGGCGGACCGACGGCGTATGCGCATGGAACCGTCGAAAAGCCCTGGCTGGGCGACGGTTCGCCGGATGCAGTTGCCGCCGATATCACCCGGGCCGTGACACTGATCCTGCTTTGCGGAACATTTGCCCTGCTTGCCGCCATCGCGGTTTTAATTTAGGATGCCCGGCATGAAACTGAAACTGATCAGCTGTGAGATTTTCTACCGCGAAATGTGCGCCGCCGTCGCCCGCAGTCCGCACTGCATTGACATCGAATTTATCACCAAAGGACTGCACGACCTGCCGCCCGGACAGATGACAGGCCGGATGCAGGAGCTCATTGATAAGGTTCCGGAAGGCGTTTATGACGCCATCCTGCTCGGCTACGGCCTGTGCAATAACGGTCTCACCGGTGTCACCGCCCGCCACTGCCCGCTGATTCTTCCCCGCGCCCATGACTGCATCACGCTGTTTCTGGGCAGTCGCCAGCGTTACCGCGATTATTTCGACTCTCATCCCGGCACCTACTTTCTGACCAGCGGATGGATCGAACGCGGCGAATCATCCGGCGATCTCGCGGAACTTTCCGTTCAGCAACAACTCGGCATGAACATGTCCATGCAGGAGCTGATCGAGCAGTACGGCGAAGACAATGCCGAATTTCTCTACGAAACGCTCTGCAACGGGACAAAAAATTACGAGCGGTTCGCCTACATTCCCATGGGAACAGAGCCGGAATCGCTCCGGCAGGCGGCTCACAATAAAGCCGCCAAAAAGGGATGGGATATCGAAACCGTGCAGGGCGACATGCGATTGATCGACAAGCTGGTCAACGGCGACTGGAACGAGGAAGAATTCCTGACGGTTCCTCCGGGCGGAACCATCAAACCGGTTTACACCGACGCGATTGTCAAAAGCAGTTGAGCCGGGCAATCCGCGCGAGGCCTTTCAGCGTCAACTGCGAATCCACCGGAACCGGATGTTCCCATCCTTCAAACACCCACTTTGAAAACCCGCCGGTGGCGCAAACTTTCGTGCGCTGTCCCAGTTCTTTCCGAAGCTGGGCGAGAATTTCTTTCACCATGCCGAGATATCCGAGGTGCGCGCCGATCCGCATCGCCTCTTCCGTGCTTTTTCCGACCACGTGCGTCGTCTTGACCGGCTTGATATGCGGAAGCAGTGCGGTCTTTTCAGCAAGGTAGTCGAACATCAGCGGCAGGCCGGGACAAATAATCCCGCCGACATAGCCGTCTTTCTTTGTGACGATGTCAAACGTCAGCGCCGTGCCGAAGTCGCAGACAACAACGGGTGTGCCGTAGTCGGCGGCGGCTTCGCAGGCGTTAGCTAAACGGTCCGCACCGATGGTTTCGGGTTTCGGATATGAAACCGGCACGCCGAGATTCACCGTATGGTTCACCCAGAGAATGTCGGCAACACCCTGCCGCTTCAAAAAACGTTCCCAGCGTTTATTAACGCCCGGCTTGACCGAGGCGATCACCGCGCGGCTCGGAACCGTGCGCAGTTTAAGCGCCGGTTCGCCGGACGGAGTGCGCTGAATGGACGAAAGTTTCTGTCCGCAAGCCACCGCCAGCGAGGTGCTGGTGTTGCCGATATCAACCACAAGAACTGACCGGGGCTTACTCATTTAAACAAAATCGAGAGCGAGATCGACGGATGGTGCCGAGTGAGTCAGCGCGCCGACCGAGATGGCGTCCACGCCGGTCTGCGCGATTTCACGGATGGTTTTCAGCGTCACGCCGCCGGAAGCCTCGGTACGGCAGATTCCGGCGCACAGTTTGACGCATTCACGCAAAACCGGCGGCGGCATATTGTCGAGAAGCACCCAGTCCGGTTTCGCGGGCAGAACAGCTTTCAGCTGTTGAACTGTGTCCACCTCGACCTCAACCAGCAGATCGGGATATTTACTGCGGGTCGCCTGAATCGAACCGGCCAGATCGCCGCCTTCGCGCGTCCAGTGCGCCAGATGGTTATCCTTAATCAGCACGCGGTCGAACAAGCCGTAGCGATGGTTGGTGCCGCCGCCGCAGACCACGGAATATTTTTCAAACGTTCTCAGCGTCGGCGTGGTCTTGCGGGTGTCGAGAATCATCACCTTGGGATTGGCCGCCTCTTCAACATACCGGCGGGTCAGCGTGGCGATTCCGGTCATCCGCTGAACAAAATTCAGCGCGGTGCGTTCGGCCACCAGAATGGAACGGGCCGAGCCGGAAACCGTCAGCACAATATCTCCGGGCTCAAGTTTTGCGCCGTCCTTTTTCTTCTGCGTGATGTCCAGCGAAGCGTCCATCTGACGGAACACTTCCGCCGCCACCGGCCCGCCCGCCAGAACACACTCGTTCCGCGCCACCAGATGCGCCTCGGCGGTCTCGCCCGGCGGAACCAGCGCGAAAGAAGTGGCGTCCAGTTTTTCAGGACCGAGATCCTCGGCCAGCGCATCGTGAATGCGCAGTTTCACCTCAGGAAAGGAAAGAATATCGGGAAGTTTCATGCGTCGTTCTCCGCAATGTGCCGATCCGCGCCCATCAGCACGCCGGCCGGCTTGAGCATCGCAATGTTTTCACAGACGATCTTGATCGCGGCGGCAATCGGCACCGCCAGCAATGCGCCGGTAATTCCCCACAGCCAGCCCCAGAACACCAGCGAAAGCAGAATCACCATCGGGCTGAGGTTGAGTTTGTCGCCCACTACTTTCGGCTCCAGCAGTCCGCCGATCACCTGATGAATCACCAGCAGTGCAACCGCGATCCAGACCGCGGGCCAGACGTTGGGATAAAACTGAACCAGCGCCAGCAGAATCGGCGGAACCGAGGCGACCACAATTCCGATGCTTGGAATAAAGCTGAGCAGAAACGCCAGAACAGCCCAGGTCAGCGCGAAGTCGGACTTGCCGATCATCAGAACAATCCAGACCAGCGCACTGGAAACCGTGCTGAGAATCAGCTTCACGTACAAATAACGGCTGATCTGACTGGCGATGGACGCGGTGACACCGGCGATACGCCGTCCCCGTTCATCCGGAAAGGCCGTCTGCATTTTGTGCCCGATGTACGGCTTGCCGAGGAGCATAAAAATCAGGAACACCAGCACCATTGCCAGATTGCCGGTAAACGTCAGGAACGAGCCGGAAAACGTAACCAGCCGTTTACCGATCTCGTGCTTCCAGTCAATCGTCTCCAGCGACAGCCACGACGGCAGAGTGTGCCGCTCGGTCAGCGCGGCGGCGATCTGCGCGAACTGATCGGCGTACTTCGGGTATTCCTCCACAAAAGCCATTCCCCGCGAGTAAAGAAACAGGCCGGTAAGGTAGAAGAAGCCGAAAAGCAGAACCATCACCACCGCCACGGCCGGAGCGGTCGGCACGCGGTGCCGCGCCAGAAAGTTCACCGGCGGAGCGAGAAGGTAGGAAAGAAACCAGGCGATCACCAGCGGAAGAATCACCGCCTGAGCGGTTTTAAGGACAAACCCGACAGCCACCAAGGCAATGACACCAATCAGAGGAATCAAAACACGCTGGTTCTGTTGCATGGGACACGCTCCGGATTTCAGTGCCGCGCTTCATACGCCGCAATGTCGTCGGCATACTGAAGCGTCAGCGCGATATCGTCCAGCCCGTTCAAGAGCTTATTCTTCAACACCGGATCAATGTCGAACCCGTAAACCTGTTCGCCCGATGCCGCATGAACCGTGACGTTCTGGTTCGCCAGATCAACCGTCGCCTTCACTCCCGGCTCTTTTTCCAAGGTCTGGAAAATCGAATCCACCTGCGCCGCCGTCATCTCGATGGTCAGCAGGCCGTTCTTACCGCAGTTACCGCGAAAAATATCCGCGAAAGCCGGAATGTCGCCTTCGCGCGGGGCGATCACCACTTTAAAGCCGAACTGCGCCACCGCCCAGACAGCGTGTTCACGGCTCGAACCGCAACCGAAGTTGTTGCGGGCGACCAGCACCTGCGCGTTTTTGCAAACCGGCTTGTTCAGCACGAAGTCGGGATTATCCGAGCCGTCGTTGTTGTAGCGCCAGTCCGAAAACAGCGCCGCGCCGAAACCGGTCCGCTTGATGGACTTCAGGTATTCCTTCGGAATGATCGCGTCGGTATCAATGTTCGCACGGTCAACACCCGCCACAACGCCTGTAAATGTTTTGAACTTTTCCATGATTAAAACTCCCGGATATCTACGAAGTGACCGGCTACGGCGGCGGCGGCGGCCATCGCAGGACTGACCAGATGAGTCCGTCCGCCCTTGCCCTGACGCCCTTCAAAATTACGGTTGGAGGTCGAAGCGCAACGCTCCTTGTCCTTCAGCTTGTCGGGGTTCATCGCCAGACACATACTGCAACCGGCATAACGCCATTCGGCACCCGCTTCGACAAACACGCGATCGAGCCGTTCTTTCTCGGCGGCATAACGCACCGCTTCAGAACCGGGAACCACCAGCACGCGAACGCCTTTGGCAACCTTTTTACCTTTGATCACGGCGGCGGCTTCGCGCAGGTCTTCCAGCCGTCCGTTGGTGCAACTGCCGATAAAAACGGTATCGATCTTGATATCGGTCATCTTCATGCCGGACTCCAGTCCCATGTAATCCAGCGCCGCGCGGACATCCGCCGGAGAATATTCCGGAACCGCATCCAGCGCCGGAACCTTGCCGGTCACATCCGTCACCATGCCGGGGCTGGTTCCCCACGTCACCTGCGGAGCCAGATCGCTCACATCAATGGTCAGTACATGATCAAACTTCGCGCCGTCGTCGGTGTAGAGCTTCTTCCATTCGGCAATCGCTTTATCGAGTGCCGCGCCTTTCGGAGCGTACTTGCGGTCGCCGGAACGGATGTAATTGAACGTCACTTCGTCCGGAGCGACCAGACCGGCGCGGGCTCCGCCTTCAATCGCCATATTGCAAATCGTCAGCCGTCCTTCCATGGACAGACTGCGGATCGCCTCGCCGCAGAATTCGAAGGCGCAACCGGTGCCGCCCGCCGTGCCGATCATACCGATGAGTTTCAACACCATGTCCTTGGCCGTCACACCCTTCTGCAGTTTGCCGGTAAATTCGACTTTATAGTTCTTCGGTTTCTTCTGACGCAGGGTCTGTGTCGCCAGCACATGCTCCACTTCGGAGGTGCCGATCCCGAACGCGATCGAGCCGAACGCGCCGTGCGTCGCGGTATGCGAGTCGCCGCAAACCACCGTCATGCCGGGAAGAACAATACCCTGCTCCGGGCCGATGATATGAATCACGCCCTGCCGGTCGTCGCCCAGCGGGAAAAGAGTCACGCCGGTTTCCGCCGCGTTTTCCGTCAGCGCGTCAATCTGCGCCTTGGCGATCGGATCGGTGATATTCATCCGGTTTTCGTCGGTCGGGACATTGTGATCCATCGTGGCGAACGTCCGTTCCGGGCGGCGGACTTTCCGTCCGGCCAGCCGGAGGCCTTCAAACGCCTGCGGACTGGTCACTTCGTGCACCAGATGGCGGTCGATATACAACAGCACTTCGCCGTTACCCAGCTCTTTGACGACGTGTGCATCCCAAATCTTGTCAAACAGTGTTTTACTCATAGCGGCGGAGGATATATTTTTGCGCCTGTTCGCATCAACGTAAAAGGACGCCAATTTATGAACGGATACCTGATTTTCATCCTCGCCCTGCTGGTCTTTAACTGGCTCCTAAACCTCATCGTCGAAACCCTCAACGTCCGCAACGTTTCCACTGAAATACCGGACGAATTCAAGGGGATTTACGACACCGAAAAATACGCCAAATCCCAGCGCTACCTGCGCGAAAACACCCGGTTCGGCCAGATTCAGGCCGGAATCATGCTTCCGCTTACCATCGCCTTCATCCTTCTTGGCGGGTTCAAGTGGATTAACGGCATCGCGCTGGCCGCCTCGGAGCACATGATCGTCCAGGGACTCGTCTTCGGCGGAATCCTCGTTCTGCTCGGACAGCTCGTCGGCATTCCGTTCAGCATCTACGACACCTTCGTCATCGAAGAACGCTACGGTTTCAACAAAACCACCCCGAAAACCTTCGTGCTGGATATTGTCAAAGGGCTCCTGCTCACCGTCCTGCTCGGCGCGCCGGTCTTCGCGCTCATCCTCTGGATTTTCAGCGCCGTAGCCAACGCCTGGCTTTGGGCGTGGGGTGCGCTGGCGATCATTCAACTCTTCATTATGTTCATCGCGCCGGTCGTCATCCTGCCACTCTTCAACAAATTCACCCCGCTCGAAGGCGGAGAACTGAAAACAAAAATTCAGGAATTCGCCGCCGCGCAAAAATACACGCTCAGCGGTATCTTCAAAATCGACGGCTCAAAGCGCTCCACCAAATCCAACGCCTACTTTACAGGGTTTGGAAAAACCAAACGGATCGCCCTCTTCGACACGCTGATCGAAAAACACACCACCGGCGAACTCGTCGCCGTGCTGGCGCACGAAATCGGACACTGCAAAAAGGGCCACATCAAAAAAGGAATCATCATCTCGCTGGCCTCGTCCCTGCTCATGTTCTTCATCCTCTCGCTCTTCATCACCAAACAGGGACTCTACGCCGCGTTCGGCATCGAAAGCACGCCGCTCTACGCTGGATTCATCTTCTTCGGCTTCCTCTACGCGCCGATCAGCATGATCCTCGGACTGCTCGGCAACATCCTCTCTCGTAAACACGAATACGAAGCCGACGCCTTCGCCGCCGAAACCACCGGCCAGCCGGTTGCTCTGATTGATGCCCTGAAAAAGCTCTCCGTCGATAACCTCTCCAACCTCACGCCCCACCCGCTCAAAGTATTCCTCGAATACTCCCACCCACCGGTTCTTGAGCGGATCAAGGCGTTGAGGAAGGGCTGCAACTAATGGATGGGTGTATGAAAACTTTGGATTCATGGAGTGCATTTGAGCAAATGGTCTCTAATGTATATGCGTCCTTTGATAAGGAAACAGACGACAACTACCCTGCTGTAGTTTCTCGACCAGTATTTCGCGGACAAGCAAATAGAGAATGGAAACTTGAAACCACTCTTGAGCGTTTCTTTTCTGATTCCAATAACGAATTCAAATACTCTGCACGCACATATCATGCGCTAATGGAATTTGTTCTCCCCCACATCGAGTCGTTGACTGAGCTGCGGTGGGATCTGTCAAATTTCGATTCTACAGAAAGAAGCCTATTGCATTCCGCACCTGATGGCTGTGAATTCATGGCCTATTTAAGGCATCATGGGTTCCCATCACCATTACTGGATTGGACACAGTCACCGTATATTGCCGCCTTCTTTGCACTAAACACTGATCCTCGCGATAAAAATGCAACACACGCCTCGATTTATGTTTTTCAAGAACATTTAGGCCGCGGGAAATGCGGACGAAGAGACGAACCATGGATTGCTGGGATTGGCCCCTGCATGCGAACGCATAAACGACACTACTTGCAACAAAGCGAATACACCATTTGTCGGCAGGAGATAGATGGGGGCATCAAATACATATCCCACGAAGTCATATTGCATGAGGAAAAATCTTCGAGTCAGGATCGGCTGGTAAAATTTGATATTCCTCTGGCCCAAAAACAACAGTTTTTAGAGAAACTGGATCAGATGAACATCAACGCCTACTCGCTATTCAGTAACGAAGACAGTTTGATGGCAGTCTTAGCCCAGCGTCATAAGAAAGCATTTTCCCCATAGAAGAATCAAAATCACTAAGTGTTTTAGGATGTCTTCGCCAAACGTCGCATATCGTCCGGCAGATCGAGATCGATGGTGACGGGCCGTCCGAACTTCGGATGGCAGAAGCTGAGTCCGGAAGCGTGCAAAGCCTGACGTTCCATTCGTAACCGTGCGCGGTTTGCAATCCATCTGGCATCAAACTGCCGCGGCCGTCTGGATATTTCAAACCGCCGGATTCCTGAATAAACATTACCAGTTCATATTCTCCGCATAGCCATACTCAACGAGCATGCTCCCGGCCGCCGCCATTGCCGAAAAGGAATACACCGTTTCCGGCGCGGTACGCCTACGCAATCAGTTCCGCCGCCCGTGCAATCGAATCCCCGCTCTGCCGGAGCAACTGATCCATTTCGGCGAACCATTTCTCAAGGATTTTTTCATGATGTACTCCCTTTCAGAAGCTCTTCCGGCGACAGTACCGCCGTACCGAGTTTCTGAACCGCCAGCGAAGCCGCATAATTGGCAAAATCTGCCGCTTCAGCCAGCGAAAGCCCGGCCACCAGCCCGAGCGTCAGACCGGCGCGTACCGTGTCGCCGCAACCGCAGGGATCCACCGCTGTCACTTTGCGTCCAGGAACATGAACCGCCGTTCCGTTCTCATAAACCAGAATACCGTCAGCACCGATAGTTACCGCCACCTTCTCCGCGCTCAGAACGTCATGAATGAGTTTGAGCGAACTTTCCTTCTGGTACGGATCAAATCCGGGGCATATCTCGCGGGCTTCTTTCAGATTCGGCGCGATTACCGCCGCACCGGAAAAAAGCGAGGCATTTGCGGGCTTGAGGTCAACGACCACAGGAATGGAACGCTCCCGGCAAAGTCCGATCATCGCCTGAGCGGTTTCACGAATGAAAAACCCCTTGTTGTAATCGCTCAAAATGACGGCATCGACATGATCCAAAATCCGGGTGAAGGCGCAAACGATCTGCTCTGTCTGCACCGGAGTCACCTTGTGCGCCAGTTCATCATCGCGGCGCAGAAGATAATGATCATCAATATAAAGTCGGGTTTTAATGGTGGTCGGGCGCGAGCTGTCGGCAATCAGCGTATGACCGATGCCGGACGATTCGCACAGACGGCGGGCTTCCAGCGCGTTGCCGTCATCGCCGCAAATCGAAAGCAGTGAGGTTTTCACTCCCAGCGAAGCCAGATTGGCCGCCACATTTCCCGCGCCGCCCAGCACCTTCGCCGAACGGTGCGCAGTATAAACTTTCTTATCCGGAAGTTCGGGAGACGGGCGGCTTTGCGCGGTGTAACAGAAGTCATAGACATCAATCATGATGTCTCCGGCGACAAGAATCCGGCTGTTCCGGGCGCGTTCGAGAATTTTCGGAATTACGCTCATGACATCAGACCATTGCGAACATAGTCGGTGATTCCGGCTTCCAGTGTGTGGAATTCCGCCGGATAGCCCTGCGCACGGATTTTATCCATCACCGCGCAGGTGTGGTACTGATATTTCCCCTGAAGATGCTGTGGCATGTCCACAAATTCGATATTCACCGGAACGCCCATGGCGTTGAAAACGGCGGTTACCAGATCAACCCACGTACGGGGGGTTCCGGTGCCGCAGTTAAAAAGCCCGCCGACCGACGGATGCTCGCCCAGCCAGAGGGTCATATCGACCGCGTCCTTCACATAGATAAAATCGCGCACCTGCTCGCCGTCCTTGTAATCCGGACGGTGAGACTTAAAGAGCTGAACTTTTCCTGACGCACGGATCTGCTCGAAGGACTTATGTACCACGGACCGCATATCGCCCTTATGCGCTTCGCCGGGGCCGTACACGTTGAAATACTTGAGCCCGGCAATCTCCTTCAGCGCGCCGCTCCGCAACGCCCAGAGATCGAACATGTGTTTAGAGTAGCCGTACATATTCAGCGGTTTGTATCCGGGAGTCGCCGCATCCTCGTCCGAATAGCCGAGATTTCCGTCGCCATAGGTCGCGGCGCTGGAGGCGTAAACAAAGCGGGTGCCGGCATCCAGACAGCTTTCGCAAAGCGCGCGGGTATAGTGATAGTTGTTATAGGCCAGATAATCGGCATCCGTTTCGGTCGTGGCACTGCACGCTCCGAGGTGATAAACGGTTTTCACTTTCTTGAGCGCCACGCCGTCGAGATAGTCGAACAGGTCTTCCTTGTCGATATAGTCCTCATAGCGCAGGCCGACCAGATTTCTCCACTTTTCGTCCTCGCCCAGTTCATCAACAATCAGAATGTCCTCTTCGCCGCGAGCATTCAGCTCACGAACCAGATTACTGCCAATGAAACCCGCCCCGCCGGTGACAATGTATTTAATGCTCATTCCGTGCTCCATAGACTTTCAGGATTTTCTCAATGGTTCCCGTGGTTGAACGTCCGGCCACCATTTTGGCCAGCACGACTTTCCCTCCGGCCGCCTCAACCGCTTCCCGTCCGCTGACGTAGTGAGCCCAGTCCTCGCCTTTCACCAGCACGTCGGGCAGAAGCGCGCCGATCAGCGCCGCCGGCTCGTCCTCGTCAAACAGCACCACATAATCAATACACTCAAGAGCGGCCAGAACCTCGGCGCGATCCAGCTCGCAGTTGACAGGCCGTCCGTCACCTTTGTTGCGTTTTACCGACGCATCGGAGTTCATTCCCAGAACCAGCACATCGCCCTGCTGACGGGCGAAGTTCAAATAGGTGACGTGTCCGCAGTGCAGGATGTCGAAACAACCGTTGGTGAAGACCACCTTTTTTCCGGCGGCCTTAAGTTTGCGCCGCTCGGCGATCATCTCATCTCTCGTCAGAATTTTGTCTTTAAAATTTCTCATTTCAAAAGTCCCGGCAGTTCACTAAGCGTCAGAATCGTGTGCGTACTATGCCCGGAAACCTCCCCGCCAAGCAACACGCGGTTGCAAATTCCGGCGGCCTCCGCCGCCGCCATATCACTCGGCTTATCGCCAACCATCCATGAAAGCGCGGGGTCTATGCCGTGCTCGCGGATCGCCTGCAAAAGCATCCCCGGCTCCGGCTTGCGGCAGTCACAGTTCAGCTCCGGACTATGCGGACAGCTGTAAACGCCGGCAATTTCGATCCCCTCGTCCGCCAGTTTCTTCAGCATCCAGACCGTCAAAACCCGGAAATCCTCCGCCGTGTAATAGCCGCGGCCGATCCCCGACTGATTGGTCACGACGATCAAGACGTAGCCTTGAGCCGACAGTGTCCGCAAAACAGGAAAAATCCCATCCATGAATGTAAAATCGTCAATCCGCGACACATAGCCGTGATCCACATTGATCACGCCGTCACGGTCTAGAAAAAAGGCCTTTTTTAAGTTGGTTTTCATCTGAAGCAAATCCGGTCAATCCAGTCATTAAATGCTTCCGAGCCGGAAAGCATCTCGATCTCCACCCGAAGATAAAGCACCGGCAGGTCACAGCGATCCAACAACGGAAAGCGGACAGCGTCCTTTTCCGTAGTCACAATCAGCTCCGCCCCGGCCTCAACCGCTTGATTGATGGTCTCGATGATTTCCTGCTGAGTATAGCGGTGATGGTCCGCATACTGCGCACTGTGAACAATTTCGACGCCCAGTCCGCGCAGTCCTTTTTCAAATCCTTCAGGAACCGCAATACCGGAAACCGCCGCGACCTTTTTGCCGCGCAGAAATTCCAGCTCAATGCGATCGCGGGTGTAGAGGTTTTCCAGATATTTGGAGCTGTGGCGGCACTCGGAAATTTCGGCGTGCGGGTTGAGTTCGCGCAGTTTCGCCTTCAGTTCCGGAGCACCTTCGACCGGGCATTTGGTGATGAAAATGAACCCGGCGCGTTTCAAATTGCGCATCGGTTCCCGCAACAGGCCGCGCGGCAGAACGCGGTGGTAGCCGAACGGATTGGTGTAATCCACCAGCACGATATCCAGCCGGTGCTGGAGTTTCAGATACTGGAACCCGTCGTCGAGCACCAGCGTGTCGCATCCGAACTTTTTAATCGCGTACTTCCCCGCTTTGACGCGGTCTTTATCCACCAGCACCACCACCTCCGGCAGATTGGACGCCAGCATGTACGGCTCGTCCCCGGCCAGATCGGAGTTCAGCAAAAGACGCTTCCCGTCGGAAACCACACGCGGCTGGCGTTCCTCCTTCTTGAGAATCTTTTCCCACAGCGGCGTCTTGCGGCTCTTGTATCCGCGGCTAAGAATCGCCACTTTGCGTCCCTTCTGCTGAAGCGACCGCGCGAACGTTTCCACAATCGGGGTCTTTCCGGTGCCGCCGACGGTCACATTGCCAACGCTGATCACCTGACAGCCGAGCGTGCTGGCGCGGATAATGCGGTGCCGGAAGAGCAGAAGGCGTAACTGCACCAGCGCGCCGAACAACCAGGAAAGCGTCTTCAGAAAGCCCCGCAGGCAGGCCGCCCGCTTTCCGCGGACTTCCTTGGAAATCACCTTCAGCAGTTTCTGTTCTATCCGTTCTTTCGAGCCGGTCGGCATAACTTCTTTATCCCTCTAAAATCAACTGTTCACTAACGCACTCCGGCCCGGTCAGCCGCACCGTCACATGGCTGTGCCCCGCCCCGGCCAGCAGACTTTCGAAAGTCGTTCGGGCGTGCTGTGGACTGTTACAATCCGCGCTGAGGTGCGCAAGAAAAAGATGCTGTAACCCTTCACCGGCGATTTCCGCCATCAGCGCCGCCGCCGCCCGGTTGGAAAGATGCCCCTGATTGCCCCGGATTCTCTGCTTCAGGCTCCACGGACGGTCAGCCTCATGCAGAAGAACCTCGTCGTGATTGGCCTCAATCACCACCGCGTGACATTTACGCAACCGCTCACGGAGCGCGCTCGTCACCATACCGATATCCGTCGCCACCCCGACACTCCACGCCCCGGCGGAAAAAACAAACCCGACCGGATCGGCGGCATCGTGCGGCACCGGAAACGGATGGATGGAAAACTCGCCGATTGAAAACGGGGAGCCGGTGGTGAAGCGAGAGCCCGTAATACCGCCGCCGAGCCCTTCAAACGTTCCGGCGTTCGCATAGACCGGCATGCCGTGGTTTTTCTGGAGAACCCGGATTCCGGCAATATGGTCGCCGTGCTCATGGCTCACGCAAATCGCATTGATTTCTTCGATCCGCTCGCCGATTTCGGCCAGCCGTTCCGCCGTCTTACGGGCGGACAGCCCCGCATCAATCAGAATGCGGGTCTTCTCCGTGCCGATAAATGTGCAGTTTCCCGAACTGCCGCTGGCCAGTACGCAAAGTTTCAGTCTCATAGAATTCAAAATTGGATGTTACAGCCGTTGCTGTTCTGTGGTATTAACAGGCCGGAGATTGTTAGACAGGACAGGGAGTTTGTAAATCCAAATGGCAGGCCAGTATCTAGGTCAGACTCAGGAACAGCGGATGGAGCAGTCGCTCACTCCGCAGATGCTCCAATCCCTGAAAATCCTGCAGGCCCCCATCCTCGACCTCCAGACCATGATCCGCGAGGAAATGGATCAGAACCCGACCCTCGAACGCGAAGCCCCCGAGGTCGAACAGACTACCGATTTTGACGAGGCCGCCCGCGAGGAACTGCGCGAGGAACGGGAAATCGGCGAGCTGACCGAACTGGCGGAGTGGGACGCCGACTTCCGCAGTAACCGGGAAGTCCGCTCGCAGTCCGACGACGACCGGCATCAGTTTATGATGGATTCCATTGAAGGAGCGAAATCCCTTCAGGAACATCTGCTTGAACAGCTTGCGCTGGCCGGACTTGATTCCCGCGAACGCGGCATCGCCGAAGTGCTCATCGGCAGTATTGACGACGACGGCTACCTCCAGCTCGATCTGGACGGAATCATCGGCTCCACGCCGGAATTTCCCGAAGAGCTCTTCGAGCGCATCATCACCGTCATTCAAGGCTTCGAGCCGGTCGGCGTCGGCGCCCGCGACCTGAAAGAATGCCTGCTTCTTCAGTTGCGGCATCAGGGAAAAGGCGACTCTCATGAAGCCGTCCTCGTGCGCGACCACCTCGACAAGCTCGGCGCCCACCAGTACGAGCAGATCGCCCGCGATATGCGTCTGCCGCTCGAAAAAATCAAAGAGCTTTCCGCCTCCATCGCCGACCTCGACCCGAAACCCGGACGCAATTTCACCGCCGAACGAACCGAATATGTCATTCCGGAAATCACCGTCGAAAAACGGGGCGGCGTCTGGACCGTCAACCAGAACCGCAGTCCCTACCCTCGGCTCTTCATCAGCCAGAAATATCTCGAACTGCTCAAAGACAAAACCGTTGCCGCCGACACCCGCCGCTACATCCGCGAAAAAATCGCCAAAAGCAAATTCTTCATCCGCAGTATCGATCAGCGGCAGGACACCATTTACCGCATCGCCTGTGAAATCGTCCGCATTCAGGAAAACTTTCTGGATGACGGCGTCTCCGGCCTCAAACCGCTCACCATGAAACAGGTGGCCGACCTGCTCGAAGTCCACGAAACCACCGTCAGCCGCGCCTGCAACGGAAAATACATGGCCACGCCGCAGGGCACCTACGAATTCAAATACTTCTTCACCACCGGCGTCGCGCAAGCCGACGGAAGCATCATCTCCAACGCCGCCATAAAAAGCGCGCTGGCATCCATCGTCCGCTCCGAAAGCAAACGTCGTCCGCTGTCCGACCAGCGCATTGCCGAAGAATTGAGCAAACAGGGAATCGACATCGCCCGCCGGACTGTCGCCAAATACCGCGAACAGCTCAAAATCCTGCCGGCCCGCCTGCGGCGGCAGACCTAAAAATCCGTATCAATTCATCCGGAATTCACCGGCAAATCAGACCAATTCCGCGAACACCGAGTCGCTCACAAAAAGAGCCTCTTCTGCCAGCCGGACGCGTCGCCCGTTAATCACCAGCAACCCCTCCTTTTCCAGCCGCTGGAACACTTCACCCAGCGATTTGCAAAGATTGGAAGACACCTCAACTCCGGCCGTCTGCCGCAAACCCATCACCAGCGTTTCACGCTCTTTCGCCGCCGGATCAAGAACCTCTTCAAACTCACGGCGGGGGCCGTTAGCGCAGTAATCATTCAGGTCGGACACATTCGCCCAACGAACACCGTTCCAGTGCGAATGAGCCGCCGGGCCGCATCCGATGTATTCGCCGCCGCTCCAATAGAGCAGATTATGCCGGCACTCACGGCCTGGTTTCGCAAAGTTAGAAATTTCATAGTGCTCAAACCCCGCCGTCCCGAGCCGGTTCCGGATCCGGTCATACATGTCCCGTTCCAGCTCCTCGTCAAGGCGCGGCGGATTCCGATTCGTCAGCGGCGTCCCCTCTTCGTACATCAAATTGTAAATCGCAATATGCTCCGGATCGAGAGCCAGAGCCCGATCAAGGTCAGCGTCCACCATTTTTATCGTTTGCCCCGGAACACCAAAAATCAGATCGAGACTGATGTTTTCAAACCCCGCCGCACGCGCCAGCCTGAAAACCTCTTCCGCCTGCTCCGCCGTATGAATCCGCCCCAGCGTTTTCAGACATCGGGAATCAAACGACTGCACGCCGATTGAAAGACGGTTCACGCCGCGTTCCCTTAATAGGGAAAGCTTTTCCGCATCCACAGTTCCAGGATTGGCCTCAACCGAAAACTCCGCCGGAGAAAAACGACCGAGGGACAAAAGAAGCTTTTCCAGACTCCGGATATCCGGAGCCGTCGGCGTGCCCCCGCCGATAAAAATCGTCTCTGGCGAAAAATCCGGCGGCAAACTTTCCAGCTCGGCCTCCAATGCCTGAAAGAAAACGTGCTCGTTCCCCCAAGGTCGGGGTAACGAATAGAAAGCGCAATAGGAACACTTGCGCTCGCAGAACGGAATATGGATGTACAGACCTGACATGATTGCCGATTGTAGATTGCCGGCTGAACATTTACACTCCGCCAGATGAAAAAAATCCGTTTAGACCAACTGCTGGTGGAAAAAGGACTCGCCGAAAGCCGTGAAAAGGCCCGACGGCTGATTCTGGCCGGACAGGTTCTCATCAACGGACAACCCTCGCCCAAGCCGGGACAATCGTTACTTCCGGACTGTGAAATCGTTCTGAAAGAAGTCGAACGGTTCGTCAGCCGGGGCGGCGAAAAACTGGAAGGCGCCATGCAGGCATTCCCGATCAGCCTGACAGGAAAAATCTGTCTCGACATCGGGTCTTCAACCGGCGGATTCACCGACTGCATGCTCCAGCACGGCGCGGCCAAAGTGTATGCGGTGGATGTCGGCACCGGACAGCTCCACTGGAAACTGCGCGAAGATCCGCGTGTCGTCGTCATGGAAGGAGTTAACGCCCGCTATCTGACCTCAGCCGACCTGCCGGAGCCGGCCGACTTCGCATCCATTGACACCTCCTTTATCTCCCTCACCAGCATCCTGCCCGCCGTCAAACAACTGCTGAAACCCGGCGGAGAAATCGTCTCGCTCATCAAACCGCAATTTGAAGCCGGCAAAGAAGAAGTAAACAAAGGCCGCGGCGTAATCACCGATCCGGCCATTCACGAAGCGGTCGTTTCAAAAATTCGGAAATTCGGAACAGAAGAACTCGGTCTGGAATGGCTGGGGTTATCCACCTCTCCGCTCAAAGGGCCGAAAGGGAACATTGAATTTCTGGCCTACTGGAGGAAACAAACGCTTGCCATTTAAAACCGCCCGCTTACAATGCGCCCTTCTTTTTTGACGGGGTGTGGCTCAGCCTGGTAGAGCGCTACGTTCGGGACGTAGAAGTCGCAAGTTCGAATCTTGTCACCCCGACCAGTTGTTGGTTGGCGCATTAGTTCGATCACTGGATCAATACGTTCGTCGTTTTATCTTGCGAGCGATCTTTATACTGCATCAACGTGTTACTGAAACTATTGTTTCGCAAGAGAAGCCACGACGTACTGCAATCATACTCAATCCCATTAACAACCTGATCCATCTCATTGTGCTCCATCACGTCCATCATCAGGCCAGTCTCATCCGAATGCACCAGATAAGTTTTCGCAAAAGAATCGCCAACCTGCGTCCCGCTATGGCCAGCGGTGGTCACGTGGCCAGCGTAGTTATACCGGAAGATATTTCCAAGCGTGTACCATCCGTCGCAATCGGAAGCAACATTAGCTACCGGATCTTCCACTCCGTCCATATTTGTGCGGTAATATCCATGATGGAACGCTTCAGGCACCCTCGTTCCACCTCCGGTAAATCCATCGGCATCCAGGCATGTGTTCCGACTTATCAAATTCCATAGACAGGGATTGCGAAATGAACTGTTAATGACGCTACCGTAGCCGACATTGGCATAGATATTATCGGCCATGATATTATTCACTGCATTCAACCATATCTGGGCCCCGGCGGTTTTGATATTGGTATAAACCAAACCGGAATCGACCACATTACCGAAAATAATATTCTCGCGATACGCAACAAAAACGAGGACTTCACTGTTCGAATCCGGCACCACGCGAAAAGGTTTTTCAACTGCCAGCTTAACCTTGCCGGAAACGTATTGCTTCGAAGCGACCTGACGATACTGTCCAGCACCTTTACCCTCCGCAACATAGACAAGCCAATGATCATTACTACCGATCTCATCCGGGATCCGGCTTCCCCTCCGGTCAGGAGCTCGACCCATGGAGTCTGTTGAGCCAGCATTGCGGGGATCATCCGGATCAATCGTCACAAAGTCATAATCCGCATCAATGACATCGAAATATCCGCCGTGAGGATAGCGGTAATGAAAGAGTATCTGCTCCCCTTCATTGACCTGGCCGCCATCATTCAGAAAGGCTTCCAGCGCAGACCCTGTAGCCGGGTGAACCCCAACATCCACCATGGCATTCCCGGCAAGATACAGGTGCCGAATCGAGGTGTTACGATTGAAGATGCTGCGGTTTAAGCAGACACCGTTCGTGCGGTCAGCACCGGAAAACAAACAGTTTTCAACAGTCACCTGACTGGCATTAAAATTGTAAATTCCGTACGACTCATCCGATACTATCTCAAGCGACCCTGGAGTATATTGATAAAGGTAGCCGGCATATCCGGTAAATGAGCAATTTTCTATCTTCAGATTATCGGTGCCCGGCGCACAAGTATTGGTTGCAGTGTGTTCGTATTGCACCCATCCAAGTTGAAGACCAACGGCGGCGGAATGGATCTCACAATCCGACATCCGGATGTTCGCCGTCCCCGGATAAGCCAAATGCAATGCGGCATCATAGATGGCCAGACACGGACGGGATGCGAAAGGAAGTTTGGGGCGGCCATCGGCCAGAACAAACCGGGAATCAGTAAAACGCAATCCTGCGGCATACCCGCGCACTGTGCACTGGGTCATGGCCGCCGCAATCCCTCCATTAATTCCACCGTACGCCGTACCCTGATGATAATTCACAATGGTGAGACCACTAACCGAGCTGTACCCGTTTTCGATACAGAGGATTTCTGAAAGTACGTTGGTGCCAAGCGGATAAAGAGCGGAATAGGATCCGGACAGAGTGGCTGTTGCAAGGTCGCTTCCAGCGCCGACCGTAAAGCCTCCCATTCCGACTCCCTTCAGGTGGATCCCCTCCCCGGAAGAAGCCGGAATATATAGCGGTTGAGCCGTGTAATAAATGCCTTGGGCAAAAACCACATCTCCTCCTCCAGCACTAACAGCAGCATCAATGGCGGACTGAATCGCCGCGCCGTCGTCCCCCCCGTCATTCGGCACAGCGCCGTAGGCGGCAACACTGAATTGGGTCAGCCCAACGGTTTGCGGACCGGCCTGAACCGAAACCGTTACCGGCTCGCTCCATCCGTAGATTCCACCACTACCGTTATGAACCGATAATTCATAGTCCCCTTCCGGCAACGAATCCGGAAGGGTAAGCGTCAGCGCATACGGATTGGCGAATTGAACAGAAAAATCATCTACATAATAAGTCGAGGTTGGAGCTGTATCCGCCCCTTCGTTGCCGAAATGAACAAAAACATCAGCATCGGAAAGAGTGGAAGAAGGGGTGTATGTCCCGGAAATCTGTGTCCAATTCAATGTATTAATCACCTTTGATGCAATCGAAATAATGGACCCATCCTGAACCATCTTAATCACAGCGGTACCGGTCCCAGCCGTTCGCCGCACCCATACCGAAAAACGGTATTCCTGCCCGGCCTTAAATGTATATTTCTGCTGAGCCCTCGCCGTTTTTGTATTGCGATCAATCTGCAGGCAGGTATTCCCTGAAAAAGGATCAAGCGATGATTGTGTCAAGGTTGCACCTTGTGCTTTCCACGCGGAAAGGTCTACGCACTCAAATCCGCCATCCGTCAGCTCCGAAATCAGGATGGGGACTTCAATGGACGCCCCCTTCAGATACGCGACAGGTGAATAGGAGCCCATGATAAGGTTTCGACCGTAAATATGAATTTTCGCCAGCCCCTCAGACTGGTTTACACAGGCAGGAAAAGCCCACCATGCCTCGGGGCCGTTCACCCGTACGGGTGTTCCGGCATATCCATCCCTGACCGGCCAAAGAAGCATCGTTGAAGTAGAAAGCGATGCAGGAACCACCGCCTGCATTCGATCATTCATTGTCCGCAAGGGTGTCAGGGTCATCCGTTCACCCTCGGCCCACAGCTCCAGCTCAGCGCCAGAAAGCTGATCGCCTGTGATAACCAATGACTCGTCAGGAAGAGCCGTCGAATTCACCATGGAAATTTGGGGAGCGGCAAATAAAGCCTCGCCCGCCATATCCGGAAGCCCAGCGCCTCCGGGGCTGACTGCGAGCGACGAAGGCGACGCAGGCACGCCCGCTGGCTCCGGCATAAAATCAGAGCAGGCCACGGTAAAATCATCGATATAGAAAGAAGAAAGAGGCTCGGTATCCGCATGACTGGAATTAAAGTGAACAAAAACCCGCGCATTGGTCACGGTGATGGACGGTGTGTACACTGCAGAAAGAGTAAACCAGTCGTTTGTATTTGAAATCGCCAGCGTTTGCAGCCAAATGATGTTACTGTTATCATCAAAAAATTTTAGCCCGGCAGTCCCCGAACCGGCGGTGCGCTTGATCTTTACCGAAAAATTGTAGCTACGACCAACCTCCAGCAAAAGCCGCTGCTCCGCCCATCCCGTTTTGGTAGACCTGGCCACCTTTAAAGCATAGTTGCCTGAAAATGCTGCCTCATTCGTTCGCGTCACAACAGATTGAAGCGTATGCCAGGAAGAAATATCGGGAAACTCAATCGAACCGTTTTCAACGAGATTGGCTACGTAATAATTAGTATTGGCAAGCGAAGCCGGGGCTGAGCTTAAGCAAAACATGAATCCAAAAACCCATGCCGGACAACAAAACAGAATCACGAACAGCTTTGTCATAGAGAATTCCTTTCGACTAGTTTGTTTATTCGTCCAAAACCCTCCATAAGCGTCAAATCACTTTTACCCTCAGAAAATAAATCTCACCTTAATAATATTTCGATGGCATAGCACATAATTCGTTGATCCTGCAAAACCCCGTTTTTACATAAACGCCAGTTTCTGATCCGGTTGATCAGCGAGAAGATTTTTTAACCGCAAAGCCCGCAAAGGCTGTTCGATCACCTCGAACAGCTTCGCAAAGACGGGACGCAAGAAGGCAGGAAGGCGGGAGGCCGCCTTCAGCAGCTTCCGGAAGTTCATTCCGGTTGCACTCAGTACGGCATTGAGCTGATCTCCTTCGATTCCTTTGAGCCGGCATCGGTCCATTCGGTGTTCTCGCTTGAGGTGTCCGATTCCCGGTTCGATGGCCGCACGGCGCTTCATCCACCGCCACAGGCTTTTGGCAGTTCCTCCCCGTCGCCTTTTGTCCACATGTACCTCACAGTCCCCTTCGTAGTTGTGGCCGCGATAACCCATATCCACGAATGCGTGTTCCGGGCTTTGGGCGATTCGATCCACCTGCTCAAGCGCTTCGGCGAGTGTATGCCCGTCGTATGGGTTGCCGTGCATGGCTTTGGCCCCGACGAACCAGCCGCCTTTGCGGGTAGCCGCCACGCTCACCTTACACCCAAACTCATAGCGCTTATGGGCTTTGCCTTTGCTGATGCATTCCACATGCGGCTCGTGAACGCTGTACACCTTGCCTCTATCGCTGCGCTCCTGCGTCTGGATGCGCTGCGCGACATCAAGCAGCTTGCGAAGCGGTTCATCTTTGAACGCCACCTTGCGTTCCACGTCGCGGATCACCCGCCCGAGGATCGTGCGCAGCTTGCGGGTGCATTTCTTCGCACGGTTCATCTGCCGGGCGTGTGCATAGCGATGGCTCATCAGTAAAAACCCTTTGGCCGCGCGGTTGTAGTTCTGGCGCAGCTCAACGTTGTGTTCCTTGGCCGCTTTGACCAGCCGCTCACGGGCGCGGTCATAGAGCCGTGCATCGGTCGGATAACGAACCTCTTTTTCTTGAACCGTCGTGTCCACGTTGCCCCGCTTGAGCGGATGAGGCTGGATCGCCTTGAGCTTGAGTCCGGCGGCAATGGTTTCGCTGAGCAGCTCTTCGGCTCCGGCTTCTCCGATCCGCTTGCGGAAGCGGCTCATGACTGTCGGGTCAATCGGCTTGTCGTGCTCAAAGTACTGATTCCCGCTGAAGTGCTGCCAGTACGGGTTCTCCACCCAGGCTTCGATCACATCCTCATCGCTGAGATTGAAGGTGTATTTCAGATAGTGCAATGCCACCAGCAACCGGGTGCTGGAGCCGGGCCGCCCGTTGTTCGCGTCATAGGTTTTCCCGAACGCTTCATCGAAGCGTTCCCAGTCCACTTGCGCTCCCAGCCGGATCAGCGGATGGCTCATATCAACAATGCGATTCAACTCGGGTTTGAACAGATCGCCTTGTGGATCGTGGAGGATTTTATGCGGTTTCATGCTGAGATTTTCGCAAGGTTTTGATCACACTTCGACCCTTTCCTTGCAAATTTTTATCCCGTGAATCCTGTTATCCAGTCTGAAAACATTGGTTCAAATCACTTTTGCAGAGCCGACTAATTCACCACGCAACGTGCATCCGGCGTTTACCCGATGATTTTATAAAACACGAGATCTGCTTCATCTGACCCGCCCTCCTTTGGAGGTTCCCGACCCTGTAAGGACACAACGTTCCGCCTTAACGACCTTATTCAATTTTCAGCTGAAACGGGCCCAGCGGTAGCCCGGCGCTATTGAACAGTTGCAGCGGAGGGCTCGGGAATGGTTGCCATCCATAACGTACCGCAACTGGATCCGCAACGGGTGAGCGAATTTCAACTGTGTCGGGCGCAGTTATGCAGGCCTCTGCACGACTATAGATTCCGGAGTGACCGGCCACTTCAAATCCGGTCACAACGCCCGCCACCGGTTTCAATCCGCCACCGCACTCCGTCAGGGTTATGATCAGCGAGCTACCGCTTCGCCGAACCCCGGACACTTGCGGAAAAGCCGGCAGTTCCTTCCGTCCGTAAATATCGCGGAGCACCACATGAGCGCTACGCATACCAACCATTCCCTTATCCCTGGGATGAACATTCTCCTCGTCACCGGTATCGATCGTTACAACCACAGAAATGCCCGGGATCTCTTTCTCCATCCCGCGCTGCAACTCCCGAAACTGCGGCCAGGAGAGTCCCTTCCCCCATCCGGGCAACTGAATACAGACAAACGGGAGTTTTTTTCCGAAGAATCCCCGCCATGAGTTCACCAGCATCGGAAAAAGGCTTTTCGCCCGCTCAACTTGCTTTTCGCTCTCGGCGTCCGATTCGCCCTGATACCAAAGCACACCGCGAAATGAAAGGTATCGCAGCGGAGCGATTCCGGCTTCAAACAGGAACCCGGGCTCTCGATACCAGCGATAGGGCATTTGTCCTGCCAGCCAGGGAGCCCCTGTATTAATCACTCTGTTTCCAGTCACAGACGGCCTGCAATCGCCCATAACACTTTGAAATGCGGTAACCGCCTGTATTCGATGCTGACTTCTGACATCCTCATTAGTCAGCCAGTCTTTGTCAAAAAGAGATGCCGTAAGAGGATGCGCTTTCAGCGCGTCCGGAGGAATCCAATTGTTCAACGCTGACCCGCCCGAGCTGACAACCACAATTCCCACGGGGACGCCGAGCTTTTTCTGCAGTTCACTGCCCATCAGCCAGGCGACTGCAGAGCATTTTTCCGCTGCCTGCCGTGTACTTGAACTCCACCGGACACGGAAGAACGCTGACGGACTACAGCGGGCAAGACTTTCTTCCGGCCAGCAACCCTTTTGATTGCCGGAGGCGTCGCGCACCGCATCGTTAGCCGCAATGCGGAGAAAAGGATTCTCCGCGTCGGCCAGATAAGACTCCTTGTTCTGAATATGCTGCATACTCAGCGCCATGTTTGACTGACCGGAACAGAGCCAGACCTCCCCGACCAGAATATCCTCATACCGAAACTCATTGATCTGAAGCGTTAATGGATCGAAAGACGCTTTCCGTGAGGGAAACTCGACCAGCCAGCCGCCCTGCTCATTCGCCGTCGTATCCCGCAGATCTTCCCCGAGCCGCACCCGGACTGATTGTCCGGATGCCGCCGTCCCCCACACCCGGATCGGTTCGCCCTGTTGAAACACCATCCCTGACCCGAAAACTGCCGCAGGCTGAACCTTGGACTCCGTTATTCGTTCGGCAGCCCACCCCCGGAAGAACAGGAAAACAACCCCGGCAGCGAGAATCTGCTGCATTTTTTTCCACCGGAAACCGAAAATCTTTTTGTCCATTCCATCCCTTTTTTTTGTGTTTATTTTCTGCTTCGTCCGGACTGCTCAATCTGCCGCAGCAACCGACCCATTTCCTCACTCTTCTCCGGAAAACGGTCGGACAAATTCCGGGTCTGCCGGGGATCCTCCCTGAGATTGAACAGCTCGACCGGCTGATCATGGGGAAGGACACCAAGCTGTTCACGGAACCACGAGGGCTCCTGCTTACCGTTGTCGCCGGACGGACCGCTGATAAACACCCAATCGCCCTGCCGCAGGGCTAGCACATCGGATGACCCGGTATGATGGATTGCCAGCGTGCGCGGCTCGCTGATCGCCCGTCCCGGCAGCAGCTCATCAAGAAAGCTGAAGCTGTCCTCCGCGCAATGGGTTGGAAGCGGAAAGTACAGCAAATCTGCCATGGTGGCAAAAATATCAGTCTGCGACAACAGCCGGTCGCTGACGCGTCCGCCGGGAATAGTTCCGGGCCATGTAGCGATGAACGGCGTGCGGTGTCCACCCTCCCAGACATCCCGCTTCACCCCGCGCCACGGGCCGGACGAGGCATGCCCCTTTTGGTGATAGCCGTAACTCTGAACCTCAGGACCGTTGTCCGAGGTGAAAAAAATCAGTGTGTTTTCAAGCTTTCCGGTTTTTTCCAATGCCTGAACGATCTGTCCGACCGCCCAGTCCAGTTCGGCTATAAAGTCTCCGTAGAATCCCATTTCAGTGATTCCCTGAAATTGCGGTGCGGGCACGTGCGGCCAGTGCGGAATATGGGGCGCATAATAAACGAAAAGCGGTTCGTCCGTTTTCTCAATCCAGTCCACCGTCCGCGCAATGTAATGCATCTGCGCCTCCTCCATATTGAAGGAAGCGAAATCAGGATCGCCGCCCCGACTCATGCCGTTCTCAAAATACCAGCGAGCACCATCTGCTTTTTCAAACGATCCCGGAGTGAGATGACAGGAATAAACGCGGCCCGGAAACTGACCGCCGTACCACAGATGAACTTCTTCATGCGTAAACCCAAACGGCCGCCCGCTATACACCGGTTTGGAATAGTCAATAGCCGCAGCGCTGACATCCAGCCCCTTACGACCCGGGCGGGCGGCGGATTCGAAATCGTTACCCAGCCCCCACTTGCCGAAAACCGCTGTCTGATAGCCGAGGCGGCGCAGCATTTCCGGCATGGCGATGCGACCTTCGTCAATCCACGGTTGCACACCGACCGCCGGATTGCCGCTGCGCAAACCGGTTCGCCATGGATAACGGCCCGTCAGAATCCCGTATCGGCTAGGACTGCAGATCGTGGAAGGCGAATGTGCATCAATAAAGCGAACCCCCTGCTCTGCCAGCCGGTCAATGTTCGGCGTCGGAATTTTAGAGTCCGGGTTGTAGCAACCCACATCGCCGAACCCGAGATCATCGGCATAAATCAGCACGATGTTCGGGCGCTCCACTGGACGGCTCATTGCAAAAGAGCTTGCAGACAGCATCAACGTCAAGCCAGCAGGATATTTCATCGGTATTCCTCCGGAATCAGAATCCCTCTGGTTTTATCCCGAGCACCTTCTCCCAGCCGGATATGACCCGCTCTGTTGGTCGGCTGCTGACGGGCGTGGAATTAAACCAGGCCAGCAACCGCGCAGACATGGATTTGACAAGGTCCGGATTAGCCTCGGCCAGGTTATTCACTTCGCAGGGGTCTTTATCCAGAGCATAAAGTTCCGTCCGGCTTCCGTCGGGAAACATCAGCAATTTCCAGTTACCTTCCCGCATGGCAAGGCGGGGGCTGCGGTTTAGCAGGTTTTTGTTGAGAACCTGCATGCTCGTTTCCCAGAAAAGCGGTGTCGTGCGAGAAGCGCTGCGCTGCCTGAATGCATTCAGGCGGCTTTCACCGTCAATCTCATGTCCGGCGGGCACGGCGATGCCAGCGGCTTCCAAAAAGGTTGGATAAAGATCCATGCAGCTCACAACTGATTCGCGGTCGATGACGCCGGCAGGAACGCCGCCGGCCGGCCAGCTGACAATGCCTGGGACCCGGATGCCGCCTTCATACAAACTTCTTTTCTCGCCCCGGAATACCCCCTGACTACCCACACCACTGTGATAAGCCAGCATCGCATCAATGGATTCCGGTCCGTTGTCACTGCTTAACACTATGATTGTATTCTCAAACAGCCCCAGCTCTTTAAGCTTATCAATCAGCCGCCCGATATGCCGGTCGATTTCCGTGACGGTCGAATAATAATACTGTGCCGGAGTGGTGGACACCGGAATACCAGCCTTTTTCCA
>JBIIYG010000024.1:0-24011 GCA_044346945.1 Pontiellaceae bacterium | reverse complement strand
ACGCCTGACCGCTGACACCTGACTTCTTTCCCCAGCCGCCACCTTCGGAAAAGTTCCGCCGCTGTTGCGTCGTCGCCGTTCCGGCTCCCTTGCCGGGGGCTCGGTAGGCTTTGCAGTCGGATTTCGCCTGCGGCGATTCCGCCCCTCGGCGTTACAGCGTTCCGCTCTACCGCCTCGGCGCGGCCAATTTTTCCAACCTCTGGAACCCCATGCGGAAATTTCCCAACTCTTGGAAATGGGGCCCCCGCTGCGCGGCCCCCCTATAAATTGGGGCCCCGTGCGCTTCGCGCCCTGCTTTTTCCTGATATTTGCAGGGAAAATGAAACGCCCTGACCGCCGACGGCAGAGGCTGGCCTGCCAACGGCAGGACGGCAATGAAACGAAGTGAAATGGCAAACATACCGCCTCTGCGCCCCGTTTGATTTTTCCCCTTAGCTTGGAGGACACAATGCAATTTCCAACCGGACAATCTGGCAACCCCGCAGGCAAACCGAAAGGTGCAGTCAGCGGACGCTCACAGCTCGTTAAAGCGCTCGACCGCTTGTTACAGGATGAAGGCAACCAGCAGGCGCTGTTAAACGGGTTGGAAGCCTCTTTGCAAAAAGACCCGGTTTGGTTTTTTCGCCGCATCGTCATGCCTCTGCTTCCCAAAGAAGCCACCCTTAACGTCGAACACGATGGAGTCATCGAATGGCGCTTGCTGTCACATACACCGCCCATTGGGCTCAAAAAGAAATCCATGATGCCCGCGACAAGCGATTTCGCGTTGTCTGCACCGGAAGACGGTTCGGAAAAACCCTCTGCCTTGCCGGAGAGCTGATTGAATGCGCGTTGCAGGTTCCCGGCGACTACGGATGGGTAGCGCCGACTTACAACGTGGCGGAACGCGGACGCGAGGCTTTCATGGCCGCTGCGGCACCGTGGTTTTTGCACTTTGTCGGGCGGACGCCGTCCCGCGTCGAATTCAGAAATGAAGACGGCGAACTCTGCCGGGTCTGGTTTCTGTCGGCTGACAATCCGGTCTTAAAACTACGTCGGAAACTACGTGTCACGGGCACCGTAAATCATGATCTTTCAAATTATTTCGATTACTCTTGAGCGGCACGCCCAAAGCGGTATTATCTTAATTGTGAAGAACATGAGGAAACATTCTGCTACTATTTGAAAGAGCGGGAATGACTTAAGGATGCTTTGACATGGAAGAGGTCAACAGTTCGAGTCTGTTATCGCCCACCACCTCAAATCATCCACGGACAGAATCTGCGGAAACAGGGTGACACGGCTTGTCTTTGGTGGTTCCTCCCGTTACATTTGCCCCTTCATTTTTCAGAAGGGTTTCGTTCATGTTTAAACCGGTTTTGAGCAAGACAGATTTCGCGGCGATGGAAGAGGGCGTGCTGGCCTTCTGGCAGGAGCACGGCACGTTTAAGAAGTCGGTTGAAAACCGCTCCAAAGACTCCGAGTTTGTTTTCTATGACGGTCCCCCGTTTGCCACCGGTCTGCCGCACTACGGCCATCTGCTCGCCGGCACAATCAAAGACATTGTCCCGCGCTACCAGACGATGCGCGGGCATCGCGTCGAACGCCGTTTCGGCTGGGACTGCCACGGTCTGCCGATCGAAGCCCTCGCGCAGGAAGCCCTCGGCCTTGCCGGTGCTCCCGCGATTAAGGAAGCCGGAGTCGGCGTTTTCAATGAACAGTGCCGCTCGATGGTGACCAAGTATGTCGAGGAGTGGGAAAAGACCGTGACCCGGATGGGCCGCTGGGTGGATTTTCAGAACGACTACAAGACCATGGATAAAGATTTCATGGAAACCATCTGGTGGGTTTTTTCCAGACTTTGGGAGCAGGGCCGCATCTATAAAGCCCACCGCATTATGCCCTACAGCTGGAAGCTCAACACGCCGCTTTCCAACTTTGAGGCGGGCCGGAACTATCAGGATGTGCAGGATCCCTCCGTTACGGTGCGCGTCAAACTGCACGGCCTCGACCTCGACGGAGCCTATGCGCTGGTCTGGACGACCACTCCGTGGACGCTTCCGTCCAACCTTGCGATTTGCGCCGGGCCGGACATTGATTATGTTTCCGTGCGCGATGCGGAATCAAAAGAGGTGTTTCTGCTGGCGGAAAGCCGCCTGAGCGCCTACTACAAAAAGCCGGAGCAGTACGAACTGCTCAAAAAATATAAAGGTGCTGAGCTGGCCGAAATCACGTACGAGCCGCTGTTTGCTTATTTCAAAGACAACCCGAATTCATTCCGTCTGCTGACGGATCCGTTTGTCACCACCGAGGACGGAACCGGTATTGTGCACATGGCTCCGGCTTATGGCGAAGACGACTACCGCGTCTGCCGCGCCGCCGGAATCGGTCTGGTTGATCCGCTCGATGAGGACTGCAAATTTACCGCGCAGGTTCCGGACTGGGCCGGGGTATTCTGTAAAGATGCTGACAAAGCGATTATCAAAAAGCTGAAGGACGACGGGAAGCTGGTTCACCAGTCCACCATTCAGCACAGCTATCCGTTCTGCGAGCGCACCGATACGCCGCTGATCTACCGCGCGATTGATGCGTGGTATGTGCGCGTCGAAGACCTGCGCGAACAGATGATCGCCAACAACGCGGAGGTGCGCTGGATGCCGGAATATGTCGGCGAAAAGCGTTTCGCCAACTGGCTGGCAGAAGCCAAAGACTGGAACATCAGCCGCAACCGCTTCTGGGGTTCCTGCATTCCGGTTTGGGTCAATGTGAACGACCCGAAAGATACCATTTGCATTTCATCGGTGGCCGAGCTTGAAAAACGTTCCGGGCAGAAAGTCACCGACCTGCACAAACATTTCGTTGATGACATTCTGATCAAAGAGAACGGGAAAACCTACAAACGCACGCCGGAAGTGCTCGACTGCTGGTTTGAATCCGGCTCCATGCCGTACGCGCAGATGCACTGGACGGGCGGTGCGGACGGCAAACAGCCGCCGCCGGTTTTCCCTGCGCACTTTATCGCCGAAGGACTCGATCAGACGCGCGGCTGGTTTTACACGCTGATGGTGCTTTCCACCGCGCTGTTCAATAAACCGGCGTTTAAAAACGTCGTGGTGAACGGGCTGGTGCTGGCGGAAGACGGACGCAAGATGAGCAAGCGGCTGAAGAATTATCCCGACCCGCTCTATGTGGTTCACGAATACGGAGCCGATGCGCTCCGCCTCTACATGATTAACTCGCCGGTGGTGAAGGCCGAATCCCTGCGCTTCTCGGAAGAGGGCGTTAAACATTCGCTCCGGCATCTGCTGATTCCGCTCTGGAACTCCTACAGCTTTTTCGTCACCTACGCCAACATTGACAAATGGGAGCCGGGTAAATCAAAGCCGGGGCAGAGCGAAAACCTGCTCGACCGCTGGATTGAAAGTTCACTGGCCCGGCTCTGTCAGGAAGTGACGGCGGCGATGGATAACTACGATTTGCAGAACGCGGTTCGCCCGTTCGTTGTTTTCATCGAAGACCTGACCAACTGGTACATCCGCCGCTCGCGCCGCCGGTTCTGGAAGTCTGACGACGACGGCGACAAACAGCAGGCCTACGCCACGCTGTATCATGTGCTGATCGAGCTTTGCAAAATCGCCGCGCCGTTCACGCCATTTATCGCTGAAGAGATTTACAGAAACCTCACGCAGTTCGGTTCGTCGAATGTCAAAAAGTCGAAAGTCGAAAGTCAGGAAGCTGACCTTGGATCTTCAGACTTTCAGACCACAGACTTCCCGGAATCGGTTCACCTCTGCGACTTCCCGACCGCCGCCGGTGCCAAACGCGACCATGAACTTGAAATGCAGATGACCGCCGTAATGACAGTGGTAGAAAAGGCGCGACAGCTCCGGAAGGACTGCGACATTAAAGTTCGTCAGCCGCTTCGCCGTCTGGATGTTGTAAGCAGTAGCAGTAATCTTTTGAACAAGGTTTCCGAGTTGAGAGCGATTGTTGCCGAAGAGCTTAACGTACGCGAAGTCGTGTTTGGTGATGATGAATCGAAATTCGCCACGCTTAGTGCGAAGGCGAATTTTAAATCGCTCGGAGCCCGGTTTGGCAAACAGGTGCAGGAAATCAACCGATGGGCTCAGAGGCTTTCGGCATCCGATTTGCAAACGATCGCATCCGGTCTTTCGGTGCAATATCCTGTTCCAATTGATGGTGCTGGATACGAGTTTGGCAATCAGGACATTTTGATTGAACGGACTCCAAAGCCCGGTTTGGCTGTGCAGGCTCAAGGGTCGCTGGTGATCGCACTGGATATCGAATTGGACGACGACCTGATCCGTGAAGGGCTGGCGCGTGAGCTGGTGAATAATGTGCAGAACCTGCGCAAAACCAGCGGGCTGGAAGTGACCGACCGGATTCATCTGAAGATTTCATCGGACGAAGCCGTCTGTGAAGCGGTCGCCGCTTTCGATGACTACATCAAGTCCGAGGTGCTGGCGCTTTCTGTGAAAATGACCGCAACCGAAGGTGAAGCCGTTGATCTGAATGGTCATGCCTGTGTGATCGCAATTGAAAAAGCATAAGCAACTTCTGCTTCTTGCCGCTCTGCTCCTGCTGGGAACAGGCTGTGCCTCCATTCGTCCGCCGCGCGGAGTTCCTCCGCGCACGGTGACGATGGAAGCCACCGGCTATTGCGATTGCGGCGCGTGTTGCGGCTGGGAGCGCGTCTGGTGGGTGCCGTGGCGGACTGTGTATTCGTCCGGCTCGAATAAAGGTCAGCCGAAGAAAGTCGGTGTAACCGCGTCAGGAGCCGAAGCGCACAAGGGGACGATTGCCGCCGACCGTCGGTATTATCCGTTCGGCACGGTGATGTATGTTCCGGGGTACGGCTATGGGCGGGTCGAGGATACCGGCGGCGACATTAAAGGACCGGCGCGCATTGATCTTTTTTACGGATCCCACTCGCGGGCGCTGGAGTGGGGACGGCAACGGGTGCCGGTCAAGGTTTGGAATCAGGGCAACTGAAATCCGTCGATGGTTTCCCTCAGTTGATCAATGCTGAGCGGTTTCGCCAGAAACGCATTCATACCGGCTTTCATGGCCGCCTGTTGTTCTTCCTGCATGACACCGGCTGTCAGAGCGATGACCCACGGTTTATTCGGGCTTCCTGTGCGTTCGCGGATGCGGCTGGTGGCTTCCAGTCCGTTCATATGCGGCATCTGGACATCCATAAGGATTAAGTCGTAGTCAGCATCCATGACAGCGGCGACGGCGGCTTCGCCGTCCGACACGATCACGGCGTTTTCGCAGCCAAGCTGTTGAAGCATCAGCTGGGCGATCCGCTGGTTGATCGGATTGTCCTCCGCGACCAGAATCCGCAGGGAGCGGGTTTTCTTCGGCTGGATCTGGGTGTTTGAAGCTTCTTTCCCGCCGCTTTCGACTTTTTCCTGAGCCAGCGTTTTCAATATCTGATCGCAGAGCTTGCTGAGTTTGACCGGCTTGGAAAGGCGGGCGCTGATGGCCGGATCGGCGGCGATATGCTCGCAGGAACTGCTGAGAATAATCACCGGCAGGTGCGGCGCACCGAGGCGGTATATTTTTTTCGCCAGATCGCTTCCGTCCATACCGGGCATCTGAAAGTCAATCAGAGCAAGATCGTAATGATGGCCGTCGCGGAGATGCTGGAGCGCTTTCTCCGGCTGTTCAAACGCTTCGGAAAGCATGCCCCACTGCGCCAGCTGATCGCTGAGGAGCCAGCGGTTGGTTTCGTTGTCGTCCACGATCAGAGCGCGTTTCCCGCGCAGGGATTCAACCGGCAGAGTTTCCGTTTTCTGGTCGGTGTGGCGGGCGATCGGCAGAGTGACGGTGAAATAAAAGACCGTTCCCTTGCCGAGCTCGCTCTCGAACCATATTTTCCCGCCCATCAGCTCGGTCAGCTTGCGGCTGATCGTCAGCCCCAGACCTGTTCCGCCGTATTTGCGTGTGCTGGAGGCGTCGGCCTGCGTGAAGGCCTGAAACAGGCGGTCTTTGTGTTCGTCGGCGATGCCGATACCGGTGTCGCGAACCGCGAACTGTATCTGACATTCCTGCTGATTTTCATTTATCATCAGATTGTGAACCTTGAGACTGACTTCGCCGTTTTCCGTGAACTTAATGGCGTTGCCGAGCAGGTTGACCAGAATCTGCCGCAGACGGGTTGTGTCGCCGGTCAGAACTTTCGGGACGTCCGGATCGACGTAATAGAGCAGTTCGATGTTCTTTTTGACGGCGGCCTGCACGAAGAGGTCGAATGCGTCTTCAATACATTCGCGCAGGCTGAAGGGAGATTCTTCCAGCTCGATTTTTCCTGCTTCAATTTTTGAGTAGTCGAGAATGTCGTTGATAATGGTCAGCAGATTTTCTCCGCTGACCTGAATGGTGTGGACGAATTCCTCCTGCTGAGGGGACAGGTCGGTGCCGAGCAGAAGACTGGCCGCGCCGATCACTCCATTCATGGGTGTACGGATTTCATGACTCATCATGGCCAGAAATGCGCTTTTCGCTTTGTTCGCGGCTTCCGCTTCCTGCTGGGCTTCAATCAGTATCTTTTCATTTTCGACCTGACGGGTGATGTCGCGGGAAACACCGGCAAGACCGATGACTTTTCCCTGCTCGTTGCGCATCGGGCACTTCACGGATTCAACATATTCGATCTGTCCGTTTTTCCGGACGTGCCGTTCCCGGATGCGGGTTACTTCTCCAGTCTCCATCTGCCGCTGTTCATTGTCATACAACTGCTGACCCAGCGGGGCGGGATGGAGGTCGATGTCGGTCTTTCCGATTACATCCTCGATGGACTTCACATCACGGCCTTTGACCCATGCGCGGTTGCCGCCCAGTACGCGGGACTGACGGTCTTTGTAATAGAAATGGTCTTCCATGTTGTCAAAGATCGCCCGGATGAACGAGGCGCTCCGCTCGGCGTCCTGTTTTGCCCGAGTCAGCTCCTGTTCCGCCTGCTTGAATGAGGAGACGTCATGAAGGACGGCAAAACAGCCGCCGGCGCCTTTGCCGGAGACATCAGGAAGCAGATGAACTTCAACGTGCATTTCATAGTTTTCGGCGCTTCGCAGAACCTCCGTGGTTTTCACGCGGACACCCTGCCGCGCCTGTTCAAAATACGGCTGAAGTGTGTCGGCCCACTGGGCTGATAAAATGTCGCGGATCGGGCGTCCTTTAATCTGTTCAAGCGGGATATCCATGAACTGGCAGAAGGCGCTGTTCGCGAAACGGCAGAAGAGCGAGTTGTCCAGTTCAAGAACCATTTGCGGCAGGGCGTCCAGAAGGAGTTTCCAGTGCTGTTCACTTTCGCTCAGTTCTTTTTCACTTTCGACCTGCTGGGTGATGTCGCGGGATATTCCGGCCAGCCCGATGATACGACCGGACGGACTGCGTAGAGGGGTCTTTACCGACTCCAGATAGATAACTCGTCCGTCCGGCCGGATATGCCGCTCCCTCTCACGGACCGGCTCGCCCTTGGCCATCAATTCCTGTTCTTCGTCGAAAAGTTTTCTGCCCATTTCACCCGGATAAAGCTGTAGATCTGTTTTTCCGACCATATCACCGCCGGATCTTCCGTGATGCAGACAGCAGGCGGGGTTGGCTCCGAGGAGCCTTGATTCTCTGTCCATGTAGTAAATGTGATCCGGCAGGTTTTCAAAAATCACATTCAGCAGGGCGGTCTTCTGCTTGGCGGCTTCTTCGGCTTCGTGTTGAGCCGTGACATTTTCCAGATAGCCCTGCCAGAGCGTACTCCCATCACGCAGACGTGCAGGTTCCGCCCGGTTCCGTATCCAGTGGGTGCGGCCTTGCGGAGAGCGGACGCAGAACGTGATCTCGAATCCCTGAAGGGTTTCCGCCGATTTTTTCAGAGTGGTTTGCAGAAGATCAACCGAACTCTCGGCGACCTGCTTCCAGGCGAGCATCCCGTCTTTTGCCAGTTCGGCGGGTGTCGCAAAGAAAATCTCTTCGATGGTCAGCGTGGAGTAGGGAAATGCGCATTTGCCGTTCGGCCACTGGCGATATTGATATAACGCGCCCGGCAGGCTGTTGACGAACTCCAGCAGTTGAACTTTTCGCAGAAACTTGCTCTTCCGTATCATAAACTCTCCACAGTATGAACCGGCAACGAATTCTTCTTAACAGGCTTCAGAGCTAAAGGCAACCATGACGCCTTCAGCGCGGAACAATATCGCCCACTCCGTTCAGCACATAATCCGGGCGGTAGGCGAAGCGATGGATGTCTTCTGGCTTTGTCACACCGCTCAGGACGAGCACCGTGGTGATTTCCGCTTCAACCCCGGCGATAATATCGGTGTCCATCCGGTCGCCGACAATCGCGGTTTCTTCGCGGCGGCATTCCAGCTGTTTGAGCGCACTGCGCATCATCAGCGGATTGGGCTTGCCGACATAATAGGCTTTGGCACCGGTGGCCAGTTCAATCGGCGCCAGCAGGGCGCCGGTGGCCGGAACAATCTGTCCGCCTTCAATCGGGCCGGTCAAATCCGGATTGGTGCCGATCAGTTTCGCGCCGTTGAGCACCAGCTTGGTAGCATGGCAGATGCGGGCGTAGTCGTAGTTGGCACTTTCGCTCACCACGACATAATCCGGATTAGTGTCGTTGATCGAAAACCCCTCGTCGTACAGCGCGCTGATAATCCCCGCATCGCCGATCACATAGGCGCTTCCGCCCGGCTTCTGGCTGGCCAGAAACGTCGCGGTGGCGCGGGCGCTGGTGTAGAAGTGGCTCTCGTCAACCTTCAGTCCCATCCGGGCGAGTTTCTGGCTCAGTTCCCGCTGTGTGCGGGCACTACTGTTGGTCAGGAAAAGAAATTTTTTATTCTCTTTTTTCAGCCAGCCGACGAATTCAAGGACTCCCGGCAGGAGATTGCTTCCGTGGTAGATCACGCCGTCCATATCGCAAATAAACGCTTTTTTCTCATGCAGGGTATTCATTTATAAATCTCCGGTCAAAATGCGGAGCAGACCGTATCCGTTTTCCCGGCACTTGAAAAGCGTGACGTTGTGTTTACGGCAGAATCTTCGGAGTCAGCGTAATATCCGTCACCGAAGTTTCGTTCCCGCCGGAGCGCCCGATCAGAAATTTTGAATAAAAATCCTGATCCTGCGTGAATCCGCCGATGGAAACGGTCTGGCCGTCGCGGGCGATCACTTCGGTGGCGAGTTTCGTGAACTGGATCGTCTGCTCCGTACCGTCCTTCAGCCGTCCGCTCAGCTCCGGGATCAGGCGGATACGGATCATCGGCCCGTCGCCGATAATTTCCGGGAAGACCGCCAGAAATGAGCCGACTTCGCGCCACTCAATTTGAATTTCGCGGATATAGCCGTTTCGGAACCCGTATTCAGTCAGCCACGCAAGATAGGGAACCCGCTCGCCGACCCGCAGGGTTGCGCTCCGACCGTCCATCGCCACCAGCATCTGCACAGTATTTTCGCTCGAACTGTCACTTTGATTGCTGAATCGTCCCTCGAATGTGCCATGGACTTCGCCGTCGCGGATCACAACCGGACCTTTTGGGCGGATGCCCGCCTCACGGCTGGACGACGATCCGGTGCGGGCGAACTGCACATTGATTTGCACGTTCCTTGGATGCTTATCCAGCTCCCTCAGCATCGTCGCGACTGTCTCGTGCTGTTCCACGGTTCCCCGCACCGCCAGCTTCCGGTCAATTGCCTGCAGGGTCAAGCCGTTCGTCGAGGGCATCATGGCGGTAATCACCTCCGCCGCAGAACCGGCATCTGTGTAATGCACCGGATAGAGTTTAAGCGTTGTCTCCTGGGCGCAGACCGTCGTTGAAACCAGCAGAGCGGCGAAGAACCGTTTCATGGCAACCTCCCTTTGGTGCCGATTCTACACCGGTTTTCCTATTTTCCAAGGACTGGAAAACCCGCCGTGGATTTTGAAATGAACGTCTGTCCGTCGGCTCCATGAATGATAAAAAACGCCTGAAACTCCGGATGATTTTTCAGCCATTGGAGCCCTCGCTCCGAACCCATAACGCACAGGGCGGTGGCCAGCGCGTCGGCATTCATACAGCGCCCGGCAATGACAGTGACCGAAGCGACATCCGATTCCGCCGGTCTTCCGGTGTGCGGATCAATAATATGCGAATACAGCGCGCCGTCGGCGCGGCGGCGGAAATTCCGGTAATTGCCGGAGGTCGCCATGGCCTTACCGGAAAATTCCAATGTCTGGAAAATTTCGGAGCCATGAGCCGAGCCCGGTTGCGGGGTCTCAATTCCGACACGCCACGGCCTGCCGGAACGGTTCATTCCATCCGCGACAATTTCGCCGCCGACTTCGACCAGAAAATCCGCACAGCCGTTCTTCCGGATCACGTCAGCGGCGCGATCGGCGCCGTATCCGTCGGCGATTGCCGTCAGATCCAGTTGAACCGCCGGATGGCTTTTGATCAGCGCGCCGTTTTCCATGCGTACTTTCCGCCAGCCGACGGCTTCCATAATTTTTTCAACCGGTTCGGTATTTGCGTCCGGCCCGAAACCCCAGAGATCCAGCAGGGGTTTAATGGTCGGCTCGAACACGCCGCCGGTCTGCTCGCTGAAATCGAGCGCGAAGCGGATCAGACCAGCGAATTTCTCTGACACAGGAAACGGCTCGCTCGTTTGATGCCGGTTGAACCGTGAAATCTCCGTCGTTTCATCCCAGATGCTGACGAGCCGCTTTGACTCTTCGAGCGCGGCATCAACCTCTCCCCGAATCGTTGTAAGCTGGCTTTTACTGAACGTCCCGCAAAGAGTGATCCGGGCGGATGAGCTCATGGCGGACTGCTCCCACGACGGGTTTGTGACGGTTTGCGACCGGACCCAAAGCAGGGCGCCGGTAATCATGGCGGCGACGGCGGAAATGAGCAGAATTTTCTTCATATCGGGGCAGTCTCCCAAGGTTTGGAAAAAACCTCAACCTCCGAAAAGGTTTGCGGTTGTTTTTGAAAAAGAGTCTGGCACCATGCGCCGCTAATTTATGTCATACTCACTGCCAAACCATCGTCTGGATACTTCATTTTTCAACTCATACGGCCGCAGTTTGATCATCGTCAGCGCCGTCACCCTGATCGTCGCGGGTTGCTGGGTGTTCCACGGAACGCCGCCAGCAACCGGGGAAACGGGCCCGGCAGATAAACCGGCTCCGCCCCCGGGACTGCTGTTGACCTTTCCAACCCCGCAGACGCATCTTGATGACACCGGCAATCCGGCGGTATTCATGCCGACCGAGTCCGGTAAAATCGAGTCGGCCCGGTACGGATCAACCCGCACCCGGAAATCCGGAAAATATTTCCTTCCGGCTTTCCATGAAGGGATTGATATCGCGCCGGTTGAACGCGATTCAAAAGGCCACGCCGCGGATGCCGTGTTCGCTGTCGCCGACGGACGCGTCGGCTATATCAGCCGGACGGCCGGGAACTCATCGTACGGAATTTATATCGTACTCCTTCATCAGGACCCGCTCGGCGAATACTACACACTTTACTCCCACCTCGCTTCCGTTCCGTCCGGGTTGAAAGAGAATGACGAGGTTGCCCGGGGGACGGAAATCGGCCGGATCGGCAACACGTCAACTGTTGGAATTCCCGTTCAGCGCAGTCATCTGCACTTCGAGTTCGGCACAATCATGAACGACCGCTTCGGCGACTGGTTCCGGGCTAAAAAGCTGAAACCGTTTCACGGCAGACTGCACGGCTACAATCTGGCCGGGTTTAATCCAGCGGATATGTTTCCGTACATGACCAATGACCAGCGGTTCATTCTGCATCAATACATCACCAATGTGCCGGTCGCCTTCCGGCTGGTTGTCCCGGTTTCCGAAAAGCCGGATTACTACCGCCGCTATCCGGCGCTTTGGACCGGTGGCGAGCCTGCCGGAGCCGTTGTCATAGATGTTTCAGAAAGCGGCGCGCCGTTGCAGGCCCGGGCGGCGACGGATGAAGAAACAGCCGCGATCCGGAAGAATAAACCGTATGTTCTGGAAGCTTTTGCTGAAGTGCTGGGGCGTAACGGCGAGCGACTCGTCACCGAAGAAGACGGCAAATGGATTCCCGGTCGCAACGCCGGACAATGGCTGGAAATTCTACTGTACCAATAGATTTTCTACGCCCGGTATTCTCTACGCAACGGCACCGGGATGCGGTTTGGATTTCTTGTAGTAACCGAACTGCTGTCCGAGTTCCCTCAGGCAGGAACTGTTGCGCTCCTGTTTAGCCAGCGGCATCGCTTTTTTAACGGTTTCCATCGCGGCTTTGAAGTTGCCGTTTTCGGCCTGTGCCGCGGCTAGAATCATCAAGGTTTCCGCGTTCACGGCGGCACTGAGTTGCATGGCGCGTCCGATCAGTTCCACGGCCTTGCGCCCGTCACGGGCCTGCGAGTTGCGGTCGGTCGCCAGTCGCCATGCCTTTTTCTTAAGATACTCCGGGGAGTTCATGTCCTCCCCGGACGTGTCGAGCGAATCATTGATTTTGGCGATGGGTAAATCCGTGAGCGTTTTGTCGAGCGGGATTCCGGACGCAGTGAATTTCTGTTCCAGCGAGATCTTATCAACGGCTTTGAGGTAGGCTTCGCGCGGAGTGATGATGCCGTCCTGAACCAGCTGAAACAGGCTGTCGGTGAAGGAGCGCATGCCGACTCCGTAGCCGGTCTGGATGGCGGTCGGCAGTTGGTGGGTTTTCTGGTCGCGGATATTGGAGCGCACTGCCTGCGTGGCAATCAGCACTTCAGCGGCGACGGCCCGTCCGCCGTCTATCCGCTTGCAGAGGGTCTGGGCGACGACACCGGTGAGGGTGTTGGCCAGCAGAGTGCGGATCTGGTTCTGCCGGTCGCCGGGGAATTTATCTATAATACGGTCCACGGTGGAGGTGGCGGTGTTGGTGTGCAGAGTGGCCAGCACCAGATGTCCGGTTTCGGCGGTCTCAAGAGCGATTTCGGTGGTTTCCAGGTCGCGCATTTCGCCGAGCAGGATGATGTCCGGGTCTTCGCGCAGAGCGGCGCGCAGGGCTCCGGCGAAACTGCGGGTATGGCGGTGCACTTCACGCTGATTGATGAGACATCCCTTGGATTGGTGAACAAATTCAATCGGGTCTTCAATGGTGATGATGTGCTCTTTGCGCGTCCGGTTGATCAGGTCAATCATGGCGGCAAGCGTGGTGGATTTGCCACTGCCGGTCGGCCCGGTAACGATGACCAGCCCTTTGGTGTGCATACACAGCTCGCGCAAAACTCCGGAAAAGCTGAGTCCAAGGTCTTCGAGGGCCGGAATCTGTTCCGGGACAACGCGCAGAACGGCTCCGGTTCCGTGAGCATCCTTGAATGCGTTCACGCGGAAGTGGCCGATGCCGGGGAGGTCATAGCCGAAGTCCGTATCCCAAAGCTGATTAAACTCTTCTTTGCTTCGCGGCGGCATGATGGAATCCAGAATGGCTTCATTTTCCGCAGGACTGAGAACCGGGTACTCACTTAGGAACTGCATTTCGCCGTCAACACGAATGCATGGGCAGTAGTTGGAGGAGAGGTGCAGGTCGCTGGCACCGCGTTCCACAGTGAGTTTGAGCATCTCATCAAGTTTGTTCACAGTTCGCTCCAAGGTTTGTTCCGTTGTAACGGACTGTAATTTAGCAGGATGTGTTCCAGAGCAGTATCGAAAACTGTGTTTTTTTGAATCGCCTCGGCTTGCCGGGAGAAATAAGCCGTTTGATTTTTGCAATCTCCGGGCATTTGTTTATCGTCTCTGCATGTTTTTCGATACTCATGTCCATTTTGATGATTTCGTGAAAGACGGAACGCTGGAAAAGGTTCTGGAGGGCGCTGATCTATCCCAAGTCCGGCAAATGATCGCCGTGGGAGGTTCTCCGGAAGCGAATGAGCTGGCGCAAATGCTGGCCGGAGCTTTTCCGGAACGGATTTACGCCGCCGCCGGTTACGACCGCCATCTGGCCGGCCCGATCTGCGATATTAGCGCGTTGCGCGAGCTGGCGGCGAGGGACTCGACGGTGGCGATCGGTGAAACGGGACTGGATTACTTCCATGATCCGGAAAAGGCCAAGGATCAGCGGCGGCTTTTTTTTCAATGTCTGGAAATTGCCATTCACACCCGGAAGCCGGTGATTGTGCATACGCGCGACGCGGACGAAGATACGCTGGAGATGCTGACCGACTATTCCAGATACTGGAAAGGCGACCCGGCGCGCCTTGGTGTGGTTCATTGTTTCACGCGGGATCAGAAAATGGCAAAGGCGTTGCTCGACCTCGGATTCTATATCAGCCTGAGCGGAATCGTCACGTTTGCCAACGCGGATTCACTCCGCGAGGTGGCGCAATTTATCCCGGATGACCGTTTACTGATCGAAACGGACGCGCCGTATCTGGCGCCGGTTCCGCATCGCGGGAAACGGTGCGAACCCGCCTTTATCGCGGACACCGCCAAACGGCTTGCCGAACTGCGCGGCTGTGCAGTAGAGTCGCTGGCGCAGACGACCTTTCAGAATGCGATTTGTCTGTTCGGACTGGAGAAAAAGACATCATGAAAAAAACGCTGTTTCTACTCATCTCACTGACCGCCGCCACCTACGCTCAGGAGCCGATCAAAATCAAAGTAATCAGCGACCGGGTCAGTCTGCGCGCCGTGCCCGATACCAACGCAGTTCTGCTTGGCCGGGCGATGACGGGCGATGAACTGATCATGAAGGACAACCGGAACCCGGACTGGGTCGGCGTTTTTCCGCCCGAGACCGTTGACCTTTGGGTTAGCGGCGAGTTTGTGGCCGGTAACAGCGTGGTTCCGGAAACACTGAACATTCGTTCCGGGCCGAGCCTCAGCCACAGCGTGGTCGGCTCTGAGGCGAAAGGCGCTTCGCTGATTGTGCGCGGCGAAGCCGGCGGTTGGCTTAAAGTCGCGCCTACATCGAACTCGGTCATTTGGGTCAGCCGTAAATATGTCGAAGCGCCTGCGCCGTCCGTGATCGAGCCGGTCGAAGCACCGGTCTCGGTCCAGCCGACGCAAACCGTGGTTCAGGTCGTTGCCGATCCGACCGTTCAGGAGATTATGGCTTCCGTTTCTGCCGGAGCTGAAAAGCCGCTGATTCCTGATCCGGACAAGCCACAGGGAACAGAAGGGGTTTATTCAGGAGTTTTGCAACCTGCGACCGGAACGCTGTACAAACTGATTGATGAGCATTTCACCGATGTGATTGTCTGCTACGTCAAAGGTAACGCCGCCCAGATGCAGACGTTCACCGGAATGAAGCTGGAAATTTCCGGCAAGGTCTATTGGGCGAAAGGGATGGAAAATCTGCCGCTGATCCGTCCGGCGCGGATCAAGCTGTTTGCGACTCCGGCTCCGCAGACAAAATAGTTGTCAGCCGTCGAGCTCGGCCTTGCAGAGTTCATAGAAATTGCAGTTCCGGCAGGAGTCCGGATCGCCCGCGAGTTCCCATTCCTCTTTCGGAAGCGGCTCGTTTTTCTCGCGGTTGAAATCAACCAGATATTCCGTCATTTCTGCCACGGAGTCCTGAATGCGGGCTTCCAGTGCGCGGAAATCCTCCGCCGAGAGTTGAAACGGCGCGACCAGCCCTTCGTTGAGATACTCGACATAGAGGAATGTCTCTTCCGGTTTGGCGCGGAATTTTTCGCGGGCCCAGAGCGCGTAAAGTCCGAGCTGTTCGCGGTGAGCCTCTTTGACTTTTCCCGCCTTCCAGTCGTGAATATGAAACTGTCCGCCGATGCGGTAGGCATAATCCGGGATCACGTACATCTTCACGCCGTTGAACTCGATGTTTTCCGGGTCTCCACCTGCGTCCGGAGTTTTTACCGGCAGTTCCTGCTCGCGGGTGACGGTTCTGATTCTTGGAAGCACCTTGGCCGTGAAGTTGGCGATGCAGTTTTTAATCTGCCCGCTGATTTTTTCCGCCGCCTCTTTCTCGTCGCCCATCGTGCCGTAATAGTGTTCGCGCAGACAGCACTTGCCTTTCGGGTCGGTCTTCCATTCGCCGCGCTTGGATTCCGTCCATTTCTGGCGGAGAAAAGGGCGGGCGACGGTTTCAAAGGCCGTCTCGGCGGAAATCGGGTTGCCCGCCTGATGCTGGCGGAGAATCCGCATAATGGAATTCTCGGCGGCCTGACCCATCAGACCCCAGCGGTTATCCATCTTATTGAGCTGATAGGCTTTTTTTGTTTCCGGCGCGGCGTTTTTATTCCAGCCGCCCCACATGCCGTACTTGCTCCAGTAGCGCCGACGGCGGCACTCGTCAAAATCCGCCGCCGCGCTGAAGGACCAGGAGAAGGTGTTTTTCAAATCTGCCATGCCGGAGAGTTTAACCACGGATCGGACGGATTTACACGGATGTTTTTCCGGCGGAGTTCATAAAACCATTTGATGGGTTGCGTTTCAGGCGGTTTATGCAATCATAGACCCGCCTCAAAAAAAGGGGGTGACTGGTTTCGACGTTTAAGTTGAAGCTTCAGTGGCGTGTCGAGGATGTCGGTTGGCCTCGTAAAACATCCGGCAAAAACAATAAGTGCCAACGAAGAGTTCGCACTCGCTGCCTAATTAAAGGCGCGACGTCTTCCCTCTGACACCTGCTGAGAGGATGAAGGCGACGACAGCAGGATAGTCCCGAAGCCGGGCACCCGGGCCGAGGGGCGAAACTCCAACAGGATGCTGGCGTTCGTGATGGCCCTGTCTGCTGACAGTCACGAAGGCGAGACCTTAAAGGCAGACTACACACGTAGAAGCTGTTGTGACGCTTGGGCGGACGGGGGTTCGATTCCCCCCACCTCCACCATTTTCATTCTCTTTTCGAGACGGGGGGGAGGGAAGTGTTTGTCATGAATGGCTCCGGCGGCTGGGCTCGAACCAGCAACCAAGTGATTAACAGTCACCTACTCTACCATTGAGCTACGCCGGAATTAAGAGGCGACTACGGTATAGAAATCGTTCGCCAAGTCAAGACACTGAAATACAAAATTACTGGTTTTCAGCGGCAGGCGGTTAACTCAGTAGCTGACGGCCCTGAATGGCGCGGGCGAGCGTGGTGGCATCGGTGTATTCGATGGCACTGCCGGACGGTAGACCGAAGGCCAGTCTCGATGTTTTTACGCCGCGGCTGGCGATGAGCTCGGCCAAATAACTTGCGGTTGCTTCGCTTTCTACATCGGTTCCGAGTGCCACGATGACTTCCTGGATGTTTTCCGGCTGGAGCCTCGCCAGCAGTTCGCTGACGCGCAGTCCGGCGATTCCTTTGCCGAGCGCCGGAGAAAGATGTCCGCCCAGAACGTGGTAGCGTCCACTGAAGCCGTTGCAGTTTTCTATCTTCATGATATCGCCCGGGCTTTCCACGACACAGAGAAGGCCGTTGGCGCGGCCTCCGTCGGTGCAGAGTCCGCAAGGGTCTTCTTTTGTGACGGTGATGCTTCCGCACCGGGAGCAGGTGCCGATCTGCTCGTCGGCGGCCAGCAGAGCGTCTGCCAGCCGCCGGGCCAGCCCGTCGCGGTTCTGCACCAGAGCAAACGCCATCCGTTCGGCGGAGCGTTTTCCAATGCCTGGAAGTTTTTCCAGCGCCGCGACCAGGTTGTCCAATGGCAGGAGATGTTTCATGGTCAGAAGGGCAGTCCGAGTCCGGCGGTCAGGCTTTTCATATCCTTGGCGGCTTCAGCCTGCGCGGAGTTCATTGCGCCCTTGAACGCGTCCAGCAGGGCGGCTTCGATTTTTTTGATGTTGCCGGACTGAATCAGCTCGGGGGCGATTGAAATGCTTTGCGGCTTCATGTCGCAGGTCATCTTTACGGTCACCTGTCCGGCGGCGCTTGAAAACTCGACCGTTTTTCCGGCGAGCTGTTTCTGTATCTTTTTCATTTCTCTCTGCATGTCGGCGGCCTGCTTCATGGCCTTCAGCATGTCCATGGGACTTTTCTTTGCATCCATAACAAGTTCCTTTCTATTCTCGGATATCAATAATTTCTCCGCTGAAGGTTTCGAGAACACTTCGAACGGACGGGTTGCTGTAGTACTTCTGTTTATCCGGAGAACCTTTGGGCGATGTGTCGGCCGGCAACGGTTTCTGCCGTCCGGCCAGTATGCTGAAGCCGGCGGAAACCGGACGCTTCAGGAAGGCGCTCAGGGTTTTCTGGATTAACAAAATAACGCGCGGGTTTTCGAGGTTTGGACGTTCTCCGGCGAATTCCGGATCAATGCCGATCGTGACATGAGTTTCCGAAACATCCAGCGGGACGGTGTCCGCCAGATAATGTCTGGCCTGCGGCGCGCCTTTCGAAATATGGTCAATCAGCCCCGGCCAGGCGTTTTTCAGCGGCTCTAAATCATCCGTGGACTTTTTTTTTACGTCGTATGCCGCCGGAGTTTCCTGCGCCAGTGCCGGAGACTGGTTTTTCAGCGCGGCGACCTGCTTCATCAGTTCGTCAATCGTGGCGACTGTGGCGGCCCGCGAGGCGCGGATGAGCGCAGTTTCCAGCATGGTGCGCTTGGAAAGGGCGTAACGCATCCGGCTGTCGGCATCAATCAGCAGTTCAACGATGCGCAACAGCCGTCCGTCGGAGCTTTTCGCCGCCTGCTTTTTCAGCGTATCCAGCTGAGTTTCCGGTAGATCAAAGATGGCGGCGTTTTTGCCGGCATGCAGGACGATCAGCAGATTGCGGAACTGGTCGAGCAGTTCGAGCACCACTCTCTGCATATCCTTGCCGCTCTCATCAATTTTAGCGACCGCTTCAATCAGCGCCGGAATATTACCGTCCAGAATGGCGTCGGCCAGTCCTTCCAGTTGAGACCGGCTGATCAGTCCGAAAACGGATAGAACATCGGCTTCCTCAATGGTCTTCCCGCGGAAAGAAACCAGCTGATCCAAAGCGCTTTCCGCATCGCGCAATCCGCCCTCGGCGCCGCGGGCGATGGCGAGCAGGGCGTCCGCGCTGATCTGAATTCCTTCGGCTTTAGCGATCTTCTGCAACTGGGCGGTGATGTCCGCCATATTGATCCGGCGAAGATCGAACCGCTGACAGCGGGAAAGAATCGTGGTGAGCACCTTCTGCGGCTCGGTGGTGGCGAAGAAAAACTTAACGTGCGGCGGTGGCTCTTCCAGCGTTTTCAGCAGAGCGTTGAATGCATCCTTCGAAAGCTGGTGAACTTCGTCAATGATATAGATTTTGAAAGGGCCGCGGACGGGAGCGTAGCGGACGTTGTCGCGCAGTTCGCGTGCGTCATCAATGCCGCGATTGGAGGCGCCGTCAATTTCGATCACGTCGAGACTGCTTCCCTTCATGATTTCTTTGCAGGAATCGCAGGCGTTACAGGGTTCGGAACCCTGCCGGTTCTGACAGTTCAGCGCCTTGGCCAGAATGCGAGCCGTGGTCGTTTTCCCCGTGCCGCGCGGCCCGACGAACAGGTAGGCGTGCGCCAGTCGACCACTCTGAATGGCATTATTCAGGGTCTGGGTGACGTGATTTTGCCCCACGACCTCGCCAAAGGTTTGTGGACGCCATTTCCGTGCTAGAACTTCGTATCCCATGCGACACGAAAGGTAGCGACCCGCCTGCGGAATGGCAAGAGGCAAGGGTGGGATTGATAAAAATCTTGTCGCGCAACGGCGGTTCAACTAGCCTTGCGGCGATTCAATCGGAGGGTCGGATATGCGTTTCTTCTTTATGTTCCTGCTGGCTGTGGGTGTATCTGTTGCGAATGCCGAAACGGTTGCCGGACATGATTTGTCCAATGCGGAAGGTCTGGTTCAGGACATGTCGTCCAAGTTGAACCGTGGGCTTTGCAATGTGCTGACCGGCTGGGGAGAAATTCCCCGGCAGATGATTATTTCCGGTCAGGAAAAAGGCTGGTGGGCCGTTCTGCCGGTCGGTATTCCCGCCGGAGCCATCATGACGGTGGTTCGCACGGCGACCGGCGTTTTTGAAGTCGGCACGTTCTTTATTCCGATCAACGACACCTATGGTCCGCTGATTGATCCCGCCTTTGTTTGGCAGAAAAGCGCGCAATGAGAATTTTGATTTGTAACGACGACGGGATTCACGCTCCGGGGATTGCCGCTCTGCATGATGCGGTCAAAGGTCTTGGAGAGCTTCATGTGATCGCACCGGATGCGGAACGCAGTGCCGCCGGACACGCCATTACGCTGGCCGACCCGATTAAAAGCATGCCGGTTGAAAAAGAGGGCGAGTTCTTCGGCTATGGAATCGGCGGAACGCCTGCCGACTGTATCAAGCTGGCGGTTTGCGCCGTCATGAAAGATGCTCCGCCGGATCTGGTTCTGAGTGGTATTAACCTCGGCTCCAACACCGGCATTAGCGTTATTTATTCAGGCACGGTCTCGGCGGCGACTGAAGGTGTGGTTCTGGGTATTCCCGGAGTTGCCTTTTCACTCTGCACCTACACCGAGCCCGAATGGGAAACCGCCGGACGGATTGCCCTCGAAATCACTCAGCAAATCATTGAAAACCCTCTACCTCCCGGCGTTCTGCTCAACGTGAACATTCCCAATCTGCCGTACGAACAGCTCAAAGGGATCAAAGTCACCCGTATGGGCCGTTCGCGGTTCATTGAAAAATTCCACAAACGGCTCGATCCGCGTGGCCGCACCTATTACTGGCTCGACGGTGAACTCGAAGTTCAGGACGACGGCGACGATATTGATATTCACGCCGTGCGCGACGGCTACGTCTCCATCACCCCGATCCACCTCGACCTCACCGCCTACGAACACCTCAAAACGTTCCAATCGCTGGAAAAAACATTCTGAGGGTTGACTCGCAGGGAAATCTCATTATCCTCTGCAACTTCTTCGGGCGCTTAGCTCAGTTGGTTAGAGCATCTCGTTTACACCGAGAGGGTCGGGGGTTCGAGTCCCTCAGCGCCTACCAGTCATTTCCCGAAAAAGTCCGTGCTATCCGTTGTATCTGTGGTAAAACTGCGCCATGAAAACGCTCAAAATCCTCGTACTGAACGGACCGAACCTTAACCTGCTCGGCACGCGCGAGCCGGAAATCTACGGCACCGAAACGCTCGCCTCCATCGCGCAGGACATGAACGCCTGCGCCGGAAAACTGGGCGGCGTTGAGCTGGAATTCCGGCAGAGCAATGCCGAGAGCGATTTGATCACCTGGATCGGCGAAAGCCGTGGAAAATTTAACGGGATTATTATCAATCCGGCCGCGCTGACGCATACCAGTCTGGGGTTGGGCGATGCCGTAAAAGCGGTCGCCAAAGAAGTTCCGGCGGTCGAAGTACATCTCAGCAACACTCATGCCCGCGAAGAAATCCGTCACAAGAGTTTGACTGCGCCCGGCTGCATCGGACAGATCATGGGCTTTAAAGGCTACGGCTATGTCATCGCCCTTCAGGCGCTGGTGAACCATCTTCGTGGATAAGAAGCTTTTTGGAGGGCGCGGTTCCACCTGCGCCTTTTTTTGGACGACGTGGAAGTCGTCCCTTCGGTTTTTTAAACCATCTGCGCGAAGAAATTATTAAAGACCAGATCGGCGGGCAGGTTGCGGTCGAACTGGCGCCCCATCTCTTCCACCGCGGCGATACGCCTCAACGCTTCGGCTCTCGTGCAGAGCATCGCCTGCTTTTTGAGCACTTCGATGTCGTCCTGAAAATAAAGCGACTCTTCCTTCTGATCCAGAACCAGCAGAAGCACGTCACGATTCCATTGAAGCATGGTGCGCAGAATCTCGGTGCGTGATTCAATCAGCCGGGCTGTGGAGCGGGCGGCCAGAAGTTCCTTGGCTTCTTTGGCCGATAAATCTTCCGGCAGGCGGTCGGATTCTTCGGCCTCAAATTCCTCTTTCAGTCCGTTAAGAATTCCGGCGATCCGGCCTGTGAAAAGTCCGGCCTCCGGAATGGTCGTTGGCGGAAGTTCTCCCAGAATGTCGAGCAGGGGATCTTTCCAATGTCTGGAAACTTCCTCGTCCTCATCGGAGAGAGAAATCCGCTGACAGCGCGACGAAATCGTCGGCAGTAATGCCTGCGGCTCGTCGGTGATCAGAATCAGTAACGTTCTGGCCGGCGGCTCTTCGAGGGTTTTTAACAGCGCGTTGGCGGCCTGCTCGGTCATCCGGTCGGCGCACAGAATTACTCCCGCTTTCCAGCCGCCCGCGAACGACGTTTGCGCCAGCTGGCGGATCAGGTCGCGCACTTCATCAATGATGATCTGGCGGCTTTTACTCTGCGGTTCCATCCATTGAATATCCGGATGAGCGTGGGTCTGAACCTGCGGATGGTTGTTAAAAATCAGGTTCAGCAGTTTTTCGGCAAATCGCAGTGCCGCGCCGTGCGGCGCGCCCTGCAGGAGATAGGCATGCGCCAGCTGGTTTCTCTTCCAGCCCGTTTCAATACCCGCCCAGGCGGAACTAAATTGACTGCCGGAAGACATCGTTAACGGTTTCCCAGATTGCCGAGGCAACAGCGTCGGGCGTTTTCGCGGCATTAATAATCCGGAAGCGCTTTGGTTCTTCCTTGGCCAGCCGTAAATAACATTCGCGAATCCGCTCGTGGAAGGAACGGTCCTCCTGCTCGAAGCGGTCGGCGGATTCGCCGAGCGCGAGATAGCGCTGGGCGATTCGCTCAAACCCGGCGGAAACATCCAGATCGAGCAACAGCGTCAGATCGGGAGAGACCCCGTTGACGGTGAACCGGTTGATCGCCTGAATTTCCTCAATCGGAAGTCCGCGCCCGCACCCTTGATACGCAGTGGTCGAATCCATGAACCGGTCGCAGATCACCCATACGCCTTTTTGGAGGTGAGGGCGGATCACTTTTTCGACCAGCTGGTTCCGGCTGGCCTCGAACAGAAGCAGTTCCGCGCGCTCGCACGGTGCTTCGCCGGCCTGATTATGCTGGAGAATATTGCGGATCGCCTCGCCAATCGCCGTGCCGCCCGGCTCGCGGGTATAGACGGCTTCAATGCCGCAACCGGCCAGCCGCCGGATCAGCGTCTTAGCCTGCGTTGACTTGCCGGAGCCTTCCGGTCCTTCCAAGGTGATGAATTTGCCGCGCATAGGGAAAAGAAGTTAACCGCGAAAGCGCCGAAATGCAACGCTGTTGCTTCCAATGATTGGAAAAATGCGGTAGGTTCCCGGCCATGAAAAAGCTGATCAGAACTGTTTTCGGACTGCTGGCGCTGGCGGCTGTAATTTTTATTTCCGGAGCCATTTTCTACGGCACGAAAACCGTCCATGACCTGCTTAGTGAAAACCGACGGCTCAAAAAGTCGCTCGCGACTCTGACGCAGGAAGATCAGATCGGTTACGCCAAAGTCATCCGGCAGGAAACCCGAGACGGAAAACTCTACACAGCTGTCCGCTTCGTCGAAACGGCCCGTGACAATCCGCTCAAAAAAGTGCTGGAGCGGGAATACGAAATTCAGGGCGATGTCGTGTACTTCGATGCGCTCATCGTCACGTTTCCCGGACAGGCCGTCATGGACGGCAAAGAGCGCTCGCTGTATCTCTGGCGGCGCATCTACGGCGAAAACCAGCCGCCCGCCTTTGGCTTTGCCATTGAAAAAGATGGGCAGACGCCAGCCCGCTACCGTGATCTGCTCCGCCGTTTGCATTTCTCCGAGCGGAAACTTTTCTGGACTGCGGTTTGGGATTTAGCCAACAACCCGGAAGCGCTCCGGCGGTACGGCATCAAAGCCATCTACGGCAATGCGGTATACCAAAAACTCCGGCCCGGCTTCACCTGTCTGCTCAAAATCAGCTCGACCGGACAGCTCATCCCCGAAACCGTCCCGGATTTGTGAGATAAACCACGGATCCATCAGCTCGAACACCTTATCAAGTTCCAACTATGGGAACCCGAAAGACTCGTTTTTCCAGTCAATTGGGAAAACCGGCTCGGCAGATGCCGGGCCGGCGAGGGGGACGCTCGACAAGAACGGGAGAGCTGTGCTATGCGAGTGTCCATGCTGAAACCTATTGATCAAACAGAACAATTTTTGAAGGTAGCCGGTGAGTTTA